>JBAZXW010000002.1:0-260945 GCA_041659605.1 Sinimarinibacterium sp. | reverse complement strand
TGAACACGCCGATATCCATCAGGAACTGCGCGGCGATGCGCCGGACGCCGGTCTGGCCGCTGAGATCGCGCAGGCACTTCTTGATCAGCGAGCGTCGCGTCGTCGGAAACGGTGTGACCAGGCTCAAGTCGGGGTCGCGCGGGCTGCCGGTGTGCGCGTGGTGGCGCATGTGGTGTGCGCGGTAGCGCGGCACGTCATTCCAGATCAGGCGCGCGGCGAACCAGTCGCCGAGCGTGTCGTTGAGCCGGCCGCTGCGGAACAGCGTGCGGTGAGAAGCCTCGTGCGACAGGATCGCCAGCGCCAGCTGGCGGCCGCCAAGCACAAACACGACGATCACGAAGCTCAGCGGATGCGGCCAGCGCGCGAGCGCCGCGAAGCACGCGGCGATGGCGGCCCAGACCCATAGCAGCGCCCACAGGCCGCGCGCATCTGAGCGCGTCGTGAGCTGCGCGATCTCCTCGCGCGTGAACAGGTCCTTGAGTCGGCGCTGCGCTTGCATGTGGATCTCCGGATCGCCAATGCACATCAATGAGCGCGCGCGCGGCGCGCGGTCGTCGGTTCGGGCGTCAGCGCCTCGATGCGGCCCTGGCGCCAGATGGCTTGGCCGACGCGGTCGAAGCGGCGCACGGTGTCGACGAAGGCATGGCGCGCCGTTGTGTCGACGAAGGGCTCGGGCAGCAGCGGATCGAACACGACGGCGCGGATCGCCTGGCTGCCGAGCACGAAGGCCTCGCGCGCGGCGACGTCGGTATCCAGCGACGGTGCGCGCGCCATCCAGGCGTCCAGTTTCGCGCGCTGCTTGCGATACAGGGCGTTCAGCGCCTTGCCGTCCCACAGCGCACGGATGCGCGCCTCGTGCGCCGGATCGAAGCCGTGGGCGACGAACACGCTGGCGCTGGATTCGAGGCCGACGGTGTACAGGCGCTGGCGCACGGTTGCGACGCCGTTCTCGATGTTGTCCGGACGCACATGCAGGCCGCGTTCGGCTTCGCGGAATCCGAGCATGTCGAGCGCGCGTTGCCGGCGGCGCAGAGCGCCGCGGTCGCTGCGCGGCAGGGCGCCGGTGTGCACGGCGAGGTAGTGCCCCTGCCACGGCCGCAGGCGTTGCTCGCGCGTGCGCCAGGTGGCAACGTCGCCGGCGAGATCGTGCGCGCGGCCGCTGAGCTGGTAGCTGCCGCGCTCGACGGCCTCGATCAGGCCTTCCGCCGACAGCCGCGCCAGCGCCACGCGCACGGTGTTCTCGCTGATGTGAAACAGCCCGCAGCCGGCGATCAGTTCGCGTGCCGACAGCGCCTCGCCCTCGGAGGCGAGCAGCAGGTCGAGAATCAGGTTCCGCGCCTTCGGGGGCATTACATGAAAAAGCGCACGTTGTAATAGTTCGTCACATTACAGAGACGGGCGTATGATCGTCAAATCACGTAACAACGTCGGAATAATCATGACCAACGAGCATCCGCCGGTCCGGGTCGAGCGCCGCGCGCCCCTGCTGATCGTCACCATCGATCGCCCGCACGCGCGCAACGCCGTCGACGGCCCGACCGCAGCGGCCCTCGCCCAGGCCTTCCGCAGCTTCGAGTCGGACGACGAACTTCAGGTGGCGATCCTCACCGGTGCCGGCGGGCATTTCTGCGCCGGCGCGGATCTCAAGGCGGTGGCCGGCGGCGGGGCGGCACGCACCAATCGCATCGACGCCGAGGGCGACGGGCCGATGGGGCCGTCGCGCATGCAGCTATCCAAGCCGGTGATCGCAGCGGTCTCCGGCTACTGCGTCGCCGGCGGCCTCGAACTCGCGTGCTGGTGCGACCTGCGCGTGGTCGACGAGACCGCGACCTTTGGCGTGTTCTGCCGCCGCTTCGGCGTGCCGCTGATCGACGGCGGCACGGTGCGCCTGCCGCGCCTGATCGGCATGAGTCGCGCGCTCGACCTGATTCTCACCGGCCGTCCGGTGGACGCGCAGGAGGCGTGGAGCATCGGCCTTGCCAACCGCGTCGTGCCCAGGGGACAGGCGCTGGCCGAGGCCGGGAAGCTGGCGCTGCAGATCGCCGCGCATCCGCAGGCCTGCATGCGCAACGACCGCCGCAGCGCCTACGAGCAGTGGAATCTGCCGGAGGCCGAGGCGATCGCCAACGAGTTCCGCCATGGACTCGCCACGCTGCGCTCCGGCGAGACCGTCGCCGGCGCGACGCGGTTTACGCAGGGTGAGGGCCGGCACGGAAAATAGTTATCCCCTCTCCCCCCGCGGGGCGGAGGGAGAGGGGGATTTCAAGGAGAGCATCGATGGACACACTCAACAACATGACCTACGCCGTCACTGGCCGCATCGCTCGCGTCACGCTCAACCGCCCCGAGCGCGGCAACGGCATCACCATGGATATGCCGCGCGAGCTGACCGCATGCGTGGAACGCGCGAATCTCGATCCGGCCGTGCACGTGATTGCGCTCTCCGGCAATGGCACCGGCTTCTGCGGCGGCTACGACCTCGTCGACAGCGCCGAGAAGATGACGCTGGCCAACGAGGATCCGACCTATCCGCCCGGCTCGCCGCTGGATCCGCGCGTGCAGATGCGCAACCACGACCCACGCGGGGTCTGGGACCCGGTGCTCGACTACGCGATGATGAGCCGCAACGTGAAGGGCTTCATGAGCCTGTTCCACAGCGAAAAGCCGGTGGTGTGCAAGGTGCACGGCTTCTGCGTCGCCGGCGGCACCGACATGGCGCTGTGCTCGGACCTGCTGGTGATCGCGGACGATGCCAAGATCGGCTATCCGCCAGCGCGCGTCTGGGGCTCGCCGACGACTTCGATCTGGTTCCACCGCCTCGGTCCGGAGAAGGCCAAACGCCTGCTGTTCACCGGCGATTGTCTATCGGGCAAGGAAGCGCAGGAATGGGGCCTGGCGATCGAGTCCGCGCCCAAGGACCAACTCGACGAGCGCTTCGAGATCCTGCTCGGGCGCATTGCGCGCATGCCGATCAATCAGCTGGTGATGATGAAGCTGCTGGTCAACCAGTCGATCATGCAGCAGGGCCTGCACACGACACAGATCCTCGGCACGTTCTTCGACGGCGTCACCCGCCACACCCAGGAGGGCTATGCCTTCCAGCAGCGCGCCGCGACGGCCGGCTTCAAGCAGGCCGTACGCGAGCGCGATGAGCCATTCGGCGACTTCGGCTTGTCGACGTTCAAGGGTTGAAACTGATGCGGACGGCCGGGTCCGCAGACCCGGAGGCCAGCCCGTTGCGGCCGGTGTCGACGAGTGCCGGCAGTGCCGGCAGCGCCAGTCTCCGGTGCAGAGTCGAGGCCAGTTCGATGCGGATGCGATGCAAGGCGTCGTTGCCCTGTTGTCCGATGACCGGGCCGACGTCGGTTGCGCGCAACTGCGAAGCGTCATCGGCGCGCGCGATGTTCGCGTCGGCCGAGCCGAGAACCAGGGCGGGGGTGACGATCAGGGCGGCGATTCGAGCGTTCATTTTTTTGCTCCGGTCGAAGGTGTCAAGTCGGCAGGATGATGACTTGTCATGCGCATAACTCATGCGAATGACGAAGCCATGACCCTTGTGCGGAACGAATGATCCTCCTGGACTCTACGGGTCTCAAACGATATCTTTGCATTCCTTGCATGCGCTGACGGAATGCAAAATGACGCGGCCCGCCGTTCCCCAGCTGGACCTGCTGATCGGCTTCGAAGCCGCGGCCCGGCACCTGTCGTTCACCAAGGCGGCGGCCGAAATGCACCTGACGCAATCAGCGATCAGTCGCCAGGTGCAGGCGCTGGAGCAGCAGCTGGGCGTGCCGCTGTTCGAGCGTCGCCATCGCGAGCTGCTGCTGACCGAGGCGGGTCAACTGCTGCAGCGGAGCACGGCTGATGCCCTGCGCTCGATCGAGCAGACCACGCGCCGCATCCGCGGGCTGAAGTCGCCGCGCACGCTGACGGTCACGACGGTCGTATCGTTCGCGTCGCTGTGGCTGGTGCCGCGGCTGCCGCAGTTTCGCGCGCAGCATCCGCTCGCGGATGTGCGCATTGCCGCGGATAACCGCGTCGTCGATCTGTCGCGCGAACGCATGGACGTCGCCATCCGCTACTGCAGCCCGGACCGTGCGCCGCCGCATGCGCGCAAGCTGTTCGGCGAGGAAGTCGTGCCGATGTGCAGTCCAAAGCTTCTGAGGGATCGCGCGCGGCCGCTGCGCAGTCCCGAGGATCTGCGGCATCACACCTTGCTGCACGACGACATGGTCGACGTCTCGCCGTGGCTCGAATGGGCGACCTGGCTCGAGTCGCACGGCCTGGTCGACTTGAAGCCGACGGGAGATCTGCATTTTTCGCTCTACGACCAGATGATCCAGGCGGCGTTGGATGGGCAGGGCGTCGCGCTCGGGCGCCTGCCTCTGCTGGCTCATCTGATCGAGAATCACCGGCTGATCGCGCCGTTCGCCGGCAGCGACGGCAAGCGGGCACTGCCGCAGGCCACGCGCGCCTTCTTCGTCATCCCCGAGCCCGCCGCCGCGGCGCGCCCGGAAGTCCAGGCATTCGTCGAGTGGGTGGTCGCCGAGGCGACGCGGGCCGCCGCACAGAAACTCCAGACAGGCCGGCAACGCGGTCCGATGACACGCAAGCACGATCACAGATAGGGCGCGCATCGGACCGCTATGATGCGGTAACGCCCAAAGGAGTGACCCCGTGCCCGCCACCAGCCCCCTGCTCGCACCCGCCATGGCCCTGGTGCTGTGGACCTTCGTGATGTGGTTCTGGATGTATTTCACGCGCATCCCGGCGATCCGCACGGCGAAGATGAAGCTCGATCCCACCGCGCCGCGCGGCGAGCAGATGGCGACGCTGCCGCCATCGGTGCGCTGGAAGGCGGACAACTACAACCACCTGTTCGAGCAGCCGACGATCTTCTATCCCACCGTACTGGTGCTGGCCTTCGTCGGCGACAGCTCCGCATCGAGTCTCGCACTGGCCTGGGGCTATGTCGGCCTGCGCGTCGTCCACAGCCTGTTCCAGGCGATGGTCAACAAGATCGAGATCCGCTTCCTGCTGTTCGCGATCTCCTCGCTGGTGCTGCTGGCGCTGGCGCTGAAGGCGGCGTGGGCGGTGTTGCCGGCGGTCTGAGTTCTCCGGGGATTTAACCCCTTTTCGGCGCGAGGTCCGTTTATAGCGATACCCCCACTGCGGATATCGCCATGCACAAGACCTTCTTCGCCGGACTCCTGCTCTCGTTGCTGCTCGCGGTGGCATGCACCGGCACGCCGCGTGTAGACGACGCACAGCAGACGACCCCACCGGCCATCGAGCAGGAATCCGATGGTTCGCCGGCCACGCCGCAGGAGCTCAAGGCTCTGGGGTATCAAGCGAGTGCCGATCAGAGTGCGGCGGAGTCGCGGCGCGAGCGCGCGAATCTGGCCGGCATGGCGGCTGCTGCACCGGCCGCCGAATCCATGCGTCTGCCGCCGGGGTGCTGCTTCCAGATCCCGGACGAGAATCGCGAGCAATACGCGCATGTCGAGTCCAACCCCCTGCAGCGCGTCGCCGAGGCGCCGGTGTCGACCTTCAGTGTCGATGTCGATACCGGCAGCTATGCCAACGTCCGCCGCTTCCTCAAGGTCGGGCAGCTGCCGCCGGCGGACGCGGTGCGGGTCGAGGAGCTGATCAACTACTTCGATTACGCCTACGCCGCGCCGCGCAGCACCAACACGCCGTTCGGCATTCACACCGAAGTCGCGCCGACGCCGTGGAACGCGAAGACCCTGCTGCTGCGCATCGGCATCCAGGGCTGGAAGCCGCAGACCACTGCACGTGCGTCGAACCTGGTGTTTCTGCTCGACGTCTCCGGCTCGATGGCGGAGCCGAACAAGCTGCCGCTGGTGAAGTCTTCGCTCAAGCTGCTGACGCGCCAGCTCGGCACGCAGGATCGGGTGAGCCTGGTGGTCTACGCCGGCAGCTCCGGCGTGGTGCTGGAGCCCACGCCTGGCAACGACGCGGCGAAGATCGAGGCGGCGCTGGATCGCCTGCAGGCCGGCGGTTCGACCAATGGCGGTGAAGGCATTCACGCCGCCTACGCGATGGCGCGCCAGGGATTCATCCGCAACGGCAACAACCGCGTCATCCTCGCCACAGACGGCGACTTCAACGTCGGCGTCACGCGCTTCGAGGATCTGCTCGACCTGGTCAAGGAACAGCGCAAGAGCGGTGTCGCGCTGACCACACTGGGCTTCGGCGCCGGCAACTACAACGACCAGCTGATGGAACAGCTCGCCGACGCCGGGGACGGCAATCACGCCTACATCGATTCGCTCAGCGAAGCGCAGAAGGTGCTCGTCGACCAGCGCGACGCCACGTTGCAGACCATTGCCCGCGACGTGAAGATCCAGGTTGAGTTCAATCCGGCATTGGTCGCCGAATACCGGCTGATCGGCTACGAAAACCGCATGCTGCGGCGCGAGGATTTCGCCAACGACAAGATCGACGCCGGCGACATCGGCGCCGGCCACACCGTCACCGCGCTGTACGAAGTTGCGCTGACCGGCGGCGGCGGTGAGCGCGTCGAGCCGCTGCGTTACCAGGCCGGGAAGCCTGCCGTGGGCACGAGCACGGAGCTGGCCCACGTGCGACTGCGCTACAAGAAGCCGGACGAGGGCATGGACGCGTCGAGCCACCTGATCGAGCGCGTCCTGCGCACCGCGGACATCGTGCGTGGACAGCCGAGCGAGAGCTGGCGGCTCGCGGCGGCCGTCTCCGCCTTCGGCCAGCTGCTGCGCAAAGGACCGTACACGGAGCACTTCGGCTACGCTGACGTCGAGCGACTGGCGCGGGACGCGCGCGGCGAGGACCGCTATGGTTACGCCGGTGAGTTCCTGCAGCTGGTCAAGCTCGCGGATGGCCTGTCCGTCGTTGCGCACACGGGGGAGAGGGGCGACTGAATCGACATGCTGGGTCGGCGGAGCCGGAAGCTTCCGCTCCGCCGACCGACGAGAGCCTGATGATGCGGTACCGGAGTGGAGACCTGGCGGCGTTCGAGAGTCTGTATCGGCGCCACCGGGATCCGCTCTATCGCTATTTCCTGCGCTCGGTGCCGCAGGAGGCGGTCGCGGCTGAGCTGTTCCAGGAATCCTGGGCGGCCGTGATCGGCGCCCGCGCCCGCTACGAAGCGCAGGCGAAGTTCACAACCTGGCTCTATCGCATCGCCCACAACAAGTTGATCGACCATTTCCGCCAGGCGCATCCGACCGTGTCGCTCGACGACAGCGAGGAGCCACCGGCACCGGTGGCCGAGCGTCCCGACGCCGTGGCGGAATCCGCCAGCACCGCGCGGCGACTGCTCGATGCGCTGGCGCGCCTGCCATTGCCGCAGCGTTCCGCCTTCCTGCTGAAAGAGGAGGGCGGCATGAGCCTGGAGGAGATCGCCGATACTCTGGGCGTCGGCCGCGAAACCGTGAAGAGCCGCCTGCGCTATGCCCTCGTCAAACTGCGATCGGAGTTGAGCGATGTCTGGCCCTGAACGCAGAGCGCCCGACGCCCATCCTGACGATGGCCTGCTCGACACCTATCTAGCCGGGCAGAGCGAGCTGTCGCGCGCGTACCGAAAGACGGCTGCGCCGCAGCCGCCCGCGGAGATGGACCGGCGCATCCTCGACATGGCGCGCAGCGAGATGCAGAGCGCCGCGCCTGTGCGCGCCGTACCGCGCCGTGGCAGCCGCTGGCGCACTCCGCTCGCCGCCGCCGCGGTGGTCGTGCTGAGCTTTGGCGTGCTGATCAATTTGCAGCGCGAGAACGTGCTGCCGACAGGCATTCCGGAGACTTCGGCGCAGCGTCAACGGCAGGACTCGCCGCGCCCCGCCGCGCCTGCCGAACAGCAGACGCCCACCGCCGACACCCTCGAAGAAGATCAGGCCATCGAGCGCAAACAGGCGGAATCCGCACCGGCACCCGTCCTGGCACCGCCCCCGGTGCAAGTGGCGCCGGAGGCCCCGCGCCAGAACCTGAAAAGCGAAGCCGAGCTCCGGCCACGGGCCGAGCGCGAACCTCGAAGCGAGCTTCCTCCGCCCGCAGCCCTGGCCAAACCACAAGGATCTGCGGCCGACGCAGCCGCGAGCGCGATCTCATCCGAGGCCCAATCCCCGTGCGCGGCGACGGAGCAACGGTGGGCCGAGATCCGCCGCCTGCTGGACGAGCAAAGGTCAGAACTGGCGCGCAACGCCTATCGCGACTTCAGGTCGGTGTGCCCGGGCGTGACGGTGCCGGACGATCTACGGACTCGGCTTGAGCCCTGATATTGCGGGGCCTAGGCAATTCCTGGAGCGCCCGCACTGAACCCACGAAGTGCGCCGCGGCACCGCCCGAGGCTGTCTGTCGACTCCACTGGCACGGTTTGATGGTTCACTAGAGACTGCTTGCTTGCCATCGAGGTCGCCATGCCAAACAGCACTTCCAAGCGTCCCGGTTGGGCGGGTGTCGCAATCCTGTGTGGCGTTGTCGCCTTCGTGCTGTACCTGCAGAGTGATGTGTCGCTCGGGCTTCCGAGTCCGTTGTTGCGCGCGCCGAGCCTCATCATGAGCTGCAGTGGCGAAGGCAGTGCCCGCGGGCACTATGGCGAAGTAAATTTTGGCGAGCTTGATCTCGACTACGCCGTCGTATCTGCGAGTGAAGGGGGCCATGTCGTCATCTTCAGTGATGATCCGACCGTCGCGGCGGCGATGCGGTCGAGTCCGGAGCCTGAGACCGAAGGCCCGCTGGCCGCTGCCATTTTTGGTCGCCGGCTGTTGGGCGTTCGATTCGATGGCGACGGTGAGGCATTCGAATTCTTGGAGCGAAGCAACAGCTGGAAATGGGATGGCAGCGGAAATTTCGCTCAAGGCCAGGTCCGCATCGATCGCCACGGATGCGCACGCGGCGGAGTTCGAATCGCACGACATGGGGTCGGCAGGTTTGCAGTGCCGCTGCATGGGCCTCAAGGCCTTGTGAGCCAAGAGCGGTCTCAAGCGGGATCCCATCCTGAATCCCGCGATGCGGACCCCCTGGCCCTCTGGTCAGAAGCTCACGCGCGCCTGATGGACCCGGACGCCGTCACTGCCATCCAGGCGCTCGGCTTTTCGGAGCCAGCCGCTGCGGTCCTGGCCGAGGACCCACGTATGGCGGCTGTATTGAAGCGTATGCGCACACAATGCACGGACCCCGCGCAGGCGCGCTTCGACGGGTTCGGTGATATCGAGGGTCGATCACCTTCTGACAACGGTGTCGTCTTTCGTTCCCAGGTGAAAGCGCGCGCGACGGTCAGCGGAGCAGTCATCGATCGGTGCTCTGTCATGGAACGCACTTTCGGCGAGCTGTGGAATCAGACGGATCAGTGCTGGCCGCTGATGGAGGACTGTAGTGTCGTTCCGGTATCGGCGGACTATCCCAAGGTCACGCTAGCGGACGAGTTTGATATTGCGATCGAGGACAGTAACGTCTGGGCCGTTCAGAAGCTCCTCAAGGCGGGGCATGAGGCGGACACTACCGGCTGGAAAGGAGATTGGACACCGCTCATGATCGCCGCTTGGCGGTACGAGACGGAGATCGCGGAACGGCTGATCGATGCGGGCGCGGACGTCAACGCGAAGGCGGCCAGCGGCGTCACGCCGCTCTACCTGGCAAGCCAGCGAGGCAGCACCGAAGTCGTCGCGGTCCTGTTGAGAGCGGGCGCCGACGCGAACGTCGAGGGGCCCGGTGGAAGGACTGCATTGGGAATCGCCAGAACAGACCATCGGGACGACATCATCGGCATGCTCGAGGCCGCGGGTGCACGATGAACGCGGCCTTCGTTCTTCGGTGAGTCGAGGCGCGGCAAGCCCGATCCGCCGGAATAGCCCGCGCGCGGCGGCTTGGGTTACGGTGGCGCTACTTTAAGGGGCATACGCATGAACGCATCGATTGCGTGCCGGTTCTTCTTGGCCGCCATCCAAGTTCTGCTGGCAGTCCTGCTGGGCGCCTGTTCGGACGGCGACCCGGCGGTCGACCCCGACGCCGGCAAGTCGATCGCGCGTATCTGGAATGAACAGACGCTGGATGCGATCCGCATCGACCTGCCGCGGCCGCCGGTGCACGCCCGCAATCTCTGGCACGTGTCGGCAGCGATGTACGACGCCTGGGCGGCCTACGAACCGGTCGCCGACGGCATCTTCTTCGATGGATTTCATGCGGCAACCGACGTCGTTGCCTCGCGCCGCGAGGCGATCAGCCACGCCGCCTATCGCGTGCTGAAGAACCGCTACGCGCTATCGGCAAACGCAGCGACCAGCCTGGCGGCCTTTGACGCCAAGATGCGCGCGCTCGGCTACGACCCGGACTCGAGCGTCGTCACCGGCGACTCGCCGGCGGCGGTCGGCGCGCGTGCGGCGCTGGCCGTGATCGCGTTCGGCGATGCCGACGGCGCGCGCCAGGCGAGCAACTACGACGACCCCTCGTACGCGCCGGCCAACTCCGAGCTGATCGTCGCCTTTCCCGGCATCGCACCCGATGGCATGGACGATCCGAACCGCTGGCAGCCGCTGGCCTTGCAGGTCGCCTTCAGCCAGAACGGCATTCCGCTGCCGTCCGGCGTACAGCGCTATGTCGGCTCGCACTGGGGCGCGGTGACGCCGTTCGCCATCGAGCGCGCGGATCCTGCGCTGCCGTACTTCGATCCGGGTCCGCCGCCGATGCTGGGTGGCGAGGGCGACGCGCAGTTCAAGGCCAATGTGCTCGAGGTGATCCGCCTCGGCAGCGGGCTGACACCCGACGACGGCCGCACGCTCGATATCTCGCCCGGCGCCTTTGGCAACAACCCGCTCGGCAGCGACACCGGCAGCGGGCGGCCGCTGAACCCGGCCACCGGCCTGCCGTATGCGCCGCAGCCCGTGAAGCGCGGCGACTTCGGCCGGGTTCTGGCCGAGTTCTGGGCCGACGGCCCGCGCTCGGAAACGCCCCCTGGACACTGGAACGTGATCGCCAACGGCGTCTCGGACGATTCGCGCACCGCGCATCGCTTCCAGGGCGTGGGCCCCGAGCTCGACCGGCTCGAATGGGACGTGAAGCTCTACGCAGCGATCAATGCCGCGGCGCACGATGCGGCCGTCGCCTGCTGGACCGCCAAGCGCTACTACGACTACGTGCGACCGATCTCGATGATCCGCTACATGGCCGGCCTGGGGCAGGCTAGCGATCCGGCCGACAGTGCCACCTACAGTCCGAGTGGCCTGCCGCTGGAGTCCGATCTGGTCGAGCGGATCACCGCCGACACCTGGCCCAATGGCCGTCACATGGGCGTGCGCTGCTGCAAGGACGACGCCGGCCGGCCGGTGCCCTGCACCGACGACAACGGCGTGCCGGCGGCGAGTGACCAGTGTGTCGGCGAGATCGCCGTGCTCGCCTGGCCGGGGCAGCCGGCCGATCCGCGCGCCGGCTACAGCGGCACACGCTGGATCTGGGCCGAGGCCTGGCAGCCGTACCAGGCGAGCACGTTCGTGACGCCGCCGTTCGCGGCCTACACCTCGGGGCACAGCACCTACAGTCGCGCCGCGGCCGAAGTGCTCGCCGACTTCACCGGCAGCGAGTACTTCCCCGGCGGCCTCGGCGAGTTCACGGCGCCGCGCAACGGATACCTGAGCTTCGAACTCGGCCCGAGCGAGGACGTACGCCTGCAGTGGGCCACCTACTACGACGCCGCCGACCAGGCCGGCCAGTCGCGGCTCTGGGGCGGCATCCACGTCCGCGCCGACGACTACAACGGGCGCATCATGGGGGCCGCGGTCGGCGCCGCCGTCAAGGCGAAGATCGTCGGCTACTTCGACGGCAGTGCGCGGCCGTGAGTCGCGTGACGGTTTCAGCCCGATGAGCCAGCGCACGAAGCGGTTTTCTGAGTTGATACCATTAAAAATAACACTACCTCTATATATGGTAATGTTATAGTTTATGGTATCATACTGGAATGGAAGGGATAATTCTGCAGTTTGCCGACTTCGTCACCAAGACAACCGGGGCGCCGGTGACGGTGCCGGCGCCCCTGCACCCGACGCTGCCGCAGTACCTGGAGGCGCTATATCGCCCTTACGCCGTTGCAGTGGGTGGGCAGGCGCTCTGCGCCATCGAAACGATGGCTCCGGAGCTTCCGCCTCCAGGCCGGCTGGTCAAGCAGCTTCGCCGGCTGAGCGAGCAACTGCAGCGCGACCCCGACACCTGCTGCCTGGTCACCGACCACCTCGATGCTTACAGCCGTCGGCGACTGGTGGAGCTGAAGCAGCCGTTCTGCCTGCCGGGGCAGCAGCTCTACTGGCCGGCGTTGGGCGCCATCCAGACTCGAATCCGGGACCAGCGCCGCCCGGCGCCGCCGGGCGAGCACTTGTCGCCCGCCGCGCAGCAGGCGTTGTTGGCGATCCTGCTGCGGCGCATCGCACTGCCCAGCGCGATCACCGCACTGGCCAAACCGCTGCATTTGAGCCCTATCACGGCCAGCCGCGTCGCCGCCGAGTTGACCGGCTCTGGACTCTTGCAGGTCGAGGACAAGGGGCGACATCGTTGGCTCCAGTCGAAGCAGACGCTGGCTGCGGTTTGGGCGCAGGCGCAACCGCGGCTGCGTGACCCGATCATGCGGATCGTGCGGGTGCGGGTGGCGCACCGGCCACCGCAAGCGCGGTTGCTTGCCGGCGAGGCCGCGTTGGCAGAACAGACGATGCTGGCGCCGCCACCCCTCCCGACCTATGCGATGGCACACCTGGATTGGCGGGCTGCCGGCCGAGATGTCGAGGTGATCGAGCACGATGACGACGGCTTGTGCCGCATCGAGTTGTGGCGTTACCCGCCGGAGCGGCTGAGCGAAAGCCCTTACGTCGATCCGCTCTCGCTCGTGCTGAGCCTGCGCAAGCTTG
Source organism: Sinimarinibacterium sp. (assembly GCA_041659605.1). Classification (GTDB taxonomy): domain Bacteria; phylum Pseudomonadota; class Gammaproteobacteria; order Nevskiales; family Nevskiaceae; genus Solimonas. The sequence continues at coordinate 248,064 of JBAZXW010000002.1, read as the reverse complement.
AAGACGAACGGGTGATGCAAGCGACCCGCGCATTGATGGAGACCCTGCCATGGCTCGCGGCGTAAGCCACTTTGCGCAGTACTTCGCCGGCGATGAGGCGAAGTATGTGCTGATCGGCGGCGTGCCCACGGTCCTGCTGCTGGAGCAAGGCGGCTTGGCCGCACGCGCCACCAAGGACCTCGATGTGGTGCTGTGCATCGAGGCTCTGACCCTCGACTTTGGCCGCAAACTCTGGGGGTACATCGATCAGGGTGGCTACGCGATTAGGGAGCAAGGCCCGGCGCCGCACCGGTTTTACCGGTTCATCAAGCCCACGCGCTCCGAGTTTCCGCAGATGCTGGAATTCTTTGCGCGTGAACCTGGGTTCGCACCACTGGCAGATGGGGCGCACCTGACGCCGGTTCCGCTAGGCGAGGCTGTCGCCAGTCTCTCGGCAATTCTGCTCGACGCCGATTACTACGCGTTCATCCACGCCCACAAGCGCGTGCTAGACGGCCTGAGCATCGTCAGCGAGATGTGCCTGATTCCGCTGAAGGCACGTGCGTGGCTGGACCTGAGCGCGCGCAAGGCTGCCGGCGAGGCCATCGACGAGGACGACATCCGCAAGCATCGCAAGGACGTGATTCGACTCAGCCAGCTTCTGAGCGCCGATGAGCCGACGCAGCTGCCAGGACCGATCGCGGCAGACCTCGATCGGTTTCTGACTACGCTGGAAGCCGATCTGACGCCACAACAACTGAAGGACCTGTCGGTCAGGGTCTCCCCTATTGAACTGACAGCTCGCATTCGCACCTCATTCGGACTCGGTGGTCATGGCTGAAACGGAAACGCCCCTTGCTGCCCTCGCGCAGGCAGTGCGTCGAGCCGCGCGCGCCAACCGGCCAGGTTATGGGGCGATTGCCATGACCCTCGCAAGTCCCTGGTTGAAATGGTGGGCCCACTCGGACTTGAACCGAGAACCAAAAGATTATGAGTCTTCTGCTCTAACCGATTGAGCTATAGGCCCGTGCGTTGCGGGTCGCGTCGGGATGCGGCACTCGAAATTGTAGCGGATGGGTGGGTGGCGGCAGGGGGTTCGCGCCGACACAGTGTGAGCGGAGTCCGGCAAACGATGCCGGAGTTACGGGCTAGAATGCCCTGGAGCCAAGCCGGCTGTCGGCCGTTCTTGGCCGTTCATCGAGCGTTGGAAGATGACGGTCCGGACGAAACTTGTTGCGTTCATCGTACTGGTCAACCTCGCCATTGCCGTGGCGGGCGTCATGGTTGTGCCATCGTTTCGTGCCGAGGAAAGCCTGGAGCCGGGACTGCGCGGGCGCGCCAACCGGGTCTCGATGTCGGTCGTCATCGGTGCCGCGCTGCGCGAGACGCATTACCAGGCGGAGCAAGCGCGGCTGACACTGCTTGCCGGGGGCGATCCGGCGCCGGCATTGGAGCGCTTGCGGCAGGAACTGGGCGGCGCGCTCGGCCAGCTGCGCTTCATGGCGGACGTCGAGGCTGCGGCCGAGCCCAAATCTTTGCTGACGGCGGGCGCCGCATCGATCGACGCACTGGCGCAGCGACAACCGTTCACACCGGAAGCGGCCGCCGAGCTGTCGGCGGCGACGCTGGATCTGCAGTACCGCGCCGGCCGCGCGTTTGCCACCTTGCTCGAAGCGGACAACAGCGGCGGCCTGACCGAAGCCCTGGCCGGACTAACGATTCTGCGCGGGCAACTCGGCGTTGCGCTGGCCAGCGTCGGCGGCGCGCTGCTGCTGTCGCTGGGCTTGAGCATCTTTGCGTACCGGCGCCTGATCAAGCCGCTGAGCGCGGTCACCGGCAGTCTCAATGCCGTGCTGACCGGGCACCAGCCGAACCAGCGCCTGCAGGAGACACAGGACGAGTTCGGCGACATCGTGCGCGCGATCCGCAAGCTGCAGGCGCAGGCCGAGCACATCCGCCGCATCGCCTACGAAGATCCCGGCACCGGCTTGCCCAACCGCAACAGCCTGGACGTGGAGCTGCGCGAGGTGCGCCGCCTGCGGCCGATCGACGGCACGCACGGCCTGATCGTGATCGGTTTCGACACCTACGACAGCCTGCGCAGCGGCTTCGGCATCCGCATCGCCGAGGCGGTGATGCGCATCGCGGCGCAGCGGCTGCACGCTCTCGACCAGATGCCGGTGTCGGTGTTCCGGCTCGAACCGCAGGTCCTCGGCGTGCTGGTCGACCGCGGTATCGCCGAGGCAGTGACGCGCGCCGATCTCAAGCGCATCACCGCGGAAGCGTTTTCGCGCCTGGCCACGCCGATCGAGGTCGAGGAGCAGCGCTATCTGCTGGGGCTGTCGGCCGGCGCGGCGATCTATCCGGACGATGCGCGCGACGCCGAGGAGTACGTCAACGTCTGCCTGGAGGCGCAGCGGCATGCGCGCGTCGAGGGCAGCGGCCATCTGCGCTTCGGTGAGCGCGGACACACGCACCGGCTGCGCAAGCACCTGGCGTTGGCGGAGCAGATCCGCATGGGGCTGCGCAGCGGCCAGTTCGTGCCGTTCTTCCAGCCGGTCGTCGATGTCGCCAAAGGCAAGGTCGTGGGCGCCGAGGTGCTGGTGCGCTGGCGCCAGCCGGACGGTCGCGTGATCCTGCCGGGCGAGTTCATCCTGATCGCGGAGAGTTCGGAAACGATCCGCGACATGACGCGCGAGGTGCTGACGCAGGCCTGCCAGTCGATCCGGGCCTGGGGGGATCGCGGCTTCGTGCTCAACGTGTCGTTCAACCTGTCGGCGAAGCTGCTGTCGCCGCACATCCTCAACATCTGCCGCGAGGCGTTGGCGGGCAGCGGCCTGCCGGCCTCGCAGCTGATTGCGGAAATCACCGAAACCGCGCTGGTGGGCAACCTTGAAGGCGCCGAGGAAATCCTGCACGCACTGCGCGACACCGGCATCCACCTGTGCCTGGACGATTTCGGCACCGGCTATTCGTCGCTGATGCACCTGTACCGGTTCCGCATCGACCGCATCAAGATCGATCCCGTCGTCACGCGCGCTGCGGCGCACAACAGCCGGGCAGCGGAGATCATCCGCTCGATGGCTGTGCTCGCCGCGCGCCTGGGCATTTCGATCATCGTCGAGGGCGTCGAAACCGAGGAGGACGCGCAGCGCCTGAGCGATCTGGGGTGCCTCCTGCAGCAAGGCTTCCTGTACAGCCGAGCGATGCCGGAGGATCAGTTCATCGATTGGTCGCGCCAGTTCGAGGCGCGCGCGGCAGCCGCCTGAACCGGTCCGCCGCACCGGTGTTTTGGACATAAAACGGGGACGCCGGGACGCAGCCGGCACGCTCGGTGGCTCGTAGGATGCCCGGACTCGTCAAGGGGGTGTCTCAATGGTTTCGCTGCTGGTTCGGTCACAGACTCTGCTCGATCGCACGCGCGTGGCCGATGGCCTGGCGCCCTTGCTGCTGCGCCTCTATCTGGTGCCGGTGTTCTGGATGGCTGGGCTGCAGAAGCTGCACAACTTCGACAGCACCGCCGAATGGTTCGGCAATCCGGACTGGGGTCTGGGTCTGCCGTTCCCGTATGTGATGGCGGGGCTGGCGACCGCCTCTGAGCTGGGCGGCGCGATGCTGCTGGCAGTCGGCTTGGCCGTGCGCTGGATCAGCGTGCCGCTGATGGTGACGATGCTGGTCGCCATCTTCACTGTGCACTGGGAGCACGGTTGGCTGGCGATCGCCGAGGATATGGGACCGTTTGCGACCGAACGGACCATGATGGCGATCGATCGCCTGAACGAAGCCAAGGACATCCTGCGCCAGTACGGCGACTACGAACATCTCACCGACCAGGGCCACATCGTCGTCCTGAATAACGGCGTCGAGTTCGCTGCAACTTATTTCGTCATGCTGCTGTCGTTGTTCTTCACCGGCGCCGGGCGCATTTTTTCGCTCGACCACTGGATCCGCCGGCGCTTTATGTCCGTATAAGCTTGCGCGGCCGGGATTTGACGCTCGGCCGCTGTCAGGGATGACCCCGCCCGACGGGGCACCCATTTTTCACATCCGCCCGTCCGGGCTTTGATGCACATGGAGAGACAGATGAATATCAACCGTAAACCGATTGCGATTGTGTTGGGCGCTGCTTTCGCACTCACCGGCGCCGCCGCGCAGGCTTCCGTGTTCCAGACCGCCGATCTGGGCGCCGGCTACATGGTCGCCTCGGCCGGCGATGCCAAGACCGGCGAAGCCAAGTGTGGCGAGGGCAAGTGCGGCGACAAGATGGGTGCGAAAGCCAAGGCCGAGGGCACCTGCGGCGAAGGCAAGTGCGGTGAGGGCAAGTGCGGCGAGCCGGTGTTCAAGATGATGGACACGAACGCCGACGGCATGGTGTCGAAGGACGAGTTCATGGCCATGCACAAGCGCTCGGAAGGCAAGTGCGGTGAGGGCAAATGCGGCGAGAAGAAGACGGAAGGCAAATGCGGCGAAGGCAAGTGCGGCGAGAAGAAGTAAGCCTTTCGTCCTGACGCCGGATGAAACGTCCGTCTCAGTCCCGGGTGCACGGCGCAGGTCTGGGCCTGCGTCGTGCTCTGCTGGATCCGCTGAGTGACCAGCACCCGGCGGCCGTCGGCTTTCTGGAAGTGGCGCCGGAAAACTGGATGCGCGTCGGTGGCGGCCTGGGCCGGCAATTCCGCGCGCTGACCGAGCGCTATCCCTTCGTCACCCACGGCCTGTCGTTGTCGATCGGCTCGCCGGCGCCGCTGGACGAGGACTTCGTGCGCGAGCTCAAGTCCTTTCTCGACCGCCACGGCATCGCCGATTACACCGAGCATCTGACCTACTGCTCGGACGATGGCCATCTGTACGACCTGATGCCGATTCCGTTTACGGAAGAGGCGGTCGACTACGTCGCCGCGCGCGTGCGCCGTGTGCAGGACATTCTCGAACGCCGCATCGCCCTGGAGAACGCCAGCTACTACACGCCGCTGGCGACCGAGATCAGCGAGCTCGAATTCGTCAACGCAGTCATCGAGCGTGCCGACTGCGATCTGCTGCTCGACGTCAATAACATCTACGTCAACAGCATCAACCATCATTACGATGCGGCCGCGTTCCTCGACGGCCTGCCGCTCGATCGCGTGCGTTACGTCCACATCGCCGGGCATTACGTCGAGGCCGAGGATCTGCGCGTCGACACGCACGGCGCCGCTGTCATCGATCCGGTCTGGCAGCTGCTGGACCGCGCCTACGCGCGCGCCGGCGTCATGCCGACGCTGCTGGAACGCGACTTCAACATTCCGCCTCTGGCCGATCTGCTGGTCGAGCTGGAGCAGATCCGCTCGATCCAGGCGCGCCACGCCGTAGCGCCAGTCGCCGCCCATGCCTGAGGACAGGCCGTCGTTCCAGCAGGTCCAATTCGGGTTCGCCGCGCACATCCGCGACCCGCGCCAGGACGCGCCCGCCGGCATCGAGGACCGGCGCCTGCAGATCTACCGCGAGCTGTTCTACAACAACGTCGAAGACTGCCTGCGCAGCGCGTTTCCGGTGCTGCGCCGCCTGTCGTCCGATGCCGTCTGGCATGCGCGCGTGCGCGACTTCTACGCGCGCCATCGCAGCAGTGCGCCGCAGTTCCATCGCGTGCCGGAGGAATTCCTGCGCTATCTCGAAGGCGAGCGCGGCGCGCATGCGGACGATCCGCCGTTCCTTCGCGAACTGGCGCATTACGAATGGGTCGAGCTGGAGCTGTCGATCTCGCCGCTGGAGCTGACGCCGGGACATCTGCCGGGAGGGGCCGACCCCAATGGCGATCCGCTGTCGGGACGTCCGCTGCTGTCGCCGCTGGCGTGGACGCTGGCCTACGACTATCCGGTGCAGCGCATCGGGCCCGAGTTCCAGCCGCAGGCGCCTGGCGCACAGCCGACCTACCTGATCGTCAATCGCGATCGGCGCGATCAGGTGCGCTTTCTGGAAGTCAACGCCGTCACTGCGCGCCTGACGACCTTGATCGAAGCCGAGCCGGCAGCGAGCGGTCGCGAGCTCTTGCTGCGCATCGCCGCCGAGCTGCAGCACCCTGATCCCGAAGCGGTGGTCGCCGAGGGCGTGCGGATATTCGATCAGCTGCGCGAGCGCGACATCCTGCTCGGGACACGGCGCGCGTAAGCTCGCCTCCGGCGCAGCGCATCGTCGCGCAGGCGATCATGCGCAAGCGGCTCACCGGTTGAGAATCGCTGCCCGACGGGCATGTCCGTTCATATAAGGCGTATGCGACCGCGCTAGGATGCGCGCGGTGGTAGCGGTGCGATCGAGGTGTGTGGTGCTAAGGATTGGCGGGCGGGTTGCGGTGGTGCTGTGCGGGCTTGCGCTGTCTGCGTGCGCGCATCAACGAAGTGCCGGCAACCCCGGATCCGCATTCATCGGCGCCGACGCGACCCTGCCCCGGCAAGTCGGAAGCGGGCCGCTGTTCGATGGCCAGGCGCGCGCGGCAACCGGCAGCAGCCTTCTGCAAGCCGAGAGCAGTCTCAAGATCGAGCCGGAAAATCTTTTCGGAACAGCGCCGGCGACCGGTCCGCGCAACCGCCTCGCGCGCCAGTCGTTCACGCAACAGCTCAGCTCGAGCATTCCGACCGCAAGCGCCGCCCCAATCGGTCTGAGTTACCGCCAGACCCGGCAGATGCAGTGGTGGCTGAATACGGATGCCGGCGCGACGTCGCTGCGCCAGGCGCAGCTGAACTGGGCGCCGGCGCCGCTACGCCTGAACCTGAGCTGGTCGCGGAACCAGAGCGCTGTGCAGCCAGTGCTCGATTGCGGGATTGAAGGCGCCGTCGGTTTCGCCGCCGCGGATCAGGGGCCGGGCGTGCTGCTGCGTGGCCGCAATTGCTCGGTGTTCGCGGCGCGGCTGCCGACCGTCGATGCGGCGCGCGACTGGTCTGCCGCCCTGACCTGGCCGCGGCGACGACTGGTTCCTGCCGGTGAGCGCCGAGCGGGTCGAGCGCATGGCGCTGGGGCTCGGCCTGTCGCGCTGGCTCGAGCCGTGGCTGCCGGTCGAAGGCATGGATTTCGCGCTGTCGTACCAGTGGCTGACGCGCGAGCCGGCCCCGGCAGCAGGCCCGACAGTCGCTGACGGCCTGCTCAACGGGCGGCTGAGCTGGCGCTGGTAGGGGTTACGCCCGCGGCCCGGCGGCGTTTCAGCTCAGCGGGTGGTCGACAAAAAAAGCCCAAATCACGTCGTTGGCATCGAGATCGGTCGTGCCGCTGCCGCCGCAGGTTTCGCCGCTCGGATTCGCGCCGGTGCCCGGCCAGACATGCCCGGCACCGTCGACCGTGCACAACTCGACGACCGCCCGATCCTGGCAGCCGGTGTAGGTCTCGCAGCGCGCATCGCCGTTGACGTGTGTCGGCAACAGCGGCGGCAGCGTGCAGCGGTTGTTGGCGACCCAGAAGTCGATGCTGTCGCTGACCGGAGGGCGCTCGCCGCCCGCGGGCCCGGTGCTGGGGCCGCCCGCAAACGGCACGCAGGTGTCGGCCAGGCCATGGAGGTGCAGGATCGGCACCGGCCGCGTCGGCTGACAGCTGAACACCTGCGTCGGCGGCGTGGTATCGAGATCGCGGTCCATCATCACTGCCGAGTTCGCCGCGATCGCGGCGATGCGGTCGGACAGCTCGCAGGCGAGGCGATAGGCCATCATGCCGCCGTTGGAATGGCCCAGCGCGAAGACGCGCGTGTCGTCGACCGAAACCAGCCGTTCCGCGTCGTCCAGCATCGCGCGGATCACTGCGCTGTGGTCGATGTCCGCGGTCTGTGCCGGGGCGCAGCAACTGCCGGCATTCCAGGTGCCGCGGTAGCCGTTGGGCGTCAGCAGGACGAATCCCGCTGTGGCGGCCTTGATGCGCATGCGGGTGAACAAATCGTGCTCGCGCGCATTGCCGCCGCCGCCGTGCAGCGACACGACCAGGGGCAGATCGCTTCTGCCGATCTGTGCCGTGGGGACGAACAGCAGGTAGGAATGGTCATCGCCGCGAACGCTGACTTCGCGCTGATACTCAAGACCGCCCGGAACCGGTGTCCCGACCGTCGTTCCGGGCGCCATCTGCCCACTGCCCGAGCAGCCGGCAAGCGACAGGGCCAGCAAGGCAGCGCAGAAGCGGATGAGCGGGAGCATCGGCATACAGGACTCTTTCGGGGGGCGACGATTTGCCCGGCGGCAGTCTTGCAGGCTGTGACCGCGCCCGTCTGTCGGTACAATTCGCTTCCTCCCGGAGGTCGTTATGTCAGCAGTCGCCGAACAGGCGGCACGTCGCCGCACGTTCGCCATCATTTCCCATCCCGACGCGGGCAAGACCACGCTGACGGAAAAGCTGTTGCTGTTCGGCGGTGCGATCCAGCTCGCCGGCACGGTCAAGGGCCGAAAGGCGACCCGCCATGCGACCTCCGACTGGATGGCGCTGGAGCAGCAGCGCGGTATCTCCATCACCACCTCGGTGATGCAGTTCCCGTACAACGACAAGGTCGTCAACCTGCTCGACACGCCGGGACACGAGGACTTCTCCGAGGACACCTATCGCACGCTGACCGCGGTCGACTCGGCGCTGATGGTGATCGACTGCGCCAAGGGCGTGGAGGCGCGCACGATCAAGCTGATGGAGGTGTGCCGCCTGCGCGACACGCCGATCGTCACCTTCATCAACAAGCTCGACCGCGAAGGCCGCGCACCGCTGGATCTGCTCGACGAGGTCGAGAAGGTGCTGGGACTGCACTGCACGCCGATCACCTGGCCGCTGGGCATGGGCCGTGACTTCAAGGGCGTCTACCACCTGCTGGAAGACCGCTTCTATCTCTATTCCGGCGACAAGCACCGCGTCTCCGAGATCGAGACCGTCGACGGCCTGCTGAATCCGCAGATGGCCGAGCGCTACGGCGACGTGTATCGGACGATGCGCGACGAGATCGAGCTGCTGCAGATGGCCGGCACCGAGTTCGACCTCGATCTGTACCGCGCCGCCAAGCTGACGCCGGTGTTCTTCGGCTCGGCGATCAACAATTTCGGCATCCGCGAGCTGCTCAACGGCTTCACCGAGTGGGCGCCGCCGCCGCAGCATCGCATGGCCAAGGCTGCCGGCGGCGAACGCGACGTCGAGCCGGACGAGGAGAAGTTCAGCGGCTTCGTGTTCAAGATCCAGGCGAACATGGATCCGAAGCACCGCGACCGCGTCGCCTTCATCCGCGTCTGTTCCGGTGCGTACAAGCGAGGCATGGCGCTGCACTCGGTGCGCCTCGGCGGTCCGGTGCGCGTCGGCCACGCGCTGACCTTCATGGCCGCCGACCGCGACGTCGTCGAGGAAGCTTTTCCGGGCGACATCATCGGCCTGCACAACTACGGCACCATCGCCATCGGCGACTCGTTCTCCGAAGGCGAGGAACTGCGTTTCACCGGCATCCCCAACTTCGCGCCGGAGCTGTTCCGCCGCGTGATTCTCAAGGATCCGCTCAAGGCCAAGCAGCTCAACAAGGGCCTCGACCAGCTCTCCGAAGAGGGCGCGACCCAGGTCTACCGGCCGATCACCAACAACGACATCGTCCTTGGCGCGGTCGGCGTGCTGCAGTTCGACGTCGTCCAGTACCGGCTCAAGGACGAGTACAGCGTCGACTGCGTGTTCGAACCGGTGCAGGTCAACACCGCGCGCTGGGTCGAATGCGCCGACGACAAGAAGCTGCGCGAGTTCCGCGACAAGAACGACACGCGCCTGGCGCTCGATCACTACGGCGACCTGGTCTATCTCGCATCCAGCGCGGTCAACCTGGCGATGGCGCGCGAACGCTTTCCGGAAGTCCGCTTCCTGGAGACGCGGGAGCACGGGCAATAAGCCCGACGCAACCGCTTAACATCGCCATGTCACAATCCAAGCTTCTCTGATTCACCGCCCACGTCTTCCGATTCAGCTCATGCACGCACCACTCGCCACCCGCCGCATCGATCCCTCCAGCTGGCCGATGATGGTCTTGTTCGTGACCATCCACCTCGCCTGTTTCGGCGCCATTTTCACTGGTGTGACCTGGGGTGATGCCGGCCTGTGCCTGGCGCTGTATGCGATCCGCATGTTCGGTGTGACCGCCGGCTACCACCGCTACTTCGCGCACCGCGCCTACAAGACCGGGCGCGTGATGCAGTTCCTGCTCGCCTGTCTGGCGCAGTCTTCGCTGCAGTCCGGCGCGCTGTGGTGGGCCGCCAAGCATCGCGATCACCACAAGTATTCGGACACGCCGCTCGACGCGCATTCGCCGCGCCAGTACGGCTTCTGGTTCGCGCACATGGGCTGGATCTTCAACCAGCAGGCGCAGCAGGCCGACTACGGGCGCATCCCGGAGTTCATGCAGTACCCGGAGCTGCGTTTCATCGACAAGTACCACTGGATTCCCGGCACGATCCTGGGCTTGTCCGTGTTCGCGCTCGGCGGCTGGTCGGCGCTGGTCGTCGGCTTCCTCTGGTCGACCGTGCTGCTGTGGCACGGCACCTTCTGCATCAACTCGCTGGTGCATGTGTTCGGCCGCCAGCGTTATCTCACAGGCGACGATTCGCGCAACAACTGGCTGTTCGCGCTGCTGTCGCTGGGCGAGGGCTGGCACAACAACCACCACTACTACATGGCCTCGGCGCGCCAGGGCTTCCGCTGGTGGGAAGTCGACATCACCTGGTACGTGCTGCTCGGCCTCAAGTCGGTCGGCCTGGCTTCTGATCTGCGCGATCCGCCGGCGCACGTCCTCGCGGGCCAGCGTCAGGTCTCCGCGGAGATGAAGGACCGCATTGCCGCACTGCTGGCGCATTCGTTCTCGGCGGACCGGATCGTCAAGCGCATGCAGAAGCGCTGGGCCGAGCTCAATCCGGGCCAGAGCTTCGACGAGTGGCGCGCGCGCTGGCATGAGCAGCTTGCGCACGGCCGCGAGCAGATCGCACAGATGGTGCATCCTGAACTGCCGAGCCTCGATCAGCTGTATCGCCGCGCGCGCAAGCAGTTCGCGCGCACACCGGCGCTTGAGGAGATCGTCGCCCGCGCCCGCGAGATGCTGGCGCAGTCGGTGATGATGCGACTCGAAGCCGTGCCGGTACGTTGAGCGTAGGTCGGCAATCCTTTGCCGACAGGCCGCCGCCCGCCGCGCGCGGCGGCAAGGGATTCCCGCCCTACGGGTGCGTAGGATGGGCTGAGCGCAGCGAAGCCCATCAACCGCCAGCGCGGCCATGACGTCGTCAACCGGCCACGATCCCTACGCCGCGCTGCGCTTCCGCGAGTTCCGACACCTCGTCGGCGGCAGCTTCCTGCTGACATGTGCGCTGCTGATCCAGCAGATCGCACTGGCCTACGAGCTGTACCGCATCACCGGCGATCCGCTGTCGCTGGGCCTGATCGGCCTGGCGGAGGCGGTGCCCTTCATCGGTCTGGCGCTGTTCGGGGGCTATCTCGCCGACCGCCGCGACAAGCGCAGCCTGATCCGCGCAGCACTACTCGTGATTTTGCTGGCGGCGGGCCTGCTCGCTGTGCTGTCGCGCCCTGCCGTCCGCGATGCGCTGACGCAAGGTGCCTGGCTGTGGGCCGTGTATCTGTCGATCGGCGTGCTGGGCCTGGCGCGTGGCGTGCTGTCGCCGGCGGCCTCGTCGCTGCGCGCCTTCCTGGTGCCGCGCGAGGTGCTCGGCAGCGCCGCGACCTGGTCGAGCACGATCTGGCAGGCCGGCGCGATCCTCGGTCCGGTCGCCGGCGGCTTCATCTATGCGGCTTTCGGTCTGACTGGATCGCTGCTGATCGCGATGGCGCTGATCGCCACTGCCGAGCGCCTGGTGTCGACGATCGCGCCGAAACCCCTGCCGGCGCCCGCCAGCGCTGAACTGCGTGTCTGGGCGGCACTGCGTGAAGGCCTGGCCTACGTGCGCCGCAGCAAGATCATCCTGTACGCGATCTCACTGGACATGTTCTCCGTGCTGTTCGGCGGTGTGATCGCGATCCTGCCGATCTTTGCCGAGGACATCCTCAAGGTCGGGCCCCAGGGGCTGGGCCTGATGCGCAGTGCGCCGGCGGTGGGTGCGATCCTGACGATGCTGGTCTGCGCCTGGCATCCGCCGACCGCGCAGGCCTGGCGCAACCTGCTGCTCGCCGTCGCAGGGTTCGGCGTCGCGACGCTGGTGTTCGCGCTGTCGCAGATCTACTGGCTGTCCTGCGTCGCGCTCTTCTTCACGGGGGCGTTCGACAGCATCAGCGTCGTCATCCGCCAGACCATCCTGCAGCTCGTGCCGCCGGACCACCTGCGTGGCCGCGTGCAGTCGGTCAACAGCATGTTCATCAGCGCGTCGAACGAGCTCGGTGCGTTCGAATCCGGCCTCGCCGCGCGCCTGCTCGGCACAGTGCCCTCGGTGATCTTCGGCGGCGCGCTGACGCTGGCGACGGTCGGTCTGGTCTGGCAGCGCTCGCGCGATTTGCTCGCCGAGCGGCTGCTACATCACGCGCGCTAAACCCGCAGCGCCGCCCAATCCCGACGTTCCCAAGCACGAACGAAGACGACCGCCTGCAGCATGCGGTAGCTGCCCATCGCGATCCACAGCGTGGTCAGGCCCATGCCCAGCACCGGGCCGAGCAGCCAGGCCACCGGCAGGAACAGACCCCACTGAAAGCCGGTCGCGACCCACATCACCAGGCGCGCGGCGCCGACACCGAGCAGCGCCTGCATCATGATCATGCCCAGGCCATCGAGCAGGATCGTTGCGCCGATCATGCGCAGTGGCGTGCGCCCGAGATCGACCAGCGCCGGCTCGCGCAGGAACAGCGCCAGCACCGGATCCGTGGCGAGCAGCATCACCAGCGCCAGCGGCGCGAAGATCCACACGCCGACGCGGTAGACGTCCCAGGCCCAGCGGTGCGCCTCGTCGGGCTGCTGGCGGCCGAGCGCCTGTCCGCACAGAGTCGCCGCGGCGATGCCGAGCGCGATGCCGGGCAGCACGGCGGTCAACGAGATCGTCGTCAGCACGTTGGCGACCGCCAGTTCGCGTGTGCCGATCTGGCCGATGATCCAGAACAGCATCGCAAAGCCGCTGGAAAACAGCAGCTGCTGGATCGACGACGGCAGGCCGATGCGCAGCAGGCCGCGGAACTGTTCGGCCGTCGGCCGGCGCGCGAGAAAACCCTGCGTGCGCGCATGCTGCAGGCCGAGGCGGAAATACAGCGCGGTGCCGACGAACAGCGCCAGCGTCGTGCCCAGGCCGGCGCCGGCGGTGCCCATGCGCGGCAGCCCGAACAGGCCGTGGATCAGCGTGTAGCTGAAGATCACGTTGAGTACGTGCATCGCCACCAGCGTCTGCATGTAGTAGCCGGTGAGCTTGGCGGCGCTCCAGTAACCGCGGAATGAGAAGTTCACGCCGACAACGGCGATCGCCGCGAGCCGCCACTGCAGATAGGGCACGCCTTCGCGCACGACGGCCGGATCATCGACCAGCGCCGAGAAGATCGCCGGCGTCGCGGCGATCAGCAATGCGGAAAGCGGCACGCCGATCGCGAGCGACAACAGCAGGCCGCCGTTGAGCGGTACCGCGGCCTCCTCGCCGCGTCCCTCGCCGATGCGGCGCGCGGCAATCGCCTGCACCGCCGGCGAGAAGCCGATGATGAACGCCACCGCCATGAAGTTGAGGAAGTTGGCGAGGCCGGTCGCAGCGAGCGCGGCGGGGCCAAGACCGCCGACCATCCAGGCATCGACCAGGTTCAGCAGATTCTGCGAGGCCATCCCGCCGAGGATCGGCAGCGACAGCGCCAGTACCTCGCGCCTGCGCTGGGCCTTCAAATCACTTCTGCTGCGCCGTGTTGACGATCGCGGCGGCGAGCGAGAACGGACGGTCTCCGAGCAGCTGCGCCAGCCGTTCCGGCAGATGGCGCTTGTCCACCTGCAGCACCGACACCTGCGCAAAGCCGTGTGGCGATTCGCCGGCCCAGGATTCCGCGACGGGCTGGTCGGCGGTGCGCCGGGGCACGATGCCCATCGCGGCGAGCCTGTCCGCTTGCGGCAACAGCTGATGGCTGCCTTCGGCCAGCGAGGCGGTCGAGGCCTGGATCTCGACCCAGGTGTTGATGTCCAGCTGCAGCAGCGGTTCGGCCAAGGCGCGCACAGCCGGCACTTCAAGCGCACGTGCGGCGGCGCGCTGGACGAGGCCTCCGGCGCGCTGGACCAGGGTCAGTGCGCTGCCGCCCGATGCCCCGAGCGCCGGACGTTCACTGCCGGGCTGCGCGGCCTGCAGGGCGGGCCGCAACGCGCTGGCGAAATTGGTCTGGATGTGGGCACGCAGGCGCATGCGCTCGCCGTCGGCCTGCGGTTCGTTGATCAGCTGCAGCTGCACGCGCCACAGCGGCTGCGCCTGGCCGACGGGCAGCTCGGCGGTGAACGCCATGCGTTCCTCGAGCGGCGCGCCCGACGCCGCAAGTGCGCGGCGCGTCGCCGCGCCGCTGATGCGGCGGCGGATGCGCTTTAACATGCGGAGCCTACGAAAAATGCAATTCGAGACATGCCGGCATCATATCGCTTCAAGGTCCGCGGGCGCGTCCAGGGCGTGTTCTTCCGCCAGTCGACGGCGGACACGGCGCATCGCCTGGGCTTGGACGGCTGGGTCGCGAACTGTGTCGACGGCTCGGTCGAAGGCTGTGCTGCGGGTGCGGAGGCCGAGCTGGAACAGCTGCGCCAGTGGCTGCAGCGCGGCCCGCCAGCGGCGCGCGTCGATGCCGTCGAATGGGCGGCGTCGACGGAAGCGCCCGGCAGCGGGTTCGTCGTCCGCCGCTGAACGGCGTCAGCCGGCTTGGCCGGACGCCATCTCGAAGGCACGCCGATAGACCACGTCGAACGAGAAGCTGCGCGTGTGCGCTTTCGACTCGACGTATTCGGCCATGCGGCGCAGGCGTGTCGGCAGTTGCATGATCTTGTCCTGCGCCGCCCGGCCGACCGAAGACAGTCCGTCGAGTGCGTCGATGGCCCAGTGTGTGACCAGGTCCTCGACCAGCTTGAGGTACTCGCGCGGACCGTAGATGCCGGCGCGCCGCTCGACCTCGGACATCTGCGCGAATCCATGAATGTTGTGGCCGGGCATCGCCAGCGCCGGGGCGATGGCCGCGAGCGCCGCGAGCGCGCGATTGGTGTCGGCCTTGAGCACCTCGGTGAAACTGTCGCGATAGAACGCGTAGTGCCGTGCCTCGTCGGCGCAGATGTGCGCCAGGATCTTCTGCAGCTGCGGCTCGTACTGGCCGGCGAGGCGGCCGGCGTTCGCGTGCGCGGTCTGCGTCGCCTTCTCCTGCAGGCTCGTGTACGCGAGCAGGCGGTAGGGGTCGTCCTTCCATTCCGGGTTGAAGCCGGACTCGATGTACTGGTACTGCATGTGCTCCAGCGCCTTCATGTCGAACAGGCGCGTGTCGCGCACGTAGTCGCGCAGGACGCAGCCGTGGCGATCTTCCTCGGCGGTCCACAGGTTGTTCCATTCGGCCCAGACGCCGTCATGGCCCATGTACTGCGCGACCAGGCGGTGGAAGTGCGGCAGGCCTTCCTCGGTCAGCAGATTCAGCGCAAGTGCGACGCGGACGCTGTCCGGCAGCCCGCGCGCGCGCGCGCGCAGCACGGACAGCTCGGCGTCGTACTCGGCATCGGTCAGCTCATGCGCCGGCAGCAGCTCGCTGGGCATCCACAGCTTGCGCGCGTCGCGGTGACGCTGCATGAATTCGGCCACGCGCGGAGTGACCGCGTCGAGCACTTCGCGCTGGGCGGGTAAATCAGGATTCTTGGAGGCGAACATGGATGAGTCCCCGGATCGACCTGGATGACGCAAGGCGCGTGCCTATACGGGAAAGCAGTCTGGCTGGCAGTCTAGCTGGATTCAGAACGGGTGGGCCATTTGAATTTCCTATGAGCCGGACTCAGCGCGTGCCGCTGCGGATCAGCTCCAGGAATTCCTGCCGCGTGCGCGGATCCTCGCGGAAGCGGCCGAGCATCACCGAGGTGATCATGCTCGAATTCTGCTTTTCCACGCCGCGCATCATCGCGCACAAATGCTGCGCTTCGATGACGACGGCCACCCCCGTCGCCTGCGTCACCCGTTCGATCGACTGGCCGATCTGCTGGGTCAGGTTTTCCTGGATCTGCAGGCGCCGCGCGTACATGTCGACGATGCGCGGGATCTTGGACAGGCCGATCACCTTGCCGCTCGGCAGATAGGCGACGTGGGCCTTGCCGAAGAACGGCAGCAGATGGTGCTCGCACAGCGAATACAGCTCGATATTGCGGACGATCACCATCTCGTCGTTGCTGGACTCGAACACCGCGCCGTTGACGATCTCATCGAGGTCCTGCTCATAGCCCTGGGTCAGGAATTCCATCGCGCGCGCGGCACGGTACGGCGTGCGCAGCAACCCCTCGCGATCGGGGTTTTCGCCGATGGACTCGATGATCGCTCGGAACGGTTCTTCCATGACGGACTGCCGGTCGAATGAGGCTGCATTATCCCATGCGCGGCGCGCTTGCCACGTAGAATGAATGGATGAGTCAAAGGAAGTCTTCTGGCGAGATCCGCGAAATCCCGATCGACCTGATCCGGCCGGGCAGCCAGCAGGCGCGGCGCTACTTCAATCCCGACTCGCTGGCCGAGCTTGCCGAGAGCATCCGCGAATCCGGCGTGGTGCAGCCGGTGGTGCTGCGCACGCGCGTCTGGGGCTACGAGCTGCTCGCCGGCGAACGGCGCTGGCGCGCCGCGCAGCAGGCCGGCCTGCATGAAATCCCGGCGGTGATCCGCGATGATCTCACCGATACCGAGGCCTTCGTCGTCGGCCTCATCGAGAACCTGCAGCGCGAGTCGCTGACGCCGGTGGAGACCGCCGCAGGGCTCAAGCGCCTAGGCGAGCTGTTCGAGCTGACGCACGAGGAGATCGGCGACCGCATCGGCAAGTCGCGCGAGTACGTCAGCAACTACCTGCGCCTGCTCAAGCTCACCGCGCCGGTGCAGGCGCTGGTCAACGAAGGCCACTTGCACCTGGGTCACGCCAAGGCGCTCGCCGGTGCGGCTGCCGACGAGCAGGTGAAATGGGCCGATGAGGTGATCCGCCACAAGCTCTCGGTCCGGCAGCTTGAGCGCAAGCTCGCCGCCGCGCGTGACCGCAAGATCGTGTTCAAGCCGGGCAAGCCGGGCGACTGGCGCCTGCTGGAGCGGGAGCTGTCCGATCACCTCGCCTGTCCGGTGACGGTGCAGGCCGACAAGAGCGGCAAAGGTGAACTGCGCGTCAGGTTTCATTCTCTTGACGAGCTCGACGGCGTGCTGGCCCGGATCGGATATGCACCGCGTTGAGCCACCGGTCGTCGGCTGGACCGTCGCATTTATCGACAGGCTGCGGGGATAAGCTTGTGGATAAACGCCATGTGCAGTGCAGCAAACGATGTAGTTTCGCGGGCCGGCTCCGGGCATGAACAAAAAATTACCGCCAGCTGAACGGCCGTCATGGCCACTGTCATAAAGGGCGCTTGAGCGAGGTCCGGACGTGCAGCCCAATATCCAAACGAGCCCCCAACTGAGCCCTCAACTGAACTTGTTCCGCGACGACTATCGATTGCGGGAAAAAGTGAGTACCCGTGCGCGCAACATCCGCATCGAGGTGCGGCCATGGCGCGAGGTCGTGCTGGTCTATCCGCGCTGGGTCGCCCGCGCCGAGGCCCTGGCCTTTCTGCAGTCGCGCGACGCCTGGGTGCGCGGCAAGCTCGCCGAGTTCGATGCGCGCGAGGCTGATCACCCGCTGCCGCCGCCGGCGCGCTGGGACGGCACCGACGAGATTCTGTGGCGCGGCACGCTCGTCCCCGTTTTCATCGAACCGGCGACGCTGCGCCAGGTCCAGGTCCGCATCGAGCCGGAGCGGGTGACCGTCTTTGCCCCCGTACAGGTCCGCGACCACAGCCACAAGCTCGAACAGGCGCTCAAGCGCGAGCTGATGCGCCACGCCGGCGTCGAAGCACGGCGGGTCCTCGATCTGGAAGCGGGTCGGCTCGGCGTGACCTGGACCGGCCTCGCCGTTGCCGATCCGCAGACGCAATGGGGCAGCTGCGCATCCGACGGAACCGTCAGCCTGTCGTGGCGGCTGGTGATGGCGCCGCCGGCAGTGCTGCGCTACGTCTCCGTGCACGAGCTCTGCCATCGTCTGCACATGGACCACTCGCCGCGCTTCTGGCGCCTGGTCGCACGGCAACTGCCCGGCTACGCCGAGCAGAAAGCTTGGCTGCGCGACCACGGCCAGCGCCTGCATCACTATCTCCCCAAGCTGAGGCCGCGAGGTTGAGGCGCTTGTTTTGAAAGTCGGGGCCACGGACGGCCCCGGCTTGTCCAGGATGGACACACAAGCAAAAAAAGCCCCTCCCACGCGAAACGTGGGAGGGGCCGGGGGTGCCCCGCAGGGGGGGATGCGGGGCGGGGGGCTTGTAGGGTTTTACTCGGTCTTGGCTTCGGCTTCGGCCTGGGTTTCGACCGACGCGCCGGCCTCGACCTTGGTGCCGCCCAGCACGCCGCCGAGGGCGCCCGTCGTCGCATTGACCGCGCCGGTGGCCGTGTTCGCGGTCTTGCCGACGGCGCCGGAGGCCGCGTTGACGGTGCCGCCGACGGCCTTCTTGGTCGCGTCCTTGCCGGCCTTGAGCTTGGCCTTGCCTTCGGACTTCACTTCCGTTGCGGTGTTCTTCGCTGCGGCCTTCGCGTCGGCGGCTTGCGCCATGCCGGCTTCCTTCGTCGCCTGACCCTGCTCGGCGCCCTGCGCGGCGGCGTCCTTCATCGCGTCGGCCGAGGCATCGGCTTGGCCCTGGGCCTGGGCAGTGCCCTGCTGCGCGGCTGCGGCGCCCTTCTGCGCTGCGGCGGCGGCCTGTGCGCCGGCGTCGGTCTCGACATGAACGTGGGCGTCGGCCTTGGCCTGGCCCTCGGCGGCCATCAGCGACAGCGGCGCAAACGCGAAACCGGCGATGGCAGCGATGTGAACGAGTTTCATGGTCCTTCCTTTGGTTTGAAGCAGCGGGTTTGACACAGCGGGTTGATCAATCGGGTGGCGCCAGATTAGACGTGGGCGCTGAACCCATCATGAATAGGGCAGCTCAGACTGCGCGGCGCAGGATACCGCTTCGCTTGAGGTGAATCAGCAGCAGCGATACGGCGGCCGGCGTGACCCCGGAAATGCGGGCCGCCTGCCCGACCGTCTGCGGCCGATGCGCGAGCAGCTTCTGCCGCACCTCGTTCGACAGCCCGACGACGGACGCGTAATCGAAGCCCGTCGGCAGTGCGGCGTCTTCGCAGCGGCGGTTGCGTGCGATCTCCACCTGCTGACGCTCGATGTAGCCGGCGTACTTGGCTTCGATCTCGATCTGCTCGGCGGCGAGGACGTCGATGTCGGCCGATGCGAGTCCCAGCCGCTGCAGCACGGCGTAGCTGCCCTGCGGCCGGCGCAGCAGATCAAAGCCGGACAAGCCGCCGTCGCTCGGCCCTTCGCCGAAGACCTCGACGATCGCGGGCTGGCGCAGCTGCGCGGGTTTGAGCCACAGCGCTTCGATCTCGGCGCGGCCGTGTTCGATCGCCGCGCACTTGGCGACAAATCGGCTCCAGCGCTCGTCGTCGACCAGGCCCAGTTCGCGGCCGACCGGCGTCAGGCGCAGGTCGGCGTTGTCTTCGCGCAGCAGCAGGCGGTGCTCGGCGCGCGACGTGAACATGCGGTACGGCTCGGTCGTGCCCAGCGTGATCAGGTCGTCGACCAGCACGCCGATATAGGCTTCGTGACGCCGCGGCTCCCAGGCCGGGTGATCGCACGCCTTGCGCGCCGCGTTGATGCCGGCCAGCAGGCCCTGTGCGGCGGCTTCCTCGTAGCCGGTCGTGCCATTGATCTGGCCGGCGAAGAACAGACCCTCGATGACCTTGGTCTCCAGCGAGCGCTGCAGGTCGCGCGGATCGAAATAGTCGTACTCGATCGCGTAGCCCGGCCGCGTGATGCGCGCCTGCTCCAGGCCTTCGATGCTGCGCACGAAGCGCTCCTGCACGTCGTAGGGCAGCGAGGTCGAGATGCCGTTCGGATAGATCTCGCGCGTGTTCAGGCCTTCGGGCTCGAGAAAGATCTGGTGCCGATCCTTGTCGGCGAAGCGGTTGACCTTGTCCTCGACGCTCGGGCAGTAGCGCGGGCCGGTGCCTTCGATCACGCCGGTGAACATCGGCGAGCGGTCGAAGCCGCTGCGGATGATGTCGTGGGTCTGCGCGTTGGTGTGCGTGATGTGACAGCAGACCTGGCGCGGATGGTCGGCGTGCGTGCCCATGAATGAAAACACCGGCGTCGGTGTGTCGCCAGGCTGTTCGGCAAGACGCGACCAGTCGATGGTGCGGCCATCCAGGCGCGGCGGCGTGCCGGTCTTGAGGCGGCCGACGTGCGGATGCAGTTCGCGCAGGCGCGTCGCCAGTGGCAGGCTCGGCGCGTCGCCGGCGCGGCCGCCGGCGTAGTTCGACAGGCCGACGTGGATGCGGCCGCCCAGAAAAGTGCCGGTGGTCAGCACGACGCAGCGCGCGCGGAATTCGAGTCCGAGGCGCGTGACCACGCCGTGTACCTGCGTGCCTTCGACGATCAGGTCCTCGACTTCCTGCTGAAACAGCGTCAGGTTCGGCTGGTTCTCCAGCGTCTCGCGCACGACCCACTTGTAGAGCATGCGGTCGGCCTGCGCGCGCGTCGCGCGCACCGCCGGCCCCTTCGACGCGTTGAGGATGCGGAACTGGATGCCGGCGCGGTCCGCGGCGCGCGCCATCAGGCCGCCGAGCGCGTCGATCTCCTTGACCAGGTGGCCCTTGCCGATGCCGCCGATCGCCGGGTTGCAGGACATCTGGCCCAGGGTTTCGATGCTCTGCGTGACCAGCAGTGTCGCGCAGCCCACGCGCG
Organism: Sinimarinibacterium sp.; assembly: GCA_041659605.1. GTDB lineage: Bacteria > Pseudomonadota > Gammaproteobacteria > Nevskiales > Nevskiaceae > Solimonas. The sequence continues at coordinate 227,172 of JBAZXW010000002.1, read as the reverse complement.
CGGCGGCGAGCGCGGCTTCGGTGCCGGCGTGACCACCGCCGACGACGATGACGTCAAAATGATTCAGCTGCGACATACGACGTACCACCCCGGTGAGGGCGCGGATTCTACGCCGCATTGGCTATTTTGTGTTCACCGCAGCGCCACGCTTGACGCTAGCCACATTCCGTAGGAGCGGCCCATGGCCGCGATTCCTTTTCGTGCGACGGCAACGCCGCAATCGCGGCCATGGGCCGCCTACGGGTCATTTCCCGGCAGGGGCAAGCGATCCGGCTCGACGAAACCGCGGCGCGCGGCCGGCGCGGCCAGGCGTTCAGGCGAGTAATGGCGCTCGATCAGCGCCTTCGCGTCGGCGAGCAGCTCGCCGTTGGCTGCGACGAACGCCGCCCAGTCGCCCGGCGTGTCCTTCATGCGCTGGTGAATCACGTGCATGAACGCCAGTGTCAGCGTGTGGTGGTACTTGTCTTCGGCGCCCAGACGTTTCACATAGGCCTGCAGCACATCGGCGAAGCGATGCGCGGCTCGCGGCAGCGGCGCGTCGCGCAGGCACTGCCACGCGGCATGGACGTGGCTGGTGTGGCTGAACTGCGCGGCGGGCAGGCTGCCGTCGGCCAATCCCGCGAGCAGCTGCGGACCGTCCAGCGTCATCAGAACGGGATCTTTCCCGTGAGCATCTGCCACCACATCTTCCAGTCGCCCCGGAAGGACAACCAGGGATACTGGAAGGTCGCCGGCTTGTTGTGCTCGAAAAAGAAATGGCCGATCCAGGCCCAGGCGTAACCCTGCACGAAGGCGACCGCGATCAGCGCCCAGGTCTGGGTCGCCAGCGCGTAAGCGAGTATCCCAATGCCCAGGCTGCTGCCGATGAAGTGCAGGCGCCGGCAGGTGCGATTGGAATGCTCGCCCAGGTAATACGGGTAAAACTGATCCAGGCTGCGGTATTCCACGGTCGCGTTCATGGCAGTCTCCTTATCATGGCTGCCCGAGTATAGGCGGCAGCGCCGTGGCGGCGGCAACGGTAAATTCCTCTCAAATCCGATCGGGCGCATGTCCTTGAAAATCGCCATCCTTTCGCGCAATGCGCGCCTGTACTCGACCCGCCGCCTGCGCGAGGCGGCGGAGGCGCGCGGTCACCGCGTGCGCGTGATCGACGTGCTGCGCTGCTACATGAACATCCGCCCGGGCAATCCGGAGATCTGGTATCGCGGCCGCCGCCTGTCCGGTTTCGATGCGGTGATCCCGCGCATCGGCGCCTCGGTCACCTTTTACGGCACGGCAGTCGTGCGCCAGTTCGAGATGATGGGCGTCTACTCGGTCAACGAGTCGGTCGCGATCACGCGCGCGCGCGACAAGCTGCGCGCGCTGCAGCTGCTGGCGCGCAAGGGCATCGGCATGCCGGCGACCGGCTTCGCGCATTCGCCCGACGATACCGACGGCGTCGTCGCGCTGGTCGGCGGTGCGCCGCTGGTGATCAAACTGGTCGAAGGCACCCAGGGGCAGGGCGTCGTGCTGGCCGAGACGCGGCAGGCGGCCGAATCGGTGATCGACGCATTCCGCGGGCTCGATGCCTATTTCCTGGTGCAGAACTTCGTCGCTGAGGCCGGCGCCTCGGACATCCGCTGCCTGGTCGTCGGCAACAAGGTCGTCGCGGCGATGCGCCGGGTCGCGCGCCCGGGCGATTTCCGCGCCAATCTGCATCGCGGCGGCACGGCCGAGGCGGTGAAGATCACGCCGGAAGAGCGCGACATCGCGTTGCGCGCCGCGCGCATCATCGGCCTCAACGTCGCTGGCGTCGATTTGCTGCGCACACCTCAGGGTTCGATGGTGCTGGAGGTCAATTCCTCGCCCGGACTCGAAGGTATCGAAGCGGCATCGGGCGTCGACGTTGCCGATCAGATCGTCGCGTTCATCGAACGCCACGCGCGCCCGCACCGGACGCGGACGAAGGGCAGGGGCTGAACCGCGCTAGGGTTTGAGCGCGAGCACGTCGGTGCGCACGTAGCGCAGGATGCGCTCGGCGGTATTGCCGATCAGCTTGCCGGCCGTCGCTTTGCGGCCCATGCAGCCGAGTACGACCGTCTGTGCCTGCACGTCGGCGGCGACGCTGGCGAGCACCTTCTCGGGGATGCCTGCCTTGATGTGCAGCCCGTCGATGCCGATGCCGGCGGCTGCGAGTTGCGCTTCGAAGGTCTTCCCCTGCGCGCGCGCGGCTGCGACCAGCGTGCGCGGCTCGACGGCGCCCAGATCGCGCAGCGCCTGCGAGAACGGCACTGCATAGGCCAGGTGCAGTGGCGAGCCGAGCCGATCGGCGAATTCGCGCGCGCTGCGGACCACTTTGAGATTGAGCGCGCGCTTGGACGCGAGGCGCGTGCCGAGATCGACCGCCGCCAGCACCGATCCGCGCTTGCGCCAGGGGCGCTCCGGCACGATCAGCACCGGCACCGGGCAGTCGCGGATCAACTGCCAGTCGGTCGGCGTGTAATGCCAACTCTCGCTGCGGTGGCCGGTCTTGATCGCCAGATCGGCGCCCAGGCCGACCACCTGCGCGCTGATCCACGGCGCGAGGTGTTTCTCCCACACGGCTTGCGTTTCGATGCGCGCGCCGTGCGCCGCGGCCAGTGCGCGCAGCTGGCGCTCGCGCTGGCGCAGCAGCGCATCTTCGAGCTGCTGCGCGGAGTCGGCGTCGACCGCGCCGAGGCGTTCGTGGGTGAACCCGATCAACGAGATCCGGCAGTCCGCGGCGCCGGCCAGGGCGACCGCGCGCTTGAGCGCATGCGCCGGCTGCGTGTCGCGGTCGGCAATGACGAGGATATGGCGCATCGTCGTCTCCCTACAGCAGGTAGATCACGGCGAGCAAGCCGGTCGTCGACATCGTGATCGTATACGGCAGCGCCATCCACAGCATCTGCAGATAGCCGAGCCGGATCAGCGGTGCCAGCGCCGACGTCAGCAGGAACAGGAAGGCCGCCTGGCCGTTGGGCGTCGCCACGCTGGGGATGTTGGTGCCGGTGTTGACCGCGACCGCGAGCAGGTCGAACTGTTCGCGCGTAATCGTTCCGGCATCGAGCGCCGACTTGACCTCGGTGATGTAGACGGTCGCGACGAAGACGTTGTCGCTGATCGCCGAAAGCAGGCCATTGGCCGTGTACATCCAGGCCAGCTGCGCCGTGCCTTGCTGCACCAGCACCAACTCGATCACCGGTTTGAACAGATGCTGCTCGTGGATGACCGCGACGATCGTGAAAAAGGTCACGAGCAGCGCGGTGAACGGCATCGCCTCCTTGAACGCATGGCCGAGCCGGTGTTCATCGATCACGCCGTTGAACGCGGTGATCAGCACGATCACCGACAGGCCGATCAGTCCGACTTCGGCGATGTGCAGCGCAAGGCCCAGGATCAGGAAGATCGCCGTCAGAGCCTGCACACCCAGCTGCAGCCGGTGCTTGAGTTCGAGTTTGCGTTCCTGCTCGGCTTCCCATCGCTCCATCACTTCGCGTACCGCGTCCGGCAGAAGGGTGCCGTAGCCGAACCAGCGCAGGCGCTCCAGCAGCAGGCAGGTCACCAGGCCGACCGCGAGCACTGGCAGCGACACCGGCGCGACGCGCACGAAGAAATCGGCGAAATGCCAGCCGGCGACCTCGCCGATCAGCAGGTTCTGCGGCTCGCCGACCAGGGTCGTCACGCCGCCGAGCGCGGTGCCGACCGCGGCGTGCATCATCAGGCTGCGCAGGAAGGCGCGGAAATCGTCGAGATCAGTGCGGCGCTGTTCGTGCACCTGTGCGTCGTCGCTCTGGTCGTGCTCGTCGTCGAAGCCGTGGCCGGAGGCGACGCGGTGATAGACGCCGTAGAAGCCAACGGCGACGGTGATCACGACGGCGGTGACGGTCAGCGCGTCGAGAAACGCCGACAGGAACGCGGCGGCGCCGCAGAACAGCAGTGACAGCAGGGCCTTCGAGCGCACCTTCACCAGCAGCTTGGTGAAGACGTACAGCAACAGGTCGCGCATGAAGTAGATGCCGGCGACCATGAACATCAGCAGCAGAATCACCGGGAAGTTCTGCGCAGTTTCGTGATAGACGCTCTCGGGGCTCGCCATGCCCAGCACGACCGCCTCGAAGGCGAGCAAACCGCCTGGCTGCAGCGGATAGCAGCGCAGCGCCATCGCCAGCGCGAAGATGAACTCGGCGATCAGCAGCCAGCCGGTGACGAACGGGCCGACGGTGAACAGCAGCACCGGGTTAACCACCAGGAACGCGAGAACGCAGTACTTGTACCAGTCGGGCGCGTGCCCCAGGAAATTGCGCGCGAAAGTGTGGGCCAAGGTCTGTGACATCGTCCTCTCCTGCCGGGTGTTAGGCCGGTCTGGTTCTGCATTCATCGAAAATGCATTGCGGTACTGATCTACGTCAAACCGCGGCTGGGTTGTTCCGTGCCTAACTCGCGCGCGGCGGGGGACTTCTACTCAGATTAGTTGCATGCTGCGGCTGTTATGAGAAAATTACACGATTAATCACTTGGGGTTATCCGTGGAGCTGGGCTCGACGCTGGGTGGTCTTGCGTTTTATGCAGCCTTGGTGTTCGGGCTGTGTGCTGTCATGCTCGGCTTGTCGGCCCTGCTGGGTCAGCGTACGCAGCTGACAAAAGCCGGCGCGGACTCCTACGAATCGGGCATCATCTCGACCGGCGGCGCGCGTTATCGCATGTCGGCGAAGTTCTATCTGGTGGCCATGTTCTTCGTCATCTTCGATCTCGAAGCGGTCTACGTGCTGGCGTGGGGAGTCGCCGTGCGTGAAGCCGGATGGGCCGGGTATATCGAGATCATGGTGTTCCTCGCCATTCTTCTCGTCGCACTCGTCTATCTGTGGAAAACAGGGGCGCTCGACTGGGCGCCGAAGAAGCAGAAGCCCGCAGACCGGAGATACTGAGGTGGAATACAGCCTCAAGCGCATGGATGGCGGCGGTGGCGCCCCGTCCATCGACGACCAAGTGCACAAGAGTGTCTTCCTGGGTCGCCTGGAGGACATGGCGCAGTCGGCTGTGAACTGGGGCCGCAAGAACTCGCTGTGGCCGTTCAATTTCGGCCTGTCGTGCTGCTACGTCGAGATGGCAACCGCGTTCACCAGCACGCACGACCTGGCGCGCTTCGGCTCCGAGGTGATCCGCGCGACGCCGCGCCAGTCCGACGTCATCGTGATCTCCGGTACGCCGTTCCTGAAGATGGCGCCGGTGATCAAGCGCCTCTATGAGCAGATGCTCGAACCCAAGTGGGTCATCTCGATGGGGTCGTGCGCCAACTCCGGCGGCATGTACGACATTTATTCGGTCGTGCAGGGCGTCGACAAGATCCTGCCGGTAGACGTCTACATCTCCGGGTGCCCCCCGCGCCCCGAGGCCTTCCTGCAGGCGCTGATCCTGCTGCAGAACGGTATCCAGAAGGAACGCCGACCGCTGTCGTGGATGGTCGGTCCGCAAGGCGTCACCCAGATGCCGCAGCTGTCGATGCGCGATGCCCGCAATGCCGAGCGCATGGCGGTGACCGATCTGCGCACGCCGGATCAGGTCTGATCGATGACTGCTCTCGCACAGGAAATCCGGCCTAGCGGTGTGATCGGCGAACTCTTCGCGCGTTATCCAGGCGAGGGCTTCGTCGAGCAGGCAACGGCCGACGGCATCCCGACGATGTGGGTGCCGGTGCGCCGTCTGCTGGCGGTGATGAAGTTGCTCAAGCATGAGCTGCATCATCCCTACCGCATGCTCTACGACCTGACCGGCGTCGACGAACGCATGCGCCAGCAGCGCACCGGCCTGCCGCAGGCGGATTTCACGGTGGTCTACCACCTGACGTCGTTCGAGCGGAACAGCGATGTGCGCATCAAGGTCGCGCTGACCGGCGAATCGCCTTCCTGTCCGTCGATCAGCGCGCTGTGGCTCAACGCGAACTGGTACGAGCGCGAGGCCTGGGACCTGCTCGGCATCCGTTTCGACGGCCATCCCAACCTGCAGCGCATCATGATGCCGCGCACCTGGGAAGGTCATCCGCTGCGCAAGGACCACTATGCGCGCGCCACCGAGGCCGAGCGCCTGACGATGGACCAGGCGCGCGTCGACCGCGAGCAGGAAGCGCTGCGCATCAAGCCCGAAGAGTGGGGCATGAAGGTCGCCGACGAGGACCACGACTACATGGTCCTCAACCTCGGCCCGAACCACCCGAGCGTGCACGGCGTGTTCCGCGTGATGCTGCAGCTCGACGGCGAGGAAATCGTGGAAGCGGTGCCGGACATCGGCTACCACCATCGCGGCGCCGAGAAGATGGGCGAGCGCCAGACCTGGCACAGCTACATCCCCTACACCGACCGCATCGATTATCTCGGCGGCGTGATGAACAACCTGCCGTACCTCATGGCGATCGAGCGCATGGGCGGCATCCAGGTGCCGGAGCGCGCGCAGGTGATCCGCGTGATGCTGGCGGAGTTCTTCCGCATCACCTCGCACCTGCTGTACTACGGCACCTACGCGCAGGACGTCGGCAGCATGTCGCCGGTGTTCTACATGTTCGTCGATCGCCAGAAGGCCTACGACGTCATCGAGGCGATCACCGGCTTTCGCATGCACCCGGCGTGGTACCGCATCGGCGGCGTCGCCGCGGATCTGCCGAAAGGCTGGGACCGGCTGGTGCGCGAGTTCCTCGACTGGATGCCCAAGCGCCTGAAGGACTATGAACAGATGGCGTTGCGGAACACGATCCTCAAGCGCCGCAGCATCGGCATCGGTCAGTACAACACCGCCGAGGCGATCGAGTGGGGCGTGACCGGTGCCGGCCTGCGCGCGACCGGCTTCGCCTGGGATTACCGCAAGGCGCGGCCGTATTCGGGCTACGAGAATTTCGATTTCGAGATTCCGATCGGCAAGAACGGCGACGTCTACGACCGCTGCCTGGTGCGTGTCGAGGAGATCCGCCAGAGCCTGCACATCATCGAGCAGTGCCTCAACAACATGCCGGCCGGCGACTACAAGGCGCGGCATCCGTTGACGACGCCGCCGATCAAGGACAACACGATGCAGGACATCGAGACCTTGATCCATCACTTCCTCAACGTGTCGTGGGGCCCGGTGATTCCGGCCGGCGAGTGCACGATGACGGTGGAAGCGACCAAGGGCCTCAACAGCTACTACCTCACCAGTGATGGCGGCACGATGAGCTACCGCACGCGCATCCGTACGCCCAGCTTCGCGCATCTGCAGATGATTCCCTATATCTCTCGCGGCTTGATGGTGCCGGACCTGATCGCGATCCTGGCGTCGATTGACTTCGTCATGGCCGACGTGGATCGATAACATGCTCAGCAAAGCAGAAATCGACGAAATCGACCACGAGCTGGCGCACTACGAGCAGCCGCAGGCGGCGACGATCGAGGCGCTCAAAATTGTGCAGAAGCACCGCGGCTGGGTCAGCGACGAGGCCGTGGCCGACATCGCCGAGAAGCTCGGCTCGTCGCCGGCGACGGTCGATGCGGTCGCGACCTTCTACAACCTGATCTACCGCAAGCCGGTCGGTCGCCACGTGATCCACGTCTGCGACTCGGTGTCGTGCTGGATGCTCGGCCAGCCGCGTCTGACCGAGCTGCTGCAACAGCGGCTCGGCGTCCGCAACGGCCAGACCACCGTCGATGGGCGCTTCACGCTGCTGCCGATCTGCTGCCTGGGCGCCTGCGATCGCGCGCCGGCGATGATGATCGGCGACGACACCCATCGCGACCTCGAGTCCGTCGATGCGGCGCGGCTCGATTCGATTCTGGAGCGATATAAGTGACCGCCCGTACCGTACCGCCGACCAAGCCGCTGACCGACCGTATCCGGCCCGAGCACGCGCCCTACGGCCTGGCGGACTACGAGCGTCACGGCGGCTATCAGGGTCTGCGTGCCGCGCTGAAGATGGGGCCGCAGGACATCACCGGCCTGGTCAAGACCGCGGGGCTGCGTGGTCGCGGCGGTGCGGGCTTCCCCACCGGCGTGAAGTGGGGGCTGGTGCCGATGGGCGAGGCGGCGCCGAAACAGAAGTACATCGTCGCCAATGGCGACGAGATGGAGCCGGGCACGTTCAAGGATCGGCTGCTGCTCGAGGGCGATCCGCTGCAGTTCATCGAAGGCATCACCATCGGCGGCTACGCGATCGGCGCAACCGTCGGCTACGTGTTCCTGCGCGCCGAGTACGTGCTCGCCGCCGAACGCCTGCGCGCGGCGCTCAAGGAGTGTTACGCGCGCAACCTGCTCGGCAAGAACATCCTCGGGTCCGGCGTCAATTTCGACCTGTACCTTCACACCAGCGCCGGTCGCTACATCTGCGGCGAGGAAACGGCGCTGATCAGCTCGCTCGAAGGCAAGCGCGCGGTGCCGCGCGCCAAGCCGCCGTTCCCGGCCACGGCCGGCCTGTTCGGCAAGCCGACCGTCGTCAACAACATCGAGACGCTGTGCAATGTTCCGCACATCGTCCATTACGGCGCCGACTGGTTCCGCGGACTGTCCAAGTGCAAGGACGGCGGCACCAAGCTGTACGGCGCATCCGGCAAGGTGCGGCGGCCGGGCACCTGGGAGCTGCCGATGGGCTCGACCGTGCGCGAGATCCTCGAAGTCCATGCCGGCGGCATGCGCGAGGGCCTCAAGCTCAGGGGCTTCCTGCCGGGCGGCGCGAGCACGGACTTCCTGACCGCCGAGCACCTGGACCTGCCGATGGATTTCGAGTCGATCGGCAAAGCCGGCTCGCGCATGGGCACCGGTCAGATGATCGTGCTCGACGACCAGACCGACGTCGTCGCGATGGTGCGCAACCTGCAGACCTTCTTCGCGCGCGAGTCCTGCGGCTGGTGTACGCCCTGCCGCGACGGCCTGCCGTGGACCGAAAAGATTCTCGCCGGCCTCGAACGCCACCAGGGCCAGCCGGGTGACCTCGAAGTCCTGAGTCAGATGACGCGCCTGCTTGGCCCCGGCCGCACCTTCTGCGCGCACGCGCCGGGCGCGATGGAGCCGCTGCAGAGCGCCCTCAAGTATTTCCGCGCGGACTTTGAACGCGCTGTCGTGCAGCCCCTCGCGGAGAAGACCTCGTGACCGCGTCGCGCAAACCGCCTTCGGCGACCATCCATATCGACGGCAAGGCGCACGTCGTCGATCCGTCGCGCAATTTGCTGGAAGTCGCGCTGGAGCTGGGTCACGACCTGCCGTACTTCTGCTGGCATCCGTCGCTGGGCAGCGTCGGCGCCTGCCGCCAGTGCGCGGTCACGCAGTTTCGCGACGAGTACGACAGCCAGGGCCGCGTCGTCATGGCGTGCATGACGCCCTGCGCGGACAAGACGCGGGTGTCGCTGACGCACGCCGACGCGGTCGAGATGCGCGCCGGCGTCATCGAATACCTGATGACCAACCACCCGCACGACTGCCCGGTGTGCGAGGAAGGCGGCCAGTGCCATCTGCAGGACATGACGCAGATGACAGGCCACGAGTACCGGCGCTACCGCTACACCAAGCGCACGCACGTCAACCAGGATCTCGGGCCCTTCGTCGGCCACGAGATGAACCGCTGCATTTCCTGCTACCGCTGTGTGCGCTTCTATCGCGAATACGCCGGCGGCACCGACCTCAACGTCTTCGCCTCGGCGAGCAAGGTCTACTTCGGACGCGCCAGCGACGGCGTTCTGGAAAGCCCGTTCGCAGGCAATCTCGCCGAGGTCTGCCCGACCGGCGTGTTCACCGACAAGCCCTACGGCGAGTCGTACACGCGCAAGTGGGACCTGCAGCAGGCGCCCAGCGTCTGCCACCACTGCGCGATCGGCTGCAACATCATGCCGGGCGAGCGCTACGGCAAGCTCAAGCGCATCGAGAACCGCTACCACGGGGCGCTGAACGGCTATTTCCTCTGCGATCGCGGTCGCTACGGCTACCAGTACGTCAACGCCGAGGATCGGCCGCGGCAGCCGCTGCTGCGTCCGGACCGCGATGCGCCGGCGCGCGCGGTGGCTGCCGACGAGGCCCTCGGCCAGCTCGCGGAGTGGGTGAAGGGCGGGCGCACGCTCGGCATCGGCTCGCCGCGCGCGTCGCTGGAGGCCAACCACGCGCTGCGTGCGATCGTCGGCGCGGAGAATTTCCACCGCGGCAGTGCGGATGCGGCGCTCGACGACCTGGTCGTCGAGATCCTGCAACGCGGTCCGGCGCGCGTCGCCTCGCTGCACGATGCCGAGCAGGCCGATGCGGTGCTGGTGCTCGGCGAGGACCTGCTCGCGACCGCTGCGCGCCTGGCACTGGCGCTGCGTCAGTCGACGCGGCAGGCGGCGTTCGCCGCCGCTGATGCGGCCAACGTGCCGCGCTGGCAGGACCATTCGGTGCAGCTGCTGGCGCAGGATCTGCGCAGCCCGCTGTTCGTGCTTAGCGCGCACGCCACCGGCCTCGACGAGATTGCGCAGCGCAGCTTCCGCGGCGCGCCGCAGGACCTCGCGCGCCTGGCGCAGGAAGTCGTCCACCTGCTCGACTACACGCAGCCGCGCGCGCCGGGCCTGGATGACGATGCGATTCACCTTGCGCACACGATCGCCGAAGCGCTCAAGAGCGCCCAACGTCCGTTGATCGTCAGTGGCACCTCGTCCGGTTCGCCTGCGCTGCTGCAGGAAGCGGCCAACCTGTGCGCGGCGCTGGCCAAGGCCGGCCGCACGCCGTCGATCGCGCTGCTGCCGACCGAGTGCAACAGCCTGGGCACTGCCCTGCTCGGCGGCGCCGGACTCCACGCTGCGCTTGAGCGCATCGAGGCGGGCGAGGTCGACACGCTGGTCGTGATCGAGAACAACCTGTTCCGGCAGGTGCCGGCGCCGCGGCTCAATGCCGCGCTGGCCAAGGTCAAGCACCTGACCGTGCTCGATGCGCAGTCGTCGCCGACGACCGCCGAAGCCGATCTCGTGCTGCCCGCCGGCAGCTTCGCCGAGGCCGACGGCACGCTGGTCAACTACGAAGGTCGCGCGCAGCGCTACTTCCAGGTGTTCGTCGCGCAGGATGCGGACATCCGCGAGTCCTGGCGCTGGCTGCAGCAGCTCGGCCAAGCGCTGGGCCGCGATCTGGGCGACAACCTCGACGCCGTGACGGCGGCCTGCGCAGCGTCCGATCCGCGCCTCGCGCGCATCGTCGACGCGGCGCCGTCGGCACGCTTCCGCATCCATGGCAGCCGCATCCCGCGCCAGTCGCATCGCTACAGCGGCCGTACCGCGATGAACGCCAACCGCGACATCCACGAGCCGCGGCCGCCGCAGGACGCCGACTCGCCGCTGGCGTTCACGATGGAAGGCGCGCGCGCCGGCGCACCGGCATCGGAAATCCCGATCTTCTGGGCTCCGCGCTGGAATTCGAACCAGGCCGTGAACAAGTTCCAGCAGGAAATCGGCGGGCCGCTGCGCGGCGGCGATCCGGGCGTGCGCCTGATCGAGCCTGCTGCCGGCGGTGCCCCCGGCGGCCATTACTACGACCGACCGGCCTGGCATGCGCCGGCGCTGCTGGAGGCGGTGTGGCTGCATGAGCTGTTCGGCTCGGAAGAGCTGTCGGCGCGCGGACCGGCGATCGCCAGCCGCGTGCCTGCACCCTATGTCGTCGTGCATCCGCAGACCGCCGAGCTGATCGGCATCGCCGCAGGCAAGCAGGTGCACGTCGCTGCGGGCGATCAGTCCTGGCAGGCGCAGCTGCGCGTCAGCGTGGCGATGGCCGCGGGCGTCGCCGGCGTGCCGCGCGGGTTGCCGGGTGTGCCGGCGTTCGCGGTCGGTACGCCGCTGCGCATCGCGGAGGCGCGCGCATGATCATCCCGCAGTTCCTGATCACGATCGCGATCCTGCTCGTCGTCGTCGTCACGGCGGCGATGCTGATCTGGGTCGAGCGGCGCATGCTCGGTCTGTGGCAGGACCGCTGGGGGCCGAACCGCGTGTGGTTCCTCGGCCTGGGCCAGGTCGTCGCCGACATGATCAAGATCTTCACCAAGCACGACTGGGTGCCGCCGTTCGCGGACCGCGTCGTGTTCACGATCGCGCCGGCGATCGTGATGGCGACGATCCTGCTGGCCTTCGCGGTCGTGCCGATCGCGCCGGGGGTCAGCATCGTCGGCGACTGGAACGTCGGCATCCTGTTCGTGCTGGGCATGACCTCGCTGGCGGTGTATTCGGTGATGCTCGGCGGCTGGGCGTCGAACAACAAGTACGCGCTGCTCGGCGCGATCCGCGCGACCGCGCAGTCGATCAGCTACGAGGTCTTCATGGGACTGGCGCTGCTGGGCGTGGTGATCCAGGCCGGCTCGTTCAGCCTCGAAGACATCGTGCTCGCGCAGCAGGATGGCTGGTACGTACTGCCGCAGTTCCTCGGCTTCATCCTGTTCATGATCGCCGGCCTCGCCGAAACGCACCGCTTGCCGCTGGATCTGCCCGAGGCCGAGCACGAGCTGACCGCGGGCTTCCACACCGAGTATTCGGGCATGAAGTTCGGCATGTTCTTCGTCGGCGAGTACGTCGCCGTGATCCTGATCTCGGCGCTGCTGACGACGCTCTATTTCGGCGGCTGGCTCGGACCGACTTTCGGACTGAAGATCCTGGGCTGGGATTTCATGCCGGTGGTGTGGTTCGCTGCGAAGACCGGTGTATTCGTCCTGTTCTTCATCCTGCTGCGCGCGGCGATTCCACGCCCGCGCTATGACCAGCTGATGCGCTTCGGCTGGCTGGTGCTGCTGCCGCTGGCGCTGCTCAATACCGCGGTGACCGGCGCGGTCGTGTTGTGGAGGGCGGGCGCATGACCTCTTCCTCGGGAGCCAAGTTGGACAAGGTGGAAGTACCCAAGTCGGCCTTCAAGGGCCTCGACGTGCGCAGCGGCATGCGCGACCGCAGCGGTCTGCGCCTGGTCGTCGAAGGCTTCCTCACGCAGTGCCTGTCGCTGTGGCGCGTGTTCATACACCTGTTCGCGCGCAAGTCGACGATCCAGTATCCGGAGCAGATGCCGTATATGCCGCCGCGCTACCGCGGGCGCATCGTGCTGACGCGCGATCCGGACGGGGAGGAACGCTGCGTCGCCTGCAATCTGTGTGCGGTCGCCTGCCCGGTCTCCTGCATCTCGCTGCAGAAGGGTGAAAAGGAAGACGGGCGCTGGTATCCGGAATGGTTCCGCATCAACTTCTCGCGCTGCATCTACTGCGGCATGTGCGAGGAAGCCTGCCCGACCTATGCGATCCAGCTGACGCCGGACTACGAGATGGCCGAGTACGACCGCCGCAACATGGTCTACGAAAAGGAGCACCTGTTGATCGCCGGTCAGGGCAAGGTGCCGGGCTACAGCTTCTACAAGGTCGCGGGCTTGGCGATCGCCGGCAAGCCCAAGGGCGCCGCGCAGAACGAGGAGCCGCCGGTCGATCCGCGGAGCCTGCTGCCATGATCACATTCTTCTACGGATCGTCGGCGGTGGCGCTGGCGGCGACGCTGCTGGCGATCACGCGTGCGCATCCGGTGCACGCGCTGCTGTACCTGATCGTCTCGCTGCTCGGCGTCGCCGGCGTGATGCTGGCGCTGGGCGCGCCGTTCGCGGCGATGCTCGAAGTGATGGTCTACGCCGGCGCGATCGTCGTGCTGTTCGTGTTCGTCGTGATGCTGCTCAATCTCGGGCCCGGCGTCGCCGAGCAGGAGCGGCAGTGGCTGCGCCCGGGATTCTGGGTCGGCCCTGGGTTGCTCTCGGGCCTGCTGCTGGTGCTGCTGCTCGGTGGTCTGCTGGGCCACACGGCGCAGATGGCGGGCAGTGAAGTCGGCGTCAAGGCGGTCGGCATCCTCATGTTCGGTCCGTATCTGCTCGCGGTCGAACTGGGTTCGATGCTGCTGCTCGCCGGACTGGTGTCTGCCTACCATCTCGGGCGGCGCGAGCCGGCACGGAGCAGCGCGGCATGAGCGCCGTCCCTTTGGCCCACGCGCTGGGTGTTTGCGCGGCCCTGTTCGCGCTCGGCCTCGTCGGCTTGCTGGTGCGGCGCGGCCTGCTGTTCTCGCTGATGTGCCTGGAAATCATGCTCAACTCGGCCGGCCTGGCCTTCGTCGTCGCCGGCAGCCGTTGGGGTCAGGCAGACGGACAGGTGATGTTCGTGCTGGTGCTGAGCCTGGCGGCGGCTGAAGTCGCGGTCGGACTCGCGCTGTTGCTGCAGATCCACATCCGCTTCCGTTCGCTCGATCCGGATGCGCTCACAGGGATGAAAGCATGACGCTGACGCCCGATCAGGCGATCCTGCCGCCGATCCTTCATTGGGTGGTACTGCTGCCACTGGCGAGCGCGACGATCCTGCTGCTGTGGACGCGGATTCCGCGCGCGCTGGTGTCGCTGCTGGGCATCGGTTCGGTCGCCGGTGCGGCGGGCGTCACCGCGCTGCTGGCCTGGAACTGGCAGCAGGATCCGCAAGCTTTCACGCAGCTGCTGTGGAACTGGGTGCAGCTCGAAAGCTTCACGCCGCGCATCGCGCTCTATCTCGACGGCCTGTCGCTGACGATGCTCGGCGTCATCACCGGCGTCGGCGCGCTGATCCACGCCTATGCGTCTGGCTACATGCGCGAGGACCCGCGCTACCGGCAGTTCTTCGCGTACATGAACCTGTTCGTCGCGATGATGCTGCTGCTGGTGCTGGGCGACAACCTGCTGCTGTTGTACCTGGGCTGGGAAGGCGTGGGCCTGTGCTCCTATCTGCTGATCGGCTTCTGGAACGACGATCCGGCCAATGGTGCCGCGGCGCGCAAGGCCTTCATCACGACGCGCGTCGGTGACACGGCGATGGCGATCGGCCTGTTCCTGCTCTATCGCGAGCTGCACACGCTCGACATCGCCGTCATCCTCGCCACTGCGCCGCAGGCCTGGGCCGCGGATTCGGTGATGCCGACGCTGATCGCGCTGCTGATCCTGGGCGGTGCCGTCGGCAAGTCGGCGCAGTTGCCGCTGCAGACCTGGCTGCCGGACGCGATGGCCGGTCCGACACCGGTGTCGGCGCTGATCCACGCCGCGACGATGGTCACTGCCGGCGTCTACCTGGTCGCGCGTCTGAACGGCCTGTACCTGCTGGCGCCCGAGGCCTTGAGCGTGGTCGGCTGGGTCGGCGCGCTGACGCTGCTGCTCGCCGGCACCGCAGCACTGGCGCAGAGCGACATCAAGCGCGTGCTGGCGTATTCGACGATGTCCCAGATCGGATACATGTTCATGGCACTGGGCGCCGGTGCCTGGCAGGCGGCGATCTTCCACCTGATGACGCATGCCTTCTTCAAGGCGCTGCTGTTCCTCGCCTCCGGCAGTGTGATCCTGGCCTGTCACCACGAGCAGGACATCTTCAAGATGGGCGGCTTGCGCACCAAGCTGCCGCTCGCGTTCTGGAGTTTCGTCATCGGCGGCGCGGCGCTCTCGGCCTTGCCGATCGTCACCGCCGGTTTCTGGAGCAAGGAAGCGATCCTCGGCGCGGCCTGGTCGGGTGGCCACGGGCTGTGGTGGGCGATGGGCACTGCCTGCGCATTCCTGACCGGGCTGTACACCTTCCGCCTGGTGTTCGTCGTCTTCTTCGGCGTCGCGCGCAACCACGCGCACGACGAGGACATCTGGCGCATGCGCGTGCCGCTGATCGTGCTGATCGTGCTGTCGGTGGTTGGTGGGCTGATCGCGCAGCCGCTGTCCGCGGTGCTGCCGGCCGATCCGGCGCCGCCGCACAGTCACTGGCCGGAAATCTTCGCGGTCGCCGCCGGCCTGGGCGGCATCCTCCTGGCCTGGCGCTGGTACGGTCACGGCGCCGTGGCGGCGCCGGTGGAGACGCCGCTGCGCGCCTTGGCGCGGAGCGGCTGGGGCTTCGATGCGCTCTATGACCGCCTGTTCGTGCGACCGCTGTACGCGCTGGCGCGCGCCAACCGCAACGACGCTGTTGATCGGGGCTACGACCTGCTCGCGCACAGCCTGATGGTCCTGCATCGCCAGTTGCTGCGCACGCAGACCGGTCGTCTGCGCTGGTACGCGGCGGCGATGGCGATCGGCGTCGTTGCCTTGCTCGGAGCCGTGCAATGGGCCTGAGTCCCTGGCTGCTGCCGGCCCTGATCGCGATTCCCTTCTTCGGCGGCCTGGCGGCGCTCTACGCCGAGCGCCTGTCGCTGACCTGGCCACGCTGGATCGGCCTGCTGTCGATGCTTGCGACGATGATCCTTGCGATCCTGATCTGGGTGCAGGCCGACATCCCGCCGATGGTTCCCGCCGGCGGCGCGCCGGCCTGGCTGGTTGAATTCCAGGTCGACTGGATTCCGCGCTGGGGCGTCAGCATCCACCTGGGCCTCGACGGCCTGGGCCTGCTGATGATCCTGCTGACCGGCGCGCTGGGCGTGCTGTCGGTGGCCTGCTCGTGGCGCGAGATCCAGCAGTACGTCGGCTTCTTCCACCTGAACCTGCTGTGGAACCTCGCCGGCGTCATGGGCGTGTTCATGGCGCTGGACCTGTTCCTGTTCTTCGTGTTCTGGGAAGTGATGCTGGTGCCGATGTACTTCCTGATCGCGCTGTGGGGCCACTCCAGCCGCGGCGGCCGCTCGCGCGTCTACGCGGCGACCAAGTTCTTCATCTTCACGCAGGCCTCCGGGCTGCTGATGCTGATTGCGATCCTGGCGCTGGTCTGGCTGCACCGCGAGAACACCGGCGAGTGGAGCTTCGACTACCAGCACCTGCTCGGCACGCCGCTCGCGTCCTGGCAGGAATACCTGCTGATGCTGGGCTTCTTCGTCGGCTTCGCGGTGAAGCTGCCGATCGTGCCGCTGCATCCCTGGCTGCCGGACGCGCATTCGCAGGCGCCGACCGCGGGTTCGGTCGATCTCGCCGGCGTGCTGCTCAAGACCGGCGCCTACGGCCTGATGCGCTTCGTGCTGCCGCTGTTCCCGCACGCTTCGCATGAGTTCGCGCCGATCGCGATCGGTCTGGGCGTGGTCGGTATCCTCTACGGCGCGAAGCTGGCGCTGGTGCAGGCCGACATCAAGCGGCTGGTCGCCTATACCAGCGTGTCGCACATGGGCTTCGTGCTGGTCGGCATCTACGCCGGCAGCACGCTGGCGCTGGAAGGCGCGATCGTGCTGATGCTGGCGCACGGTCTGGCCACCGGCGGCCTGTTCGTCCTGTGTGGCGAACTTTACGAGCGCCTGCATACGCGCGAGCTGGGCGACATGGGCGGCCTGGCACGACGGGCACCACATTACGCGACGGCCCTGATGTTCTTCGCGCTGGCCTCGCTGGGCATGCCGGGCCTGGGCAATTTCGTCGGCGAGTTCCTGGTGCTGATCGGCAGCTTCCCGGTGTCGCCGTGGATGACGGCGGTCGCTGCCACCGGCCTGATCCTCGCCGCCGTCTACTCGCTGTACGTCGTCCAGCGCGCCTTGCACGGCCCTCCGGCGCACGACGAGGTCGTCGAAGACCTGACGAGGCGCGAAATCCTGATGATGGGGTCAATCATGGCATCGCTGCTGCTGCTCGGCCTGTTCCCGCAGCCGGTCATCGATCTCGCGCGCGGATCAGTTGCGCAGATCGCGTACTGGTACGCGCTCGGAGCGCCGGCGCCATGACTGCGCAACTGAGCGGGCAATTGCTTGCCGCCGCGCCGCTGCTGCTGATGGCGGCTGGCATCGTGCTGCTGATGCTGCTGATCGCCGGACAGCGCAACCATCGCGCCGTGGCGCAGTTGACGACGCTGGGCTTCCTGCTGACCTTCGGCGCCTGCTTCCTGTCGCATCCGGCCGTCGACATCACGCCGCTGCTGGTGATCGACGACTACGCCCGCTTTGCCGTCGCGCTGATCGCCGCCGCCGGTGGCGTCACCGTGCTGCTGGTCTTCGGCTATCTCGCGCACTACGAGGGCTACCGCGAGGAGATGTACCTGCTGCTGATGATCGCGGCCTTCGGCGCGATGGTGCTGGTGTGCGCGCGGCATGCGGCGACGCTGCTGCTGGGGCTGGAAACCATGGGCGTGGCGCTGTTCGGCATGATCGCCTATCCGCTGCGCCGCAAGCGGCCGCTCGAGGCTGGCATCAAGTACCTGATCCTGTCGGCGGCGGCGACGGCGACGCTGCTGTTCGGCTTCGCGCTGTTGTATGCGGCCACCGGCAGCCTGCAGTTCGAGACGCTCGGGCAGTTCACCGCGTCGCTGCCGGAGGGCGACGACCGCAGGCTGGCCTGGGCCGGCTTGGCGCTGATCTGGAGCGGCTTCGCGTTCAAGCTGTCGCTGGTGCCCTTCCATCTGTGGACGGCGGACGTCTACGAAGGCGCCCCGGCACCGGTGACCGGCTTCCTCGCCACCGTGTCCAAGGGCGCAGTCGCCGTGCTGCTGCTGCGCTGGCTCGACGCCGTTACGCTGGCGCAGACGCCGGGGCTGGCTGCGGCCCTGACCGCGCTGGCGGTGCTCAGCATCCTGGTCGGCAATGTCGCCGCCCTGCAGCAGAACAACGTCAAGCGGCTGCTGGCCTACTCGTCGATCGCGCATTTCGGCTACCTGCTCGTGCCGTTCCTGGTACTGGGCGCGACCGCGCGTGAAGCGGTGCTGTTCTACGTTGCCGCCTACGCGGTGATGACCTTGGGCTGCTTCGCGGCGATCTCCGCGATGTCGGGTTCGGAGGCGCACGACGACGCCGATCATCTGTACGACTTCCGCGGCCTGTTCTGGCGCCGCCCGCTGGTGACCTCGGTGTTCGTACCGATGCTGCTGGCACAGGCCGGTGTGCCCTTGACGCTCGGCTTCCTCGCCAAGTTCTATATCCTCGCCGCCGCGGTCGAGCAGCACGCCTGGGTGCTGGCGCTGGCCGTGGTCGTCGGCAGTGCGATCGGCCTGTACTACTACCTGCGTGTCGTCGCCGTGCAGTTCCTGCCCAAGCCGGGGATGCGCCCCGAGGGCCAGTGGTCGGAAAAGAGCATCGCCAGCGCCGTCGCTCTGCTGCTCCTGCTCGCGCTGCTGATCGGCTTTGGCGTCTGGCCGCAGCCCCTCGTCGCAGGCGTCGTCGGCGCGGTTGCGGCGCTGCACTGAGGCATATTCCCGCGGTTTCTGCGTCATTTCCCCCAGACCGGCCACGCCTCGTCCGTTCGGGTGGCAGCAGCGGTAGCGATTGACTAGAATCCGCGCGCTTTCAGACCTTTTGACAGGTGGCCCGCTCGTGGATGTCACGCGCTACAAGCTGAAAAAGGGCCTCGATCTGCCGATCCAGGGCGTCCCCGAACAGAGCGTCTACGACGCGCCTGCGGTGACGACTGTCGGCGTGGTCGGCGCCGACTATATCGACCTCAAGCCGACCATGTACGTGGACGTCGGCGATCGGGTGAAGCTGGGCCAGCCCTTGTTCGAAGACAAGCGCCGCCCCGGTGTGCTGCACACCGCGCCGGCCGCCGGCGAGGTGGTCGCGATCAACCGTGGTGCACGCCGCGTGCTGCAGTCGGTCGTGATCCGCATCGACGGCAAGGATGAGCTGAGCTTCAAGTCCTGGCCCGAGACCGAGCTGCCGCAGTTGGCCGCGGACGACGCGCGCGAGCAGCTGCGCGTCTCCGGCTTGTGGACCGCCTTGCGCACGCGTCCGTATTCGCGCGTACCGCGTCTGGACGGCATTCCGGCCGCCATTTTCGTGCCCTGCATCGACACGCGCCCGCTGGCCGCCGACCCTGCGGTCATCATCAAGGAACAGGAGCGCGATTTCAAAAACGGCCTCACCGTGCTGACGCGACTCGCGAACGAGATCTATGTCTGCAAGGCGCCGGGCGCGGCGATTCCGGTCCCCGAACTGCCGCAGATCCGCGTTGCCGAGTTCGAAGGGCCGCACCCGGCCGGGCTGGTCGGCACGCACATGCACTTCATCAAGCCGGTCGGCCCGGCGCGCATGAACTGGCACGTCGCGCCGCAGGACGTGATCGCGATCGGCAAGCTGTTCACGACCGGCCGCATCGATCCGACGCGCATCATCGCGCTCGGCGGTCCGCAGGTGGTCAAGCCGCGCCTGCTGCGCACCCGGATCGGCGCCTGCATGAGCGAGCTGATCACGCAGGAGATCAAGTCCGGCGAATCGCGCCCGGTTTCCGGATCGATTCTCGGCGGTCGCGAATCGCGCGGCTGGGCCAACTACGTCGGCCGCTACAACACGCAGATCGCCGTGATCGCCGAAGGCCGCGAACGGCGTTTCCTCGGCTGGATCAACCCGTCCGGCGATCGCCATTCGGCGATCAAGGTGTTCCTGTCGGCGTTTTCCGGTGCGCGGCGCATGGCGATGAACACCTCGACCAACGGTTCGCCGCGCGCGATGGTGCCGATCGGCAACTACGAGAAGGTGATGCCGCTCGACATGCTGGCGACGCCGCTGCTGCGGGCGCTGCTGGTGCGCGACACCGACACCGCGCAGGCCCTGGGCGCGCTGGAGCTGGACGAAGAGGATCTGGCGCTGTGCTCGTATGTCTGTGTCGGCAAGCACGACTACGGCCCGGTGCTGCGCGCGAATCTGCAGCAGATCGAGCAGGAGGGGTAGGAGGGCGCTCCTACGGCAGAAGCAAACGTGCGCGCGTCCCGGCAACGGCGCCGGCCGCGCCAACCGAGGTAGGTTCATATGTCTGCACTTCGAGAGTTTCTCGACCGCGTCGAGCCCCTGTTCAAGAAGGGCGGGCGTTTTGAAAAACTGTACCCGCTGTTCGAAGCGATCGACACGATCGCCTACTCGCCGGGCGAGGTGACGCGCGCGGCGCCGCATGTGCGCGACGGCATCGATCTCAAGCGGGTGATGATCTACGTCTGGCTCGCGACCTTCCCGGCGATCGCGGTCGGCTGCTGGAACGTCGGCTTCCAGGCCAACAGTGCGCTCGCCGCCCTCGGCCAGACCCAGATCGAAGGCTGGCGCGGCGCGATGCTGTATCTGTTCGGCGTCGGCGTCGATCCCGGCAGTGTCTGGGACTGCTTCTGGCACGGCTTCTGGTACTGGCTGCCGGTATACGCGGTGACCTTCGCCGTCGGCGGTCTCTGGGAGGTGCTGTTCGCGACCGTGCGCCGCCACGAGATCAACGAAGGCTTCTTCGTCACCTCGATCCTGTTCTCGCTGATTCTGCCGCCGACCGTGCCGCTGTGGCAGGTCGCGCTCGGCATTTCCTTCGGCACGGTGATCGGCAAGGAGATCTTCGGCGGCACCGGCAAGAACTTCATGAACCCGGCGCTGGTCGGCCGCGCGTTCCTGTACTTCGCCTATCCGGCACAGCAGACCGGCGACACGATCTGGACCGCGGTCGACGGCTTCACCTCCGCAACCACGCTGGGGCTGGCCAAGCTCGGCGGGCTGGACGCCGTCCGGGAAACCGGCCTGACCTGGATGCAGACCTTCGTCGGCGTCGAACAGGGCTGTATCGGCGAAGTGTCGGCGCTGGCGATCTTCGTCGGCGGCGCGTGCCTGCTGCTGACCGGCATCGCCAGCTATCGCATCGTGCTCGGCATGCTCGCCGGCATGATCGCGACCGTGGTGCTGTTCAATATCATCGGCTCCGACGAGAACCCGATGTTCGCGTTCCCGTGGTACTGGCACCTGACCGTCGGCGGCTTCGCCTTCGGCATGATGTTCATGGCGACCGACCCGGTCTCCGCGGCACACACCGATACCGGACGCTGGATCTTCGGCGCGTTCTGCGGCTTCATGGTCGTGCTGGTGCGCGTCGTCAATCCGGCGTTCCCGGAATCGGTGATGCTGGCGATCCTGCTCGGCAACATCGTCGCACCGCTGATCGACTTCGGCGTGATCAAGGCCAATGTCGCACGGCGCCAGCGCCGTCTCGCGGCCGCCTGAGGGGATCTCGAATGGCAGCTAAAGACACCAAGTCCTACGCCCTTTGGGTGGCGTTCACGATGTGCTTCGTGTGCTCGGTGCTGGTCACCGCGGCTGCGATTGCGCTGCGGCCGGTGCAGCAGGCCGCCAAGCTCGACGACAAGCGCAAGAACATCCTGCGCGTCGTCAACATGTACGAGCCCGGCATCGATCTCGACGAGGCGTTCAAGAAGGTCACGCCCAGGATCGTCGACCTGACGACCGGCCAGCTCACCGACGAAATCGACCCGGCGAAGTACGACCAGTACGCCGCGGCGAAGGATCCGGCGCAGGGTGGTCAGACGATCCCCGGCGACGAGGACCTCGCCAAGATCAAGTTCAAGCCGCGCTACACGACGGTGTACTTCCTCTACAACGACGACGGCACGCCCAGGACCGTGATCCTGCCGATCTCCGGCTACGGCCTGTGGTCGACGCTGTACGGCTTCGTCGCGGTCGAAGCCGACGGCAACAGCATCGTCGGCATCAATTTCTACCAGCACGCGGAAACGCCGGGCCTGGGCGGCGAAGTCGACAATCCGAAATGGAAGGGCCTGTGGCCGGGCAAGAAGATCTACGACGAAACCGGCAAGATCGCGATCCGCCTGGTCAAGGGCGGCGCCAATGCGGGCAGTGCGGATGCGGTGCATCAGGTCGATGCGCTGGCCGGCGCGTCGCTGACCTCCAACGGCGTCAACAACCTGCTGCGGTACTGGTTGTCCGACGCCGGTTTCAAGCCCTTCCTCAAGCAGCTCGCACAGCAGCACGGCGCGGCCCCCGCCGCCGTGCCCGCGACCTGAGGCTGCCCATACCGAGGTGAGTCATGTCTGACCTTACGACCAAGAAGATCCTGATCGACCCGATCGCGGACAACAACCCGATCATCCTGCAGGTGCTCGGCATCTGCTCGGCGCTGGCGGTGACGAGCAAGCTCGAGACCGCGCTGATCATGTGCGTCGGCCTGACCGTGGTCACCGCGTTCTCGAACCTGTTCTACAGCATGGTCCGGAACTTCATTCCCGGCAGCATCCGCATCATCGCGCAGATGACGATCGCGGCGACGCTGGTGATCCTCGTCGACCAGACGCTCAAGGCGGTGGCCTATGAGGCGTCGAAGCCGCTGTCGGTGTTCATCGGCCTGATCCTGACCAACTGCATCGTCATGGGTCGCCTCGAAGCCTATGCGCAGCAGAACCCGCCGTGGCCGTCGTTCGTCGACGGCATCGGCAACGGCCTGGGCTACAGCGCGATCCTGATCGTGCTGGCGATCTTCCGCGAGCTGTTCGGCTCCGGAAAGCTGATGGGCATCGAGATCCTGCCGGTGGTCACCGACGGCGGCTGGTATCTGCCCAACGGCCTGCTGCTGCTGCCGCCGTCGGCGTTCTTCCTGATCGGCATCATCATCTGGGTCGTGCGCAGCTGGAAGCCGCAACAGCAGGAAAAGGCGATGTTCCACATCCAGTCCGGCCAGACCCACGCCGGCACCGACGCGCACTGACGGGGACGGAGCATGGAGCATTACATCAACCTTGCGATCCGCTCGCTGTTCGTCGAGAACCTCGCGCTGGCGTTCTTCATCGGCATGTGCACCTTTCTCGCGATCTCGAAGAAGATCGAAACCGCGATCGGCCTGGGCATTGCCGTCGTCGTCGTGCAGTCGCTGACGATGCCGCTCAACAACCTGTTGTGGCAGTACGTGCTCAAGCCGGGCGCGCTGGCCTGGGCGGGCCTGGCGGATACCGACCTGTCGTTCCTCGGCCTGATCCTGTACATCGGCGTGATCGCGGCGGTCGTGCAGATCCTGGAGATGACGCTCGACAAGTACGTGCCGGCGCTCTACAACGCGCTCGGCATCTTCCTGCCGCTGATCACGGTGAACTGCGCGGTGCTCGGCGGCACGCTGTTCATGGTCGAGCGTGACTACACCTTCGCTGAGGCCAGCGTCTATGGCGTCGCCTCCGGCGCCTCGTGGGCGCTTGCCATCATCCTGCTCGCCGGCGTGCGCGAGAAGATGAAGTACTCGGACGTGCCGCCGGCGCTGCAGGGCCTGGGCATCGCCTTCATGTCCGCCGGCCTGCTGGCGTTCGGCTTCATGGCCTTCTCCGGCATCCAACTCTAAGGACCGATCGACATGGTTCTCGAAATCGCACTCGGCGTTGCGGTCTTCACCGGCATCATCCTGGCGCTGGTGGTCATCATCCAGTTGGCCAAGGACGTGCTGGTGCCGGCGGGCAGCGTCAAGATCCTGGTCAACGGCGAGAAGGAGCTCGAAGTCCCGGTCGGCGGCAAGCTGTTGCAGACGCTCGCCGGCTGCGGGTTGTACGTGCCTTCGGCCTGCGGCGGCGGCGGCTCCTGTGCGCAGTGCCGGGTCAAGGTGTTCGAGGGCGGCGGCAACATCCTGCCGACCGAGCTCAACCACATCACCAAGCGCGAAGCCAAGGATTGCGACCGTTTGTCCTGCCAGGTCGCGGTCAAGCAGGACATGAAGATCGAGATCCCGGAGCACGTCTTCGGCGTCAAGAAGTGGGAATGCACGGTGCGCTCCAACCACAACGTCGCGACCTTCATCAAGGAGCTGGTACTCGAACTGCCGGCCGGCGAGCGCGTGAACTTCCACGCCGGCGGCTACATCCAGATCGAATGCCCACCGCACGAGGTCGACTACAAGAATTTCGAGGTCGAGCCCAGGTTCCGCGAGGACTGGGACAAGTTCAATCTCTGGCAGTACAAGTCGGTTTCGACCGAGAAGGTCGAGCGCGCCTACTCGATGGCGAACTATCCGGACGAGCTGGGCATCATCATGCTCAACGTGCGCATCGCCAGCCCGCCACCGCGCATGCCCAACGTGCCGGCGGGCAAGATGTCGAGCTACATCTTCAACCTCAAGCCGGGCGACAAGGTCACGATCGCGGGGCCGTTCGGCGAGTTCTTCGCACGGCACACCGAAAAGGAAATGGTGTTCATCGGCGGCGGCGCCGGCATGGCGCCGATGCGCAGCCACATCCTCGACCAGCTGCTGCGCATCAAGACCCAGCGCAAGATCACGTTCTGGTACGGTGCGCGCAGCAAGCGCGAGATGTTCTACGTCGACGACTTCAATCGCCTCGCCGCCGAAAATCCGAACTTCACCTGGCATGTCGCACTGTCGGAGCCGCAGCCGGACGATCACTGGACCGGCTACACCGGTTTCATTCACAACGTGCTGTTCGACAACTACCTGAAGAAACACAAGGCGCCGGAAGACTGCGAGTACTACATGTGCGGCCCGCCGGTCATGAACGCCGCGGTGATCAAGATGCTGCTGGACCTGGGCGTCGAGCGCAAAGACATCATGCTGGATGATTTCGGTGGGTAGCCCCGTCGCCTTGCGCCGCTCCATCACTCGCGCGACACTCAAGCCATGGCCACGTTCTTGATCGTGTTCGCCGTCTTCAGCCTCGCTTTCCTGGGCTTAAGTATCGGCTGGCTGGCACGCGGTAAGGAGCTCAAGGGGACTTGTGCCAGCCAGGCCGAATTCACCGGCGGCACCTGCGAGGTCTGCGGCAAGAAAGAGGGATGTGGCGGCGAGCCGCCGCGCTGAACTCATCGGTACTGGTGTAGCGACAGGGGGAGTAGATGCTGCACTCGATCACAGTCAAGGACTTCATGGCGGAAAGCCTGATGACTTTCACGCCCGACATGGACGTGATGGAAGCCATCCACCGCCTGGTCGAGAAGGGCTATTCCGGTGCGCCGGTGCTCGACAATCTCGGCAACGTCGTCGGCGTGCTGTCCGAGCACGACTGCCTCAAGGTCGGGCTGCACGCGAGCTATCACGGTGTGCTCGGCGGGCGTGTCGGCGACTACATGTCGAGGAATCCGGTCACCGTCGAGTCGGAGATCAGCATCCTCGAAGTCGCGAAGATGTTCCTGGACAAGCCCTACAGACGCTATCCGGTCGTCGAGGACAACCGCCTCGTCGGCCAGATCTCGCGCTCGGATGTGCTGCGCGCGATCGATTCGATCAACGACAGCTCGAACGCGTAGGGCGCATCCTGCGCAAGCCGGGGCCATCCCTGGCCCCGACTCTTAAAACAAGATGCCGGATTACTGAAGGGTTGCGACGATGCAGCCGTTCTTGTCGATCTCGTAGCGCTGAGGATCACCGTAGTCGGACGCCAGCGGCGGGGTGTTGAGCCGGCCGTCGCCGAGCTTCTTCACGCCGGGATACTCGGCCATGTCCGCGTAGGTGAAATCCCAGCCGGGGAATAGATCCGAGACATGGCGCTTGCACAGGCGGCGTTCGCGCGCGAGCTGATCCGCCTTGCTCAGCACCGGTGCCGGTGTCGCGGCCGTCGCCAGTGCTTCGCGGCGCTTGCGCTCGGCTTCCTGCTGCTTGCGCTTCTTGTCCGCTTCCGCCTTGCGGCGTGCGGTTTCGTCGGCTGCGGGCGGCGGCGTCGCAGTGGGGGCCGCCGTCGGCGCAGCGGTGGGCACGGCTGCCAGGGCGATCGTCGCTGCGGCCCCCGGGGTCGGCGCCGCCGTGGCCGTTGCGGGGGTCTGCACCGCTGCAGGCGTGTCGTCGGCTTGCGCCGCCGCGGTCACATTGGCATTGGCAGGGGTCCCCGGCTCGGGCGATGCCAGCCACCACGCGAGCAGGCCGCCACCCAGCAGGATTGCACCCACCGCAACGAAGATCGGAGTGCGGCTGCCGCCGGCGCCGTCGGCGGTGTGCTGGGCGGCGGCCGGCGCAGCGGCGAGCACCGAACGCCGAGCGCGCGGTGCGGCTTCGCGAGCGGCGGCCGGTACCGCGGCCGGCGTTGCCGCCACCGGCGCAGCCGGCGGTGTGGGCGGTGGTGGTTTTACGGGCGCGGCGCTGGCCTCGCCGGCGCGGCGCTGGGATTCGGCGTCGCGTTGCCGCTGTTCCTCCTGCACGAGCCGTTCGGCATAGGCCCGCTCGCCGGTCGCAACCTTGGCGGGCGCTTCTGCCGCGGGCGCGGCGGCGGCCTGCGGTGGCGGCGCGGCGGCGAGCCTGGGCGCGGCCTGGCGCTGTGCCGGCGGTGGCAGCGCATTGAGCATCGCGACCAGCGCTGCGGCATTCTCCGGCCGGCGTTCCGGTTCCTTGGCGAGCAGGCTGTCGATCAGCGCCTGGTAGCGCGCCAGTTCCTCGGGCAGCCGCGGCACCGGCTCGGTAACGTGCTTGAAGATCAGCGCCAGCGAGTCGTCCGCGTCGAACGGCGCTTGTCCGGTCAGCATCTCGTACAGGATCGCGCCGAGGCTGTAGAGGTCGGTGCGGCCGTCGACCGTCTGTCCGCGCGCCTGCTCCGGGCTGATGTAGCGCGGCGTTCCGATCGACACGCCGGTGGCGGTCATCTTCGACTGCGACGAAATCGCCTTGGCGATGCCGAAGTCGGTCAGGATCGCGCGGCCCTGGTCGTCGAACAGAATGTTCTCGGGCTTGAGGTCGCGGTGGACGAAACCAGAGGCGTGCGCATGCACGAGGGCCTGTGCAATCTCGCGGGTGATGGCCAGGGCCTGCGCCTCGGGCAGGCCCTTGTCGATGCGTGCGCGCAGGTTGCCGCCGCGCAGCAGGCGCATCGCGCAGAAATGGATGTCGTCGGCGCGATCAACCTCGAAGATCGTGACGATGTTGGCGTGATTCAGCGCTGCGGCCGCGCGCACTTCCTTCTCGAAGCGGGCGACGGCTTGTTCGTCGCGCCCGAACTCGGCCGGCAGAACCTTGAGCGCCACGCGCCGCCCGAGCAGCGAGTCTTCGGCTTCATAGACATCGGCCATGTCGGTGGCGCCCAGCAGGCGCACGATCTTGTATTTGCCCAGCAAAGTTCCATCGGCCAGCACGTGCATGCCTCCTTGCGCTCGGAGCGTGTCGCGGCCGCAATGGCCCCGCAGCCGCGCCGCTTCAACTATACACTGCGGCTGCGCCAAGCTTGAGCCGCAAGGGGCGGTGCCCCCGGCGGCGGGCGGCGGCCATTTCCAACCCGGTCCAGACTCCGTGCGCCGACTCAGCCACTCCCCCGAATCGACCGACGCCGATGCCGGCACGCCCGACTGGCGCGTGCTGAAGACCCTGTGGCCGCTCCTGCGCGAGTTTCCGCTGCGCATCGGCGCGGCGATGGCGTGCCTGGTGGCGGCCAAGCTCGCCGGCACGGTACTGCCGATGGTGCTCAAGCACGTGGTCGATGCGCTCGACGCCAAAGGCCACGGCGTGCTGGCGGTGCCGATGGGGCTCCTGCTGGCCTACGGCGCGCTGCGCCTGGCCTCGGTGCTGTTTGCCGAGCTGCGCGACGTGGTCTTCGGCCGCGTCGGCGAGCGTGCGATGCGGCGCGCCGCGTTGTCGGTCTTCCGCCATCTGCATGCGCTGGATCTGGATTTCCACCTGTCGCGGCGCACCGGCGGCCTGTCCCGCGACATCGAGCGCGGCATCGCCGGCATCAACTTCCTGCTGCGCTTCATGCTGTTCAACATCCTGCCGACGCTGCTGGAGATCGCGCTGGTCGCCGGCATCCTGCTGTTCAACTACGGCGCCGACTTCGCCGTCATCACCGCGATCGCGGTGACGACCTACATCGCTTTTTCCGTGTACACCACCGAGTGGCGCACGCGCTTCGTGCGCGAGGCGAATCGCCTGGATTCGCGTGCCAACACGCGCGCGATCGACAGTCTGCTCAATTACGAGACGGTCAAGCTGTTCGGCAACGAGCGCTTCGAAGCGGACGAGTACGATCGCTTCCTCGCCGAATGGGAGCGGGCGCAGCAGCAGAACCGCCTGTCACTGTCGGCGCTGAATGCCGGGCAGGCGCTGATCGTCGCTGCGAGCCTGACATGGATGATGGTGCTGGCCGCGCGCGGCGTCGCCGCCGGCGCGATGACCCTGGGCGATTTCGTCGCGATCAACGCCTACCTGATCCAGCTGTTCGTCCCGCTCAACTTCCTCGGCTTCGTCTACCGCGAGATCCGCCGCGCGCTGACGGACATGCAGCGCATGTTCGGCCTGCTGCAGGTGCAGCCGCGCATCGTCGACGGCGCGCAGACGCTGGCGCTGGCGGGCACGCCGGTCGAGGTCGTCTTCGACAATGTCCGCTTCGGCTACGGGCCGCAGCGCGAAATCCTGCACGAAGTCAGTTTCCGCATCCCGGCCGGAACCAAGCTGGCGATCGTCGGCTCCAGCGGCGCCGGAAAATCGACAATCGCGCGGCTGCTGTTCCGCTTCTACGATCCGGACGGCGGCAGCGTTCGCATCGCCGGCCAGGATCTGCGCGAGCTGACGCACGAAAGCCTGCGCGCGCACATCGGCGTCGTGCCGCAGGACACGGTGCTGTTCAACGACACGCTCGAATACAACATCGGCTACGGCAGGCCCGGAGCGAGCGCTGCCGAGATCGACCTGGCGGTGCGGCTCGCGCACCTGGACGATTTCATCGCGCGCCTGCCGGACGGGCTGGCGACCAGGGTCGGCGAGCGCGGGCTCAAGCTGTCAGGCGGGGAGAAGCAGCGCGTCGCCATCGCCCGCGCGCTGCTCAAGAATCCGCCGGTGATGATTTTCGACGAGGCCACCTCGTCGCTGGATTCGGTATCGGAGCGGGCGATCCTCGATGCCCTGCGCGAGGTCGCCGAGCACCGCACCACGCTGGTGATCGCGCACCGACTGTCGACTGTGATCGACGCCGATGAGATCATCGTGCTGGAGCAGGGTCGCATCGCCGAGCGCGGCACGCACAGCGAGCTGCTGCTCGCCGACGGCGCCTATGCGCGACTGTGGCGCATGCAGCAGCGCGAGCGCGCCCCGCTCTCGCCGCCGGTCTTTTCGTGAAGGCGGATTTGGCATACCGTTAGCTGACAATCGCTGTGAGGGAGTGCCGGGAACCACCTGGCAAAAACTGATGAATCCGCTGGCATCCCTGAAGCACCTCGTCGACACCGGACTGCGCGAGGCGCTGTACGAACGCATCGTCACGCCGGAACTCGAAGAGCTGTTCGCGCGCATGCCCAAGCCGGTCGGCAGTTTCGGCTACGACGCCTGGGGCTACAACGAGAACAGCGCCAAGCTGGCGATGGGCATGATCAAGTGGCTGTACGACCACTACTTCCGCGTCGTCGCGCACGGCCTCGAAAACATTCCGCCGAACGGGCGCCTGCTGGTGGTCCCGAATCACTCCGGCCAGCTGCCGATGGATGGCGTGTTGACCGCCTACGCGCTGGCGACCAACCCGCACGGCCCGCGCGCCGCACGCGCGATGATCGAGCGCTTCTTCCCGACGGTGCCCTGGCTTGGCAACTGGCTGAACTCGATCGGCGCGGTGATCGGCGACCCGCTGAACTGCACGAAAATGCTGGATCAGGACGAGGTCATCATCGTCTTTCCCGAAGGCGTGCGCGGCTCCGGCAAGCTGTACCGGCAGCGTTACCAGCTGCAGCGCTTCGGCAACGGCTTCATGCATCTGGCCCTGCAGCACAAGGCGCCGATCGTGCCGGTCGGCGTCGTCGGCTGCGAGGAAACGATGCCGTCGCTCGCCAACATCTCGCCGTTGGCGAAGCTCCTGGGTATCCCCTACGTGCCGGTGAGCCCGCTGCTGCCGCTGCCGGCGCGCGTCTACCTGAATTTCGGCGAGCCGATGATGTTCGACGGCAACACCGAGAGCGAGGACGAGGTCACCGCCAAGGTCGAGCAGGTCAAGGAACGGATCCGCGAACTGATCGATCGCGGGCTCAAGGAAAGAACCAAGGTTTACTGAAGCCACCGATGCGCAAGCCCAACGTCGATAAGCCGACCGTCCTCGTCACCGGCGCGGCCGGTTCCCTGGCCAAGCGCGTGATCGCGCGGCTGCACGACAGGTACAACGTCGTCGCGGTGGATTTCCGCCGCAAGGTCGAGACCGACGCCGGCATTCCTTCGTACAAGGTCGATACCTGGAAGCGCGGCTTCGAGGACATCTTCCGCAACCACAAGATCGACGCGGTGATCCACATCGGGCGCATGTTCGCGCACGAGTCCGACCGCAACAGCCGCTACAACGCCAACGTGCTCGGCACCAAGAAGCTGCTGGAGCTGTGCCGCAAGTACTACGTCAAGCAGGTCATCATCCACTCGACCTATTACGTCTATGGCGCCTCCGCCTACAACCCGGCGTTGCTCGACGAGGACGCGCCGCTCAAGGCCAGCGAAGTGACGCAGGACCTGGTCGACTCGGTCGAGCTGGAGAGCCTCGCGCAGATCTATCTGTGGAAGTATCCCGAGCTGCACATCACCATCCTGCGGCCGTGCAACGTGCTGGGACCGGGCGTGCGCAACAGCATGTCGCTGCTGCTGTCGCGGCCGCTGGCGCCGGTGCTGGTCGGCTTCTCGCCGCTGATGCAGTTCCTGCACGTCGACGACATGGCCGACGCGATGGTGCTGGCTTTTGAGCGCAATCAACCGGGCATCTACAACGTCGCGCCGGACGACTGGGTCGCCTACCAGGTCGCGGTCGAGCAATGCGGCTGCCGCAAGCTGCCGGTGCTGAGCATTCCGCCGTTTGTGCCGAAGCTGGTCAGCAATGCGCTGAACTGGAACGCGTTCTTCCCGCCGTACCTGATCAACTATTTCAAATACCCGGTGATCATCGACGGCGCGCAGTTTCGCGACACCTTCGGCTGGAAGCCCAAGCGCAATCTCAACGACATTTTCAGCTACTACCGCAAGACCAAGCTGATGGCGGCGTAGGGTGGGTTAGGATCGCGCATGCGGTCCGTACCCACCGGGTTGGATGCGCGTGCTGCAATCGCGCCGCACTTCTTGTGAGAGTCTCACCGAATCCGGTGGGTTACGACGCTTCGCGTCTAACCCACCCTACGCCGTCGCCAAACAGGAGTCCGGACATGGCCAAGAACAAAGCGTCGACAAAATCGCCGAAGATCGACATCGGCATCGCCAAGAACGCGCGCAAGAGCATTGCCGACGGCCTGTGCCGCCTGCTCGCCGACGAGTACACGCTCTATCTGAAGACGCACAATTTCCACTGGAACGTCACCGGGCCGATGTTCAACACGCTGCATCTGATGTTCGAGCAGCACTACATCGAAGCGGCGACGGCAGTGGACCTGGTCGCCGAGCGCATCCGCGCGCTGGGTTTTCCGGCGCCGGGCACCTACAAGCAGTACGCCGCGCTGTCGTCGATCAAGGAGACGGAGGGCGTGCCGGTCTGGCGCGAGATGGTCGAGAAGCTGGTCGAGGGTCACGAGACCTGCGTACGCACGGCGCGCGAAGTCTTTCCGACGGTCGACGACGCCAACGACGAGCCCAGTGCCGATCTGCTGACCCAGCGCATGCAGGTGCACGAAAAGACCGCGTGGATGCTGCGCAGCCTGCTGGAGTGACGTGAGCGAGCTTCGTAGCCCGGGTGAAACCCGGGGGCCGGCGCGTCCCGGGCCGCGCCCGGGCTACGGTGGCATGGCGACAGAAAAAGCCGGCAGCCCGCTGCTGTCCGTGCGCCAGCTCAAGATCCAGCACCGGCTGCGGCCCGTGCATCCGTTCGCGGCGCCGGCGCTGCTGCGCGCGGTCGACGAAATCAATTTCAATTTGCGCGCCGGCCAGACGCTGGGCGTGGTCGGCGAGTCCGGCTCGGGAAAGTCGACGCTGGCGCGGGCGCTGCTCGGCGTGCAGCCGGTGGCGGCCGGTTCGATCCACTACGCCGGACAGGAGCTGGTCGGTTTGGACGCGCGCGGCTGGCGCCCGTTGCGGCGCCAGATCCAGATGGTGTTCCAGGATCCGCAGGGCAGCCTGGATCCGCGCATGCGCATTCGCCAGATCGTCGCCGAGCCGCTCGAATTCCTCTGCCCCGAGATCGCCGCGCCACAGCGTGCCGGCCGCGTCGCCGACATGCTCGCGCGCGTCGGCCTGGATGCCGACCTGCTCGACCGCTATCCCCATCAGCTGTCCGGAGGGCAGTGCCAGCGCGTCGCCATCGCGCGTGCGCTGATCGTGCAGCCGCGCCTGCTGATCTGCGACGAGGCGGTGTCGGCATTGGATGTCTCGGTCCAGGCCGAAGTTCTGCAGCTGCTGCGCGATCTGCAGGCGGAAACCGGCATGGCGATGCTGTTCATCACCCACGATCTCGGGGTCGTGCGCAAGCTCTGCGATCGCGTGCTGGTGATGTACTTCGGCCGCACGATGGAGCAAGGCGAGACGCGCACGGTGTTCGCGCATCCGCGCCACCCCTATACCAAGGCGCTACTCGCTTCGAGGCCCGGAACCGATCCAGGCGAAAGGGCCACGCTGTTGCGCGACGGCGAGGCGCCGGACGTGACCGTGCCGCTGACCGGTTGCCTGTTCACGCCGCGTTGCCCGATGGCCGACGAACAATGCCCGCGCCGCATCCCGCACACGCACAGCCTGCGCGACGGCACCGCCGTCGCCTGTCATTACGTGTCCGACGCCTGGGCACCGCCCGATCGCCTGGCCATGTAGGGCGGCCCATGGCCGCCGGCGGGCACGGCCCGTCCTACGTCGCTTTGCAGGCCGGCTTCTTGCCTGCCGCGCGCGCCTGCTCGTAGAGGGGCCTGGTGCGCGTCAGGTTGTTGTTCAGGTCCTGGATGCGCGTGCTCGCCGAGGGGTGCGTCGACAGCAGTTCCGGCGGTGCGCCGTTGCCACCCTTGGCCATGTTGACCCACAGATTCGGCGCTTCGGCCGGATCGAACCCGGCGCGCGCCATCAGCTGCTGACCGAGGATGTCGGCTTCGCTTTCGTCGCCGCGCGAGAACGGCAGCAACAGCAGCAGGTTCGCGCCCATCCCCATCATGTCCGGCGACAGGCCGGTGGTCGACGCCAGCACCGATACACCCAGCTGCGCCGCCATCTCGTTGGACACGCGCGACGCCGAGTGGCCGGCGATGACGTGCGAGACCTCGTGGCCGATCACTGCCGCGAGCTGGCCTTGGTTCGCGGCGACCTGCAGCAGCCCGGTGTAGACGCCGATCTTGCCGCCGGGCAGGGCGAAGGCGTTGACGTCCTTGGACTCGAACACCTGCACTTCCCATGTCCCGCCGACTTCGCGGGTGATGGCGCCGGCCACGCACTGCACGTAGCCATTGACCTTGCCGTTCTGCGTCGGCGGCGTCTCGGTCTTCAGCTTCTGGAAGGCGGCGATGCCCATCTGCGACATCTCGGTGTCGGATACCAGGCGCAACTGCTTGCGCCCGGTTGGCGACGTGGCGCAGGCGGTTGCAACGACAACCGTGAGGGCGGAAACAGCGGCAGTGCGGAAGGTCATGCGCGAATCTCGCAAGGTCGGAACACCGGCGTGCATGATAGTGGAGGTGCCGATGAATCGCTTATGAACTCTTGCGTGGGCGCCTCGCGGTCCGGAAGATGCGCCGACACCATCGGAGTCGCCATGGACGCGCGCATTTTCATCGGCAAGGGCGAAACGCCCCAGGCCATTCTTGGCGCCTACGCCAACCGACACGGCCTCGTCGCCGGTGCCACCGGCACCGGCAAGACGGTGACGCTGCAGGTGCTGGCCGAGGGCTTTTCCGAGATCGGCGTGCCGGTGTTTGCGGCGGACATCAAGGGCGATCTTTCGGGCATCGCGATGGCCGCCGCGCCGAATCTGAAGCTGGCCGAACGGGCGCAGCGCGTTGGCATGGAGGGCTATGCGCCGGCGGCAGTGCCAACCGTGTTCTGGGATGTCTTCGGCGAACAGGGTCACCCGGTGCGCGCGACGGTATCCGACATGGGGCCACTGCTGCTTTCGCGGCTGCTCGATCTGTCCGACGTGCAGTCGGCGGTGCTGAGCCTGGTGTTCAAGTACGCCGACGACCAGGGCCTGCTGCTGATCGATCTCAAGGATCTGCGCGCGACCCTGAGCCACGTCGCCGAGAACGCGAAAGCGCTGGGCGCCGAGTACGGACTGGTGAGCACCGCCTCGGTCGGCGCGATCCAGCGTGCGCTGCTGCAGCTGGAGCAGGACGGCGCCGTCGCGTTCTTCGGCGAACCGGCGCTGGATCTGAACGACTTCATGCGCACCGACCTCACCGGGCGCGGCATCGTCAACTTGCTGGCCGCCGACAAGCTGTTTCTGCGGCCGCGCCTGTACGCCACCTTCCTGCTGTGGCTGATGTCGGAGCTGTTCGAGAACCTGCCGGAGCAGGGCGACGCCGACAAGCCGCGGCTGGTGTTCTTCTTCGACGAGGCGCACCTGCTGTTCAAGGATGCGCCCAAGGCGCTGGTCGAACAGATCGAGCAGGTCGTGCGCCTGATCCGTTC
The DNA here is from genome assembly GCA_041659605.1 of Sinimarinibacterium sp. Taxonomy (GTDB): domain Bacteria; phylum Pseudomonadota; class Gammaproteobacteria; order Nevskiales; family Nevskiaceae; genus Solimonas. Next base: position 192,093 of record JBAZXW010000002.1, on the reverse strand, counting down.
CAAGGGCGTGGGCGTGTACTTCGTCACGCAGAATCCGCTGGACCTGCCGGACGCAGTGCTCGGTCAGCTCGGCAACCGCGTGCAGCACGCGCTGCGGGCGTTCACGCCGCGCGACCAGAAGGCGGTGCGCGCCGCCGCCGAGACCTTCCGCGCAAACCCAGCGCTCGACGTCGCCCGGGTCATCACCGAACTGGGCGTCGGCGAGGCCTTGGTATCGACCCTGCAGGACAAGGGCATTCCGGGCGTGGTTGAGCGCACGCTGATCCGGCCGCCGCGTTCGCGCATCGGTCCGGCGACGGCGGAAGAGCGACGAGCCATCATCGGTCGCAGCCCGGTGGCCGGGCGTTACGAGCAGGCCGTCGATCGCGAGTCGGCTTACGAACGGCTGGTGGCGCGGGCGACGCCATCGTCCGCGCCGGCGGCACCCGCGCCGAATCGCGGCTGGTGGGATCGGGCCGAGCCCGACCCAGCCCCGGCTGCATCGCGCGAACGCGCGCCCCGCGGCGGCGGCCGGCGCAGCGACTCGGTCGTCGAAACCGCCGTCAAAAGCGCGACGCGCAGCCTAGCCTCGTCGGTCGGCCGCGAGATCGGCCGGCAGATCCTGCGCGGCCTGCTGGGCGGGCGGTCGCGGCGCTGAGCTCGACGGCCGGAAGCGGGCAGCGAGGGGGTATACTGCGCGGCCTCCTGTCGCCACTGTCGTCCATGCGCGCTCGTACTTCTGCCGGTGCGTCCGAATCCGGGCCGAATGCGCTGCGGGACCGATTGGAGTCCGGGTTGCGGGGCTTGGAGCTGGATCTACCCGCGACCGCCATCGAGCGCCTGTTGGCCTACGTGGGGGAGCTGCAGAAATGGAATGCGGCCTATAACCTGACGGCCGTACGCGATCCGGCCGAGATGGTGACGCGCCATTTGCTGGATTCGCTGGCGGTGCTGCGCCTGGTGCGCGGTGCGGTCCTCGACGTCGGCGCGGGTGCTGGCCTGCCGGGGATTGCGCTGGCGATCGCCGCCCCCGAACTCCGGGTGACGGTGCTCGACAGCAACGGCAAAAAGGCGCGGTTCATGCGCCATGCCGTGCGTACGCTGGGGCTGAGCAATGTCGCGGTCGTCGAGGGGCGGGTGGAAGATTTTGCCGAGGCGGCAGGTTTCGATTGCGTCGTCAGCCGCGCGTTTTCCGCGCTCGACGAGTTTTTCCGTATGACCCGGCACTTGCTGGCGCCGGGTGGTCAATGGATCGCCATGAAAGGCAAACTAGACGCCGGGGAGCTGGCGGCCGTGCCCGCCGGCGTCGCAGTCCAGCAGGTCCATCGCCTGACCGTGCCCGGCCTGGCCGAGGAACGGCACGCGGTCGTCGCTACACGGATGCAGACAGAATCATGAGTTACGTCATCGCGGTCGCGAATCAGAAGGGCGGGGTCGGAAAGACCACGACCTCGATCAATCTTGCGGCCTCGCTCGCCTCGACCAAGCGGCGCGTGCTGCTCGTCGACCTGGATGCGCAGGGCAACGCGACGATGGGCGTGGGCGTCGACAAGAGCGCGCTCGAACACACGACGCGCGACGTGCTGCTGGAGCAGGCCGCGATCCGCGAGGTGATCCAGGAGCTGACCAGCCTGAATCTGTGGCTGCTGCCCGCCAACGGCGACATGACCGAGGCCGAGATCAAGCTGCGCGACGTCGCCGTCGGCGACTTTGCGCTGAAGACGGCGCTGGCGGAAGTCGCCGATGACTTCGACTACGTCGTGCTGGACTGCCCACCGGCGCTGTCGAAGCTGACCGTCAACGCGCTGGTGGCGGCCGACGGCGTGCTGATTCCGATGCAGTGCGAGTACTACGCGCTCGAAGGTCTGTCGGCGCTGATGGACACGATCCAGAAAATCCGCCGCGTGATCAATCCGCGCCTGGAGGTCGAAGGCCTGCTGCGCACGATGTACGACCCGCGCAACAACCTCGCCGTCGACGTCTCCAACCAGCTGATCCAGCACTTCGGCGACAAGGTGTATCGCACGCTGGTGCCGCGCAACGTGCGCCTGGCCGAGGCGCCGAGCCACGGCCTGCCGGCGATGATCTACGACCCGGCGTCCAGCGGCGCCAAGGCATATCTCGCGCTCGCCGGCGAAGTGCTGCGACGCCACGACGGCGGACAGATGAGGTTGAGCGCATGAGCACAAAGAAGCGTGGGCTCGGTCGCGGCCTGGATGCCTTGCTGAGCAGCGTCTCGGCGCCGACCGAGGAGAACAGCGAGTCCCTGCACGAGCTGTCACTCGACAGCCTGCACCCCGGGCGGCATCAGCCGCGCCGGCATTTCGACGACGAAGCGCTGCAGTCGCTGGCCGAATCGATCAAGTCCCAGGGCGTCGTGCAACCGATCGTCGCCCGCCCGGTGGGCGCAAACAAATACGAGATCGTCGCCGGCGAGCGCCGCTGGCGCGCGGCCCGGCTGGCCGGGCTCAAGACCGTGCCGGTGGTCGTCCGTACGCTCGACGACCGCGGCGCGATGGCCGTCGCTCTGGTCGAGAACATCCAGCGCGCCGACCTGAACCCGCTGGAAGAAGCGGAAGCCTTGCACAAGCTGATCAAGGACTGCGGGCTCACCCATGAGAAAGCCGCGGAAGCGGTCGGTCGCTCGCGTGCACACATCAGCAATCTGCTGCGCCTGACCGAGCTCAACGCCGACGTGCAGAACCTAGTGCGCGACGGGCGGCTGAGCCTGGGCCACGCCAAGGTACTGCTCGGTGTGCACGGGGCACGGCAGTCGTCGCTGGCGAAACTGGTCGCGGACCAGCAGATGTCGGTGCGCCAGACTGAGGTGCTGGTTCACGCCGAAGGGGTGCCCGCCAAGCCGCGCCCGACCAAGCCGCGCGCGCCGGTGCTGGAGAAGGAGATCAGCGCCCGGATCGGGCTGCCGGTGCGCCTGCACCAGGCGGAATCGGGGCGCGGCAAGTTGACGGTGTCGTTCCGCAGCGCGGATGAACTGCAGAAACTGCTGGGGCGGCTGGGTTAAGGCCGCGATGGCGCCTTGAGCTTCGCGTCGAAGTACGCGATCGTCTTGTTCAGGCCTTCGCGTAGCGCGATGTGCGGTTCCCAGTTCAGCAGTTCGCGTGCCTTGCGGATATCCGGCTGCCGCTGCCGCGGGTCGTCCTGGGGGAGCGGCTTGAACTCGAGTTTCGATCGCGAACCGATCAGCTCGATCACCTGTTCGGCCAGCTGGCGGATCGTGAACTCGGTCGGGTTGCCTAGATTGATCGGTCCCGTGACTTCGGCGGGCGTGCCCATCAGTTTCTGCAGGCCGGCGACGAGGTCGTCGACGTAGCAGAACGAGCGCGTCTGCATGCCCTCGCCGTAGATCGTGATCGGTTGGTTCTGCAGCGCCTGCATGATGAAGTTCGATACAACGCGCCCGTCGTTCGGGTGCATGTGCGGCCCGTAGGTGTTGAAGATACGCGCGACCTTGATCTGCAGCTTGTGCTGGCGGTGGTAGTCGAAGAACAGCGTTTCCGCGCAGCGCTTGCCCTCGTCGTAGCACGAGCGGTAGCCAATCGGATTGACGTGGCCCCAGTACTCCTCCGGCTGCGGATGGATCTGCGGATCACCGTAGACCTCGCTGGTCGACGCCTGCAGGATGCGCGCCTTCACCCGCTTGGCCAGTCCCAGCATGTTGATCGCGCCGTGCACACTGGTTTTCGTCGTCTGTACCGGATCGAACTGGTAATGGATCGGCGATGCCGGGCAGGCGAGGTTGTAGATCTGGTCGACTTCGACGTAGAGCGGAAACGTCACGTCATGCCGCATCAGCTCGAAGCGCGGGTGATCGAGCAGTTCGAGGATGTTCTCGCGGCTGCCGGTGAAGAAGTTGTCGACGCACAACACGTCGCAACCGTCCTCCAGCAGGCGGCGGCACAGATGCGAACCGATGAAGCCGGCGCCGCCGGTGATCAGTATGCGTGCTGGCCTGAATTCCGTGAAGTTGCTCAGAGGCGTACCTTCGCTGCTGCGACGTCGATGAGGGGGCGCAGAGCCGCTACCGCGCGCCGTCGACGCGCCATGAAAGGATCAGCGGCAGGAGTTCACCCGACTCAGGACGGACTGCCGGGTTGTTCGCCGGGCGGAATCGGCTGGACCGGAACGTCGGGAATGAAGTCGCCGGCGCCGACGTCGAACTCCAGTTCGAGCGACGCCTGGACCATGATCACCGGAGCTTGTGGGATGATCGAAGGCGGCGAGTTCGGTGAGGCGACGTATACGATCTGGCCGCTGCTGGCGTCAACGCTGCCGGCAGCGTTCTGGACGCGCACGCGCCCGGTGTCGACTCTGACGTACAGCACTCGTGCATTCTTGCCGTCGGCACCGTTGCCCTGGCCCTGGCCGCTGCCTTGACCATTGCCTTGACCGTTGCCCTGGCCGCTGCAGCTGGTACCGCACATGAACATAGAAAAGTCGGTGCCCAGAGCAGTCACCTTGGCCAAGGGGGTCAGCACCGCCGGGTGGACAGAGCCGGAGATGATGCGCATCGCGCCGCTTTGGAGCGTATAGGTGGCTTCATTCGCATCCGGCTCGAAGCGCCGGATGTGGACCTGCGAAGACGAGGCCATGGCGACCATCGAATCGTCTTCCATCCACCACTGCAGACGCCCGTCGACAGGTGTTTTCAGCAAGTCCCCCGATTGCAGGACCCCACCCTTCTCGGCGGGGATCGTGGCCTGGTCGCGAAGGATGTCGGCGGAGCCGATGACAGTCATGACCCGTCCGCCGGTCGGGGCAAAGGCGAGGGCTGACGCGCCGCACAACACCAGGGTGATTCCGGCGAGCATCGGCAAGGATATGCGGTGATTCATGGGAACCTCCCTTGAGCGGGCGGCAATCCGTGGACAGCCAGTCTAATCCATCTGGCGGGCGCCGTCGCCGGTGCCCTGCGGTGCCTCGGGGCGGGGGCGTTCCGATACCGACGAACAGCTGGCGGCCAGGGCAAGCAACACCAGGAGGGTTGCTGCGTTTGCCGGGATCTGCAGGTTGAATTCCGCCGTCGCATGAATAGCCTGCGCCAGCAGGCCCATCAAGGCCGAGAAGCCGACGGCCGCCGCCATCCGCCGTCGTCGAAAGATCACCATGCGCAGCGCATGCAACGCATGTGCGAGCACGAAGGCGGCGAGCAGCGCAATACCGACGACTCCGGTTTCGATCATGAACTCGATGTAGTCGTTGTGGGCATGGTCGAAGTACTCCCCCATGCGCTCGCTGCGAAACGGGGCATACGCGTACGCGAACGTCCCCAGCCCGGAGCCGACCTGACGGTAGGCCTCGATGACGGGCGGGACCTCGTCCAAGAAGATGGCGCGCCCTTCGGTGGCGAGGTCGGTGCGTTCGATTCGTTCGACGACGCGTTCCAATCCGTACCAGTTGCTGACGATGAGGATGTCGATCGCGATCACGCTCGAGAACAGCAAGAACGCGCGCATCGCATAACCTCGCCAGCGCAACAAGACGAAGCCCATCCCGCAAACGCACAGGCTCGTGAAAAACGCGATATTTCCCATGCGCGAACGGGTCAACACCAGGGCAACGGCCATGATGACGAGCGCGAGACGGGCCCGCATCTTGGCGCTAAACGCCAACGCGATCGCATCGAGCAACCGCTGCCGCCACGAGTGCGCGGCTCCGCGGCCACCGAGGTCAGCCAGGACCAGGCCCAAGGCCGCGGCGCCGGCGAGTTCCAGATAGCCGGCCAAGTGATTGCGGTTGACGAACGTTCCGGTCGCCACGTGCCGGTAGAAGCGCTTTTCCTCGAAGAATCCCCACTCCAGTCCGGACAGGACCATCAGGCTCCCGTAAACCGCCTGGAACAACCCCGACGCGACAAGCACACCCAGCACGAGGCCCATGCGTCCGCGGTCGCGGTGACAGGACAACACGATGAGCACGTACAGGCAGGCGTAGCCAGCGGACAGCAACCAGGCGTCGACCGTTGCGGACGGGGCGATGCTGATCGTCGCCACCGTCGGTAAGCCCAGCAGCGAGGTCGTTTCGAAGTGAAGTTGCGCCGCCTCCGGAGACAGTTGGCGCAGCGTGTCGGCGTCCATGGGCCACAGCTGGCTGCCAATCCAGGCGAGCCATAACAGCCACCACAGGAGCGGCATGGCGAGCTGCCGCGCCAAGCCCGAATAAAAAGGTGACTGGCCGGCCGAAATCGCCAGCAGCCGCAGGCCGAGCAGGGCGGCGGAGAGCGTCACCAGCAGATCGGCCGACCACGGCCGATGGCTGCCCCAGGGCAGCGGCAGCCAGACGAGTAGCGCCAGCGTTGCGCCGAAGATCCAGCGATCGGCGGCCGAGCGCTCTGTGTGCAGGCTGGGCGTCATGGACTTGGCGCTGCGATGTCGAGATTTTTGCACCAGGCTGCGGCCTTCGGCGGCAAGTCCGACCCGCTGCATTTCTGCCGGGTGACTTTCGCCTGGGCGCACCATTTCGCGATCGGCAGCTCGGATTGGTTGGTGGCGCACAAGTACGGATCGCGGCCCAGACGTGCCACCTGCGACAGGAACGCGCGGCGGTTTTGACGCAGGCTGTAGGCCATGCTGCTGCGCCACAACGAACGCAGTGCATCGTCCCCCATGCGCCAGCGCCGGACACCGTCGAACGCAATCGCCCAATGGAGTGGTGCGGCGTTTGGCGAGCGCCGGAGCGCCATTGCGTAGAGGTCCGCGAGCCGTGGATCGGCGCGCTGCGAAGCGCCCCGTACACGGGCGAGGTAGGCCCAGGTGTAGCCGTCTGCCGGCGCCGCACTGACGGCGCCCGATGCGCTCGCGGCGGCTGCGTCGATCTGGTTGTCCGCGCTCAGCGACTGCGCCAACGCGGTGTGGCTCGCGGCACGCCACGGCGACAGCCGCGCGGCCATCTGCGCGGCCTCGATTCCATCGTGGCGCCCCCCGGTATGGCGAACGACGTCGCGTGCCACGCTTGCGTACAAGCTCGACAAGCAGGCCGCTCCGGAGATCGCAGCCAGCGAAAGCGCTGCAGCGCCGAACACACCGGCCGCCACGCGCCATCCCGCGTGCGGCGGTGGCCGCGCCGACCGGCCGGAATTACGTCTTGCCGTAGTAGCCGTAGACGTAATGGTAGGAGTCGGCATAGTGCGGATTGCGCCGGACGTCGACCTGATTGATGACCGAACCGACCACCGGAATCGCTGCAAACCGCAGTTGCTTGAGCGAATTTCTCACCGAGCGCCGCGAGGTTGCGTCCGACTTCACGACAAACAGCGCCGCGTCGCACTGGCGTCCCAGCACCATGGCATCGGCTGCGGCCTGTATCGGCGGTGAATCGAGGATGACCCGGTCGAAGCGTCGTCCGAGCTCGGTCAAGGCCTCTTGCAGGCGCGGCGAAGCCAGCAGCTCCGACGGATTTGACGGTACGCGACCGGCCATCAGGATCCAGATGGCGCCGGGCTCGTACCAATACAGGCACTCGTCGAGCATGCAGTCGCCCGCCAGTAGTTGCGCAAGGCCCTTATGCTCTCCGCCAATCTTGAACAGCCTCGCCAGCGACGGTTTGCGTAAGTCGCCTTCGACCAAGACCACTTTCTCGCTGGTCCCCAGCGTGAGCGCGAGCGAGCTTGATACGCTGCTCTTGCCCTCCGACGGCTGCGATGACGACACCAGAAGGTTTTTGAATGTGCGTTCGGCATCGCCAAGTCGCAGCGATGCGCATGTGCTACGCACCCCCTCCGAAAACGGTGTGTGCGTGTTGCCCAGGAAATACTTGGCCAGATTCGTCTTGAGGCCACTGAAGCCGGAGACGAGCGGCAATACACCAAGTACGGGCAATTGCGTGATCGACTCCAACTCCTCCGCGCTCGCGATCCCCTCGCTGAGGAGGTGGTGCAAGATCGCCAGGAGGATGCCCGCAACAAGGCCCCCCAGGGCAGCCAGCAGCACGATCTGCTTCTTCTTTGGAGATTCCGGCAGACGCGGTTCCATGGCGGGATCGATGATGCGCGCAGTGATGTCCTGGTAGCTGCCGGCGACATCGGTTTCCTTGAAGCGCGTCAGGAACGAGTCGTAGAGCTCGCGGTACGTCGTCACATTGCGCTGCAGCACGGACAGTTCGTAGTCCTTGCGGTCGAGATTGCGCGCTTGATCGCGAGCGGACTCAAGCTGACGTGCCAGTCCACGCTCGCTTTCGAGGGCAATTTCGTACTCTGCCTTGACGCCGCTTGCCGCGATTCTCAGCTGCTCGTTCAGTGCGGCCTCGGCCGTATCCAGCCGCGCACGCGCCGTGGACATCTGCGGATGCTTGGGCCCATAGCGGTCTTCGAGCTGTTTTACGACCTCGCGCGCGGACAGATAGCTTTCGTTCGTCCGCTGCACGACGGGATCGAGCAGCAGGTTGCTGATGTCGCGCAAGCGCTGCGGGTTGCTGCCGGCCTGCTGAATTTTTTGATAGCTGTTCTGCAGATCCGCGCGTCGTCGCTGCGCTTCCCTGTGGCGACGCGAATAGTCGAGCACTTCGTCCTCAGTCAGCCCGCGCGTGCCGCCAACGCTGACCAGTTGTTCCTGCTCACGGAACTTCTGCAGGTTCGCTTCCGCCTGCTGCAGACTCGACTGAATCTCCGCGAGCTTGTCCGTCAGCCAGGAGGTGGCCTTGGTCGTCGCGTCGAGCCGGGCCTGCAGCCCGCTCTCCAAATAAAGATCCGCCAAGGTGTTTGCGACTTGGGCGGCCAGATCCGGGGCCTGTGCATCGAAATGCACCTTGATCACGCGCGTGCGTCCGTAAGGCTCGACAGTGACGCGCTTGGTGAATTCGTCGATGACGGTCTCGCGGCGTTCGTCCTCAGTCGGAGGCGCGTCCAAGCTTGTGTCGTCGGGAAGAAACGGCAGGAAACGACGAAGATCGGCAATGTCGAAAAGCCGCTCCTGCGGTGCGAACTCCTCGTGATCCATGAGGTTCAGTCGTTCGACCACACGTCGCGCGATCTCGCGCGATTGCAGGACCACAATCTGCGAACCCAGAAACTCCATCTCCGGAAGTTCCGAGGCGTAGACGTCCTGAAGAGTCGCCACACGCTGATTCTGCGCCTCGACCAGAAGACTGACGCTGCCGCGATACACGGGCGGGAGTGTGAAGGCAATCAGGGCCGCGATTGTGGCGGCGAGCACGGTCAGGCCGGCGATGCCCCACTTGTATCGTCCGAAGGTGCGGACGAGTTCCGGGAAATCGATCAGATCTTCTTCGGATTCTCTCGCCGGAATGATTTCAGGCTTCATGCGGACTCAGAACAGGCGCTCTTCGATGATGATGTAGTCGCCGGGGAACACCGGCGCGTCGAGTTCGGCACGGACGCGGGCCCCTTCAGGACCCCCATAGCGCTGAACAAAAATACGGCCGGTCGATCCGAATGCGGTCACACCGCCGGCTAATGTCAGCGCGCGCTCGACATTGAGCCCCAAAGCATAGGGATAAACGCCCGGTTGCCGAACCTGGCCGCCAATGTATACAGGCCGATACTTTGTCAATGCCACGCGCACGTCGGGGTTGACCAGAAAACCGGAACGCAGGCCATTACGTATGCGCATTTCAACGTCGCGAACGGTCAGCTGTGACGCCTGAATCTTGCCGAGAAAGGGGTAGTTGATGAATCCGGAGGGATCAACCAGCGCGTCGAGCGACAGCTCTGGTTCGCCAAGTACATCGATGCGCATCACATCGCCGCCGCCGAGCCGGTATACGCTGGCATCCAGGGGATTGGCAACGACCGGTGGCGGCGGCGGAGGTGAACGGGACTGTTTCGCCTGCGGAGCCGGCGATACGCACGCTGCAAGGCTGATGAGCCCTGCCAGTGCGAGGGTTCGCAGAAAATACGTCATCGAGAAACCGTCGTTCGAGGCTTCAGCGCGCGTAACGCGCACCAAGATAAGCGTACAGGCGATCGTAGTTCGCAAAGTTCACGTCCGAGTCACGCTGATCGTTGCTGACGTGTCCGAGCAGCTTCAGGTATTGAGTGACGCGGAATTCACCGGACAGTTTGTAGCCGACCGTGTCGTCCACGCGCGTCGATCCGATGAAAGCAGACTCGACATAACGGCCGCCAAGCTGCGTCTGCAGGCGCGCGGTCCATTGTTCGGACCACGTGATGCCTGCATAGCGGTTGTCGATGAAATCTACCGTGTTCAAGAAGCTTTCCTGACTGCGGCGGCCGGTCGTGAGCTTGAATTCACGCACGGGTCGCGGTGCCCAGGTGATTTCCGCCTGCCAATCGAGACGACGAAATTCATCCCGGTCCGGATCGTTGGCGTTACGGGTTACATAGCCCAGCACAATGTCGCCGGACGTCTTTCCCGTCGCGAGCCAGCGCCCTCCCAGCAAGTAACGTACCGTGTTGGCGCCGCGATCGAAGGCGCCCGGCGCAATCTCCTCGTAGTAACTGCGCTGCGCGGCAACCGTTGCGTAGACCGAGGTCTTGGGTCCGATGTTGTAAAAGCCGAAGATCTGCGCGCTGGCGATTTCGTAATCGAGATACTGTGTGACCTCGCGGTTGTTGCTGTACTCCTTGTTCTGTCCGCCGGCCCGTAACTCCAGGTTATAGCGATCGCTGGGCAGGCCGTAGTGATAGCTCACGTTGGCGAGTGTTTGCTGCCACTCGTCGATCTCGCGGTCTTCCAGCGCCGTGTTCTCAGTACGCTCTGTTCCAAACGGGTTGTGATCATTCTTGATGCCGGACGTGAAGGCGAACCGGTGCCGAAACGCCGGTTGCCATTCGCTACCCAGCTTGAATTCGTGGTCGATGTAGTCGTCCACGTTCCCCGGCAGATCGAACCAGGCGAACTCGCCGTTGGCGCCGCCGAAGAATTTGAATCGCGGAACTACATGCGTCAGCAGCGCCTCTGGTTGAACGATCAACCCTGTCGCTCGCTCGTCGTTGCTGGTATTGCGAGCGTAGAAGAAATTGTCGGTGTAGTTGACTCCCGTCTCAAGGGCGGCATGCAGGCGAGTGCCCTCGACCAGGTCATCGGCGAAGGACGAGCCAGCCGCGTCATCCTGCTGCGCATGTAAGCTGGCGCTGACGAGCGAGGCGACAATCAGCAGTAGCCGGGACCAGAATCGCTGCATTGTTATCGATTTCATAAACCTTCCACACCGGCGGTCATGGCGACGCAGTGCTGAGTTGGAAATACGGGCATCTGACTGATTTCGCTAATGTACACTGAAAGCCCGGCTGGAAACTCTGCGGCGCCCGACGTAAGAAAAGTCCTACGCCGCCCGCCGGATCTCTTGGCTCGTCCTTGGCCGTTGCTGATGCATTCAGAATCGAAGGGTCGTATTCGTGCGCCTGTTGCTCATTGGATTGAATTATGCGCCTGAGGATGTCGGGGTCGGCAAGTACACCGCTGAATTGGCACGATGGCTCGTTCAGCGTGGCCATGTAGTAACGGTCATTACTGCCCCGCCGCACTATCCGCGATGGCGCATTGCCGACGGGTATAGCCGGTGGTGGTACCGAAGCGAGCTGTTGGACGGAGTCGAGGTTATCCGTTGCCCGATGTGGATGCCGCGCCGGCTCACTGCGGCGCAGCGCATACTTAGTACCCTAAGCTTCGCGCTCAGCAGCATGTCGGCGCAGCCGGGCCGCACCCGCCGGGCCGACCTCGTGCTAGTCATCCAACCGACACTCTTCTCGGTGCCCTTTGCTGCGCTGCTCAGCGCTCTGCTGCGCCGCCCCGTCTGGCTGCACGTGCAGGATTTCGAGCTTGCCGCTGCGCTGGGCAGCGGTTATCTGCGCAGCGACGGCCGGTTGGTGCGATGGGCGTTCCGGCTCGAGGCATGGCTTCTGCGACGGCTGGATCGCGTTTCGACCTTGGGGCCGCAGATGGATGCCCATCTCGCGCACTGCGGGGTGCCGCCGCAACGCCGCGCTATTGTGCCCAACTGGGTCGACTGCGCGCAGATCCGCCCGCTGGAGCGTGCCTCCACGTTCCGCGCACGCCTGGGGATCGCGCCGGAAATCCCGGTAGCGCTCTACTCCGGCACCTTCGGCCGCAAGCATGGCCTCGAGCTTCTGATCGACGTGGCGCGTGCGCTGCGCGGCCACAGGCCGCTGTGCTTCGTCCTGTGCGGCGACGGCTCCGAGAAGCCGGCTCTGCAGGCCGCGGCCGCGGACCTCGACAACATCATCTGGCTCGATCTGCAGCCGATCGAGCAGCTCAACGAGCTGCTCAACCTCGCCGACATCCATCTTCTGCCACAGCAACCGGAAGTGGCGGCCGCCGTGCTGCCGTCGAAGCTGACCGGCATGCTGGCGAGCGGCCGTCCGGTCGTCGCTACCGCCGCGCCGGGCAGCCAACTCGCCGAAATCGTAAGCAGCGCCGGCATGGCGCTTCCCACCCGTGATGTGGCGGCTTTTGCCAATGCGCTGCTCCGCCTGTCCGCCGACGCCGCCCTGCGCCAGCGGCTTGGCGCCGTCGCCCGCGAGCATGCGCTCACCCACTTCGGCAAGCAGCCGATCCTGGAACGATTCGAAGCGGCGATGGCAGTACTGTGCACCGAGCGCGGTCGCATGCCGACGCCGCCAGCCCCATTGTCTTCGGAGACCTTCGACAAGTGACCCAAGCATCCGCAGAGACTTCCCGCGGGCATCCGCAGCTGACGCTGAAACGCCTGCTGACGCTCGAGTTCAGCGCCGGCGGGCATCCCCTGACCCGGCTGATGTCACAGCGCATCGGCGCGGTCTGTGCATGGGTGGGCTGGCGCCTGGGCCTGTCACCGAACCAGTTGACGCTGCTCGCCGCGCTGGTTTCCGTGGCTGGCGCGCTCGTCTACGGCTTCGCGCCCACCGGCCCTGGCGGAATCGTCGCGGCGCTGTTGCTGACTCAACTTGGCTACGGCCTCGACTGCGCCGACGGCCAACTCGCCCGCGCGACCCGGCGCACCAGTGCGCTGGGCCGCTGGCTAGACGTCTATCTCGACATGCTGACCATCTCGTCACTGGCCTTTGCCGCCGTGCTGCGCATCGCACACCAGTCGCCGCAGCTGCTCGGCTGGGCCGCGGTCGTGGCGTTGCTGTACGCGCATGCACGTGTCGGCAACCTGTTCACCTGCACGCTGGCGCGCTCGGCGGGCGGCGGGGAGGCAGGCCGCAAGTCCGCCGCCCATATCGCTTTCCTGGTCTTGATCGACACGCCGATGGTGCTGGCGGGCATCGTCGCGCTCGGCGACTGGCCGGTCGCGCTGCTACTGTACTTGGCCTTGCTCGCCGTCTTGTTCAACGTGCACAGCGTGCACGTCGGCACGCGAACTTCAGCAGCCCGATGACGGTGGACAGCCTTCGATTACGCTCGGAGCCTTCCGTGCGCGGGGGGCGGCTGATCTACGTGTCCGTCATGGGATACGGTGACGCGCTGATCTCGCTGCAGCTGTTGCAGCGGGCCAGCCCCTTGCCGGTCCCCTTGCTGGTCGTCGGCTCGGCGAACACGACGCAGGTGCAGGATCATGTGCTCGGATCCAGATTCACGATCGCGGAGCTCTTTCCGGCCCATTCCCGCCTGTATCAAGCCAGGACAGCCGGGATCGGCGCGATGCTCTCCGACCTGCGGCGGTTCCGCGCCTGGATGAGCGAGAACCTGAGGCCCGACGATCGCCTTCTCTTCGAAAAACGCGACTGGCGCAACCAGATGATCGGCGGCGCTGCTGGTCAGCGCGCGCTTGTCCCCGCCGGCACCGGCTCGGCCTACTTCGACCGCAAGCGAATGATCGAAGCGGCGACGGGGCGGGCGATTGAATTGCCATCCTGCAAGCGCCTCCCCCGAGCCCCAACGTCGGTGCTGATCAATCCCAGTGCCGGCGCACCGCAGCGCGAGATTGGTGCCGCGGCGATGCACCGCCTCGTCGAGCTGCTGCAGCGAAGGCAGTGCCGGGTAACGGTCATCGATCCCGCCGGCCGCTTCGCATCCGCGGCATCGAACTTCGACGAATATCACCGCCGTCTCGTGTTGACGGAGGCCACCGCGTTGCTGCGCCGCCACGATCTCTACATCGGCCCGGACAGCTTCTTCGTCCACCTCGCCTATTACTGCGAGGTGCCATTTTTCACGCTGCTGCCCAGGCGCGACTTCGTCTTCGACTTCGCGCCGCCCGGCAGTCGCGAGCTGGGCAACTTCATCGGTCTCGACGAAGTGCTCGCCGGCAGCACGCTGGAGCAGCGACTCGGCGCTTTCGCAGGCTGGTAGGGCAACCTCAGGCGGCGAACAGCGCTTCGTAAGCATGCTGCGCGCGGCGCAGCATCTCCGGCTCCTCGCTCAGATCAATCGCCTGTTTCTTTTCGCTGCGCTCAGCCACGGGACGAGGAACGTGAGTCGTCTTGAATGCGCCGTAGAATTTTGCGTTGGCCTCGTCCATCTGGCTGAAAATCCTCTCGACGTTTCCCTGCGAGTGGTCGAAGCTGGCGAAGCTTGTGCCGAACTTGCGATTGGCCGCGTTGATCACGGCGCCGAAATCCCGCGTCACGTTCTCGAAGTGAGCGAGCACGAAGCCGTGCCGGTAGGGGTGGATGTCCTCGTGAAACTGCGCATAACTCAGCAGCGCCATGCGCAGGCCGATGTGCGGATGGCGGATAACCAGCGAAGGAACGGCTCCGCTTGGTTCGCGTACTAGAACAATCGCTGGTAAGCCGCGCTCAACAGCTTCAATTACTTGCGATTGAGCATGCATGTGATGCGCGACCGGAACACCCGGGTTGACCTGCTGGAATGCGCGCAGCGCGAACGAATTGCCCGAGCGCGGATAGCCCTCCAGCACCAGCTGTGTATTGTCCCGCAGCAGCAGGTGGCGGTGCTTTTCGAGCCGGCTGTATAGCAGATTGAGCAGCCAGTGACGACGCGCGGCGACGGTGCGCACGCGATACTTCAAGTGGGGAATGAGCGTGTTGTTCATTTTGAATCTGATGTGGCGGCCTCTTTACGTCTGCCCGATCAACGCATGCTGGCCGCCTTCGCGCGCGGCGGCCGGGCGCAGGACGCGTAGCTTGGTGGCGACAAGGAAGAGGACAATCACGGGGGTCGCTTGGGCGGCTCCGTGCAGAATGTCACCGCGAAGAAGGATGAACTGGTAGGCGGCCAGGAATGGAACGACAGTCGTCACTGCCGCGTGATAATCGCGCAAGACGCGGCTAAGCACGAAGGTTCGATCGATCACGCCGGATATCCAGCCGTAAAATGCCATCAGCAGGGCCAAGCCAGGCCAGCCGAACGCCCAGTATCCTTCTGACCAAAGCGGTGCGGACAGATTGGTCTGATGCCACGGATATCCAACGCGAACGGCGATGTCTTGCCCCGTGCCGATCGGCTTGTCGTGCCAGAGCCACCGCGGGAACCAGAAAAGTGTCGCAGCGACAAAATTCGCGCCATAGCTGAAGCCCCGCGTCTCTGTCACGGCGATTCCGTTAACCGTCTGCTGATAGACGTCGAAGTCGCCCTTGTAGAGCACATTGTTTACGACGCGCGCTTTCAGTGCCGTTTCCAACGCGGCAAGCGTGACATCCGGTTGTCGGCGAAACGCGTCTGCGTACGGAAAGATGAATAGCACCAGGGCGATCAATCCGACCCCCAGGCCGGCAACCTGCCACCGTCGCCACGGCAGAAGCAGAAACAGCGGCGTCAAGAATATTGTTCCCAGCCATTGCCGAGGCAGAGACAGCGGATAGTTTCCAACGAAGCATGAGGCTGAAGTCAGCGCCAGCAGCGCCGCGAAGATGCGTTTTCGCCCGCGTGACATTTTCTTCCAGTCGCGCTGGCAGACGGCGCAGACAAGCACAAAGGCCACGAACGACGGCGCACGCAGCAGGGAGACGCCGACAAGGCGGGTCATTTTTGAGCCGGCGGCACGAGTAGCCTCTGCAAATCCGCCGCGGGACGTGAACAGGGCATCGGGCCCGCCGAGCAACAGGAGACCTGAAAGCATCGCGGGCACCGCGGCGATGCTCAGAATGAGCACGGCGCGGTGCGAGATGTCCATGCGCAGACGAAGCTGTGTTGGGGGCACTCGGCGGCGGGCGAGGTACCTCCCGGCGTCATAGGTCGCCAGTGTCAGCAGGATTTGCAGCATCCCCGCCAGGGCGTGGCTGTCGTCGTGCCGGACGCCCCAGGGAAAGGCGGAGGAATAGTTCTGCGCGAACGCACTGATGCCGCCCCAGACGTAGACGAATGCGTAGAAAGTACTTGCAAGAAGAAGCGGCCTTCCGTTGTAAGCAAGCTCGCCAAGGCGTATCGCGCAATATGTGCAGGCCGCAAGCCCCAGTGCTGCGGGCAGGTTCAACGAGCCCGAATCCGGAAGCTGTGACCACAGCCATGCAGGCGCGACGACCGCAAGAAATGTCGTTATCGCGATTGCGCTGAGCAGCGAGCGCAGCTTGCGTTGTCTCGCCTCGTGATCAGCGAGCAGCCGTGGTTGTGCGATTGCACGCATGTCAGGTCGGGCGATTTGAATAAGCAATCATCTAGATTGTCCGCTGGATGCTTTGCTCATAGGCGTATCTTCTCGATTGTCGCTGTCGTCGAGATCGCAGGAGTTCGTTCCAGATACACGACTTCGCAGATGTCGCGGAATTCGTCGAACCGGCCACGCCAGTCGTCTCCCATGACCAGGACGTCGGCGCGGTGCGTCTGCAGATAATGGCGTTTGAGCTCGAGTGACTCCTCGAGGAAGACAGCGTCGACAAACTTGAGCGCACCGACGATGCGCAAGCGCTCGTCCTGCGAGTACACCGGCGAGCGCCCTTTCTTGCCCATATTGAGTGCGTCCGTGGAGATGCCGACGCTGAGATGGTCTCCCAGCGTGCAGGCACGCTCCAGCAGGCGCAGATGTCCAATGTGAAACACGTCGAACGTGCCGAACGTGATGACTCGCTTCATAGCCGTTCCGGTCGCGGTAATTCAATTCCTTTCATGCGGCGCACGCCCAGCCACGCACGCTGGAACAGCGTGCGCGAACCGGCCAGAGACAGTGCAAACGCGGCCCAGTAGCGAGGATCGCGCGGCCACAACTGCAGCGCCTTGCGGAAGGCTGGCCGCGCTGCGGTTGTCTCCACGTAGAGCGCATATTTCTTGCCGAGCACGTAATACAGATTTGCGAGGCTCAGAGGATCCGCGGACAGCGCATCCCGGTGCTTGGCGATGATGGTCTCGAGCGCGCGGACGTAGCGGGCGTGGTTCAACGAGATGCTGTCCGCACTTTCCCAGACCATCATGAGCGGCTCGTCGAGAAGTACCGCGGCGTGGCGCTCGGTGTAGCGGATCAGCCACTCCCAGTCTTCGAGCATCGACAACGCTTCGTCAAAGCCCCCCAGGCGCTCGACGACGCTGCGGCGCAGCAGCCAGCTGGGCGTCAGGGCGAAGTTGGTGCGCAGGATTTCTGCCCGAAGCCGACCGCTTCTTACACCGGTCCTGCCATGATCCGGCAGATACCAGAGCGTCCGCGTGTCCCACCGCAGCTGTCCGCACAGAACCAGGCCCACGTCAGGCGCAGCCGCGTCGAGCGCGGCCAGCTGCTTCTCCAGCTTGAGCGGCAGCCACTCATCGTCGCTGTCCTGGAAGCCGACAAACGTTCCGCGCGCCACCGCCAGGCCGGCGTTGCGTGCGGCAGCGGGGCCGCTGTTGCCCGTGCGCCTGACGTAGCGGACGCGAGGGTCTGCGACCGACGTCACAACGCTCTCCGTATCGTCCGTCGAGTCGTCGTCCACAACGATCAGTTCCAGGCTGCGCTCGCTCTGCGCCAGGACGCTGGTCATGGCGCGCGGCAACGTGCGGGCGCGATTGAAGGTTGGCAGGATGACGCTGACTTTGGGATCCGCACTCATGGTTCAGCTCACGTTGCCGCGCAGGCTGTGCATTGTCTTTACGGCCGCAGAAAACGCCGCCTGCCCGGTGAGACTGAGTCCATAGGTGGCCCAGGTACGCCATCGCGACGGGTTCAGGGACAGGGACTGCCGCAGCCAGCGGCGCGCCTGTGCCGGATCGCCATATTGTGCTTCGAACCGGCCGGCAAGCTGGTAGCAGGCGGCGAGTACCCGCGGCTGGTCACGCCAATCGGCGCCGTGCTTGTCGAGGATGATGCGCATGTCGGAGGCATAGACCGCCTTGTTCTTCCACATCGCGCCGCCGGTCGCGCGATCCTGGATGTATAGCGGTTCCTCGAGATGGCTGAAGCGGCATACCTTGCTCAGCCGGTAGGCGAGTTCCCAGTCGTCCCAGGAACGCAGCCCCGGATCGAATCCGCCCGATCTCTGCAGGCATTCGCGGCGGACCAGCCACGCCGGCGTGGCGATCAGCGCGAAGCCGTGCAGCGGACCTTTGCGGAAGTCCATTGCGTCGAATCGGGACCGGCCGCCGACGTACTCGACGTGGTCGGAGAAATAGCGCAGATAGGCGGAGATGTTGAGTCCGACATCCGCAGGTGCTTCGCGCATTGCCGCGACCTGATGTTCCAGCTTCTCGATCAGCCAGACATCGTCGTCGTCATGAAACGCGATCAGGTCGCCGCGCGCCATCTCGATGCCGATGTTGCGCGCGCGCGCGGCACGCTGATTCTTCTCGAGGCGGATGTAGCGAATCCGGGAATCGGAGAACTCGCTCATGATCTTCGGCGTGTCGTCCGGCGAACAGTCGTCGATGACCAGCAACTCGAAGTTCCGGTAAGTCTGCGCAAGGACGCTCATGACCGAGCGGCGCAACAGCTGCGCGCGGTTGTAGGTCGGCACGATGACGCTGACGAGCGGTTGAGCGAGGGTGTTCACGGCGTCATTCCAGAATAGCGTGGCCACAGGCGCGCAGCAGCCCGCAGAACCCGCGGGCCCGCAAGGCTGGACAAGAGCAGCCCGTAGGGTGCCGGCGACCCCATGTCGTTTTGCACCGCGCGACACAGCGAGCGACGGGCCTGCGGACGCAGCCCGGCGCGGAACTGCAGGCATCCCAAGTGCGCCAGGCGACGTGCCAGGCGCCGCGGCTGGCCCTGCCAGCGATGGGCGTGTGCCGAGAGGATGCGCTCGAGCGATTGCCGCATCCGGTTCTGGTCCGCACAAACGCTGTCGAGACTGCCGTGCTTGACGAGGACCGGTCCCGGGACCGCGCGGACTTCACACACGTCGGAGAGGCGGAACACCAGGTCCCAGTCCTCTAAGCAGGGGTAACTCTGGTCGAATCCGCGCAGTCGCTGCAGCGGTTCTCGTCGCACGAGCCATGTAGGTGTGATGATGGGCCACCCGTCGAGCAGGTCCAGACGCGAGTCTGCGCCGGCCAGTGTCTGTGATGGCGCGATCGGGACCTTGCCACGGGGCGTATCAACAAGGTACCCGCCCAGCACGAGCCCTACGGCCGGCGGGCTATTCCGGGCAAGTGTGTACTGCGAGTGCAGCTTGTCGGGAAGCCAGACGTCGTCGCTGTCCTGGAATGCAACCCAGTCCGCGGTGGCTGCCGCAATGCCGGCGTTGCGTGCGCCTGCCGCGCCTCGATTCGCATCCAGACGCAGGATGCGGATGCGTGAATCCTGGATCGTGGACAGCAACTGCGGTGTGTCATCCGTCGAGGCGTCGTCGACGATGATCAACTCGAAGTCGTCGAACGTCTGTTCGAGCACGCTGCGCACAGACCGCTCCAGCACGCGGGCGCGGTTGTGGGTCGGCAGGATGACGCTGATCGCGGGCATGGCCGACACGTTCATGCGAGCGCCGAGTCGGCGCGCCGGCGCAGGCGCTGGCCGATCCGCGCCAAGCGACGTTCGATCCGGAACCAGCGGTCAATCCACTTCAGCGGCAGCTGCCGCAGCAGCGCGTTGCGGGCGGAGCGGCCCTGCAGCGCCGGCTCGCCCCAGGGCGTCGCCCGCGCATGCTCGAAGTAGAGGGCCTGCCGCGGATGGCGGCACAGGTAGTGCCAGGGCTTGAACGGACCGATGAAGTGGATCACGGCAGGCTGGTGCAGGGCCTCGGCGACGTCGGCGGCCGGAAGCGGCAGATGCCTGGCCGCGAGCTCATACAGCGTGGACTGGACGTTCCAGCGCGGGTGCAGATGTTGCCAGCGGCCCCGGCAGACGTCATTGAGCGCGTCCTGGTCCGGGTAGTCGCAGTTGCGATGCGTGAGCGCGAACTGGCGCAGCTTCTCGGCAGTCTTTTCCGCGCGCATGCGCTCCAGGTCCATCAGCAGCACGCCGGAGTTGAAGTAGTCGCGCGGATTCTCGATGCCCAGGCGCAGGCGCGGGTGATCCGGCATGAAAGGGTAGAACGGGTTGGTCACGGCGCCCAGCAGATGGTCGCCCAGGTCGGTCCGCCACAGCGGCGCCAGGTCGTCCGTGACTATGAGGTCCGAGTCCAGATAGAGGACGCGGGCGGTATCGGGCATCAACTCGGGCAGCAGGATGCGCAGCCACACCGCACGCGGGAAATAGCCGTCCGGGAAACAGGATGCATCGGCGATGTACTCGAAGCGCAGCGTGCTGCCCAGACCTTCGACGACGCTGTGCAGGCGCGCGCGTTCGCTCTGAGCGATCGGCGTGGCATGCAGCACGCGGACCGAGAAGCGCGAAGACGGCGAACTACGCAGGGCCGAATGCAACATGGCCCCGGTGTGCCGCAGGAACGCCTCGTCCGCAATACAGGCAACTTCGATCATTTGCCGCGACGGCGGTACAGGAAGAAATGGTCGGTGACGCCCATGAATGCACGCATCGTCGGATCCGCGAAGACCGGCTCCTTGAGCTCCAGCGTGTAGCCATGCGCGTCGATGACCGCATCGAAACTGGTGCGCGAGCGGTCCTCTTCCATCGTCAGCAGGCGCTCGCCGTCGTTGGGGACGACCAGCAGCCACTCGGCGCCGAGCGACGCGATGCGCTGCATCCAGCCGTCGATTGCGCGCGTCGGCATCTCCGAGAAGCTGTGGATGTTGACTGCAAGATCAATGGTCCGTCCACGCAGGCGTTCGTCGAGCTGGTGCAGCGGCAGCACCTCGGCGCGATCGAGGCAGTTGCGGAAGCCGAGGTAGTACTCGCACAGGAACGTCGACTCCGGAATCGCGTCGGCGCAGAGGTAGCGCCCGAGCTGCGGCGCCGCCGCCAGCGCGCGGTGCGCAAGCCGACCGTAGCCCGCGCCGACGTCGAGCACGGTAAAGCCCGGTCGATCGAGGATGCCGGTATGGCGGTCCAGGAAGCACAACTCGTTGATGGAATCGAGCAGGTCGCGGCTGACCACTGGCCAGCCCGGGTAGGCGAACGTCCAGCAGCCGAACGCGCCGTCTTCCGTGAGCCGGTGCAGCAGATCGTGCCGGTCGCACTGGGCGACGTCGCGCATGTAGAAGTAGTACTTGTACTGCGCGAAGGCGCCGACGTTGCGGAATTGCCAGACGTAAGGATTGTCGCCGCGGAAGCGGGTCAGTTCGAGTTCATCCTTAAGGTAGTCCCCACCCCACATCGTCGGGCGCGCCATCGGCAGTTCGACGCGGGCGTAGGCCTCGCGCAGTTCGTGCAGACGCGGGTGATCCGGGCGCAGCGCTTCTGCGGCGCCGGGCGGCAGCTGCTGCGAGGCGTCGTAGCTCGCGCCGCCGTAGCGCGGGTCGCGCGGCGCGACGGGCACGACGTCGTATCCGCTGGCGCGGATCAGGCGCCGCACGCTCGCCTTGAGTCGCTTGAGGGTGCTGTCAGATGCTTGCTGCATGCTTGGAATCCGATAAGCGGGCGACGATCGCGCTGAGCCGACCCAGCCCGGGAAACAGCGCGGCCTTGTTGAACACACCGGCGTAGCTGGGTGGGTAGGTCAGTACCGCGAGCCACGCCTGCACGGTGACGAACCAGCGTGAACGCGGGTTGTAGCTCAGCGCGACCAGCCGGCGCCCCGCACTGGCCGCGAGCCTGAGCCGGAGCGGGGCGCGGCGAAGATCCTCGTTTTCGGCAATCATCCGCCCCCACGCTTCCCACATCTTGATCTTTTCCTTGTCGCGCTGCGCCTCGTGACGTCGCCAGGCAGACCAGACGCGGTCGACCTTGAGGATTTCCGTGCAAAAGCTCATGCGCAGCCACATCTCGGTGTCGGCGCAGAAGTAGCGCGCGTTCCAGCCGCCGACCTTCTGCGCAACCTCCAGCCTGAAGAACGCGCTGCTCTGGTGGATCACGGTACTGCGCGCCAGGAACCGCGCCTGCGTGTACGGCAGGCGACAGGGCGCGAGGCGGACGTAATTGCCACGTTCGTCAATGATCTCGGCATCGGCACACACCAGGCCAACTTGCGGACGGACCTCGAACAGGGTGACGGCCTCGCTTACCGCGCCGGGCCGGTAAAGGTCGTCGGAGCTCTGGATGCCGACATATCGGCCGCGTGCCAGCGCCAGGCCCTTGTTCACCGCATCGGCGACGCCCCGGTCCGGTTCGGAGATCCACCGCAGCTCGGGATGCCGCTGCGCGTAGGCCTTCAGCACGTCCACGGTCTCGTCGGTGGATGCACCGTCGACAACGATCACTTCGAGCGGCCGATAGTCCTGCGCGAAAATCGTGTCGAGCGTCTGCCCGATGAAGCGTCCCTGGTTGTAGCTGGGGACGATGATCGATACCAGCGGTGCCGCGGAAGTGGTCATGGCGAGGGCAGGATGCGGGCGATGCGCCGGTCCAGCGCCGAGCGTACGCGATGAATGAACTTGAGCGACGGCAGCAGAATCCGCATCGGCAGCGGGCGCAGCAACCGGTTGCCCCAAGTACGGCCTTCCACCCGGTCCAGCGGCCACGGCGTGGCGGCCCGATGGTGCAGATAGGTCGAGCGCATCGGGTGCTTGCACAGGTAATGCCAGGGCTTGGCCAGATTTCCGCCCTCGAAATGCAGAATGCCCGGGCTTTCCGTCGCCGCCCGCACCGTTTCGGCGCCAAAAACCTCGGCGGCGTGGCGGAAGAAGAACAGGCTGTTCTGGCAGTTCCAGCGCGGATCCAGCGCCTTCCAGTGGCCCGCGAACGTCACGTTCAGCGCATCCTGATCCGGCCAGACCAGGCGCGTCGTACGGTCCCGCACCAGCGCAAGGATGCGCTCCGCGCAGCGTTCGCGTCGCCAGGCGTCCAGGTCCATCAGGAGCACGCCGCTGTTGAAGTACCGGCGCGGCTCCGGCAGGCCCAGCGCCGCGGCGTGTACCTGCTTGCCGGGTTCGAAGACGTTGGCGACCGCGCCGAGCCAGGCACCGCAGAGGTCGGTACGCCAGAGCGGCTGCAGATCGTCGACGATCTGCGTGTCGCAATCCAGGTAGAGCACGCGCGACTCGCTCGGCAGCAGTTCGGGCAGGAACACGCGCAGCCACATCACCTGCGAAATGCGCCCCATCGTCGGCAGGCCGCGCAGCCGCTCCATGTCCACCTCGTGGAAGCGGATGTCGCCGCCGTGATCGCGCACGAAGGCGCCAAGCCGGTCGCGCAGTTCCGGCGCCAGCAGTGCGTCGTGCAGAAAATGCACCCGGACGTCGTCGGCTTGAGGCGGCTGCAGCAGCGAGTGGATCATCGCCGCGGCATGCGGAACATAGTTCGCGTCGGCGGCGCAGGCGACGTGCAGGGTCATGCCACGTCCACCTGTGGGCGCACGTGCTTGGCCTCGGTGCCGTCGGTCGCGACGGCAGTCTCGAAGCGGCGTCGCACCCACTGCCGTGCCGGCACTTCGATGCGGCCATAGGTGAAATGCGAGAGCGCGAGTACCGCGCAGACCTGCAAGGCCAGGAGCATCCAGGACTGCACGGGCGTGAACTCCGCCCAGCCCAGGCGCTGGATCGCCAGGTTGCAGTAGATCTGCACGACGGCGTGCACCATGTAGATCGAGTAGGAACGCTCACCCCAGAACACGGCGGCGCGGCTGGCGAACAGCGCCTGCCCGAAACGCCCGCGCCCGGTCAGGCCGAGCAGCAGCGCGCAGATGGCGGGCCCGAGCAGCCACTCGAAGGCGGCCGGTGCGAACGCCAGTGCAACGATCGTCGTGAGCCCGCCGGCCATGAGCGCGTCGGCGCGCGCTCCCGCCGGGCGATGGAACTGCCAGATGCGGTGCAGGCCATAGCCAAGCAGAAATTCCGCCGCGATCCTGGGGATGCCCCACTTGACGCTCTGGAAGCCGATGGTCTGCCCCGTGCGGTGGACCAGCAGAAAAACGATCGTCCATGCCGCCAGACCCAGGAGCAGCACCCCCCACGCCGGCAGACGACGCAGCGCGCGCGCCAGCAGCGGCAGCATCACCAGGTAGGCGAACCACTCGGTGCCGATCGACCAGGAGGGATAGTTCCAGCTCAGGCGATCCGCAAGCCCCCAGCCATGCAGCAGGCTCACGTTGAGAGCGAAGTTGCCGAGACTGAAGCCGGGCGGCAGCGGCGTGCCGCCCAGCCGGGTGCCAAAGTAGTACAGGCCCAGCACCAGCAGGCCGAAGGCATGCAGCGGATAGATCCGCGCGAGCCTGGCCGACAGATAGCGCGCCCACGTACGCAAATCGATGCGCGATTCGAACTCGCGCGAATAGAGCATCGACAGGATGAAGCCGCTGAGCACAAAGAAGATATCGACGGCCCAGCCGCCGCGTTCGATGAATGCGCCGAAATCGACGTTGTGCTTGATGCCAATGCCGTGCTGCAGGTGCAGCACCATCACCCAGCAGGCCGCATACGCGCGCAGACCGGTCAGGGCCGGGATGTTCTCGGGCCGGTTCATCGGCGGCGCCCCCAGCGGCCACGCACCCTCTGCAGCAGGGCGACAGCCCGCTCGCGCTCGCCGAACGCCAGGACCATCAGTCCGGCGTACACGATGCCATAGGCGGTGCTCGTGACGACCAGGCGCGCGAGGCTTGGCCACGTGGCGCAGACACGCATCAGGGCGAGCAGTGCAACCGCTGACAGCAGCGCCGCGCAGACCGGTCGCCATGTGGCCGACCAGATCGCCGGCAAGCTGATCTGCGTGTTGCGACATGCGTAGTACATGCAGGGCACGACGATCAGGAACATGCTGACGCTGGACATCGCGGCAACGCCGGCGATGCCCCATTGCAACCCGGACACCATGGCAGCGAGCACGACGGTCCATCCGACCGCGCCCCAGCGCATCATTCCCCGCGCGTCGCCGCGCGAGAGGTATAGCCAGCCACTGGTGCTGTTGATCACCTGCGGAATGGTGCCGAGTGCCAGCAGCGCCAGCACCTGCCCGGCACCGTCCCAGCGCGGGCCCAGGAGCACATGGACGACATCGGCCGCCGTGATCGCGAGCCAGATGCTGAACGGCGCGGAAACCAGCATCAGCGGCGACAGCGTTCTGAGATAGTGATCGGCAAACGCCTGCGGGTCCGTTTGCAGGCGCGACAGGCTCGCCGGCAGGATCAATCTCAGCGGGTCGATGGCGTAGCTGAGCGGTTGCGTGATCAAGGTCGACGCGCGCGTGTAGAGACCGGCGGCGCCGGCGCCGAACATGCGGCCGATCAGCGCGATGTGCGCGTTCTGGGCGAGATACGTCAGAAAACCGAAGCCGACCAGGTAACCACCGAACGAGATCATCGAGCGCGCGCCTGGATCGAAAGCCGGTCGCGTCGGCCGCCAGTCGCTCGCCAGCCACGCGCCCAACGCATTGCCCGCGCTGGTGGCGATTGCTGCCGTGACCAGGGCCCAGTAGGCCAGGCCCGCGACTGCCAGAGCGAGCGCGACCAGGCTGCCGGCAACTGCGGAAACGAAGTTGATCCGCGCGATTGTCGAGAACCGCAGCGTGCGCCGCAGGAGCGCCAGATGCTGTGCAGCCAGGCCGTTGAGCAGAAACGTCGCACTCATTGCGGCGGCAACGGCGGCGACGCGATCGTCGGCGAAGAACGCCGGCAGCCAGGGCGCCGCGAGCAGGCACAGGCAGGTCATCAACAGGCCGAGGACGGTGTTGATCCAGAAAAGCGTGTTGACCTGTCCGTGCGTCACCTGCTCGGCGCGCACGGTGGCTTGCGACAATCCGAGGTCACGGAACAGTTCGGCGATTCCGATCGCCGACATCACCATCGCGAGTACGCCAAAGTCCGCCGGCGCCAGCAACCGTGCCAGCACGAGGACGGTGCCGAAGCGCAAGATCTGCGTTGCCGCCTTCGCCGTGGCCGACACGGCGAAATGACGCGCCGCGCCCGCCTGGATCGTCTCCAGGGGGATCGGATCGTGCAGCGGCTCGGCCGATCTGGGCATTGCGACGGACGACGTCATGGTTCCGAGGCGCGCGCCTCAGGTCTTCACCGCGATGCGCGCGTTGTAGTCGATGCGATTGAGCAGAGGGCGCGGCGCCTGGGTGCCGAAGTACTCGTCGACGGCCTTGCGGCAGCCCTCCCAATGCCCGTAGTCGTCGATGATCAGTACCCCGCCGGACGCGAGGCGCGGATACAGGTGTTCCATCTCGTGGCGCGTCGACTCGTACCAGTCCGTATCCAGCCGCAGCAGCGCGATGCTATCCGGCAGCGTTCCCGGAATTGTCTGCTCGACTGGGCCCTGCACGAAATGCAGACGCGCCGTCGGATATCCGCTCGAAGCGAGCAAGCTCTTCACCGTGTCCAGGGTGTAGACCTCGGCGCTGAACATCTGATCCCATCCGCGCTTGCCTTCGCTCTGCGCCGACTGCCACGTGTCCAGCGCAGACGCTTCGAAGGCCGAGGTGTCGTTCTCGGTCGGTGCGGTCATGCCCTCGAAAGTGTCGTAGAGGTAGATATCGCGGTCGGTGATGCCAAGGTCCAGGAGCTTGAGCAGCATCGCCAGCACGGATCCGCCTCGCCAAACGCCGCACTCGACGAACGCTCCCGGAATGCGACGGTCGCACACGTACGCAACGGCATCGAGCAGGGCATGGACACGCAGCGGATTGGTCATCGTCTGGCCACGAACGGATTGAGCAATGCGCTGGTCGGCGTCGGAGGCGATGATCGTGTTGCGCATGCGGTCGGCGGCAGCCGCCAGCGGGCGGCCGCGCAATTCGTTGAAGGCGCTATGCGCGGCGGAACGGATTCGGGAAGCAAGCGTGCTCATGCGGGTAGGACTCATCTGATTTGCGGGTCGGTGTTGCTCAGTTGCGGTACCACCAGCGCGCGAGATCCTTGCCAACGATCTCGTCGAGCCCGCGGTTCTCGCGTTCGAAATAGCGGTTCAGGAAAGCGCGCGTCGCCGGGCGCATGGGTGGCGGGCGGCCGCGCAGCGGGTTGATCTTGCGATGAATGCGGTCGGTCAGGCGGGCGACGCTGTGAGCCAGTGCCGATTCCGCCGGTGGAGTGCCGGGCAGGCGCGGCAGGAACATGCGCGTATCGCGGCGCCACATCAACCGGTTGCGCCACATCTGGAGGCGCGGAAAGCGTGGCGTGTCGCCGCGATTCCAATGCAGCGCAAGGGCGTCTTCCGGCACCGACCCCGATACACCCAGAAAACGGCAAACGTCCGCAATGGTCTGGGCAGGAGATGCATTGAGCTCCTCGAGCAACACGATGTGGATGCGCTCGCGGGGGAAGTACGTGAGCCAATGCTCCAGCTGCTGCTTATACAGGCTACGCGAAATCAGGTCGCCCGGCTGAAGCCGCAAGCTGTCCTCGAAATCGTGGAACACGCGCCCGTAGCGCAGCAGATGCCAATAGTTCGAATAGGTGCGCGAGGCGGGATCGCGCAGCATGACCACGATTCTGGCGTCGGGGTTGAAGCGCGCGATGCGCGCGGGCGCGCGAGCCGAAGCCAGATAGGTCGTGGAGTCCTCGCCGATCAGCTGATCCGGACGCCGTTGCGCGAAATAGCGCTCGAACCACGTCGCGTATTCGTCGAGCCGGCCCTCGAAGTCGCGATCCGCCCACTCGCGCCCGTCCCAGGGAAAGAAATCGGGATGTTCGAGCATGTCGTCGAGATCGAAGAAGAACAGCTCCCCGTGCGGAATGAAGATGCCGGGGTGCCGGTCGAGGATGACGTGCAGCGAACTCGTCCCGCACTTCATCGCCCCGGCGATGAAGAAATCCGGAATCCACGGATAGCGTTTGCCCGTCGCCTGTGCAGGCCGGTTCATCGTGCTGGATAGCTCGCCTGCCATGGCGCCTCCGATCCGGTGAGTTCGCGCAACGGCGCGATGTCGCTGGAAAAGTGGTGCTGCAGCAGCTGCCGGAGCGCGGGAGATACGTCCACTGGATCGGCGGGGCCCGTGAATAGCGGCAGCAGCTTGGGCTCGAGCACGCCGAACAATTGCACCTTGAACTCGTGCTGCAGCCGCGGCCATGGACTGAGTGCGCGCGTAAGTGCCCGATGCAGCTTGCGGTACGCGCCGAAAAGGCGCGGCCGCACGATCTTCATCGATTCGTTCTGGGCCGGAAAGGTGAAGTCGGCGTAGTAGTCCGCGCGAATGCCGGCGAACCGGCAGATCCGTTCCATCACCGCCTGCGGGGCCCGTTTCAGATCATCGAACCAGACCGGCAGAACGCGGTCGGCGCCCAGCACCGACAGGAACTCGGCGACATACGGCGCGTAGCGACAATGGTCGACCGCCTGCATGGCGTATGGGCGCTCGACGGTTGGTTGCGTGTCGGCGAGCTGGCTGCGGATCCATTCCTCGAATGCCATGCCCGGAGGCAGCTGGTTCTGCAGCCGCAGGAACTTGTACCAGGAAACCAGGCGCGCGACCGGTTCACGCAGGAGCAACACCACTTTTGCCCTGGGCAGGGCACGTGCAATGCGTGCGGCGCATCCGGGGTCGTTGAGGTAATTGCTCGTGCCTTCCATCAGCACGCGCGCGCCGCGCTTGCGGAACATGGAGCGATAAGCCCATACCTCGTGGCCTGGAGGATAGGGCGACGGGTTCTGATGCAGGCGCAGGGAGAAGAAGAAGCCGGGCTCCTTGATCAAGGATGGGCTGATCTCCGGGTGACCGGCGAGATAGCTGAACAGCGACGTCGTGCCGCAGCGATAACCGCCGCCGATGATCAGCATCTCTTCGTCGGTGACGGTACCGCGCGTCCACGGATGTTCTCCGCCGGCGTACAGTCGGGGCCCGCTGTCGTTCATGTCCGACGTCAGGCGAGTCGCTGGATCGCACGCAGCCATTCCTGCATGGCCTTGGCGGTGTCGATCAGAAACTCCCGGCCGCCCTCATCCCACACGAAGCCCTTGAAGCGACCTGCCTCGGCGGCGAGCGCGTCGGCGAGTGCGGCGTAGCTCTGCACATAGTCCGAGCCTGAGAGTTTGAGCTGCTGCAACCAGGGCAACAGTTCCTCGACCAGCACGATGCCGGCGAGTTCGTGGTAGAGATCCTTGAACAGGTTGTGCGGCGTGCGGTGGTGCTCGGCCACCGGATCGCCGAGGCGCACCAAGTGCCCCAGGTGTTTGGCACACTTCTGCACGAAGTAGCCGCTGAGGATGTCGCCGAAGCGGTCGATGCGCAGGCCCTGTAGCGGGAAGCCCATGCGGACGTAGTAGTACGCCGGCATCGCCGCGCGCATCAGCCCGGTGTTCTGGGTGTTGATTGGGCTCCAGGTCTCCGGAGCGAGCAGCACCGCACCCGGCGCTGCGCTGGACGCGCGCGGTCCCATCGCCAGTCGCGTCAGCGCATCGACATCCGGGTCGTCGAGCCACAGCCCGGCGTTGATGGCGACGAGGCGACCGGTCATGTCATTGGCGCCGGCCGTCGGTACCGCGCGGTGTTGCGGCGCGCGCGCCGCATAGGGATAGCCCCGCGCATACACGGGCGCGCCGACCTGCATCTGCAGCTGCTCGCAGATGTTGTACCAGGGCGCGCCGGCGGCGACCGATGACGTCCCGTCGTCCGTCACGTGCTGCCCGACGACGTGATGGCAGCCGACGAAATCCGAATCGGCGCGGCAATAGTTGTCGTCGTCGATCGAGATCAGGACCTGGGCGCCCGATTCCCACGCCCGCAGGAAGCCGATATTGCGGCGGTTGTCCGTGTTCCACGGGACAAATTCGTCTGGCAGTCCGATCTTTTTGAGATAGGTCTGCTGATCATCGAGCGTGGGACAGTCGACGTCGAAGCCACGGCGCTGTGCTTCCTGTGCGGCGGCATAAACGCTCGAAGGCGTCTTGCGATCACAGACGATGCGCAGCGTGACGTCGCGGCGGCCATGTGCGTCGAGATTGTCCAGATAACCCTTCAGCCACGCGGGCTCGAAGATGGTGGTGACGACAATGTCGGTCTTGCGCTGTGTTTTCATGAAGAAAGCTTGAGGGTGATGTGCAGTCCGCTGAACTGCGAAAAATACTTGAAGGCATCAGGACGCGAATCCAGCTCCTCGTGTACCGCTGCACGGTTGCCCAGCAGGGCTGGATGGCCGTAGTCCTCGCAGACGAGTGTCCCGCGTGCCGGCAGGTGGTGTTGCCAGAGGCGGTCGATCAGGTATCGCGTGGCGCGATAGGAATCGCAGTCGACGTATGCCAGCGCCAGTCTGCCGACGCCGCTGGACACCAAGGTCTGCGTGAAGTCGCCTTTGACCAATTCGACATTCGAGAAGGCTGCAAGCTTGCCGCGCACTTCGGCGAAATCGACGAAATGGCTGCGGTTCCAGTAGTGGTCCATGCCATAGGGTTCCGGGGGGAACTGTTCGAACATGTCGAACATGTACAGGCGCTTGCCTGACCCCAACGCCTGCAGTGTGCGCGCAATCAGCCAGCCGCTGTGGCCGCGATACGAGCCAAACTCGGCGATGTCGCCGGGCACTTCGTTTTCGGTGACATAACGCAGCATCTGGTACAGGTCCAGATAGTCACGAAGTCCGCACTTCTGTTCGAAGTGCTGCAGCGATTCGTCGTAGATGGCGTACGGGTTGGGTGAGTCCAGCAGGCTGGGCGCGACGAACCAGGTGTCGCGGTATTCGTCCTGCCGTGCAAATTGCGTTCTCTCCGGGTTGAGGCCGGCGGCGTACTCGAACGGTACTGCGGACAGTCGCGGCTGCTTGGCCAGCACGCGCGCGGCGTCGGTGAGCGCACGCGCGTCGGCATGGCCGCAAACGATGCCCCTGAGGGTCCTGGTTTCTTCGACGGGCAGTGCGACCGCCTGCTGCAATGAAAGGCTGCGAATGTTGAGCCTGCGCTGGCCGAGGGCATGGTCGAGCGCCTGGTGAAAGGCGTCGCCCGTGCCCAGGCTCATGACCCAGCCGTCCGCCCCGGCCCCGTCGAGAAAGATCTGCGCCCAGCGAGTCAGCGCGGCCGCAGCCTGCGCGGGGGTGTCGGCGCCGTACCATCGCACGCGAATGTGGACGGGCAACCGGCCGAACACCTTGCCTACCCGTTCGCCGAGCGTGCCGTTGCGCAGATGACGCAGCAGTTTGCCCAGCGGAGACCGTGGTGCCGGGGCGGCCGCGGCAGGCGAGGAGGTATTGCTCATGGGGCGGTCAGGTTACTGCCGGAAGCGCTGTTGGCGGGAGCCGGAACCGGCGACTGAACATTGAAATGGACGTCCTTCATGCGCAGGAAGCGGCTCTCGAAGAAGCGGTAGGACAGTTCGGCCAGACCGAATGTGACCACGATCAGGATCGGCGCGCTCAGCCAGGAGCCCCAGTACGCGCTGCCGACGAGCGCCTGGAACCACTTCACCATCGGCACAAACAAATGCAGCAGCGGCAGGTGCAGCACGTAGGCGCCATAGGTGATGACGCCCAGCCGCGCCATCAGGGGATGCTGGAACAGCGGGTTGAGGAATCGGCCCTGTCCGACCAGCAGGAGGAGGCCAGCGGAGAGCAGGTTCAGTGCCGAATAGCCCCAGACGAACTGCCAGGCGTTCGCCATGTGGATCGGGAAACCGAGGTTGAGCGGCACATTGTAGGGGCCGCCGCGGCCGATGCCCGGACCGTTGATCGCCGCGCCCAGAAGGAAGACGACGACCGCGGCAAGCAGCAAGTGGCGTGGCTGGAAGCGACGCGACTCCGGGTGCTTGATCACCAGGCATAACAGCGCTCCGGTGGCGAAGGCGTCGAGGTGCGTCGTCGACATCAGGTACAGCGCGTTGGGCGCGCCGATCGCCGGGTTGCCGGCAGCGTCCCACCACAGCGCCACACCGAAGCGCAGGAGCGGCGCGGCCAGGACGATGCCGAGCGCTATGCGCCAGAACCACGCGCCGCGGGCAAAAAAGACGAGCAGCGGCCAGGCGAGGTAGAACTGCTCCTCCACGGCCAGCGACCAGAAATGCTCGACGTAATGAACCAGGGGGCCGTCCTGGAAGATCGCGTACCAGTTCCACAGGTAGGCCAGTGCGTAGGGCGCCTGATCGCGGACGCCGTCCATCGCCGGGACGAAGAAGCTCACGCCGATGAGCACGAACAGCGTCAGGTAGAAGATCGGAAAGATGCGCAGCGTGCGGCGCGCGTAGAAGATCTTGAGATAGCTCCCCAGCGGCTGCTTGTCCCGCAGGGACAGCAGAATGCGGGTGATCAGGAAGCCGGACATGACAAAAAAGGTCTGGATCGTGATCCAGCCGATGCCCAGCAGGCGCAGATGCACCATCAGCACCAGCACCATGGAGATGGCGCGGACGCTGTCGAGTCCCTTGATATAGTCGCGACCGTCGGTCACGGCGATGCAGCGGCGTGAACGCAGTGCGGCCTGCGGCAGGCAGGGCGGTCTGCGCGGAGAGGCGATTTCATGGGCTCAGTCGCGGTCTGGGGCCTGGAATGGCAAGTGGCTTGATTGCTCGGACACGGATTTGCTGGACCGCTGAACCTCGTCCATTACTTGCACGAGGGTGTTCTCGAGCGTCCGTGCCATTGCCCCAGCATCGGCAATTCTCGCACAACGAATTCGGCGCGGTCGACTGGGATCAGGTGCGCCGCCGCCGGTTGCACATGTCTGGACGGGGCGACCTTGGCGGAGCGGCCGGTCATTTTGACTCTGCCGTCCCCTCGGGCTGAAGCACCGTGCGGGTCGCCGCACTGACTGCACCGTCCGGGTGGGCGTACGGCACCGTCTTTTTCAGGGCAAGGATCGGGCGTTCGAACCATCGAAACGAAAGGTGCGCAACCAGGAAGCTGCCTGCCCAAAGAATGGCCTTGGCCGTAAACATGCCCCACAGGCCGTGCTTGACGCCGAGCAAACCCAGATATCCGATGGGGATGTGATACATGTACAGGCCGAAGCTGATCTGTCCGACCCAGCGCAGGAGCCTCCAGCGCAGCCAGCCCGTGAGCGCTTGACCGATGTTGCGCAGAACGACGCACAGCGCCGCCGTAAACAGCAGCGCGAAGCCGAGGACCGGCGCGGCGCGCGCTCCGAAGGCCTCGCTGGGCGTTGCCATGCCAAGCGCCAGATAGGGCCCGGCGAGCGCCGCGCCGGTCAGCGCCATGTAGACGAGGTGGCGGCGCGTCATCCCGAGGAGCAGCGCAGGCCGGTTGACAGCGACGTAAGCAACGGAGGCGCCCATCACCAGCCCGTCGATGCGTGTGAGAAGAATATGCAGTGACATCGATTGCGCGCGCGCCACGTACGCGGCTGTCAGCACGCACGCGGCCAGCGGCAGGAGCCATCCGCGCCGGGTCGCGGTGATCAACAGGAGTGCGGGCCAGAGCAGGTAGAACTGCTCCTCGATCGCAACCGACCACGAGTGCTCGAAATACCAGAGATATTCGACGCTCGGGTGGCCGGCACCCAGGTAATTTTCGACGTTCTGAAGGAACACCAGGCTGAGCCAATGCCCGGCGGGAATCTCCTGCGGCGCCGTGACGTCGAGAGGGCCGACGATCGTGAAGATGCCGGCGCTCAGCACAAGCGTCAGGTAGTACACCGGCCAGATGCGCAGCGCCCGGCGCGCGTAGAAGGACCACAGCATTCCCGGGCGGCCGTGATTTTGCAGCAGGATGCGCGTGATCAGGAATCCGGACAGCACGAGGAAAAGATCGACGCCGGCCCACCCCCAGAAAAACAACATCGGCCGTGTATGCAACAGCAGGACCATCAGCACGGCGATGCCGCGGATACCGTCCAGTTCCGGCAAGTGCGCCGCAGTCAGTGCGGTGCCGGCTTGCTGCCGCCCGCAACCCTCATCTTTGGATGCATTCATAAATCCGTGCGCATACCGAGCACCATGTCGCCCTGGACCGACCTGGGGCACATCGTACCGGGAGCACAGACGTTCGTGTGCTGCCGGTAGACGACCTTGAAGCGGCCGGTCGCTTCCAGAGCCTTGGCCAGTGTGCCCTCGCGATCGTCGATGTTGTAGTACAGGTCCGGGATGGGGATTCCACAGCGCCCGCGGAACTCGTCCATGTGTTCCAGATAGAACGCATCCGTCATCGAAATGCCGCCGGCGCCGCGTGCGTTCGGATTCTGCTCCAGCACCGGACAATCGCTGAAGTCCCGACTCGCCAGTCCGCCCATGTCGATGAAGCGCAGGCGGCCGAAGCGCGGACGCGCGAGATGGTAGGGCACCATGCCACCTTGAACGCTCATCACCGTGACCGTCGCTTGCTGCGCCAATACGGAGTCTGCCGCCGCCTCGACATGCGGAAGGAACAGGGCGTCGCGAAGATGGACGCGATTGGCGAGCTCAAAAAACGAGAACCGGTCGGTGTCGACCGCCTGCGCGGCGGCCCAGCTGCGGTAGGCGGGATACTGGAGCAGGAGTACCCCGGTCGAGCTGCGCAGGGTGAACATCGGCAGCATGACCAGTTCGGCGAGGACGATGGCGACACCGGCTGCGCGCCGCGCAGGTTCTTTCAGCAGGATCGTGAGCGCCCAAGCGGCCAGCGCGCAAACGGCAGGGACCATGGGTACGAGGAAGCGCCCACCTTCCATCCAGTCGCCTCCGGCAGCGACGATGAACGCCAATTGTGCCAATACGAAGCCGGCGGCGATCCAGGCGCGCCGATGGGTGAAATCGCGTGTCATCAGCTTCAGCGCCAGCGCAGCTGCGGCCGTTCCGATCAGCGCGTAGATCACCGGGGTATCACGGAGCGTCCGGCCGAAATACCACGCCGCCGCCGCCAACTTGTTCGTGATCTGTGCATCGACCTTGGCCGAAACCGGCTGCGGGAACCAGGCGCCGAACGTGAAATGGCGCCAGAGCGCGATGGCCGCGAACGCCGCCAGGCTGAGCGCCCAGACCGAACCGAGCCGCGGCAGTGCGCTGCGGTCGCGAAACAGGACCAGGCAGGCAAACGTGGCGGAAAGCATGAACGCGCTCAGCACGAAGACCGCTTCCGGTCGCACCAGCAGGAACAGAACGGCCCACGCCATCGGGTAAGCCACCGCGCCTGCGCCCGCGGCGGCATTGCCGGGATAGACGTAGTCGCACAGCGCGCGCACAAAGGCAGTGGCGACATAGGCGACCAGCGTCGATTCGAGTGCGCCGAACGACCAGTAGACCAGCGGCGTGGCGGTGGCCGCGAACGCGAGCGCCCAGCGGGCGTCGCCATCAAGGCGCGAGGCCAGCCGCCCGGCTTCGATCACCGCCAGCACGCCGAACAGGGCGGACAGCGGCGTGCCCAAGCTGGCGATCTCGACGCGCGTCAGCCACGCCAACGCCGCCAGCAGCAGCGTGTGGAGCAGTGTCGAGCTTTGCTCCAGGCGGTCGCCCGTGTAGTTGAGGATCTCGCCGTGTTCCGCCAGCGTCCACGCCGCCCAATAGCCGATATGGACGTCGTCCCGCCCCGACGACGGAAACAGGAATGCGCCGATGGCGAGCATCAGCGCCGGCCAGACGAGGTACCCCGCCCCCGCCCTCGAAATCACGCGCCGGTCCTGCCGGATGTTGCGATGCCGTGGCCTCTACCGGCTGTCGTGTATCCGGTTGTTTTCAGCTGCAGACCGCCCAACGCAGCCAAGCCGAGGGCAATGGACAGCCAGAGCGTGCAGACACGCGCCGCCAGAGTGACCGCGATCGCCGTCTGGTGGGGCATTCCAAAATGGACGAGCAAGGCGACCAGCGTCAGTTCCGTGCCGATCAGCCCGCCGGGAAGGAACGAGACCGCACCAGCCAGCAGTCCCAGTGCATAGACCCCCGCCGCGGTTGTCCAGGGCATCGCGCTGCCGGCGATGTGCACGAGGAAACAGAAGCCGGCGGCCTCGATCAGCCAGCCGACCGTGCCGAGCGCCGCGCCGGCAAGCAGATTGCGCCCGGCCAGCAAGCGCAGCGCGGTCTGCAAGGTCCGCTCGCCGCCGGACAGCACGCGCGCCAGGCGCGGGCCGGCCGACTGCAACGCCCGTCCGGCCCAGCTGCCCAGGCGACGGCCGACCCGCAGTCCGGTGAACCCGATGCCAAGAAGGGACAGCGCGCTGACCAACACCCACAGGTAGTTGCGCTGCGGCCACGCCACAAGAGCGGCAATCAGAATGATGCTGGCCAGATCCAGGAGGCGTTCGGCCACGCAGCTGCCAGCGGTATCGCTGAGTCCCACGCCGTGCGGTTTGAGCCAGATCGCTCTTGCCGCCTCCCCGGCCTTGCCGGGCGTGGCGGTGAACGCGAATCCGGCGATGTAGCTCAAGAGATCGAACGTCGCTGGCAGCCGATGACCGAGTGAGCGCAGGTACAGGCGCCAGCGCCACCAGCGCACCAGGTAGCTGCCCGTGGCCGCCAGCGCCGCGACGGCCAGACTCCAGGCCGGCAGTGCGGTCAGGGCGGAACCGACGGCCGCCGGATCGGAGAGCGTCAGCAGCACCCCGTAACAGGCGAGCGCAAGCAGCAGCAGGATGATCAGGCCACGTCGACGAGGCGGCATCACTGTTTGACGGCGGCAACCACCGGTGCGGAACGGCCTCGCGCCCGGCGCCAGAACAGCTGCCAGAGGACGCGCAGCGCGTCCTTGATCGAAGTCGACCGGACCAGTTGTCCGCTGGGCCGGTAACGGATGCCGACCTCGGCGATGTTCCATGCATGTGCGTGCGTCTTCATCTCGGTCTGGAAGAACGGCCCGCGCGACTGCAGCCCTTGCGCCAGGATGGATTCAAGCGCCGCGCGCCGGAACAGCTGGTAGCCGCTGGTCATGTCCGACAGGCGTGTGCCGAGCAGCAGGTTGGCGAGCATCCCGCCGCCGCGGCTGACCAGAAGGCGGGCCGGTGCGTCACCGGTGTAACTGCCGCCATGAGCAAAACGCGTACCGAAGACGCAGTCAGCTCCCGCGGCCGCTGCCTCGAGAAACGCGGAAATCTGCTGCGGGTCGTGGCTATAGCCGGCGTCGATCTCCAGCACCCAGTTCGCCCCGCTGGCGAGCGATTCGCGATATCCGCGCACATAGGCGTCGACCACGCAGCGGTTCTCGGGCGCGTACACGACCTGCAACGCAGGCAGTTGCAATGCCAGGGCGCGCAAGCGTTCCAGTGTGCCGTCACGACTGACGGTGTCGAGCACTGCAAAGAAGCGTACGCGCGAGAACTTCCAGGCTGCGAGTACCTGGAGCACTTCGCGTACGAAACGCTCTGCGTTGTCGATCTCGTTGGCCAACGGGCACACGACGGCTAGATATCCGCCGACGCGGGAAACAGCGGGAGTGAATGCAGTCAATGGAGTTCCCCTTCGAGCGCGCGTCACGGGGGCAACGCGGCTCGGGGATTTTCGCCCGAAGGAATGCGCACGGACGACCGTAAAGCTCCTACAAGAATTTACGGAAATTCTGAACATCACCGCGCGTGGATTGCGAGACGCACACGGTGGCTGCGACGACCGATAGTGCGTCATCCAGTTCCGGACCGGAGCCTTCTCTGTGCGAACGAGTGCGGTGAGCCCAGCGACGAAGGGGCGCCTCGAGGGCCTCGACGGACTGCGCGGCCTCGCCATGCTGGGCGTGATTTTCTGCCACCTCCACGTTTTCAATCTCGGGTGGACCGGACTGTCCAGTTTCTTCGTGCTGTCCGGCTTCCTGATCACGCGGATCCTGATGGGCGATCTGCAACAGTCGGCCGGTGTCGGCGGCTATTTCAAGCGCTACTACATCCGGCGCACGCTGCGCGTTTTCCCGGTCTACTACGCGTATCTGATTGCGCTGACGATCGCAGCTGCGACTGTCCCGGCACTGGCCAAACTCCAGGACGAGCTGCCGGCTGCATTCCTGTACGTCTACAACTTCCAGTCGATCGTCGTGCCAGAGCATTCCCGCATGCTCAACCACCTATGGTCGCTTTCAGTGGAAGAACAGTTCTATCTGATCTGGCCGTGGATCATCGCGCTGGTCCCCCGGCGGCATATACCGACGGTCTGCCTGGTCCTGATCGCGGCGGGGCCGGTGGTCCGCGAAGCGCTGACCAGCATGCTGTTCCCGGCACTCGGTGCGAAGCCCGAAGTGATTCCGATCTATACCTACCTGACCACGGCGTCGCATTTCGACGCGTTTGCCTTCGGTGCGCTGATCAACTTCGTCGATTGGCGCCCGCGCACATGGCACCTGCTGGCGACGATCGCGCTGGCATTCACTGTGGGGCTGCTGGTGAACGGCTCGTTTGGCATGGACCGGCTGTCCTTTGGCTGGCCGTTGTTCATGCCGCGCGCGCACCAGTACGCGTGGGGCTACACGCTGGTGAATTTCTTCTGGTTCCTGGTGATTTGCGCGATCCTCGCCGGCGGGCGCATCCAGCGCTTCTTCTCGCTGCCGGTCCTCGACTACCTGGGCAAGCGTTCGTACTCGACATACATCATCCACTACCCCGTGCTGGGCGCATTCTCCGCATGGTGGGAGGGTCTGCTGCACGCTCATGGCTTTCTCATTGGCACGGCGATATTTGTCCCGCCCTATCTGGCGGTCGTGTTCGCTCTGTCCGCTGCGTCGTATCGATTCATCGAGATGCCCTGCAACCAGCTGCGCGACCGGTTCCAGGCGCGGCAGGACCGCGCGCGCGCATCACGCATCGCCGAGCTCCGCCCCGCGACCTAGCGCGGTGCCGGCAGGCGACCCCGTGCGCAGCTGTTGCGCACGGGTTTCTGCTGGACCGGAGTTGCTCCCATGGGTATTCCCCCGCTATAATTTTCCGGATTGATGCGGCGCACCATCGCCAGTGTGTCATGAAAACGGCGACACGGATCGCGCTCCTCCAGGTTCTGATCGCGGTGATCTCGGCAGCTCTGTGGGCTGTGTTCGCGGATCCGCGCTCGGGGTTGGCGGCGCTGGCGGGTGGGTCGATCGGGGCGGTACTGACGATCTACGCGGCCATCAAGACCTTTTCGGTGTCGGCGACGAATGCGCCGAATGCGGTGATGAATTTTTATCGGGCCGAGGTGAGGAAACTGATCCTCGCCGCGGTTTTGTTCGCGGTCGCGGTCCGGTTTTTTGCAGATGTGTTCGCGCCGGTGATTGTCACGTTTTCGTTGACGCTCCCGGTGTACTGGTTCGCGCTTCTTTGGGATACGAACGATGGCTGAAGCGGGTCATTCTCCTGCCGAGTATGTGACGCATCACTTGCATCACTGGGCCTCCGGCCATGACAACGCTTTC
Organism: Sinimarinibacterium sp.; assembly: GCA_041659605.1. Taxonomy (GTDB): domain Bacteria; phylum Pseudomonadota; class Gammaproteobacteria; order Nevskiales; family Nevskiaceae; genus Solimonas. The sequence goes on along the minus strand of JBAZXW010000002.1, from coordinate 152,744 downwards.
ATCAGCGCCGAGGCCTGGCATCTCGACACGCTGCTCATCTCGACCATCCTGGGCCTGGTGTTCCTGACGCTGTTCCGCATGGCGGCGGTGCGCGTCACCAGCGGCGTGCCGGGCAAGCTGCAGAACTTCGTCGAAATCATGATCGATTTCGTCGACAGCGCGGTCAAGGACGCGTTCCACGGCAAGCGCGATTTCCTTGCGCCGCTGGCGCTGACGATCTTCGTCTGGACCTTCCTCTGGAACAGCATGGACCTGCTGCCGGTCGATCTGCCGCCGATGATCGCCAAGCACATGTTCGGCATCGAATATTTCCGCGTCGTGCCGTCGGCGGACATGAGCGCCACGTTCGCGCTGTCGCTGTCGGTATTTGCGCTGATCCTCATCTACAGCTTCAAGGGCAAGGGTGCCGGCGGTTTCGCCAAGGAGTTCCTGACGCATCCGTTCGGCAGCAACCCGCTGCTGATCCCCGCCAACCTGGTTCTCAACACGGTCGAGCTGCTGGCCAAGCCGATCTCGCTGGCGCTGCGTCTGTTCGGCAACCTCTATGCCGGCGAGTTGATCTTCATCCTGATCGCGCTGCTGCCCTGGTGGGCGCAGGTCATCCCGGGTCTGGGCTGGGCGATCTTCCACATCCTGGTCGTCACGCTGCAGGCGTTCATTTTCATGACGCTGACCATCGTGTACATCAGCATGGCCTACGAGCATCACTAAGCCCGTAGCCCGGCCCCCAATATTCATTTCCTTTTCCACCACAGCAACACACGGAGTACATCCATGGAGCTCATCGCTCAGATCCAGGCCAACACGGCGCTGACCCTCGGCCTCATCTTCGGTCTCGCCGCGCTCGGCACCGCCATCGGCTTCGGCCTGCTCGGCGGCAAGTTCCTCGAAGGCGCCGCGCGCCAGCCGGAAATGGCCAACATGCTGCAGACCAAGATGTTCATCATCGCCGGTCTGCTCGACGCCGTCTCGATCATCGGCGTGGCCATGGGCCTGCTGATGATGTTCGCGAACCCGCTGTTGGCCGCGATCAAGTAAGGCGCCGGGTTCCGGATCTTTCGTCTCACTCAACCTGGAGCTTAGCCCATGCAGGCAAGCATCCCGTCCATCGTCGGACAGATGATCGTCTTCGGTATTTTCGTGTGGTTCACGATGAAATTCGTGTGGCCGCCGATCACCAAGGCGATGGAAGAACGCCGGCAGAAGATCGCCGACGGTCTTGCCGCGGCCGAGAAGGGCGCCCGTGCGCTGCAGGACGCGTCGGCCAAGAGCGAAGAAGAGCTCAAGGTCGCGCGCACGCAGGCGCAGGACATCCTCGCAGCGGCCAACAAGCAGGCGGCGCAATTCGTCGAGCAGGCCAAGGGTCACGCCCAGGAAGAGGCTGATCGTATCGTTGCCAAGGCGCACGACGACGTGCAGCGCGAGATCGCTCACGCCCGGGAAAGCCTGCGCAAGCAGGTCGGCGAGCTGGCGGTGATCGGCGCGGCGAAGATCCTCAAGCGCGAAATCGACGCCAAGGCCCACGCCGATGTCCTCGGCGAGCTGGCTGCGCGCGTCTAAGGGGCCAGGCGAACGACATGGCGGACTACAGCACGCTTGCACGGCCCTACGCCAAGGCGGTTTTCGAGCTCGCCCGCGACACGCGCTCATTCAAGGCGTGGAGCGATGCGCTGGCCAGCACGGCAAGGCTGCTGGCCGAGCCGCAGGTTGCGCGTCTGATCGGACATCCGGCGCTGACGCGCGCGGAGCTGGCAGCGGCGCTCAACCAGGCGCTGGCGGGCAAGCTGCCGGCCGAGGCCGTGGCGCTGGTCCGGCTGCTGGCGGAAAACGGTCGCCTGCTGGCGACGGCGTCGATCGCCGAGCAGTTCGAGCACCTGCGTGCCGAAGCCGAATCGCGTGCGGACGTGGAGATCACGTCGGCCGCACCGGTCGCGTCCGCGCAGCAGGATCAACTCGCCGCCGCGGTGAAGAAGCGCCTGCAGCGGGACGTCGTCATCGACTGGAAGGTCGATGCCGATCTGATCGCCGGCGCCCTGATCCGCGCCGGTGACCTGGTCATCGACGGTTCCGTCCGCGGCGAGCTCGCTCGCCTTCAAACCGCGCTTACGCGTTAAGTCATCGCGCCCCACGGACTCTCTCGGGCGACACACTTCAGGAAACGGTTCGTATGCAACTCAATCCTTCCGAAATCAGCGACCTGATCAAGGCGCGAATTCAGAACTTCGATGCCGCCACCGAGGCGCGCAACACGGGCACGATCGTGTCGCTGCAGGACGGCATCGTCCGCATCCACGGTCTGTCCGACGCGCTGCAGGGCGAAATGCTCGAGTTCCCGGGCAATGTCTTCGGCCTCGCGCTGAACCTGGAGCGTGACTCCGTGGGCGCCGTGGTTCTGGGCGACTACAAGCACCTCAAGGAAGGCGACACCGTCAAGACCACGGGCCGCATCCTCGAAGTGCCGGTCGGCGAAGGGCTGCTGGGTCGCGTGGTGGACGCGCTCGGCAACCCGATCGACGGCAAGGGCCCGATCAAGGCTGCCGGCACCTCGCCGATCGAAAAGGTCGCGCCGGGCGTCATCACCCGCAAGTCGGTGAGCCAGCCGGTGCAGACCGGCTACAAGGCGATCGACGCGATGGTGCCGATCGGCCGTGGCCAGCGCGAGCTGATCATCGGCGACCGCCAGACCGGCAAGACCGCGCTGGCGATCGACACGATCATCAACCAGAAGTCCTCGGGCATTAAGTGCATCTACGTCGCCATCGGGCAGAAGAACAGCTCGATCGCGAACGTCGTGCGCAAGCTCGAAGAGCATGGCGCGATGGCGCACACCATCGTCGTCGCCGCCGCCGCCGCCGATTCGCCGGCGCTGCAGTTCATCGCGCCGTACTCCGGCTGCTCGATGGGCGAGTACTTCCGCGACAAGGGCGAAGACGCGCTGATCATCTACGACGACCTCTCCAAGCAGGCCGTCGCCTACCGCCAGGTGTCGCTGTTGCTGCGCCGCCCGCCGGGCCGCGAAGCCTTCCCCGGCGACGTGTTCTATTTACACTCCCGTCTGCTGGAGCGCGCCGCGCGCATCAACGAGGAGTACGTCGAGAAGCTGACCGCCGGCAAGGTCAAGGGCAAGACCGGCTCGCTGACCGCGCTGCCGATCATCGAGACGCAGGCCGGCGACGTGTCGGCGTTCGTTCCGACCAACGTGATCTCGATCACCGACGGCCAGATCTTCCTCGAAACCGACCTGTTCAACGCCGGCATCCGTCCGGCCATGAATGCCGGTATCTCGGTGTCGCGCGTCGGCGGCGCGGCGCAGACCAAGGTCGTCAAGAAGCTCGGCGGCGGCGTGCGCCTGGCGCTCGCGCAGTTCCGTGAACTCGCGGCCTTCGCGCAGTTCGCCTCGGACCTGGACGAAGCCACCCGCAAGCAGCTCGAGCGCGGTCAGCGCGTCACCGAGCTGATGAAGCAGAAGCAGTACCAGCCGCTGTCGGTCGGCCGCATGGCGGCCTCGCTGTACGCGGTCGAGAAGGGCTACATCGACAAGGTCGAGGTCAGCAAGGTGCTGGCGTGGGAGGACGGGCTGCACCAGTTCCTCGCCGGCCAGCAGGCCGACCTGCTCGCCAAGCTCGATACCGGCGACTGGAACGACGCGCTCGAGAACGGGCTGAAGTCGGCGATGGACGCTTACGTCAAGCAGTCCGCGATCTGAAGCGATCCAACCCGACCTAAAGAGGCAGACCCGTGGCCGGCGCCAAGGAAATCCGCACCAAGATCAAGAGCGTCAAGAACACGCAGAAGATCACGCGGGCGATGGAAAAGGTCGCCATGTCGAAAATGCGCAAGGCGCAGGATCGCATGGCGGCGGCCCGCCCGTATGCCGAGAAGATCCGTCGCACGCTGGGCCACCTGGCGCAGGCGAATCTCGAATACAAGCACCCGTTCACGGTCGAGCGCGAGGTCAAGCGCGTCGCCTACCTGGTCGTATCGTCCGATCGCGGATTGTGCGGCGGCCTGAACATGAACGTGTTCCGCGCCGTCGTGCGCGAAGTGCGCGAGTGGAAGGCCAAGGGCGTCGAAGTCGAGTTCGTGCTGATCGGCAACAAGGCGGTGTCGTTCTTCAAGCGCATGGGCGGCACGGTCCACGCGACCGCGACGCACCTGGGTGATCGCCCGCACCTCGAGCAGCTGCTCGGCGTGATCAAGGTGATGACCGACGCCTACCGCGCCGGCAGCGTCGACCGCGTCAGCGTGATCGCGAACCAGTTCGTGAACACGATGACGCAGAAGCCGACGGTGGCGCAGCTGCTGCCGATCGAGCCGGTCAAGAGCGAAGGCCTGCTGGAGCACTGGGACTATCTGTACGAGCCGGCCTCGACCGAGCTGCTCGACGCGGTGCTGATGCGCTACGTCGAGTCGCAGATCTACCAGGCGGTGATCGAGAACCTGGCCAGCGAGCAGTCGGCGCGCATGGTGGCGATGAAGGCGGCGTCCGACAACGCCGGCAAGATCATCAACCAGCTGCAGCTCGCCTACAACAAGGCACGCCAGGCCAATATCACCAAGGAACTGTCGGAAATCGTCGGCGGCGCGGCCGCTGTCTGACGGGTGAAGGAACATGTAGCCCGGACGAAGTCCGGGATCGCAACCCCGGACTTCGTCCGGGCTACGGGTTAGCAAGAGATTCGAGAGAACACATGAGCACCGGCAAAATTGTTCAGGTCATCGGCGCGGTCGTCGACGTCGAGTTCCCGCGCGACGCGATTCCGAAGATTTACGACGCGCTCACCGTCGACAACACCGAGCTGACACTGGAAGTCCAGCAGCAGCTGGGCGACGGCGTGGTCCGCACGATCGCGCTGGGCGCATCGGAAGGCCTCAAGCGCGGTCTGGTCGTGCGCAACACCGGCGCTGCGATCTCGGTGCCGGTCGGCAAGGCCACGCTGGGTCGCATCATGGACGTGCTCGGCCGCCCGATCGACGAGGCCGGCGACGTCAAGTCCGAAGCCAAGTGGGCGATCCATCGCGCGGCGCCGTCCTACGAGGACCAGGCCGGTTCGACCGAGCTGCTGGAAACCGGCATCAAGGTCATCGACCTGCTGATCCCGTTCGCCAAGGGCGGCAAGGTCGGCCTGTTCGGCGGCGCCGGCGTCGGCAAGACCGTCAACATGATGGAGCTGATCAACAACATCGCGAAGGCGCACTCCGGTCTGTCGGTGTTCGCCGGCGTCGGTGAGCGTACCCGCGAGGGCAACGACTTCTATCACGAGATGAAGGAGTCCAACGTTCTCGACAAGGTGGCGATGGTCTACGGCCAGATGAACGAGCCGCCGGGCAACCGCCTGCGCGTTGCGCTGACCGGCCTGACCATGGCCGAGTACTTCCGCGACGAAGGCCGCGACATCCTGTTCTTCGTCGACAACATCTACCGTTACACGCTGGCCGGCACCGAAGTGTCGGCGCTGCTCGGCCGTATGCCGTCGGCGGTGGGCTACCAGCCGACGCTGGCCGAGGAAATGGGCGTGCTGCAGGAGCGCATCACCTCGACCAAGAAGGGCTCGATCACCTCGATCCAGGCCGTCTACGTGCCCGCGGACGACCTCACCGACCCGTCGCCGGCGACGACCTTCGCGCACCTCGACGCCACCGTCGTGCTGTCGCGCGACATCGCGTCGCTGGGCATCTATCCGGCCGTCGATCCGCTCGACTCCACGTCGCGTCAGCTCGACCCGAACGTCATCGGCCAGGAGCACTACCAGACCGCGCGCGACGTGCAGGGCGTGCTGCAGCGCTACAAGGAGCTGAAGGACATCATCGCGATCCTGGGCATGGACGAGCTGTCGGAAGACGACAAGCGCGCCGTCGCCCGCGCGCGCAAGATCCAGCGCTTTCTGTCGCAGCCGTTCCACGTCGCCGAGGTGTTCACCGGCTCGCCGGGCAAGTACGTGTCGCTGAAGGAAACGATCCGCGGCTTCCGCGGCATCGTCGACGGCCAGTTTGATCACCTGCCGGAGCAGGCGTTCTACATGGTCGGCACGATCGACGAAGCCGTCGAGAAGGCGAAGAAGCTCTAAGCATCGGCGCCCCCGATCGAGGACCAGATGGCCAACATCCACATCGACATCGTTTCCGCCGAAGGGCACATCCATTCGGGCGAAGCCCAGATGGTGTTCGCGCCGGCGGAAATGGGCGAGGTCGGCATCGCGCCGCGGCACGCGCCGCTGCTGACCCGGCTCAAGCCGGGCACGGTGCGCGTGCAGCAGCCGGGCGGCGAAGAACTTGAGTTCTTCGTCGGCGGCGGCATCCTCGAAATCCAGCCGTACCTCGTCACCGTGCTCGCCGATACCGCGCTGCGTGCCAAGGACGCCGACGAAGCTGCGGCGCTGGCGGCCAAGCAGTCTGCGGAAGAGAAGCTCGCCGGCGCGAAGTCGGACATCGATCTGGCCCGCGCGCAGTCGGAGCTGATCGAGGCTGCGGCTCGCCTGCAGTTCGTGAAGAACCTGAAGAAGACCGGCCGCTGAAGCCGCGGGCCGGGCCAGTCCCGGCACGGATGACGATCCCGCTCATGTTGAGGCAGCATGAGCGGGATTTTTTGTTGGGGAGCAAGCCGTCCATGAAGAACGCGCCACTGCATTGCATCGTCCTTGCTGCCGGCCAGGGCACGCGCATGAAGAGCGCGCTGCCCAAGGTGCTGCATCCGCTCGGGGGCCAGCCGATGCTCGCGCAGGTGCTCGACGCCGCGCAGGCGCTGTCGGCCGCGGGCGTGCACATCGTGTACGGTCACGGCGGCGAACAGGTGCGCGGCTGGTTCGAGTCCGCGAAGCGTGGCGATGCGGTGCGCTGGGCGCAGCAGGCGGAGCAGAAGGGCACGGCGCACGCCGTGCAGCAGGCGATGCCAGCGGTGCCGGACGATGCCGTCGTGCTGGTCATGTACGGCGATGTGCCGCTGATCTCGCAGCAGACGCTCGCGCAGCTGCTCGAAGCGGGCCAAAAGTCGCTCGCGGTGCTGACGGTCGAACTCGCCGAGCCAACCGGCTACGGCCGCATTCTGCGCAACCGGGCCGGCGCGGTCACCGGCATCGTCGAGGAGAAAGACGCCAACGCGCGGCAGCGGCGCATCCGCGAGGTCAACACCGGCTTCATCGCCGCGCCGGCGAAGCGCCTGCGCGGCTGGCTGGCCAAGGTTCGCAACGACAACGCCAAGGGTGAGTACTACCTGACGGACATCGTCGCGCTCGCGGTGCGCGACAAACTCAAGGTCGCCACGGTCACCGCGGTGAGCGCCGAAGAAGTGGAGGGCATCAACGATCGCCTGCAGCTCGCGCGCATGGAGCGGGTGTTGCAGCGCCGCCGCGCCGAGACCTTGCTGCGCGCCGGCGTGCAGCTCGCCGACCCGTGTCGCTTCGACCTGCGCGGCACGCTGGTCCACGGCCGCGATGTGAGCATCGACGTCGGCTGCGTGTTCGAAGGCCGCGTCGAGTTGGGCGACGGCGTGCGCATCGGGCCGTACTGCGTGCTGCGCGACGTCACGCTCGGTGCCGGCACGCTGGTCGACGCGCACAGCGTGCTGGAGAAGGCGGTGGCCGGCCGCGACTGTCGCATCGGCCCGTTCGCGCGCCTGCGTCCGGACGCCGCGCTCGCCGACGAGGTGCACGTCGGCAACTTCGTCGAGATCAAGAAAGTGAAACTGGGCCGCGGCAGCAAGGCCAATCACCTCGCCTACCTGGGCGACGGCGCGGTCGGCGCCGGCGTCAACATCGGCGCCGGCACGATCTTCTGCAACTACGACGGCGCCAACAAACACGAGACGATCATCGAGGACGGGGCCTTCATCGGCTCCGACACCCAGCTCGTCGCGCCGGTGCGCGTCGGCAAGGGCGCGACGGTCGGCGCCGGTTCCACGATCGCCAAGGACGTACCGCCCGGCGGCCTGACCCTGTGCCGCGCGCGCGAGCAGAAGACCTATCCGAACTGGAAGCGGCCGCTCAAGAAGAAGTAGTGCCGCTTATCTCCCTCTCCCCTTGGAAGGGGAGAGGGAGCGTTGGTAATCCTCGACCGTATCGATATCCACCGCAGCTTCCGGCAGAGCGATCGCACGCACGACATCCGGATGCGCATCGAGCACGCGCCGCGCGCCCTGCGGACCGCGCAGCTGCGCGAGTTCGTCGAAATAGCGGCGCGGGAACAGACAGGGCGGCCCCTGCGTTGCGCCGAACTGCGAAGCGATGATGCAGTCCGGTTGCTCGCGCCAGACCTCGATCAGCCGCCGCAGCTGCGGCGCACCGATCTGCGGCTGGTCGGCGAGACAGACCAGGGCTGCCGGCGGCGGGTCGATTCGCGCGCACAGCAGCTGGAAAGCACAGGCGATCGAGCCGCCCATGCCTTCGGCCCAGTCGGCATTGTGGATGCGCGTGGTGTCCAGCCCATTGAGTGCCGCGTCGAACTCGGCGGTGTATGCGCCAGTGACGACGACGAGCTCGGTGCCCGCCTCCAGCGCCGTCTGTGCCGCACGGCGCAGCAGCGAAACTCCGTCGATCTGCGCGAGCAGCTTGATGCCGCCGTAGCGGCTCGAGCTGCCGGCCGCGAGCAGCACCGTGCAGAGGCGCGTCACGACGCCGCGGTGCGCCCGTGGATCGGCAGCCCGGATGCGCCCAGGCTGCCGCCGCGGCGGCCGGCCAATACCGCCTGGATCTCCGCCACGACCGCGAGGGCGATCTCCTCCGGCGTTTCCGAGCCGATGTCGAGGCCGGCCGGTGCATGCAGCGGCGTCGCCGTCGATCCCGCCGCGTCCAGCATCCGCGCCGCGCGCATACGCGAGCCCAGTGCGCCCAGGTACGCCAGCGGTGCTGCGCGCAGCTCGCGCAGGTAGGCGAGGTCGCGTTCGACGTTGTGGGTCATCACGACGACCGCCGTGCGCTGGTCGCAGGCCAGACGTTGCAGCAGCGTTCCCGGCTCCGCGCTCACGACGCGCGGCCACGGCGCAGTGAGCGCCGGTCGGTCGGAACTGAGGTGGTCGACGAGGCAGGGTTCCCAGCCCAGCGTGCCGGCGAGCTGGGCCAGCGCCCGGCTCGTCGCGTTGACGCCGATCAGGACGGCCCGCAGCGGCGCCTCGATGCGCTCGATCAGCACTTCGAACATGCCGTAGCGCGTGCCGACCTTCAACACCTGTGCGCCGTCCTGAGCGACGGCATCCGGGGCCAGCGACATCAATGCGTCGGCCAGTCGCGGATCGTCCAGCTCATCGAACAGGGTGTGGTCGCCGCGCACCAGCCGGCGCGGTTGCTCCAGGCACTGGTTCTCGCAGGCGAACACGGTCGCCATCCAGCCATCGCGTCGCTCGCGCCGGCACTGTTCAATGGCGTCGACAAAGCGCAGGTCGACATCGGCGCGCAGAGGTTCGATCAGCACGTCGAGTTCGCCGCCGCAGCCCATCTCCAGTAGCGTGTCGAATCCCTGATCGCGGCCGTAGCGCAACAGTCGGGCGTGGCCATCGGCGATGACGATTCGCGCGTGCTCGACGATATCCGCCTCGGGGCAGCCGGCCGAAAGGCCGCGCACGGTGCTGCCGTCGCCGAGCACGAGCATGCGCGCGCCGGCGCGTCGGAACACCGGACCGCGGGTGCGTACCAGCGTGGCCAATGCAGCGCCGCCGACAAACTCGTTCTCCTGGACGCGGCGCAGCGCGGCGGCCAGAACGGCAAATTCATGCGGCGTGTTCATGCCCGCATTGTCGTGCAGACCGCCGCATCCGTCATGCCTTGAGCTGGTCCGCGATCGGAAGTCTGCGGATGCGCTTGCCGGTCGCAGCGAAGATCGCATTCGCCAGCGCCGGCGCGATCACCGGCGTACCGGGCTCGCCGACGCCGGTCGGATTCTCCGCCGACGGCACGATGTGCACTTCGATGTGCGGCATCTCGCTGATGCGCAGCATCGGGTAGTCGTGGAAGTTCGACTGCTCGACGGCGCCGTCCTTGACCGTAATCTTGCTGTGCAGCGCAGCGGCGAGGCCGTAACCGATGCCGCCTTCCATCTGCGCGCGGATCACGTCCGGATTGATCGCCAGTCCGCAGTCGACCGCGCAGACGACGCGGTCGACGCGCAGGCTGCCGTCGGCCTTGACGGTGACTTCGGCGACCTGGGCAACGTAGCTGTTGAAGGACTCGACGACAGCGACACCGCGCCCGCGGCGGTCGCCCTTGGCGCCGGTTCTGAGGGGCTTGTTCCAGCCCGCAGCCTTGGTCGCCGCTTCGAGCACCCCGGCGTGGCGCGGATGCTTTTTCAACAGACCCACGCGGAAGGCGACCGGGTCCTGCCCGGCCGCGGCAGCCAGCTCGTCGATCATCGTTTCGGTCGAAAACGCTGTGTGCGTGTGCCCCACCGAGCGCCACCACAGCACCGGCACGCCGACGTCGGGGGTATGCAGCTCAAGGTGGACATCGGGAATCGCGTACGGATGCGCCGCCCCCTCCACGGAGGCGCCGTCGATGCCGTCCTTGATGCCGAACGCCTCGAAGGGCGTGCCCTTCATGATCGACTGGCCGACCAGCCGCTGATGCCAGGCGACGAGTTTGCCGCCGGCATCGATGCCGGCGCGCACACGGTGGAAGAACATCGGCCGGTAGTAGCCGCCGCGCGTGTCCTCCTCGCGCGTCCACACCAGTTTCACCGGGCCCTTGTGGCCTTGTGCCCGCGCCGCCTTGGCGATCGCGACGGCCTCGACCACGTAGTCCGAGTAGGGATTCGCGCGTCGGCCGAAGCTGCCGCCGGCGTAGAGCTGGTGGATCGTCACCTGTTCCGGCTTGAGGCCGAGATAGGCGGCGACCGCGCCCTGGTCGCCGGTGTGAAACTGTTCGCCGTTCCAGATCTCGCAGCCGTCGTCGGACAAGCGCACGACGCAGTTCAGCGGCTCCATCGCCGCGTGCGCGAGGTAGGGGAACTCGTAATCGGCCTCGATCACTTTCGAAGCCTTGGCCAGCGCCGCATTGGCATCGCCATCGTTGCGCGCGACGGTGCCGGGCTGTCCGGCCAGCGTGCGGTACTGCGCCAGCAGTGCATCGCTGCTGGCCTTGCTCGCGCGGCTGTCGTCCCACTCGATCTGCAGCGCGTCGCGGCCTTGTTTGGCGATCCAGGTGTTGGCCGACAGCACGGCGACGCCGGCGAAGCGGCCGGTGCCGCCCTCGAAGGCGACGACATCGACGACGCCCTTGATCGCCTTGGCCTTTGTCGCATCGAATCGATTGAGCGTCGCGCCGAAGCGCGGCGGATGAGCGACGACCGCGGTCAGCATGTCCGGCAGGCGCACGTCCTGCGTGAACTGCGCGCTGCCGTCGGTCTTGTCAGTGTTGTCCTTACGCGGCAGGCGCTGCTGGCCGATCAGCCGGAACTGCGCCGGCTTCTTGAGGACGACGTCCTTGGGCACGGGCTGCTCGGCCGCCGCCTGCGCCAGCTCGCCGAAGCGCAACTGGCGACCCGAGGCCTTGTGCTGGACCACGCCGGATTCGACGGTGATGCCGTCGGCGCCCACGTTCCAGCGCTCAGCGGCGGCGGCGACCAGCATCGCGCGCGCAGCGGCGCCGGCCATGCGCATCTGCTGGTGCGCGTTGGCCATCGCCGTACTGCCGCCGGTGAGCTGGATGCCCATCAGCGTGTTGGCGTAGCGCGTGACGTCGGCCGGGGCGGCCTCGACGCGCACCTGGTTCCAGTCGGCGTCGAGTTCCTCGGCCACCAGCGTCGCCAGGCCGGTGAACGTGCCCTGACCCATCTCCAGATGCTTGGCGATGACGGTCACCGTGTCGTCGCTGCCGATGCGCACGAACGCGCCGGGTTCCGGCACCGGCGTCGGTGGTGCCGCCTGCCCGGCGCTGCCGGCGTCGCCGGGCATGGCCTTGTCGTCGGCAGCAAGCACCGGCGCGAAATACACGCCCAGCGCGAGGCCGCCGACGCCCTGCACGAAGCTGCGGCGGCTGAGCTTGAACGGAAGCGGCAACGCGGCGGGCGCGTTGCGCGGGGCGAGGCGACGGATCATGTGCATGGCGCGTCCTCGTCAGATGGCCTTCGCGGCGTCATGGATGGCCGCGCGGATACGCACGTAAGTCGCGCAGCGGCAGACGTTGCCGTTCATCGCGGTATCGATGTCGGCGTCGCTCGGTTTGGGCTGCGCCTTGAGCAACGCCACCGCCGACATGATCTGGCCGGACTGGCAGTAGCCGCACTGGACGACGTCGTGGCTGCGCCAGCTCGCCTGCACGGCCTTGCCGACTGCGTCTGCGCCGATGCCCTCGATGGTCGTCACCGACTTGCCCGCCGCCGCGGCGAGCGGCATCACGCAGGCGCGCACCGGCTGGCCGTCCAGGTGGATCGTGCAGGCTCCGCACTGCGCCATGCCGCAGCCGTACTTGGTGCCGGTCAGGCCGATCTCGTCGCGCAGGTACCACAGCAGCGGCATCGCCGGGTCACCATCGAAGCTTTGCTCGAGCCCATTCACCTTCAGCTTGACCATCGCTGTCTCCCTGCGCCGGTGTAGGCCGGATGATACGCCGCTGTCCTTTGCGTCGGGGACATCACCCGGAGCGCAAGTGCAGCCCGTAAAATGACGGACTTCGGACTTCCGGGCTCATGCAGATATGTGCGGAATCGTCGGCGCGATCGCGCCCCAAGATGTCACGCCGATCCTGATCGAGGGCCTGCGGCGGCTCGAATACCGCGGCTATGATTCCACCGGCGTCGCCGTCGGCCAGGACGGCAGCGGACTGTGTTTGCGTCGCGCGGTCGGCAAGGTCAAACGGCTGGAAGAGAAGCTGAAGGCCGATCCCTGCGCCGGCCGCATCGGCATCGCCCACTCGCGCTGGGCGACGCACGGCGGCGTCACCGAGGCCAATGCGCACCCGCACGTGTCCGGCGGGCGCATCGCGCTGATCCACAACGGCATCATCGAGAACTACGCCGAGCTCAAGTCCGAACTGGCCGCCAAGGGCTATGTCTTCGCCTCCGAGACTGACACCGAGGTGATTGCTCACCTCATCCACGACTTCGTCAGGCAGGGCAATGATCTCACCCGCGCCGTGCAGCACGCGGTGCGGCGGCTGACCGGTGCCTACGCGATCGTCGTCTTCGACGCGCAGGTGCAGGACCGCATCGTCGTTGCGCGCATCGCGAGCCCCTTGGTGATCGGGCTGGGCGACGACGCCAACTATGTCGCGTCCGACGTGCAGGCGTTGCTGCCGGTGACGCGGCGCTTCAAGTTCCTCGAGGAGGGGGACGTCGCCGATATCAGGCGCGACGCGGTGACGATCTGCGACGCGTCCGGCAAGCTGGTCGAGCGTCCCGATCACGAGTCGAGCCTGTCCGCCGACGCCGTCGAGCGCGGCGAGTTCGCGCACTACATGCTCAAGGAGATCTACGAGCAGCCGCGCGCGATCGCCGACACGCTGTCCGAACGCATCGCCGGCGATCACGTGCTCGAAGCCGCATTCGGTCCGCGCGCCGCCGACATCCTGCCCAAGGTCCAGCAGGTCCACATCGTCGCCTGCGGCACGAGCTACCACGCCGGCCTGGTCGCGCGCTATTACCTGGAGCAGGGCGCGCGCATTCCCTGCACGGTCGAGGTCGCGAGCGAGTACCGCTACCGCGATCCGGTCGTCGTGCCCGGCACGCTGTTCCTGGCGATCTCGCAGTCCGGCGAAACCGCCGACACGCTGGCGGCGCTGCGCGAAGCGAAGAAACTCGGCTATGTCGCGACCGCGGCGATCTGCAACGTGCCGGAGTCGTCGCTGGTGCGCGAAGCCGATCTGGCGCTGATGACGCGTGCCGGTCCGGAGATCGGCGTCGCCAGCACCAAGGCGTTCACGACCCAGCTCGCGGCGCTGGGCCTGCTCGGGATGGCGATGGCGCAGCGCCGCGGCATCGACCGTCGCGTCGTCGCGCTGTACACGCGCCAGCTGCGCAAGGTGCCGGAAATGGTCGAGCACACGCTCAAGCTCGACGCGCAGATCCGGCGCTGGGCCGAGCACTTCTCGGCCAAGCATCACGCGCTGTTCCTCGGCCGTGGCCCGACCTATCCGATCGCGATGGAAGGTGCGCTCAAGCTCAAGGAGATCTCCTACATCCACGCCGAGGCCTATGCCGCCGGCGAACTCAAGCACGGCCCGCTGGCGCTGGTCGACGACGACATGCCGGTGATCGCGGTCGCGCCGAACAACGCGCTGCTGGAGAAGCTCAAGTCCAACCTGCAGGAAGTGCGTGCGCGCGGCGGACGGCTGTTCGTGTTTGCCGACCCGAACGCCGGCATCGCGCCCAGCGACGGCGTCGAGGTGATGACGATGCCGGACCATATCGAGCCGCTGCAGGCGCCCTTGGTCTACACGATCCCGCTGCAGCTGCTCTCGTACCACGTCGCGGTGCTGCGCGGCACCGACGTCGACCAGCCGCGCAACCTGGCCAAGTCGGTGACGGTCGAGTGAGTTCCATCGCGTGAGCGCGTTTGCGTTGCTGCTCGTCTGTCTGCTGCTGGGCGTGCTGATTGCGCGCTACGCGCATCCGCCGCTGGGCCTGGCGCAGGGACTGAACTGGTGGGTGATCAATATCGCCCTGCCGGCGCTGGTGCTGGACTTGATTCCGCGCCTGCATTTCGAGTGGCAGTTCTGGTTCCTCATCGTCTCGCAGTGGATCGTGTTCGGCGGCGCGTTCCTGCTGTTCCGCGTGGTCGGTGCGCGACTGAACTGGAGCCGCGGTCGCATTGGCGCGCTGACGCTGGTCTGCGGGCTCGGCAATACCTCGTTCATGGGCTATCCGCTGCTCGAAGCCTTGCGGGGGCGGGAAGGACTGGCTCTGGGCGTCGTCGCGGATCAGCTCGGCTGCTTCATCGTGCTGGCGATTGGCGGCACGCTCACCGCCGCGTTGTATTCCGGCGCGCAAACCCATCCGCGTGCGATCGTGAAGCGCGTGCTGCTGTTTCCGGCGTTCCTGGCGCTGCTCGCCGGTATTGCGGTCGGCGCGCTGGGCGGCTGGCCGGAAGCTGCGGTCGATATTCTGCACCGCCTCGGCGGCACGTTGGTGCCGCTGGCGCTGTTCTCAGTCGGGCTGCGCTTCCGCCTGCACCTGGGTGACGGACAGATTTTTCCGCTGGTGCTGGGGCTGGGTTGGAAGCTCGTGCTCGTGCCGCTGCTGGTGCTCGGTCTGGGGCTGCTCGCCGGCGTGGGCGGACTGACGCTGACGATCGGTGTGCTGCAAACCGCGATGGCACCGATGATCTCGGCGGCGATCCTCGCCGATCAGCACAACCTCGAACCGCCGCTCGCGAACACCGTGCTCGGCGCCGGCATCCTGCTGTCGCTGGTCACCGTGCCGGCGTGGAGCGCGTTGCTGGGCTAAGCCGTCGTCGCGGGCTCTGCAACCGGCGCGTCGTATCGTGGTGCGTGCTCGGCCCCGCGCAGGACGTACGCCTGCGCGTCAAAGCGCCGTGTCTGCAAGCGGAACTGCCAGGTGAAGCCGGGCCACAGCGTGACGTTGCGGCCGCTGACCGGGTGCACGTACCAGCTCATGCAGCCGCCGACGCTCCAGATCGCGCGGCGCATGCGCTCGTGCAGCGACTGGTTGAAACGCAGCTGCGCGTCCGGACGGACCTCGACTGAACGCAGTTGCTCCTTGTCCATCGTGCGCAGCGCGTCGAGCACGTAGGCGATCTGTGACTCGATCATGTAGACCATCGAGTTGTGGCCTAGGCCGGTGTTCGGGCCCATCAGGAAGAACAGGTTGGGGAAGCCGGCGACGCTGGCGCCCTTGTAGGCTTCCGGGCCTTGCGGCCAGGCATCGACCAGATCCTTGTTCTTGCGGCCGAAGACGACGCCGCGCGGCACGGGATCGGCGGCCTTGAAGCCGGTGCCGAAGATGATCGTATCGACTTCGCGCTCGACGCCGTTGCTGTCGACGACGCTGTGCGCACGCACCTCGCGGATGCCGCTGGTGATGACGTCGACGTTGGACTGTGTCAGCGCCGGGTAGTAGTCATCCGAGATCAGCACGCGCTTGCAGCCCAGCACGTAGTCGGGCGTCAGCTTGCGACGCAGCTGCGGATCGCGCACCTGCCGATGCAGGTGGCGCACCGCTAGACCCTGCGCGAGCTTGAGGATGCGCGGTTCCATCGTGAACGCGAACGCGCGGCTTTCGAGCATGCCGTAGATCGCACCGCGGATCGCGGCCTGCGCAAGCGGGACGCGCTCGAACAGCGTGTGCTCGAGCTCGGTGATCGGGCGGTCCGGCTTGGGCACGATCCACGGCGGTGTGCGCTGGTACAGGTCCAGGCGCGCGACCTGCTTCTGGATCTGAGGCACGAACTGGATCGCCGACGCGCCGGTGCCGATCACGGCAACGCGCTTGTTCTTGAGGTCGTAGCCGTGGTCCCACTGCTGCGAATGGAAGGTCCTGCCCTTGAAGTTCTCAATGCCCGGCACCTGCGGATACGACGGCGTCGACAGGCCGCCCATGCCGGAGACCAGCACCTGCGCGCTGTACGCGTTGCCCTGCGCATCGGTGATGCGCCACACCGACGCGGCCTCGTCCCAGCGCGCCGAGCGGATCTCGGTGTTGTAGCGCAGATGCGAGCCAATGCCGTACTTGTCGGCGCAGTGTTCGAGATAAGCCTTGATCTCCGGCTGCGGCGCAAACATGCGCGACCAGCGCGGATTCGGTTCGAAGGAGAACGAATACAGATGCGACTGCACGTCGCAGGCGCAGCCCGGATAGTGGTTCACGCGCCAGGTGCCGCCGACGCCGCCTTCCTTCTCGAAGACAACGAAATCGTCGATGCCTGCCTGCTTGAGCTGGATCGCCATGCCCAGGCCGGAAAAGCCGCTGCCGACGATGGCAACGCGGTACTGCGCCGGCCGTGTCACGGCTGTCTTCGAATAGCTGCCCATCGATCTCTCCTGCTTAGAGGCTCTTAGGCCGCGGCCTGCAGCTGCGCGTGCCTGGCCACGAAGCCGTCGATTTCCTTGAGGTACTCGCGGTTGTCGTGGTCCCAGGGATGGAAGTCGGGGCGGAAGTAGTCCGCCCACGGCAACACCAGGCGGCGGATCAGGCCGACTTCGCCAAAGGCGTAGCGCATGAACTTGCGCCAGCCGGCCATGTCCGTGAGTCTGCCCTGCTCGCGCACGACTTCGAGAAAGGTCGGTGTGACGAGCGCCCAGAAGATCAGCGTGGCCAGCACCTGGCCGCCGGCGCGTTCGAGGTAGGCGCGGGGACCGCGACCCATCACCGTCTCCCAGACGTCGTAGGCCACCGCCTTGTGCTCGGTTTCCTCGAGGGCATGCCAGTACCATAGCGCCGAGAAGCGCGGCTCGATGTCCTTGGTCAGCTGCTCGTTCTCCAGAACCTGCGAGGCGAGCAGCGCGGTGAAATGCTCCAGTGCGATGGTCGTCGACAGGCGAAAAGACTTCGGACTGCGCTCCTTGGCGAAGTTCAGGAGGCGGCCGACCAGGCGCTCGAACTTCGGCGCGACCTTCGACACGGCGAACAGCGCTTCGTTGTATTCCTCGTGCTCGCGGCCGTGCATCGCCTCCTGGCCGATGAAGGCGGTGACGGCCTTCTGCAGCTCCGGATCCTGGATGAGATCCCGATGCGCGCGGACGGCTTCGATGAAAAAACGCTCGCCCACCGGCAACACAATCGAGAAGGTGTTGAGGAAAGCCGCGAACTGCGGGCCCCCTGCATCGTGCCAGTCAGCGATCTTCTCGGCCGGGAGATTGAACTTGATGTCGCGGCGTGTCGGCATGACCGCGGGCTTGGCGGCGGTCTGACGGGCGGTGCGGCTGGGCGTGGTGCTGCGGGTCTGCTCGGTCATTCAATGGTCTCCTGGCCTCGCGTGAAGCGAGGTGTACACTTGTCTACATCCGCAAGGTAGACGAGTGTCTACGACGATGTCAACGAACGATGTAACGATTGCATCGCCTAGAACCGTTAATGTGCTGATATGAAAAAGAATTTAGGGGGAGCGGCGAAGCGCCTGAGCGACACCGTTCCGCCGCGCAGTGGTCGGCAGAAGTTGATGGAGGCGGCGTTGCAGCTGGCGGCGAGCACGCGCAGCCTCGCCTCGCTGGGTCTGCGCGAGGTGGCGCGGCAGGCTGGGCTGAATCCCAACACGTTCTACCGGCATTTCCGCAGCTTTGACGATCTGGGCCTGGCGGTGATCGAGGACCTGAGCGGCCAATTGCGCCAGGGCCTGCGCGAGCGCCGTCGCTTGCCGGCCGCGGTGGCGCGATTGCCGGAGTCCGCCGACCCGGCGGAGATGCTGCGGCAGGCCGAGCCGATCGTGCGGGAGTCGGTCGCGCTGGTGCTCGATTTCGTCACCGAGCATCAGCAGGCCTATGTCGTCGGCATCCGCGAGCTGCACGGGACTTCGCCGGTGCTGCGCGAGGCCTTGCGGCGCGTGTTCGACGAACTGGCGGTCGACATGGCCGAGGACGTCCTCGAACTGATGCGCCTGCCGGTCACCGATCCGCGGATCGTGCACGAGATCGCCGCCGTGGTGATCCGGCAGATGGCGTTCTTTTCGATGGACTACTTGGAGCAGCCGGCCCAGCGCGAAGCGATTCGCGGTCAGGCGGAGCGCTTCATTCTGATGCTGCTGTGGGGCGCGCTGGCGACTGGAGGCGTGCGGCCTTCAAATCACCTGTAGGAGCGGCCCATGGCCGCGATTCTTCTTCATGCGGCGTGCCGCTCCGCATCGCGGCCAGGGGCCGCTCCTACAGGATCACGCCAAAGTGGCGTAGAGATCGTACTCGTCGGCGTCGACGACCTTGACCTTGACGCGCTGGCCCGGCAACAGGCGCAGCTTGCCGCCCTTGCCCAGGCCCTTCACGTAGACCTTGCCGTCGATTTCCGGCGCGTCGGCCCAGGAGCGCGCGACGCTGGCGGCGTCTTCATGGACGTCGTCGATCAGCACTTCGATCGTCTGGCCAATCTTGCGCTGGAGCTTCGCTGCGCTGATCGCCGCCTGCTTCTGCATGAAGCGGTGATAGCGCTCTTCCTTGACTTCGTCAGGGACCGCGCCCGGCAGTGCGTTGGCTGTCGCGCCCTCGACCGGCGAGTACTGGAAGCAGCCGACGCGGTCGAGCTGGGCCTCGTCGAGCCAGTCGAGCAGCTGCACGAAGTCGGACTCGGTTTCGCCCGGAAAGCCGACGATGAAAGTCGAGCGCACGGTCAGGTCGGGGCAGATGCGGCGCCAGGTTTCGAGGCGCTTGAGCGTGTCCTCGGCGGCGGCCGGGCGCTTCATCGCCTTGAGCACGGACTTGGACGCGTGCTGAAACGGGATGTCGAGATAGGGCAGGATTTTGCCCTCCGCCATCAGCGGGATGATCGCGTCGACGTTGGGGTACGGATAGACGTAGTGCAGGCGCACCCACGCACCGAGTTCGCCGAGCCCGCGGCACAGGTCGAGCAGGCGCGTTTCGTATTCGCGGTCGCGCCAGCGGCCGGGGGCGTACTTCAGGTCCGAGCCGTAGGCCGAGGTGTCCTGCGAGATCACCAGCAGTTCCTGCACGCCGGCTTTCACCAGTTTCTCCGCCTCGGTCAGCACTTCGCCGACCGGACGCGAGCGCAGGCGGCCGCGCATCGACGGGATGATGCAGAAGCTGCATTTGTGATTGCAGCCTTCGGAGATCTTCAGGTAGGCGTAGTGCTTGGGCGTGAGCTTGATGCCGACATCGTCCGAACCGGCGTCAAGACGCCGGCGGGCAGGCAGCAGATCCAGGAAGGGATCGTGCACCGGCGGGGCGGCCAGGTGCACGGCCTGCATCACGCTCGTGTAGTCCTGCGGGCCACTGATCGACAGCAGGTCCGGGAATTTCTCGCGCACCACATGGCTTTTCGGCCCGGTGCCCAGGCAGCCGGTGACGATGACCTTGCCGTTCTCCGCCATCGCCTCGCCGATCGCGTCGAGCGATTCCTCGACGGCCGCGTCGATGAAGCCGCAGGTGTTAACCACGACCACGTCGGCGGCATCGTAACTGGGCGCCGTGTCGTAACCCTCGGCACGCAGCTGCGTGAGGATGCGTTCGGAGTCGACCAGCGCTTTCGGGCAGCCGAGCGAGACGAAACCGACTTTCGGGGCCGCTGCGGCAGCGGGCTTCCGGGCCTTCGGGGCTTTTGGGGCCTTTTGGGGCGCCTTGCGGCGGGCGGGGGTACGGGGTGCGGCCATGGATGGGGGGATACAACGCGGGCACGCATTGTAAACGCTTGCTAGGCTCGGGGGCTCTTTCGGAGCCAAGCGATGAGCAACTACTACGAATCGGAAGACTTGAAGAAGTTCGGTTCGATCGGCCGTCACGCCAAGGCGCTGGCGGACCAGTTTTTCCAGTACTACAACGCCGTCACCGGCCAGGACGGTGCGCTGAGCAAGCGCGAGAAGTCGCTGATTGCGCTCGCGATCGCGCATTCGGAAAAGTGCCCGTACTGCATCGACGCCTACACCACGGCCTGCCTGGAAGCAGGTGCAGACCCCGAGCAGATGGCGGAAGCCGTACACGTGGCCGCGGCGATGAAGGCCGGCATCACGCTGGTGCACACGGTGCAGATGCACAACCATCTCGACAAGCTGGTGCTGTGAGCGAGGTCGTTCACTGCATGATGGCCACCAGGTTCTGCAAGAGTGCCGGCAACTGCGGTTGCAGTTCCTGCGCGTGCCGGCGCCAGCCCGTCCCGGCCTGCAGCAGCCGATCCGGTTCGCGCATGCGACGGGCGATGCGCTGCAGCGCCGTCGTCATGCCGTCCTCGTCGGCGTAGGACTGCAGCAGCGCGGCGAAACCTTCCGCATCCGGCGGCCTGGCGCCGGCCTGCACAAACCAGGGCGCTGCCGACGCCACCTCGGCCGCGGCGCGACGGCAGAAGTCCGTCAGCGGTTCGGGCGAGTGGGCAGGCCAGTCGAGGCTCAGCGCGTGGTCGCAGGCAAGGTCGAGAACGATGCCGGCGTAGCGGCGCTCGCCCGGCGCGAAGCGGCTCCTTGCGGCGAGCATCAGCGGATGGCGGTCGGTGGCGGCATCGATGCGCCGGTGCAGGCGGATGCCCAGCGCGATGTCGTTCGGATACGCCGACAGATCCGCGCCGCGCACGACATCGCCGAGAATCGCGCCGGCCAGCGAGGTCCGGCTACCGTCGGCGAGCCACAGGTGCGCGAGAAAGTTCACGGCCCCTCGATGGCGTCGACCAGCCCCCATTGCAGTGCGGTCGGGGCGTCGATGCGCGCGCCGCTCAGCACCAGCCAGGCGGTGCGCTGGCGGCCGATGCGCCGCGCAATGCTGACGCCGCCGCCGGCGCCGGGAATCAGGCCGAATTGCAGCTCCGGCAGCTGGAACCAGGCGTTGTGCCGGGCGATGATGCGCCCGGCGAACGCCGGGAACTCGATGCCGGAACCGATGCAGGCACCGTGCACGTGGACTTCGGCGCGATCCGCGATCGCGGCCAACGCGCGCCCCGGCAGGGCCAGCGTGCGCACGATGTGCGCGGTCGCCGGGTCGGGTGCACTGCCGAACTCGGTCAGGTCGCCGCCCGTCGAGAAGCACTTGCCGCGGCCGCTGATCCGCACGGTGCCGATGCTGTCGTCGCTGGCGCCGAGCTGCAGGGCCTCGATCAGGGCGTCGCGCATTTCGACGGTCATACCGTTGCGGTTCGACGGCCGGTTCAGTTCGAGCGTCAGCGTGTCGCCAGCGCGCGCGACGATCACGGCCGGACCCTCGTCGGCGTGCGCCGCCGGCGCAGGCGCACGATTCAGGCTGAGCCACTCGCGGTACTCGGGGCCTTCCTGCAGCGTGGAGTAGGCGAGCGATTCGGCGATCAGGGCGGATTCGATGTCGAGATTCGCGGTGGCGCGCAGCAGGCGCACCAGAACCGCCGCGGCGATGGGTGTGCGGGCGATGCGCTCGCGCAGCATGCCCGCCTCTCCGAGCGTGGCGACGACGGCGTCGCAGCCGTCCGTGGCTCCATCTTCCTCGCCGATTGCGATGACGGGCACCGGCAGGCTGCGCAGCCAGCGTCGGGCCTGAGACATGTCCGCGTCGCCGTCCAGCGCAACGAGCAGGCAGGACGCCGGGCCGAGCGGCGACAGCTCCGGCGCCGATGCCGGAAAGGCCGCCCATCGGCAAACGTCTTCGAGGCTGGCAAGACCCGGACTCATGCGATCACTCTAGCGGCAATCAGGGTTTCGGGGTGGTAGGTTGGGCTGAGCGCAGCGATGCCCAACATGAGGGTCTGCGGCAGACGTTGGGCATCGCTGCGCTCAGCCCAACCTACGGTGCTGCGTTGCCGATCCCGGCCTCAGCGCTCGCCGAACCTGAACAAGGAGAAGAATGCGTAGGAAGGATCGGCCGGCCCCGGCTTGCCGATGTGGGCCCCGGTCAGGAACGGATGGTCGAGCTTCACGGCCGAGGGCGTCGCCGGATAGGCCCAGTCCGCGACGATCGCGCGGTGGCTGAACTTCCACACGCCGTCGCGCTTCTCGTACTTGTCGAAGTAGCGTCCGCCGATCAGCACGTCGTAGCCGGCGCCGCCGTCCTTCACCTTGTGGAACGCCAGGATGTACACCTCGCCCTCGGCGCGGTCGCCGTCGAGCTTGAGGTTCACCGTCGTGACGTTGTGGTGAAGAATGTCCATGTTCGCCTGGATCGCCGGCAGCTTGTCGATGAACTCCATCGCCGGGCCCTTGGCGAAGTGGCCGTGATCGTCGATCGCATCCTCGTGATAGAGCGCACGCATCTTGGCGTGGTCGTGGCGGTCGGCGGCGTTGGCGTAGGCCATGATCAGTTCGTACAGCGCCTGCTTGTCGAGCAGCACGTCCAGTTGCCGCTCGCGGGCTTTGGTCGTCATCGGATCTCCATCGTTAGCCGGGGACACTGGGCAGTGTGTCGTGCCGGTGCTACCGAGGCCTCGTCCGAATGGGAGTGATCTAGCGCGGATCGGCCTTTCCTTTGCGGGCGCCGCCCTGTGCCGCCAGTTGCTCGATGAAGCCCAGCAGCGTCTTGCGGTGCAGCGCCCCGATCAGGCGCTCGATATGCGCGAGTGCCTGCTCCAGCACCGCTGCCGCGTCGGTGCCGGCGGCGTCGGAGTAACGCTCCATGAACAACTCGATCTCGGCGCGGACCATGCGGTCGATCGCACGCTGATACAGCACCGCGTGCCGGGGCTGAAAGCCGCGCTCCCGGGAAATTCCACTCTCGGTCAGCCGTGTCCAGGATTCGAGGATCTCGGCGTCGATGGGTTCGAGCAGTGGCGTGTCGCCTTGCCAGTGCACCTGGATCAGCCCGGCGGCCTCCAGTTCGCGGACATCGGCCACCGGGATGCGTCCCTGCTGCACCGGTGCGGCGACGCCCGAGTCCGAGTGGTCGAGCAGCGTCCCGCGCAGTGATGCCCCGACTTGGCGGATCAGGTCGCGCTGTGACGGCGTGAACGCCTTGGCCTCGGTCACCTCGCCGTCGAGTACGGCGCGGATCGCCTTGAGCGGCAGGAAATGCCGCTCGCGCAGTTCCTGGATCTTGCGCAGGCGATCGAGGTGATCGTCGGTGTACAGCGCAGTGTTGCGCCCGGTCTTGATCGCGGGCTGCAACAGGCCCTCAACGAGATAGTAGTGAATCGTTTCGCGGGGCAGGCCGCTTTCGCGGATCAGATCCCGCATGCGATAGCGGCCCGGACCCGCAACGGGATCCGCGTGCCGGGTGGGACGTCCCACGGCCACGTTGAGCTCTCCAGTTTTCTGTGCCTGACCGATGCGAACCGGATCGTGTGATGTGTGCGTCGCCCGTTCGGACGTGCGGCTGCAGGCGCCGCACGTCCGGACAGGTGCCGGTCGCGCGCGCAGCTTAGAGAAGCGCGGCAGCCGCGACAACGCCCTTGACACCCGCCGTTCCCGTCCGTATAACGAGAAGTGTGTAGTAGTACTCCACACTATTCAACGAAACGAGGATGTCGAAGTGGCCACGATGATCAGGACCGTCTGGAACAACTGGTTCCGCCCGCCGCAGGCTTCAGTGCAACAGCGCTTGCCGAGTGCGCGCTGGGGTGCGGGCCTCGCTGCTCCCGAGGCGCCCAGCCTGGTGCCGAGACCGCGTGCCGGTGCGCGGCCGTCGGTGAGCATTCGCCGGCCCAGTGCGCGCTGGGGTAGCGCGCCGCACAGCGTGCCTGCTGCGGCGCCGACCGTACGCATCGAGGAGATCGTCGAGGAGACGCCGTCGACGCGCAGCTTCGTGCTGGCATCCGATGCCGACGCGCTGCGCCGCCATCAGGCGGGGCAGCACCTGACGTTCGAGCTGTCGATCGACGGCAAGACGCACCGGCGCTGCTACTCGTTTTCGACGGCGCCTGGCGCAGCGCGGCCCGCGATCACCGTGAAGCGCGTCGACGGCGGCACGGTGTCGAATCACCTGATCGATCGGATGCAGGTCGGGCAGACGCTGCGCGTCACCGGTCCGTCGGGCAGTTTCATGATCGATCCGGATCCCGCGCGTGCCGCGCACTACGTGATGGTCGCCGGCGGTGTCGGCATCACGCCGCTGATCAGCATGCTTGAGGCCGTTCTGGCGGACGAGCCGAAAAGTCGCGTGACCCTGCTGTACGGCAGCCGCAGCGAGGACGAGATCATCTTTCACGAGCGCCTTGCCCGGCTGGCCGCCGCGCACCCGCAGCGTCTGCAGGTTGTGCTCGCGCTCGATCATGCGCGCACGCGCTGGCCCGGGATCAAGGGTCGCCTGAGCGGTGAGCGCGTGCTGGAGGCGCTGGGCGATGCCGTACGCGATGCCGAGTTCTACGTGTGCGGTCCCGCGCCGATGATGGACTCGGTGGTTTCGGCGCTGGCCGGCACGGGAATCGATCGTGCACGCATCCACCAGGAGCGTTTCGCCTACGCCGATGCGGATGCAGTGGCGCATCCGAACCAGGCCTTTGCGGTGCGCTTCGCCGGCAGCGCCAGGACGGTGAGCAGCAAGCCGGGCGAGCCGCTGCTGCAGACGGCGCTGCAGGCCGGCGTCAGCCTGCCGTACAGCTGCCAGATGGGTGGCTGCGGGCAGTGCCGCGTCAAGACCCGCTCCGGCAGCGTCGTGATGGACCAGCCCAATTGCCTGAGCGTTGCCGAGATCGAGGCCGGCTACATCCTCGCCTGCTGTTCCTACGCGGCGTCCGACCTCGTCGTCGAAAACCACTGACGCCAGCGCTTACCAAGACACATTCCAAAACCCTCACGGAGACAACACATGATGATGGACAAGATGCTGCAGGGCATGCCGGTCGGCTTCCGCCGCCAGATTCTCAACGCCGGTGACGCGGTGGACATCGCGCGGCGC
Organism: Sinimarinibacterium sp.; assembly: GCA_041659605.1. Taxonomy (GTDB): domain Bacteria; phylum Pseudomonadota; class Gammaproteobacteria; order Nevskiales; family Nevskiaceae; genus Solimonas. Next base: position 127,434 of record JBAZXW010000002.1, on the reverse strand, counting down.
GTGCGCAATCCCAAGGTGCTCGCGACGATGGCCGGCTCGGTCGGCCGCGCCTTCGTGCTCAAGCAGAACAAGCAGGGCGATCCGATCGACATCCCCGCGCGCCACGCCGCGCATTTCGACTTCGAGTACCGCAGCGACTACCCGGAGATGTACGAGCTGTACCGGCGTGCGCTGGACAACCAGTGGAACGGCGACAGCTCGCTGGACTGGAGCACCGACGTCGACCCGGAAAACCTGGAGCGCGCGGTGCTGCCGATGGAGCTGGTGCCGCTCGAGGGGCTTGCGGCCAACGGCATCAAGCTCAACAAGAAGGAGCAGATCGACTTCACCTACTCGTTCGCGTCGTGGCTGCTGTCGCAGTTCCTGCACGGCGAACAGGGCGCGCTGTACGCCTCGGCGCAGGTGACCGAGAGCGTGCACTGGATCGACGGCAAGTTCTACGGCTCGACCCAGGTCATCGACGAAGGCCGCCATGTCGAGGTGTTCTTCCGCTACATCGAGACCAAGCTGGGCGGCAAGCTCTACCAGTGCAACGACAACCTGTTCGCGATCCTCGACGCGCTGCTGCGCGATTCGCGCTGGGACATGAAGTTCCTCGGCATGCAGATCATGGTCGAGGGACTCGCGCTGGGTGCGTTCAGCCAGATGTACAAGTCGACCCGGGAGCCGCTGCTCGCCAACATGCTGCGCCTGGTGATCCAGGACGAGGCCCGCCACGTGCATTACGGCGTGCTTGCGCTCAAGCGCCACTTCGCCGAGATCTCGGAGAAGGAGCGCCAGGAGCGCGAGGACTGGGCCTTCGAGGTCGCACTGTTGATGAAGAATCGCTTCCTCGCCCACGAAATGTACGAAGAGTGGTTCGAGCACAAGCTGTCGCGCGCCAAGTGGAACGAGATCATCCAGGGCTCGACCTTCATGTCGAACTTCAGCAAGCTGATGTTCAAGCGCCTGATCCCGAATCTCGACTACATCGGCATCCTGTCGCCGCGCATCCGCCAGCACTACGAGAAGGCGGGCCTGATCGAGTTCGTCGGCGGCAAGAACGCGAGCCAGCTGAGCGGCGACGATCTGATCGCAGACCTGGCCTGAGGCGTTTTCCGCGGCCCGGCCGCAGCACGGCGGCCGGGCTGCGCTGCGGGCGCGCTAGAATCTCCGGACTTTGACAAGGCCGGCGCCGTCGCCGGCGACATAAGAGCCGCCGCCGCGCGACGAGGTGTGTCCCGCAGCCGCCGGCCTTCGCCATTCGGAGCTTGGAAGATGCCGCGGAGCCCGCTGAAACCCCGGACCGAACCGCCGTTCCGGATCAAGGATCTGGTCGAACTCACCGGTATCTCGAAGGAGGCGATCCGCTTCTATCTGGCCGAAGGCCTGCTGCCGCCGCCGGAAAAGTCCGCGCGCAACATGGCCTGGTACGGCAAGCGCCATGTCGAGCTGCTGCAGCAGATCAAGCTGCTGCAGCAGGAGCATTTTCTGTCACTGAAGGCGATCAAGATCGTCCTCAGCGGCCGCGGCGATGGCGAGTTCACCGAGGCGCAGCTGGAGTCGCTGCAGCGCATCCGTCAGAAGATGGCGCTGGAGAAGGGCGGCACGGTGCTGGCGCAGGATCCGGCGCGCATTGCCGACGAGCTGGGCCTGAGTCGCGACGAGCGCCGGGAGTTGCTCAAGCTCGGCGTCGCCGCACAGGGCGTGGCCACGGTGACCGATGTGGAGATCGCCAAGCTGTGGGTGACGATCCGGAATTCCGGCCTGGAGCTGAAGCGCGGCTTCACCCCGCGCGACATCGGCTTTGTCCTCGACGCCGTCCGCCTGATGCTCGATCATGAACTCGAGATCTTCCAGGACCGGCTCAAGCACCTCGATGCCGACCAGCTGGAGCGTGTCATCCAGCAGGCAGTTCCGTCGCTGAGCAAAATGTTTGTCCTGATGCACGAGCGCGCCATCAACCAGTTCATCAGCGACTACATCGAGCGCAACAAGGCGGCCGCGGCGCCGGCGACAGGCAAGTCGGCGCGCAAACCGGCGGTGAGCGCAAAGAAGGCAACAAAGCCCTCGTCTGCGAGCCGGAAGCCGCGATCCCGACGCGGCTGAGCGGCGCCGAGGGGCGCTTCCGCTGATGCGGATCTCGCGCGATGCCGCCGTCTGGGCAGGCTTCACTGCCGTCTTCGTCGCAGTTCTTGCGGCGCTGGTCGCGCGTCACCTGCATTTCGGCGCCGCCCTCAATCAGGCGGTATTCGACTATCCGGCGCACCCACCGGCGACCTGCGCGCCGCTGCCGGGCAAGCCAGAACCGGATGACGTCGTCCCCCGCTACCGGGTGCGCGCGCCGGCGAACTATGACCCCGGCTATCGGCATCCGCTGCTCGTCGTGTTCAGTCCGGCGGGCTTCACCGCGGCGCTGAGCGAGCGTCACCTGGGACTGACGCGCGCTGCGACGGCGGCCGGTCTGCTGGTGGCCTATGTCGACAGCATGCCGTTGAGCCTCGCCGCAATCGATGCGTTCGCGCGCGTGCCGCAGCGTGTCGCGCGCCAATGGTGCGTCCATCCCGCGCGCATCACCCTGGCCGGCCACTCGGATGGCGGCACCATCGCGCAGGTCGTTGCCTTGTCAGGTGCGCAGGACGGCGACCGACCCGCGGCGATCGCTGCCAGTGCCGCCGGCATTCTGGCCACCGACATCCGCGCCCACGACTGTCCGTTGGCGCTCGACGTGCGTCTCTGGCATGGGGCCGACGATGGGCACTTTCCCGGCTACGGCGCCTCGGCAACGGCGGGCTGGGCGCATTGCTTGGGCTGTTCCGCGGCACAGCCGATGGAGGCTGGCGGTTGCATCCGCTACGCCGGTTGCCGCGGCAGCCTAGAGTACTGCGAGCACGGCGGCGGGCACCTGCGCTGGCCGCCGCAAGCGACCACCGCACTCGTGTCTCTGGCCGCGTCGGCGCGGCGCGACTGATTCAGAGGCGACGGACGTAGCTGAGCACCGCGTTGGCTTGCGAGTGGCTGGCTTCGATCGGTCGCGCCGTGTTCGGCGGGCTGTCATTGCCGAGTGTGCTGCGCAGTCCGTGCGAGAAGGCGAAGTCGATGCGGTTACGGTCGTCGAGGCGCCACGACAGACCGGCCGCGACGTGGCTGCGGACGATCGCCGGGATCACGGCGAGCATCGTGTCGCGCGGCAGCGCGCGATCCGCGTGTTGCGCGCCGACACGCAGCGTGTAACGCCCGCCGGGCGCATAGGACAGGCCCACCGCGTAGATGCCGATGTCGCGATAGTTCTGCGGCAGGCTGATGTCGACGGTGTTGCCGCTGCCGGCCTCGGCAAAGTGCAGGTCGAGATTCCTCACCGCCGCCTTCCAGTACACGCGCTGGTAGTCCGCCGCGACGCTCCACTGACTGCCGAGACGCTGATGAAGTCCCAGCGACAGCTGCGCGGGATATTCGAAGTCGCGCACGCGGACGTCGCCTTGCAGCGGAATCTGCCCGACGATCGCGCTGATCGCGGTGATCGCGCCACGACCGTCCAGGTCGGCGTTGGCGGTGCGGAAGTTGTAGGCGAGCCCCAGGCGCGTGTCCGCCGAGAGGGCGTAGGTCAGTCCGACCCGGCCGCCGACGCCCCAGGCTTCGGCGCCGCCGCCGGCGACCGTGCGCTGCGTGAAACTGACATGTGCCCCGGCGAGGCCCGGGACCAGAAGCAGCGTCGGCAGCAGCGTGCCGGAGACGCGGCCGTCGGCCGCCAGCGCGCCGATCTGGCTGAGGTCGAACAGCGCGTTGAAGTTCAGCGCCGTATGCACCGCGTCGATCGAGCCGCCGAGCGTCAGGCGCTCGTCGACGCGCCAGGACAGCCCCAGCGGCAGGCGCAGGCCGAACAGGCGCGCGGAGTTGTCGAGGCCGGTGTCGATGCCAAAGGTCTCCGTGCGCGACAGGAAGCTGCGGTTGCCGAGCTCGTCGCCGCCGCCGGAGCCGGCGAACAGGCCCAGGCCGAAGCTGAGACGGCCGTCCCGGCGCACAAGCCCCAGTTGCGGCGCGAAGTACGGCCCGCGGTTCTTGCCGTTGTCGGTCGACAGGGCTCTCTCGCCGGTCGAGCGATTGCGCACCTCGATGTCGGCGCTGATCCAGTCCAGGCCCAGATGCAGTTCCCCGCCCGCAGCCGCCAGGCCCAGCGTCGCCGGGTTGTACATCAGCCCCGCGGCGCCGTTGTCGTAGGCGACCCCGGTGCCGCCCATCGCACGCGCGACCGGGCCGTTGCCCTCGAAATTGAAGACGACCGCGGCGGACGCAGGGCCGGCGGCCAGCAATGCGAGGGGCAGCAGGCGTTTGAGCAGGAGGGCAGGTGATGTCGCGTGCATGGGAGGAGTGCGGCCTTCGCCTTCGGCGGAGCCCGGTCAATCGGGAGTTGGGTGTCGGTGCGGCGACCGTTGAATCGATAAAGTACGTAGCACCGCGTCACACTATAGACATAGCCAATCTTCCGTGCAATGATCCATTCCGTGTGTCACGGGGCACATGGATCCGGTGCGTGTTCACCCGGCCGAGGCGCCGGAACAGGAGAGACGAGAGATGAGAAACGCAAGCAAGAGCGTGCAATCAACGGCGGCGACGCCGACGGCGCCGTGGCTGGGCATGACGATGATCCTGCTGGGAATCGCCGCGGTGTTCACCGTGTACCGGATCTATCAGCACACGACGGCGTTCACGGTCGGGCTCGATTACTTTGCGCCGGAGTTCCAGACCTACTGGATGAACTTGCTGTACGCGCAGTTGCCGATCCTGACCCTGATCGGTGCCGTGATCATCGGCCGGCTGTGGTTCACCCGCGATCGCAATGTGGCGAACATCCAGCCGCGCGAAGAATTGCGTCGCTACTTCGTCCTGCTGAGCACGCTGCTGGTGTTCGGCGCGATCGTCTACATGGTCGCGTCGGTCTACACCGAATCGGATGCTGCCTGGCACCAGGTGACCGTCCGCGACACCGACTTCACGCCGACGCACATCGGCCTGTTCTACTTCGGCATTCCGTGCTTCATCATCAGCGCGCTGACGGCCTTTACCTACGCGCACACGCGCCTGCCACAGTTCGCCAACCGCGTCTCGCTGCCGTTCGCGCTGCTCGCCGCCGGCCCGGTGATGATCATGCCCAACCTCGGGTTGAACGAGTGGGGCCACACGTTCTTCTATGCCGAGGAACTGTTCGCCGCGCCGATCCACTGGGGCTTCGTCCTGCTCGGCTGGTCGGCGTTCGCCGCCGGCGGGCTGATCGTGCAGATGATGTCGCGCATCGTCGAGCTGACGCGCACGGTCGGCGACAAGTCCGTCGCATCCGCGGCCGGCTAAAGGGTCCGATCGCCTTTCTCCCCCCATTGGGGCGCCCGCAGTCTTTCGGGGCGGGGCGCCCCAATCTTTCTCCTTCTTCCTGCGTGCCTGACTGCCGTTCGCGGTAGCGGGCGGCGGTGGAGTACATGATGGACATCACATTGCCGAAAGGTTCTGCCGTCGCGACGACTGCCGAACAGAGGCGCGCCTACGCACAAGTCGATCTGCTGGTGATTCCGGTGATCGTGCTGCTGTTCATGGGCATCTTCGCGTTTCATTTCGCGCTGCTGGTCGGCGACTGGGACTACTGGGTCGACTGGCGCGACCGCCGCTGGTGGCCGCTGGTGACGCCCTTGGCCCTGTCGGTACTGCCGGGTGTGTTCAGCTACGTGCTGTGGGAGAAATTCCGCCTGCCGGTGGCCGGCACGCTGACGATCCTGTGCCTGACGCTCGGCGCCTGGGTCAGCCGTTACCTGAACTTCCACCTGTTCGCGAACTTCCCGATGAACATGGTGTGGCCGTCGACCTATGTCGCACTCGGCCTGATCTTCGACTGCCTGCTGCTGCTCAGCCGCAGTTTCTTCGTCACCGGCCTGTTCGGCGGGTTCCTGTTCGGCCTGCTGATCTATCCGCTGAACTGGCCGCTGCTGGCGCCGTTCCAGGTCCCCGTGGAACTGCACGGCACGATGCTGACCGTTGCCGACCTGCTCGGTTACGAGTACGTGCGCACGGCCATCCCCGAGTACGTCCGCATCATCGAGCAGTCGACGCTGCGGACCTTTGGCGAGGCGGTGACGCCGTTGACCGCGGTGTTCGCCGGCTTCCTCAACATCATGAACACCTGGTTCTGGATGTGGGTCGGCTATCTGGGTGCCAAGGCCATCTGGCTGCGCAAGATCACCTGAGGGGCGGACGATGAGCAGGCTTCAATCACTCCTGATGCTGGTGCTGGTGCTGGCCGGCCTGGCGACCCCGCCTGCGTTCGCCCACGGCGAGCGCGCGCAGATGCCGCAACTGCGCATGAGCACGGTGCACTGGTTCGACGTCGAAATCAGCGCCGAATCCCTCAAGGTCAACGACACGCTGACGGTGCGTGGCCGCTTCATGCCGTCGAAGTACTGGCCGGAGCACGTCGCCTCGATCGAGGACACGGCATTCCTCAACATCGGCGTGCCCGGCCCGGCGTTCGTGCGCCTGGATTCGCGCGTCAACGGCGTGCCGATGATCCGCTCGACCGCGTTCGAGCGCGGCAAGGCCTACGACTTCGAGATCACGCTCAAGGCGCGCAAGCCGGGCCGCTACCACATCCACCCGGTCATCAACGTCAAGGACACCGGGCCGATCATCGGCCCCGGCATGTGGCTGAATGTCGGCGAGGGTGGGACGCCGTTCGAGAACACGGCGACGACGTTGCTCGGACAGCAGGTCGACCTCGAACGCTACGGTTTCACGCATGCCGCGGCCTGGTCGGCACTGTGGTTCGCGATCGGGCTGGCCTGGTTCGTCTACTGGCTGCTCAAGTGCCCGATCATCATTCCGCGCTTCAAGCGCGCCGCCGAACTGGGCGTCGACGCCGACCGGATGATCACGCTGACGGACCGTCGCGTGGGCCTGGGCTTCCTGGTCGTGGCGCTTTCGGTGATTGTCGGCGGTTACCAGTACGCGAATGCGCGCTGGCCGATCACCACGCCGCTGCAGACCGGCAAGGTCAAGGTGCCGGCGACGGAGCCGGAGTCACTGGTGAGTGTGACGATGGGCGAGGCGCGCTATCGGATTCCGGGGCGCAGTTTCCGTGTCGAGCTGACGGTGACCAACCGGAGCGACAGCCCGGTCACCGTCGGCGAGTTCGCCGCCGGCAATCTGCGCTTCATCAATTCCGACGTGCTGAAGGTGGTGCCCAGGGACGACGATGATCTGGTTGCGCCGGAAGCGCTGCGCGTCGAGGGCGGGCCAGTGGCGCCGGGCGAGACGCGCACGATCGTCATCTACGCCGACGACGCGTTGTGGGAGACCCAGCGCATGACGACCATGATCAAGTCGCCGGATGCGGTGATTGCCGCGCTGCTGTTCTTCTTCGATCAGAACGGACGCCGCTACCTGGTCGAGATCGGTGGGCCGATGATTCCGGTGTTCGGATGATGAGCCGGATGCTGAGAGCGGCTGCGGCTCTGTCGCTCGCGGCGCTGGCGGCGCAGGCGCATGCACACGGCGGCGTGTCCATGGAGGACGACGTCTGCGTGATGCGTGTCGGGCAGTACCTGGCCCATTTCTCCGGCTACCAGCCGGAGTTCCGTGCGACGCAGGAGTTCTGCGAGGACATTCCCGAGCTCGGCAAGGCGATCATCGTGCTCGATTTCATCGATCCGGCGCTGCGCAAGCAGGTGGTCGAGTTTCGCGTGCTCGCCGATGCCAGGGCGCTGGGAATGAGCGCCCGTTATGAGCAGCTCGGCAGCGCCGCGGATATCGATGCGGCGACACTGGCGCGCATCGCGCCGCAGCCTTACCCGCGTGGCACGCTGACCTTCGAGCAGGCCTTCTTGGAACCCGGCTGGTATATCGGACTGTTCACTGCGACCGATCCGCAGAACGGGACGACGCTGAACTCGGTGTTTCCGTTTCGCGTCGGCGTCAAGAACCCTTGGCGCTACGTGCCGGCTTTCGTCGTGGTCATCGCGCTGAGCCTGCTGGCGTACCGGCTGACCGGCCGTGGGTTGCGCGGCGCTGCGGCGGATCGCGACGATGCGTAGAGGCCTGGCGGCGCTGGTGACGGCCTGCGCGATGCTGGCGCCTGCTACGGCGCAGGCGCACGCCGCGCTGCTCAAGTCGATGCCGGGCAGCCGCGAGACGCTCAGCCGCTCGCCGGCGGCGATCGTGCTGCGGTTCAACGAAGCGGTCGAACCACGCTTCTCGAACGTCACGCTCGAAGCACCGGATGGCCGTCCGGTGACGCTGGGGACGCTGCGCCTGTCCGGCGACGATCCCGCGCAGATCGAGATCGCCATTCCTGGATCCCTGTCGCCGGGAACCTACACCGTGCGCTACCGCGTGCTGTCGCAGGACGGTCACGTCGTCGAGTACGGCTACCAGTTCCGGGTTGCGCCCGCTACGGGCGTCGATGATTGAAGGCCTGGGCATCGCCGCGCGTGCGCTCGGCGTGCTGGCCTCGTCCCATCTGATCGGTACCGCCGCGTTCCTGCTGCTCGCCGACGCGCCGTCGCCGCCGGTACTGCGCGCATGGGCACGGCGCTGGAGTCGCAGCCTGCTGCCGGGCGCCGCCGTGCTCTCGCTCGCGCTGGTCGCGGCGCTGCTGGTGCAGGCGGCGCAGGTCGCCGGCGCGACGATACCGATCGACGCCGCGTTGCTGCGCGATCTCGTCACCGGCACCCGCTTCGGCAGGATCTGGCTGTGGCGCGCGCTGCTCGCCGTCGCACTGGTGTCGGTACTGATCGCGCTGCGCCCCGGCCGCGACGCGCCGGCGTCGCGGTCGCTGCTGATGCTGACGCTGCTCGCCGCTGCGGCGGTCGCGATCGCCGCGCCGCTGACCGGGCATGCCGCGGGCAGCGCGGGCGCTTTTCTGCGCGTGCCGGCGCACATGCTGCACGTCCTCGCACTGTGCCTGTGGCTTGGCGCACTGCCGGCATGGATCGGCCTCGTGCGTGTGAGCCGGCGCGATGCCGGCGCCGTGGTGCGCGAGCACGCTGCGCGGGTCCTGCTGCGCTTCTCGCGGCTGGCGCTGCTGTGCATGATCGCGATTGTCCTGAGCGGGGCCCTCGTCGCCTGGGCGTTCGTCGACGACCAGGGCGACCTGCTCGGAACCCGCTACGGCCTGCTGCTGGTCGCAAAGCTCCTGCTGCTCTCCGGCGTGCTGCGGATCGCCAGCCGTCTGCGCGCGGGTTTCGTGCCGTCACTGCGCGACGCGTCAGCCTCGGTCGATCACAGCGCGGCGTTGCGCCTCGTCGGCGTCGAGCTCGGGCTGGCGCTGGGGCTGCTGCTGCTGGGCGCCGGGCTGGCACAGACGACGCCGGCGCTGCATGACCAGCCGCTCTGGTGGCTGCCGTGGCGCGTCTCGGTCGAGGCGACCTGGCCGCAATGGCCGAGCATGCCGCTCGTGCTCGCCGGCGCCGTGCTGCTGGCCGCCGCCGTGTTTTGGCGCCGCCGACGCATAGCAGCATCTGCGCTGGGTGCGGGCGGGCTGGCGCTGGTGGCCTGGGCGCTGAGCGTGCCGGCCTTCCCCGATACGTTCCGGCGCGCCGATGTGCCTTATCTGGCCGAGTCGATCGCGAACGGCCAGCGCCTGTTCGAGACGCACTGCGTGTCCTGCCACGGCCGCGGCGGCCTGGGTTACGGTGTGCGTGCCGCCGGGCTGGCCGTGCCGCCGGCCAATCTGAGCGAACCGCACACGGCGCTGCATACCGCCGGCGACATGTACTGGTGGTTCTCGCATGGCATTCCGGCCAGCGGCATGCCGGGCTATGCCGACCGGCTCGACGGGAGCGAACGCTGGGACCTGGTCAATTTCCTGCGCGCCTTCTCCCAGGGCTTCGAGGCGCGTGTGCTCGGGCCGCGGATCCAGCCGCTGCAGCCGTGGCTCGGTGCGCCGCTGTTCTATTTCGACGACGTGTCCGGCGGCCGTGCCGACCTCAAGGATTTCCGTCGTCGCAGTGCGGTGCTGCTGGTGTTTCTCGACGGTCGCGATCCCGCCGCCGGCCGCCGCCTTGCCGCGCTCGACGCCGCCCGGCCGCGGCTGGCAGCCGCGGGCCTGCAGGTGATCGCGATCGCGATCGCGGCGCCGACGCAGCTGCCGGCGCTGGACATCCCGGTGCTCGGCGGCGATGCGGCACTCCCGGTGTGGTCGGCCTACCAGTTGCTGAGCCGCACGCTGGCCGATCGCGGCGACGCTGACCGCCTCGGCATGGCGTGGCACCACGCAGAGTTCCTGATCGACCGCTTCGGCTATGTCCGTGCCCGCTGGATCCCGCAAGACACGGGAGCCGGCTGGGACGATCTCGACAGCTTGCTGCACCAGATCGAGCGACTGCAGTCGGAGCCCGAACTGCGTCCGCCACCCGATCTCCACATCCATTGACTGCACAGGAAAGTCACATGCCATTGCACGCCCGCCACTTCCCGCTCCACGCGCCGCTGCGTTTCGCGCTGGTCGCCGCGCTGCTCGCGCTGCCATTCACCGCGGCCGCTGCCGACGAGCACGCACACCATCATCATCACGCTGTGGCTGCGGACGCCCCCGTAGCCGCGCCGCCGCTGTCGATCCTGCTGCCCGAGAACGGTGCGGTCGTGGGGCGCCAGCTCGCGATCGTCTTCGAGACGCCCGGCGACATGGCGGCGATGACGATGGACGCGCCGGTCATCGGCGTGCACCTGCACATCGAGAGCGACGAGGTATCGATGATGCCGACGTCGAAACAGCTGATCCGTCTCGGCGGGCACCGCTACCTGTTCGTGTTCGACCTTCCGGCGAAGCCCGGGGAACAGACCCTCAAGGTCTACTGGGGCGACGCCATGCACCGGACCATCGAGGCGTCGGTGCAGAAGGTGAAGGTACGCATCGAGCCTGATGCGCCGGCGACGCGCTGAGCGAGGCAGGCGGGATCACGGCGCGCCGTAGCGCGGCTTGATGAAGTCGAGGACCGCCGCCGCAAACGCCGCCGGCGCTTCGAGCGGCATGAAATGCCCGGCATCCTTCAGTGCCACGCGATCCCACTCGGCGCCGAAGTACGGAGCCAGATCGCTGAACATTTCCGGCAGGATGCAGCGGTCGCGCATGCCGTAGATGACGCGTGCCGGCACCGGTGTCGGCTGCAGCACGGCGCGCCGGATATCGCCATCGAGCAGCAGGCGCGGAATCGCGCGGTAGTAGCCCAGGGCCGCGCGCAGCTGCGCCGGCGCGCCCAGGGCCGCTTTCACCTGCTCGACATAGCGCGCGGGCATCGCCCAGTCCGGCGACCACGACTGGGCAAGACGGAACAGCCAGGCGTGGTCGTCCGCCGGGATGCGCCGCTCGGCCCAGCCGGGCAGCTGAAACTTGAACATGTAGTGCGAGGCGCGCAGCTGGCGCAACGTCGGATGGAACAGGAACCTGCGCAGCGGCGGCACCGCGGCGGTCACGATGCCGGCGACGCGGCCCGGCAACAACGCGGCGGCGCCGTAGGCGGCGACGGCGCCCCAGTCGTGCCCGACCACCCAGGCTTTGCCGTTGCCGAAATTGTCGATGAGCGCGCCGACATCGCGCGCCAGTGCCGTCACCGAATAGTCGCCGTCCGCGGCGACGGCGCTCGGCGCGTAGCCGCGCATGAACGGCGCCACCGCGCAGTAACCGGCGTCGGCCAGCTGCTCGAGCAGATCGGCGAAGCTCCAGGCCGTATCCGGGAATCCGTGCAGGCACAACACGAGCGGACCCTGGCCGCGGCGCAGGCAACTCAGCCGCAGGCCATTGGCGTCGACCTCGTCGATCGTGGGTGCGCGGGCGCTGCGCGCCTTCATGCCGCGGCCGCGATGACGCGCTCGGGCTGGGCGGCCTGTGCCTTGCGCGCTGCGAGGATCATGCGCGCAGCCATCTCGCCGATGACCATGCACGGCGCGTTGGTGTTGCCGCCGATCAGCGTCGGCATGATCGAGGCGTCGGCGACGCGCAGTCCGGCGATGCCGTGCACGCGCAGCTGGCCGTCGACCACGGCCATCGCATCGGCGCCCATCCTGCAGGTGCCGACCGGGTGGTAGATCGTCTCGGCGCGCTTGCGGATGTCGGCAAGAATCTGCTCGTCCGTCTGCACTTGCGGGCCGGGTTCCACCTCGCCGCCATTGACGCTGCGGAACGCCGACGCCGCGAAGATCCGGCGTGCCAGCTTGACCGCATCGACCAGCTCGCGCGCGTCATCCGGGTGCGACAGGTAGTTCGGCTGGATCAGCGGATCGACGAGCGGGTTCGCCGAGTCGAGGCCGATGTGGCCGCGGCTCTTCGGGCGCAGCTGGCAGACGTGCAGCGTGCAGCCGTATCCGGGCACGAGCTTGCGGCCGTGGTCGCGCAGGAACGTCGGCAGGAAATGGAACTGGACCTCGGGACGGTCGGACTGCCGCGTCAGGCGCGCGAAGCCGCCGCTCTCGGCGACATTGCTGGCCAGGAAGCCACGACCGCCGAAGAGATACCGCACGACGCCGGCAATGGCGCGCGGCACGAACGACAGTGCCAGTCCGATGGCTGTCTTGCTGCGATCGCGGATCATCACGGTCATGTCGAGGTGATCCTGGAGGTTGCGGCCGACACCTGGCAGATCATGCACCAGCGCGATGCCCTTGGGCTCGACTTCCTGCCGCGGGCCGATGCCCGACAGCAGGAGCAGGTGCGGCGAGTTGACGGCGCCGCCACAGAGAATGACCTCGCTGCGCGCGCGCAGCGTTTCGCTGCGGCCGTCGCGATGCAGCGCGACGCCGGTGGCAACGCGATTCTCGACGTGGATGCGCGTGACGCGCGCGCCGGTGAGCACGGTCAGGTTGGGCCGCCCGCGCGCGCGGTCGAGGAAGGCGCGTGCCGAACTCCAGCGCCGACCGTCTTTCTGCGTCACCTGGAAGAAACCGACGCCTTCCTGCTCGGCGCCGTTGAAGTCGGCGTTTTCAGGAATGCCGATCTGTCTGCCGGCCTCGATGAAGGTGCGGCCGAGCGGATTGGGATCGCGCACGTCCGCGACGTTGAGCGATCCGCCGCTGCCGTGAAAGCGCGACGGTCCACGTTCATTGTTCTCGTGCTCCTTGAACAAGGGCAGCAGGTTCTCGCTGCTCCACGCCGGGCCGCCATGAACGGTCCATTCGTCGTAGTCGCGGGCGTGGCCGCGGATGTAGACCATCGCGTTGATCGAGCTGGAGCCGCCCAGTGTCTTGCCACGTGGCCAGAACAGGCGTCGGCCGTTGAGCTGGGGTTCGGGCGCGGTCTCGAAGCACCAGTTGTACTTGGAACTGCCGATCAGCCCGACGACGCCCATCGGCGTACTGATGAGCGCGCTGCGATCCTCCGGGCCGGCCTCGAGCAGGCAGACACTGATCGCCGGGTCGGCGCTGAGCCGGTCGGCGAGTACGCAGCCGGCCGAGCCGGCGCCAACGATGATGTAGTCGAACTCCTTCACTGCAGTCTCCTCGGTTGGTCGCACCGGGTACGGCCATGTCGGTCAGCCGCACCACCTGCCGCCTCGAGTGCAGACATCGTCCGTCACCGCGGCATGGCGCCGGATGCTACAACAAAGTACGCAGGACGACTACGCACTGTGATGAGAAGGAACTGGCCGCGAAGCATCGTCTTTCCGCGTTCGTCAGAAGCCGTTCTGGCGCGCAAGAGCCGGTGAATCACCAGCCGCATCGCGAGTATTGACAGCCATCACCGTCGACTATATGGTGAGTGGTATTACCACGTACTATGAAAAGGCACCTTCACGGTCTGCCGTGCGGGGAGCCCTTCCGGTTCCAGGTGTGAGTGGGGATATTCGATGCACGATTCTCGCGGTGCCTTTGCGAAGGCCTTTGTGAAGTACACCGAGCCGCTGATCTTCAGCCGGCGCTGGTTGACGCTCACGGTGCTGGGTCTGATCACGGTGCTGCTCGGCTGGCAGGCCTCGCACCTGCGGATCGATGCGGGCTTTGAGAAGCAGATTCCGCTCGACCATCCGTACATCCAGGTCTACAAGCAGTACGAGAAGGAGTTCGGCGGCGCCAACGTCACGCTGGTGGCGCTGAGCCAGAAGGAAGGCGACATCTACACGCCCGATTTCATGCGGGCGCTGCGCAAGCTCACCGACGCGGTCTACTACACGCCGGGCATGGACCGCTCGCGTGTCAGCTCGATCTTCACGCCGGACGTGCGTTACCTCGAGGTCGTCGAAGGTGGATTCCAGGGCGGCAACGTCGTCCCGGCGGATTTCAAGCCGACCGACGAGATGCTCGACCGGGTGCGCAGCAATGTCGAGAAGGCAGGGATCGTCGGTCGTCTCGTCGCCAATGACCAGCGCGCGGCGATGGTGTTCGCCGAGCTGCTCGAACGCGACCCGGTCAGCGGTGTCAAGCTCGACTACATCGAGACCGCGCACCGTCTCGAGGAGATCCGCCGCCGCTTCACCAGCGAGCGCATGTATGAGTACCGCCTCAAGTCCGACCTGGCGTCGCGCAAGGCCGGCGACGTCGTGCGTAAGGTCTACCACGACGAGCGCGGCGTGCTGTTCCGGTTCACCGGATTCGACGTTCCCGTGCAGGCCGCGGACGGCGGCGAGGAGATGCTCCGTATCCACGGTGCTGACGTCGAGGTCGTCGAAGCGGCGAACCCGGACTACACGCCCGGCGTCGACGTGCACATCATCGGTTTTGCCAAGGCCGTCGGCGACATTGCCGACAGCGCGCTCGAGGTGTTCTCGTATTTCGGCCTGACCGTCTTTCTGGTCTGGCTGCTGCTGTCCTGGTACTGCGGCTCGTTCAAGGTCGCGTTCCTGCCGACGGCATGCGGCATTCTGGCCGTGGTCTGGGAACTGGGCTTGCTGCATCTGTTCGGCTTCGGCCTGGACCCGTTTGCCGTGCTGATGCCCTTCATCGTGCTCGCGATCAGCACTTCGCATGGCATCCAGATCACGAACTTCTGGCTCAACGAGACGGCCGATCACGGCCTCGGCGCCTTCGACGCCGCGGTCGCAACCTACCGCCGCCTGGTGATCCCCGGCATCTCCGCGCTGGCCACCAACTTCGTAGGCTTCGGCACGATCCTGCTGATCCCGATCGATATCGTCCGCGAGATGGCGATCAACGCGATGTTCGGTCTGCTCGCGATCGTGCTGTGCAAGAAGATGCTGCTGCCCTGCCTGCTGACCTTCGCGAACCTCAAGGATCCGGCGCGCTTCCGCGAACACCAGCATCGGCGCGACCGCCAGCTCGAACCGGTCTGGAGCGTGCTGTCCAACCTGACACGCAAGCCAGTCGCGGCGGTCGTGCTGATCGCCGCCGGTGCGCTGTGGGTGGCCGGCAACTGGGTGTCGCGCGATCTCAAGATCGGCGAGTTGCACGATGGCGTGCCGGAGCTGCGGCCGACCGCGCGCTACAACGTCGACTCCGCGAAGATCGTCAACGACTTCTCGATCGGCGTCGACGTGCTCAAGGTCGTCGGCGAGGGCAAGCCCGACGGCTGCATCGATCACTCGATCGTCTCGCTGATGGACCGTTTCGCCTGGCGCATGGAGAACACGCCGGGCGTGCAGTCGACGCTGTCGCTGCCCAAGCTGCAGCAGAAGGTGTTCAACAGCTACAGCGAGAGCAACCCCAAGTTCAACACGCTGCCGCGCGAAAGCGGTGCGCTGGTGGTGACGGTGCAGCCGTTCCCGAGCTCCACCGGACTGCTCAACGAGGACTGCAGCGCAATGCCGGTACTGGTCTTCACCCAGGACCACAAGGCCGAAACCATCGACCAGATCATCGCGGCGGTCGAGAAGTTCAATTCCGAGCTGCCACCGGACGCGGCCGTCCGCTTCCGTCTGGCGACCGGCAACGTCGGCGTCATGGCGGCCGTCAACGATGTCATCAAGGACACCGAGCACACCGTGTTGCTGTGGCTGTTCCTCGGCATCGGCGTCTGCGTCGCGCTGTCGTTCCGCAGTGTCGCCGGCATGGTCTGCGTGCTGGTGCCGCTGGCGCTGGTGCACGTGGTCTCGTACGCAGTGATGGTCTGGCTGCAGATCGGCGTCAAGTTCTCGAACCTCGCCGTCGCGGCGTTCGCAGCCGGCATCGGCGTCGACTACGGCATCTACATCTACAGCGTGCTCGAAGAGAACGTCCTGCAGAAGGGCATGAAGCTGCGCGAGGCCTACGCCAACACCCTGCACCAGACCGGCAAGGCGGTGATCTTCACAGCGCTGACGCTCGGCGCGACGGTCTGCACGTGGCTGTTCTCGGATCTCCAGTTCCAGGTCGACATGGGCATCCTGCTGACGATGATGTTCTTCGCCAACGCCGTTGCCGCAGCCGTGCTGCTGCCGGCCTTTGCGGCCTTCCTGCTGCGGCGTCGCGCCGCCGAGGCCGACGGCGACGCCCAGACCACCGCGACCGAAGTGTCGCTGGCGTGAATGCGAACGACATGCCCGTTCGTGCCGTTCAGATGAATCGGATCAACAAGAAGACTGATGTGAGGAGCCGTGTTGGTCAGTCAAAGGCTTGCCCCGGCGCGTGCGCAACGCGAGGCGGCCGCATATCCCATAGGAGAGTATCGGTGATGAAGAAGGTATTGGTGACGGCCCTCGCGGCCGTCGGCATGGTGTCCGGGACGGCGTGGGCAAAGGCCTCTGCGGACGAAGCGGCGCGGCTGGGCAAGGACCTGACGCCGGTCGGCGCCGAGCGCGCCGGCAACAAGGACGGATCGATTCCCGAGTGGACGCCGGCGAAGCAGCACGGCGCGCTCAAGGGTGAGTACGCGACCGATCCGGAAGTGCTCGCCGAAAAACCGCTGCTCACGATCACCTCGGCGAACGTCGGTCAGTACGCGGACAAGCTGACCGAAGGGCACAAGGAGCTGCTGCGTCGTTACCCGACCAGCTACAAGCTCAACGTCTATCCGAGCCACCGCAAGGTCACCTTCCCCGACAAGATCCTGCAGGAGACGGTCAAGAACGCGACCCGAGCGGAGCTCGACGGCGTCGACAATCCCAAGGGCGCCTTCGTCGGCTTCCCATTCCCGATTCCGAAGTCCGGCGCCGAGCCGATCTGGAATCACCGCACCAAGTGGCGCGGCGATGCCCAGCGCCGCTACAACAACCAGATGATCGTGCAGCAGGACGGCAAATTCACGCTGACCAAGGTCGTCGAGGACGTGAAGTTCTACTACTCGAACATCACTGATCCCAATCCGCCGGAACTCAAGCCGGGCGTCGACTTCCTGCGCTACCTGTCGGAGACGATCTCGCCGCCGCGCATCGCCGGCACCTACATCCTCGTGCACGAGAAGGCGGGCTTCGGCACCGAGGGCCGCGCCGCATGGCTGTACGCGCCGGCGCTCAAGCGCATCCGTCGCGCGCCCGCGGTGTGCTGCGACAATCCGTACGAGGGCACCGACGGGCACCAGTTCTACGACCAGGTGGACAACTACAACGGCGTGCTCGAGCGCTTCAGCTGGAAGCTGGTCGGCAAGCGCGAGATCTACATTCCGTACAACTCGTACAAGATCTCGTCGCCGCCGACCAAGTACGCCGACATCGCGCGTCCCAACCACGTCAACCCCGAGCTGACCCGCTACGAGCTGCACCGCGTCTGGGTCGTCGAGGCCGACCACAAGCCGGAACAGCGCCACACCTTCAAGAAGCGTCGCATGTACCTGGACGAGGACAGCTGGAACGTCGTCGCGATCGACAACTACGACCACGAAGACAAGCTGATGCAGTTCCAGGAAGGTCACCTGATCCAGTACTTCAACATCCTTGCCGCGACGACGCAGCCCGAAGTGATCTACCACTTCAACTCCGGCCGCTACTTCGTCACGGCGATGAACAACGAAGACCAGCCTTACGACCAGACCGTCACCTTCACCGACAACGCGTTCGAAGCGGACTCGGTGCAGAAGAAGGCGTCGAAGTAACAGCGGTCCATTCCAGGTCCGGCCCCGGCGCGCTGCGCCGGGGCACGGGCTCACTGTGCTCTCGTGCATTGAGAGGAGAGTTTCATCCATGAATACCAGCAAGGCACGCAAGCCGGCACGTGCGGTCAGAGTGCGGCTTGCGGCGATGGTCTGTGCCGCCCTCCCGCTGACGGCCGGCGCGGTGGAATACAACTTCACCCTGTTCGACCAGGGTGTCGATGCCGTGTTCAACAACACGGCGACCTTCGGCGCCTCGTGGCGCGTCGAGAATCGCGAGGACTACCTGGTCGGCAAGTCCGCGCTCGATCCGGATGTCTGCGGCGATCAGTACCAGTCCTGCCAGGGTCTGCACCGCCTGCAGAGCTTTCCGGCCGCGCACCTGCGTGCGGCGCCGGGCATGGCAACGATGAACTTCGACGACGGCAACCTGAACTACGACAAGGGTGACATCACCCAGGCGCCGTTCAAGCTGAGCCAGGACCTGCGCATCAAGTTCGGCAACTACGGATTCTTCTTCCGTGGCATGGGCATCTACGATTTCGTCAACTACAACGATTTCGAGGAATACCGGCCGAACCTCATCACTGCGGAAAACGCCGGTCGGACCGGCATCACCGGCAGCCCGACCGCCAACCGCTATGTCAGCCGCGTCTATGGGCCCGGCGAGCGCACGCACACGGATCGCGTCACCGACGAGGCCAAGGAAATCGGTCTTCGCTACGACCTGCTCGACGCCAACTTCTATGGGGTCACGCCGATTGGCGGCGAGCGCGAGCTGATCTTCCGCGTCGGTCGCCAGACCGTAAACTGGGGGCAGAGCACTGTCGCGGTCGTCAACAGCGTCAACCAGGCGCAGCCGGTCAATGCCAACAGCCTTTATCGCCTTGGCTTTGGCCTGCTCGAGGAACTGTTCGTGCCGGTCGGCATGGTGCGCGCGAGCGCCGAGCTCATCGAAGGCATCACGCTGGAAGGCTACTACCAGTACGAGTGGCAGCCGATCGAGATCCCGACGCCCGGCAGCTACATGTCCTTCGTCGACATCGGCACCGACAACCTGCGCAGCGGCGTCAATGCCGCGTTCGGCGGATCAGCGGACGACCCCGACCATGTCGGCTCCCTGATCAACAGTCCGCTGGCGCTGATCACGCCGACGACGCTGACGATCGACCGTCTCAAGGACAACGAGGTGCGCGACTCCGGCCAGTACGGCTTTTCGCTCAAGTACTACGCCGAATGGCTCAACGACGGCACCGAGCTGGGCGCGTACTTCATGAACTATCACTCGAAGCTGCCATACGTGAGCTTCTACGCGACCGACGCAAGCTGCGCGCGCCGCGAGGGCAATGCACTGGGCCTCGACGCGAGCAACACGCTGGAGTTCCTGCAGGCCTGTCCGAACATGCCGGTGACGGCGCTGTCGGCATCGACCCAGGTCGGCATGGATCTGGTCAATCTGCTGGCACAGCGTCCGGGCGTGATCAACGATCTCGGCGCCACCGATCCGGTGGCCGCAATCACCGGTGTCAGTAACCTGCTGCTGCCGCGACCCGGGGAGCCGATGAGCGACGCACTGGCGCTCGACACCGCCAAGCTGTTGGTCGAGTACCCGGAAGACATCCACATGCTCGGCCTGGACTTCACGACCACCTACGGCGAGTACTCGTTCCAGGGCGAAGTGTCCTATCGCCCCAACGTGCCGCTGCAGGTTGCGATCGTCGATCTGGCCTTTGCCGCGTTCGGACCGACGCTGACGCGCTGCCACGACCAGGCCATCGGCTGCGCCGGCACGACCGCCGGCCTGGGCTTCGACGAGAACGGCGACTACGTGGTGTACGACGACGACGACTTCACCGACGCCGACGGCAACAACCCGTATCCGGACACGATCAACCTCGTGGTCGGTTCGCCGCCCGGTTCGGCGCGCTCGTTCCCGAACTTCATCACGCCCTACCGCGGTGGTCAGATCGGCGAGAACGCGCCGAACAGCTACATCCAGGGCTGGATCCCGGGCCAGGTGATGCAATACAACCTCGGCGCGACGCGCGTGCTCGGCCTCTCGGAGAACTGGATCGCCGCGGATCAGGTGATCCTGCTCTACGAGCTGGCGGCGACGCACGTGCTCAACATGCCGGACTTCGATGAGCTGCAGATCGAGGGGCCGTACAGCGCATCGACGCACGCCAGCGCGGGCGCCGACGGCAGCGGGGCCGACGGTTCGCGGCTGGCGTGCTCGACCAACCCGACCTGCACCGTCGGCCCGGACGGCCTGCGCTTCAATCCGTTCCAGGCGCCGCGCACCGCGTTTGCCGATGCGTTCTCGTGGGGCTACCGCGTCGTTGGCCGCATCAGCTACGAGTCGGTGCTACCGGGCGTGAGCATCCAGCCGCTGTTCATCTGGATGCACGACATCGGCGGCAACGCACCGGGGCCCGCCGGCAACTTCGTCGAGGGACGCAAGTCGCTGAACCTCCTGCTCGAGACCCGTTACGAGAAGTCGTACGCATTCACGATCTCGTACAACACGTACCTG
This sequence comes from Sinimarinibacterium sp., assembly GCA_041659605.1. GTDB lineage: Bacteria > Pseudomonadota > Gammaproteobacteria > Nevskiales > Nevskiaceae > Solimonas. The sequence goes on along the minus strand of JBAZXW010000002.1, from coordinate 106,996 downwards.
GGTGCGGGTCGCAACAACCTGTACCACGACCGCGACAACCTCGGTTTCTTCTTCAAGTACCAGTTCTGAGCATGACGCGCGCCGCACGCAACACGCGTGCGGTGTCTTCTTCGAGACACAGGGGCAAACGATGAAAGCGATGACCACCCGGTTTGGAGCGATGGCCCTGGTGCTGTGCGCTGCCGTATCAACGGCGCCCGACATCGCGCTGGCGGACGAAGCTGCCGCGAGTGGCGCGGACGCGACCGCCGCCGAGCGTGCCCACAAGGCCAGCCGCGCCTTGCTGACGGCGATCGTGCGCGCCGGCAACCGTCTCGTCGCGGTGGGCTCGCGTGGCCATATCCTCACGTCGGACGACGGCGCGACCTGGACACAGGCCGAGGTGCCGGTGAACGTGCTGTTGACCGCGGTGAGCTTTGCCGATGCGCGCAACGGCTGGGCGGTCGGACACGACGCCACCGTGCTGCACACGCAGGATGGCGGCACGAGCTGGCAGCTGCAGAACTTCCAACCCGGCGAGAACGCGCTGCTCGACGTCCTTATTGTCGATGCCCAGCGCGGCCTGGCCGTCGGCGCCTACGGATTGATGCTGCAGACCGTCGATGGCGGCGCGAGCTGGACGCGCGCGGAGGGAGGGCTCGTCGAGGAAGGACTGCACTTCAACGCGCTGACCCGCCTGAACGATGGCTCGCTGTTCCTCGTCGGCGAGCAGGGCATGATGGCGCGGTCGACCGACGATGGCGCCAGCTGGCAACGGCTGCAGTCTCCCTACGAGAGTTCGCTGTTTGCGGTCGCGTCCAAAGGCGACAAGGGTGCAGTGGTCGGCGGCCTGCGCGGCAACGCCTTCCAGACGGCCGATGTCGCGGGCGGCGCCTGGGCACGCATCGACAACGACAGCGTGCAGTCGATCTTCGGCATCAGCGCCTTGCCGGATGATTCCTTCGCGTTCGCCGGGCTCAACGGCACGCTGCAGGTGCTCGGCGCCGACGGTCGTTTGCAGCAGCTGGAGCTGGATCGTGCCGCAGCCGGTGTCGAGAGTGTCCCGCCGCAGGGGCCGCCATTCGTTGCGGTGCGGTCGGAGTCCCGCGATATCGAGGTCGGTGCTTTCTCCAAGGCGCTGCCGTGGCAGCAGGGTCTGCTGACGGTCGGTGACACCGGTGCGCGCTTCTGGAAACGACCGGCGCATTGAGCGGAGACGCCGGGTGTCATGCGCCGGATCGATCCGCGGGCCGGTTCGAGTGCAGACTTCCCGAATTGGGCGACGGCATTCGTGAGCCCACCGATAGCCGCGAGATCGTCATGGATCCACTGACCCCATTGTCCGCTGCCCAGCGAGACCGCATCTTTCGGCACGCCGCTGGGCTCTTCATCGCCGGCTTGGTCATGGGGCTGATATTCACGTTCGAGGCCCTGGGGCATGTTGCTGCGTGGCCGCTGGTGCCCGCGATCGATTTCGACTTTCCCGGGACCGAACAGGCATGGCGGCGGACGCATCTGGGCGCAGTGATCAACGCGCTCGCCATGCTGCTGTTCGCGCTTGCCGGCACCCATCTGCAGCTGGGCGAGCGCGGCCGTCGCAGCTTCGTGTGGGCGGTCGTGATCACGGGCTGGGGCAATACGCTGGGCTTCCTGGTCGGCACGCTGTTCGGCGCCCGCGGGCTGGCGTTTGGCGGGGGCGCGGCGAACTCGCTCAGCTATCTGCTGTTTCTGGCCGCCGCCTTCAGCGCCTTCGTGCAGGGCGGCTTGTTGTGGTCGGGCGCAAGGCAAGGCCGCCGCTGAGCGGCAGGCATCGGTTCTCCCGCATTCGGGTGAGGTAGACTCACCAGCGCTTCCCTAAGGTGGCGCCTGACGAAAATTCCGGGAGATTTCCGATGTCCGAGCCCGTGCTGATCGAGCGCCGCGATGGCGTGCAGTGGATCACCATCAACCGCGAGGAGCGCCGCAACGCGCTCAACGAGCAGGTCGTGCGCAGCATCGACAAGGCCATCGCCGACGCGGTCAGCGGCGGCGAGGTCAAGGCGATCGTGCTGACCGGAGCCGGCGACAAGGCCTTCTGCGCCGGCGCGGACCTGGCCAAAGGTACGCAGGGCTTCGCCTTCGCCGTCGACTTCGCGCGGCCGAAGCATTACATCGTGGATCTCTTCAAGCGGCTGCAGGAGTGCACGCTGCCCGTGATCGCGCGCGTCAACGGCCATGCGATGGCGGGCGGCTTCGGTCTGCTGTGCGCCTGCGACATGGCGGTCGCCGCCGATGACATCCGCATCGGCACCACCGAATCGAAGATCGGCGTCACGCCGATGATGATCCTGCCGTACATGCTGCGCATCCTGCCGCCGCGCAAGCTGCAGGAGATGTGCATCACCGGCGAGCAGTTCGGCGCGCAGGACGCGCTGGACTGGGGCGTCGTCAACTACGTCGTGCCGCGCGCCGAGCTCGACGCCAAGCTCGACTGGCTGCTCGCGCGCATCACCGACAAGTCGCCGACCGCGATCCGCCTCGGCAAGCAGGCCTACAACGCCATGCGCGACATGAGCCTGCGCGAATCGATGGAGTTCGCCCAGGCAATGGTGCCGGTGATGTCGAGCACGCAGGACGCGAAGGAAGGCATGGCGGCCTTCCAGGAAAAGCGGCCGCCCAATTTCACCGGGAACTGAGGACATGCGTGATCTCGTTCGCATCGGCTGCGGCGCCGGCTTCTGGGGTGATTCGGCTGAAGGTCCGAAGCAGCTCGTCGACTCGGGCGAAATCGACTACCTGGTGCTCGACTACCTCGCCGAGATCACCATGAGCCTGCTGGCGCGCGCCCGCGCCAAGGACCCGAACGCCGGCTATGCCACCGACTTCCCGTCGGTCGTCGCTGCACTGGCGCCGAAGCTGAAGGAGCAAGGCATCCGCGTCGTCACCAATGCCGGCGGCGTCAATCCGCAGGCCTGCAAGGCCGCGATCGAAGAGAAGTTGAAGGAAAAGGGCATCGCGCTGAAGGTGTCGATCGTCACCGGCGACGACCTGCTGCCGCGTGCCACGGAGTTCGCCAACGTCAAGGAGATGTTCAGCGGCGAGGCGATGCCGCCCAAGCTGTGGAGCATGAACGCCTACCTCGGCGCATTCCCGGTCGCCGCGGCGCTCGACGGTGGGGCCGACATCGTGCTTACCGGTCGCTGCGTCGACAGCGCGGTGGTGCTCGGCGCGCTGGTTCACGAGTTCAAGTGGAAGGCTGACGAGTTCGACAAGCTCTCCGCCGGCAGCCTCGCCGGCCATGTCATCGAGTGCGGTGCGCAGGCCACCGGCGGCGTGAGCACCGACTGGGAAGCCGTGGCAGAGGACTGGGATCGCATGGGTTTCCCGATCGCGATCTGCAAGCCGGACGGCTCGTTCATCGCGACCAAGCCCGCCAACACCGGCGGCCGCGTCGTGCCGGAGACCGTGGCCGAACAGATCGTCTACGAGATCGGCGACCCTTCGGCCTACCTGCTGCCGGACGTCAGCTGCGACTGGCGCCACCTGCAGCTCAAGCAGGTCGGCGAGAACCGCGTAGAAGTCACCGGCGCGAAGGGCCGCGGGCCGACCTCGAGCTACAAGGTGTCCGCGACCTGGCAGGATGGCTTTCGCACCACCGGCACGATGATGATCGGCGGCGTCGATGCCGTGGCCAAGGCCGAGGCCGTGGCCGCGGCGATCCTGAAGCGCACGCGCCGCATGCTGGCGCAGCGTGGCATGGCCGACTACACGCGCACCGACGTCGAGGTGCTCGGCAGCGAAGCCAACTGGGGCGCCAACAGCCGCCGTCGCGACGCGCGCGAGGTGATCCTCAAGCTCGCCGTGCAGCATGCCGACAGCAAGGCACTCGACCTCTTCGGTCGCGAATTCATCCCGCCGGCGACGGCGATGGCGCAGGGCATCACCGGCTTTGCCGGTGGCCGTCCATCGCCGACGCCGCTGGTGCGGCTGTTCTCGTGCCTGGTGCCGAAGTCCGAGGTACCGATTGAAGTGGATGGCGTGCCTTATGCCTCCCTCTCCCCACTGAGTGGGGAGAGGGTTGGGGTGAGGGGCGCCGACGCAGTCGGCATGATGGAGGTCGCGACGGCGCCTGCGGCGCCGCCCCCTCACCCTAGCCCTCTCCCCCCTGCGGGGGGAGAGGGGACCAAGACCGTTCCGTTGATCCGCCTCGCCATCGGCCGCTCCGGCGACAAGGGCAATGCCGCCAACATCGGCGTGCTCGCCCGTAAGCCCGAATATCTGCCGCTGCTGCGCGCGCAGCTGACCGCCGACGCGGTGAAGCAGTACTTCGCGCACTTTGTGAACGGCAAGGTCGAGCGCTTCGAGATTCCGGGCCTGAACGGCTTCAACTTCCTGATGCAGGAAGCGCTGGGCGGCGGCGGCATGGCCAGCCTGCGCTATGACCCGCAGGGCAAGATGCTGGCGCAGATCCTGATGGACTTTCCCATCGCGGTTCCGGCCGATCTGGCCTGAAGCCGATGGCCGCCGCCCGCAAGCCCGCCCGCCCGCACGCACCGCGCCTCGCGCGCGAGCAGCGCGTCGACGAGATCCTCGTCTCCGCGCGCGATGTGTTCTGCGAGAGAGGCTACGAAGCCGCGTCGGTCGCCGAGATCGCGACACGCATCGGCGTCGTCGAGGGACTCGTCTACAAGTATTTCTCGACCAAGCGCGAGCTGCTGCTGCAGGTGCTGGAGCGCTGGTACGACGAGCTGTTCGGCGACACTGAGCGCGCGCTCGCCGGCGTCGCCGAGCATCGGGACCGCGTGCGCGTGCTCGTGCGGCACCACCTGCGCGCCGTGCGCGATTACCCGCAGCTGTGCAAGCTGATGTTCCGCGAGGTGCAGGAGGAGACCAAGTACCACGGCTCCTCGCTGCACGCGCGCAACCGCCGCTACACGCAGTACCTGGTCGACGAGATCGACGCCGGACAGCGCGCCGGCGTATTCCGCGCCGACGTTCCGTCGCGCCTGCTGCGTGATCTGGTCTACGGCGGCATCGAGCACGTGACCTGGAACTATGTTCGCGGCCACGGCCGTCTCGACATCGATCTTCTTGCTGAACAGATCACGTCGCTGCTGTGCGAAGGCCTGGCAACAAAGAGCCCCCTCTCCCCCACGGATGTGGAGGAGAGGGCTGGGGTGAGGGGGCGCTCGCCGAACGCGCGCACCGGAATCAACAAGACATCGTGAGCGACACACCATGACCGTCGATCAGCAACGTCTCGGCGAGGTCCGTGCGCGCGTTGCGCATTGGCCGTTCGCCTCAGTTCTCGTCGCCAACCGCGGCGAGATCGCCGTGCGCGTGCTGCGCACGGTGCAGGCCCTGGGCCTCAAGGGCATCGTCGTCTACCACGCGGCCGACCGCGGTTCACCCGCGGTGCGCATGGCCGACGCCGCGGTCGAGATCACCGGTGCGACGCCGGTAGCGGCGTATCTCGATGCGAAGCAGATCATCGCCGCGGCGAAGTCCAGCGGCGCCGGCGCGATCCATCCGGGCTATGGCTTCCTGTCGGAGAACAAGGCGTTCTGCGAGGCGGTCGAGGCCACGGGCATCCGTTTCATCGGTCCGACCCCGGAGCAGATCGACCTGATGGGCGACAAGGTGCGCGCACGCAACTTCGTCGAGAAAGCCGGCTTCCCGGTCGCGCCCAGTGCGATCGAGGACGACGATCCGGCGAGCTTCGTCGAGCGCGCGCGCAAAGTGGGCGCGCCGCTGCTGATCAAGCCGTCGGCCGGCGGCGGCGGCAAGGGCATGCGCATCGTGCGTGACCTCAAGCTGCTCGAAAGCGAGATCGAGCGCGCGCGCAGCGAAGGTCAGCGCTACTTCGGCGACGGCCGCCTCTACGTCGAGCGCTACGTCGAGAGCCCGCGCCACATCGAGGTGCAGGTGCTCGGCGACGGTCGGGGCAAGGTCGTGCATGTGTTCGAGCGCGAGTGCTCGGTGCAGCGCCGCTTCCAGAAGATCGTCGAGGAGACGCCGTCGCCGGCGCTGGACGACACCCAGCGCCGCGAGATCTGCGAAACCGCCGCCGGCATCGCGCGCTCCTGCAGCTACCGCAACGCCGGCACGGTCGAGTTCATCTTCGGCCAGAACGGCGAGTTCTACTTTTTAGAAATGAACACGCGCCTGCAGGTGGAGCATCCCGTCACCGAGCAGATCACCGGGCTCGACCTTGTGCTCGAGCAACTCTGCGTTGCCGCCGGCGAGAAGCTGCCGTACCAGCAGACCGACATCCGCGCGCAGGGCCACTCGATCGAGTTCCGGATCTACGCTGAGGACCCGGCGCGCGGCTACACGCCGACGACCGGCCCGGTGCTCGTGTGGCAGCCGGCGCAGGGCGAGGGCGTGCGCATGGACGCCGGCATCGTGCAGGGCGGTGAAGTCACCGCGAACTTTGACCCGATGCTGGCCAAGCTGATCGTCACCGGGTCGGATCGCAACGACGCGATCGCGCGCGCCGACCGTGCGCTGCGCGACACGGTGCTGCTCGGCTGCAAGACCAACACCGCCTTCCTGCGCCGCCTGATCGCCCATCCGGCGTTCGTCGCCGGCGACGTGCACACCGGCTTTCTCGACGCCAATCCGCAGATCGCGGCCGATCCGCCGCTGACCCAGGCCACGCTCGACAAGCTGCTTGCGGTGAGCAGCCTGATGACACGGCCGATGCGCGACGTCGCCGACAGCGTGCCGGATATGCACGCGGCGATGGACGGGTGGCGCAACTGAGATCGAACATGCATCACGCCTTCAAACTCGAAGAAAACGAAATCAACGTCGAGCTGTCGCGCGCGCGCGACGGGTACCGCGTCCACATCGGCGAGCGTGTGCTGCCGGCGGATCTGCGCACCGGTGCCGACGGCCGAGCTTGGCTGACGATCGACGGTACGCATCACGAGATCGTCGTTGCGGCCCGCGGCGATGACGTCTTCGTGCATGTCGACGGCGCCGCCTACCAACTGCGCTACCAGCATCCGCTCGACCGCCTCGCCGCGTCGTTGCACGGCGCGGCCGAAGACAGCGTGCGCGCACCGATGCCGGGCAGCATTGTCGCCGTGCACATCAAGACGGGCGAGTCCGTCACCAAGGGCCAGGTGCTGCTGGTGATGGAGAGCATGAAGATGGAAACCACGGTCACGGCGCCGCGCGACGGCGTCATCCAGGCCGTGCAATACGACAAAGGACAGACCTTCGACCGCGACGCGCTGTTGCTGTCGTTCGAGCCGGAGGTCAAGGCATGAAACGAATCGAATCCCGACTGAATACATCCTCGGCCGAGTTCCAGGCCAACGCCGCGCACAACCGCGGGCTCGCTGAAGCATTCAAGGCGAAACAGCACAAAGCGCGCTTTGATCGTCCTGAGCGCGACATCGAACGCCTCGAGAACCAGAACAAGATGTACGTGCGTGAGCGCATCCAGCAGCTGCTGGACCCGGGCACGCCGTTCCTGGAGCTGTCGTCGCTGGCGGCGAACGAGGCCTATGACGGCGAGGTGCCGGGCGCCGGCTGCGTCACCGGCATCGGCATCGTCTCCGGGCGCGAGGTCGTGATCAACGCCGGCGATGCGAGCGTGAAAGGTGGTGCCTGGTATCCGCTGACGGTGAAGAAGACGATCCGCGCGCTCGACATCGCGATCGAGAATCGCCTGCCGGTCGTGCACCTGTGCGACTCCGCCGGCGGCTTCCTGCCGCTGCAGGCCGATCTGTTCGCCGACAAGTACTACGCCGGCCGCATCTTCCGCAATCAGTGCATCCTGTCGAAGATGGGCGTGCAGCAGGTTGCCGTCGTGCTCGGCCACTGCACCGCCGGCGGCGCCTACGTGCCGGGACTGTCCGACTACAACGTCATCGTGCGCGGCACCGGTGCGATCTTTCTCGCCGGCCCGCCGCTGGTGAAGGCCGCGACCGGCGAGGAGAACACCGTCGACGAACTTGGCGGCTGCGACATGCACACTTCGGTCTCGGGTGTCGCTGATTACCCGGCCTCCAGCGAGGAAGAAGCCATCGCGATTGCGCGTGACATCGTCGGCCAGTTCAAGCGGCCGGAGAAGACGCGCACCGAGTGGCAGCCGCCCGAGGACCCGTACTACGACCCGTCCGAGCTGTACGGCGTCCTGCCGCAGGACATCAAGCAGCAGTTCGACATGCACGAGGTCATCGCGCGCATCGTCGACGGCTCGCGCTTCCACGAATACCAGCCCAGCTACGGCAAGACCCTGATCTGCGGCTACGCGCACATCTGGGGTTACAAGGTCGGCATCCTCGCCAACAACGGCGTGCTGTTCAACGACAGTGCGCTCAAGGGCGCGCACTTCATCGAGCTGTGCAACCAGAACCGCACGCCGATCGTGTTCCTGCAGAACATCACCGGCTTCATGGTCGGCCGCGAATACGAGCGCCGCGGCATCACCAAGGACGGCGCCAAGATGATCATGGCGGTGTCGTGCTCGGAAGTGCCCAAGTTCACCGTGATGTGCCACGGCTCCTTCGGCGCCGGTAACTACGGCATGTCCGGGCGCGCCTTCGACAGCCGCTTCCTGTTCAGCTGGCCGCAGTCGCAGATCTCGGTGATGGGCGCCGAGCAGGCCGCGAACACGCTCGCCGACGTCAAGATCCGCCAGCTGCAGCGGCAGGGCAAGAAGCTGAGCCAGGCCGAGATCGACGCGATCCGCGATCCGGTGCTCGGCGAATTCAAGCGCAAGCAGTCGGCGTACTGGAGCACGTCCGAAATCTGGGACGACGGCATCCTCGACCCGGTCGACACCCGCAACGCGCTCGGCATCTCGATTTCCGCCGCGCTCAACACCCCGATCGCCGATCCGCGCTACGGCATCTTCCGCATGTAGCCCCGTCCCAGCGGTCTTGACCCAGAACTTGACCGATACTGGACCAATAATTTACGGTCCGGGGCATGCCGTACGTGCCGCAATTCGAGATCACGCCGACACTGCTCTCTCAAGTCGAGGAGATCGCGGTGTTGCGTGAGCGCATCGCGGCGGCGAGCGTGCAAGTGGCGTGGATTCCAGCACTGCAACGGGATACGCGATCTCGCAACGTTCATGCCTCAACCGCGATCGAGGGCAACCCGCTGACCCTCGAACAGGTGCGCGCCCTCGAAGAAGGCAGGTCGCTGGCCGCGCCCGGCGAGCGCGCGCGGCGCGAAGTACTGAATTACTTCGCCGGACTGCGTTACATCGAGAAGCACGCGGACATCGCACGCGTTCGCCACGATGACCTCTTCGAACTGCACCTGATTCTGGCCGGCGGCGTCATGGACCAGGGCAAGGCCGGGCGGTATCGCACGATCAACGTCCACGTCGGCCGGTATGTGCCACCGCCGCCAGCGGAAGTCTCCGGCCTGATGTTCGAGCTGCTGGAGTGGTGGAACCGCGACGCCACGGCGCTCTCGCCGGTGCTCAGCTCCGCGATCCTGCACTACCGTTTCGAGGCGATTCATCCCTTCGCGGACGGCAACGGCCGCACCGGACGCGCGCTGGCCTTGTGGGAGCTGTACCGCCGAGGTTTCGACACGCACCACATCTTTTCGGTCGACGAGCACTACTGGGAAGACCGCCCGCGCTATTACGCGGCACTGGATGCCGTGCGCAAACAGGGCGAGGATCTGACGCATTGGCTGGAATACTGCGCCGATGGTTTGTTGCAGACCTTGCAGCGCGTCTGGCTGCGGGTGCAGAGCCTCAATGCGGCGCGCCCTGAGAAGCTCGTGCTGCGTCCGCGTCAGGAGGAACTGCTGCACCTGCTGCGCGACCACGGCAACGGCATGGCACCGGCGGAAATCTGGAAGGCGATGAAACTCTCCAAGCAGGGCGCCATAGACTTGCTGCGGCCGCTGCTGGACGCCGGGCTGGTCGAGAAACGTGGTACGCAGAAGAGCGGGCGTTATTTCCTGAGAACGAGCCAGTAAAAGAGCCCAAGGCCACACTGAACGGAACGCTTCGTAGCCCTTCAGACCGGCGCCGGACAGGAGAGGAATCGATGAAGCAACGACTGCGATCCGGCGCCAGCGGCTACTCCTTCAAGGCGTGGAAGGGCAGCTTCTACCCGGCAAAGATCCGACCGGACGCGATGCTGGCGTATTACGCCGAGCGGCTGCCGACGGTCGAGATCAATTCGAGTTTCTACGCCGTGCCCAAGGTCCAGGTGCTGCAGAAGTGGGCGGCGGCGGTGCCTGCGGACTTCTGCTTCGCGATAAAGGCGCCGGGCCAGATCACGCACAAGGCTCAGCTCAAACCGGATGCGGCGAGCGAGACGCTGACGCTGCTCTGCGACAACCTCGCGGCACTGGGTGAGAAATGCGGGCCGCTGCTGTTCCAGCTGCCGCCGTATCTGAAGAAGGACGCGGCGCGGCTACGCGATTTTCTCCAGCTGTTGCACGCCGGCCGGCGTGCGGCCTTCGAATTCCGCCACGACAGCTGGTTCGACGACGAGATCTACGCGCTGCTCGAAGCCGCCGGCGCCGCGCTCTGCCTGAGTGAGCGCGAGGACCACGCGCCGCCGCCACTAATCGAGACGGCGGACTGGGGCTACGTGCGTCTGCGCCTGGAGCAATACACGGACGTCGATCTTTTGCGCTGGTCCGAGCGGCTGGCGGCAACGCGCTGGCGGGACGTCTATGCCTATTTCATGCACGAACCGACAGCGCCGGTCTATGCGCAAGCCCTGACGCGTGACGGAAGCGCGCAGGCTCGCCTGAACGGGTGACGCGTCGGCCGCTGCACGATCTACACTGCCGCCACCATGAACGCCGATACCGCGGTTCCCGCATCCCGCCAGCCCTTGCTGCCTGCGCCCACTGAGTCCTGCGTGGTATTCCGGCCGGTGCCGATCTCGCGGCGCAGCCGCTTCTTCGTCTGGTTGATGAAGGCGTTTCTGCGGCCGATGCTGGCGCGGATGGTGCGCAGTTCCGACGAGAAGGTCGCGAGCATCCAGCTGCGTGTGATGCACATGAAGTGCCCCAACACCCACGGCCTGCCGCTGGAGTACACGGTGGTCGGCCAGGTGCCGGGTCATGTGTTCGGCGACCTGCGCGATACGTCGAAGCCGGTGATCCTGTGGCTGCACGGCGGCGCCTTCATCCTGCCGGCGGCGCCGCTTGCGCACCTGGAGATGGTGGCGGACCTGGCGTCCAAGCTCGGCGCGACCGGCTACCTCCCGGATTACCGGCTGGCGCCGCGCAACCGATTCCCCGCTGCGCTGGACGATTGCGAGCGCGCCTACCGCTCGCTGCTGGACCTGGGCTTTCCCGCCTCGCGCATCATCCTCGGCGGCGATTCCGCCGGTGGCCACCTGACGCTGGGCGTGCTGCAGCGCATCCGCAAGAACGGCTGGCCGATGCCGGCCTGCGCGATCCCGGTATCGCCGGCGACGGAAATGGGCCGCATCCACTCGCCGCCCTCGCGCACCTGGCGGCGCAAGAGTGATCCGCTGCTGCCGATCGCGGCGCTGCAGCGCGTCGACGAGATGTTCGCCGGCGACTGGGATGCCTCTGACCCGGAGCTGTCGCCGCTGTATGCCGACTGCACCGGCTTCCCGCCGATGCTGATGTACGCCACCGACAGCGAGGTGCTGGAGGACGAGACGATCCTGATGGCGCGCCGCGCCAAGGCCGCCGGCGTCGATGTGAAGTGCGAGGTCTGGCCGGTGCTGCCGCACGCGTTCCCGCTGTTCGGGGCCATGTTCCCGGAGGTGCGGCTGGTGCGCGAGGAGATGCTGGCCTACATGCGCGAGCGGTTGGGGCAGTGATTCTTTGTTCCCTCGCCGCTTGGCGGGGGGAGGAGCAGCTTCGTAGGAGACGAAGATGGGCCGTTATCAGGACGAATACCGCCGTGCGCTGACGGATCCGCAGGCGTTCTGGGCCGAGCAGGCGGAGCACCTGCACTGGCACCGGCGCTGGGATCACGTGCTCGAGGAATCCCCGCAGCCGCATCCGCACAAGACCTGTCGCTGGTTCGCCGGCGCGCAGTTCAACACCTGCTACAACGCGCTCGACCGCCACGTCGACGGCGGCCGTGCCGAGCAGGCGGCGCTGATCTACGACAGCCCGGTGACCGGCACGGTGCGCACGTATACCTACCGCGAGCTGCGCGACGCGGTCGCGCGCTTCGCTGGCGCGCTGGTGGCGCAGGGCGTGAAGACCGGCGAGCGCGTCATCATCTACATGCCGATGGTGCCGGAGGCGGCGATCGCGATGCTCGCCTGCGCGCGCATCGGTGCGGTGCATTCGGTCGTGTTCGGTGGCTTCGCCGCGCCGGAGCTGGCCAAGCGCATCGACGACGCCCAGCCGGTGCTCGTGGTCACGGCGTCCTGCGGCATCGAGCCGGGGCGCATCGTCGAATACAAGCCGCTGCTCGACCAGGCGCTGGAGCTGTCCGCGCACAAGGTCAGGCACTGCATCATCCTGCAGCGTCCGCAATGCGCGGCGACGCTGGTCGCCGGCCGCGATCTCGACTGGACTGCGGCGGTGGCCAACGCCAAGCCGGCGGACTGCGTGCCGGTGGCATCGACCGATCCGCTCTACGTGCTCTACACCTCGGGCACGACCGGCAAGCCCAAGGGCGTCGTGCGCGACCATGGCGGTCATGCGGTGGCGCTGCATTACTCGATGCGCGCGGTCTACAACGTCAAGCCGGGCGAGGTGTACTGGGCGGCCTCGGACGTCGGCTGGGTCGTCGGCCATTCGTACATCGTCTACGCGCCGCTGCTGCTCGGCTGCACGACGATCCTCTACGAAGGCAAGCCGGTCGGCACGCCGGATGCCGGCGCGTTCTGGCGCGTGATCAGCCAGCATCGCGTGCAGACTTTCTTCACCGCGCCGACGGCCTTCCGCGCGATCAAGAAGGAAGACCCGCGCGGCGAGCTGCTGAAGAAGTACGACATCGCCTGCCTGCGCACCCTGTTCCTCGCCGGCGAGCGCTCCGATCCGGACACGATCCAGTGGGCGCAGGCGATGCTCAAGGTGCCGGTCATCGACCACTGGTGGCAGACCGAGCTGGGCTGGCCGGCGATCGCCAACTGCCAGGGGCTGGAGCCGATGCCGGTGAAGCCGGGTTCGGCGACGGTGCCGGTGCCGGGTTTCGAGCTGCAGGCGCTCGATGTCGACGGCAAGCCGCAGCCGGCCGGCGAGATCGGCAACCTCGTCCTCAAGCTGCCGCTGCCGCCGGGAACCCTGTCGACGATGTGGAACAACGAAGCCGGCTACCGCGAGCACTACCTGACGCGCTATCCCGGCTACTACCTGACCGGCGACGCGGGCTACATCGACGCCGACGGCTACGGCTGGATCATGTCGCGCATCGACGACATCATCAACGTCGCCGGCCATCGCCTGTCCACCGGCGCGATGGAGGAAGTGCTGGCCGGGCATCCGGACGTTGCCGAATGCGCCGTCATCGGCGTCGCTGATGCGATGAAAGGCCAGCTGCCGCTGGGCCTGGTCGTGCTCAAATCGGGCGTGAACCGGCCGGCTGCGGACATCCAGAAGGAGCTGGTCGCGCGCGTACGCGAGCAGATCGGGGCGGTCGCTGCGTTCAAGACCGCGCTGATCGTGCCGCGCCTGCCCAAGACCCGCTCCGGCAAGGTGCTGCGCGCGACCATGCGCGCGATCGCCGACGGCCAGCCCTACACCGTACCGGCGACGATCGACGATCCGCGCATCCTCGACGAGATCGGGGCAGTGCTGAAGACGCCCGGCTAAGCCGCGACCTCCTGCGGCCCGGGGGCGAAGTTCTGCACCGCGTCGCCGATGCCCTTGAGGGCGATCCGCGGCAGTTCCGTGAGGTCGGTGCGTCCGCTCAGTTCGGCGGTGCGCAGCGACAGGCGCACTTGGCCTGCTGCCGCGGCGCTGCACAGGCGTGCGGCGAGGTTCACGGCGGCCCCCACGGCTGCGTACTCGAGGCGCGATCTCGAATCGATCACGCCGGCCGTGACTGTACCCGTGGCGACGCCGGCACCCACGTCCAGCGGCGCGATCGCGTCGCTGTACTCGGCGAGCAGCGCGCGCGTGCTGGTGACCAGCTGCTGCGCGAGGTCGACGCCCGCGCGAGCGTGATCGGCGCGCGGTTGCGGAGCGCCGACCAGGATCAGCACGCCGTCGCCGGCGAAGTCCTTGATGGTGGCGCCGAACTGCGCCGCGATGTCGCCGGCGATGTCGTAGTAGCGTCGCAGAATTTCGATCACCGTTGCCGAGTCGCGCGCCTGCGCGTAGGCCGTGAACCCGCGCAGATCGCTGCACACGATCGTGATCTCGGCCCGATTCTGCTGCAGCGCCTGGACGAGCCCCTGTTCGCGCACGCGATCGCGGATCTGGGGCGACAGGAAGCGCGCCATGAATTCGCCGCGGCGTCCCTGGGCGACGAGGAAGCCCATGCAGCCGCGCAGGATGATCAGCAGGCCGACGAAGGCCATCAGGATCTGGATGATGCCGTTGGGCAGAAAGCCGGTGGTCAGAAAGAAAGGAGTCGATGTGAGCAGCGCGATCACGCGCCGGCGTTCGAGGAGGTCGACGCCACGGATCAGCACGATCGCGACCGGCAGCACCAGGGTTGCGTTGCCCAGCAGCTCCAGTGACTTGAACAGCAGGAAGCCCGCGCCTGCCCCGGACAGCGACTGCTCGTACCGTTCCGGCATGAGCAGTTCGAGCAGGAAGTAACTGGCGATGAGCAGCTGGTTCACGCGCAGCATGGCCACCGCCGCACGCACGGGCCGATCGCCTGAGGGCGCCGTCCGCAGCACCAGGATCAGGTACTCGGCGCCGGCGATGCTGCTCAGGTAGCCGCCGATCCAGCCGATCTGCATGATCTCGTAGCCCGGGGGCCACAGGCCGAGGGTACGCAGCCACAGACGGGGCAGTTCCTCGCTGCCCCACAGCGCGAAGCTTGCCGCCAGTGCGCGCGTCGTCGCCGTGTGCTTGTCGTAACTGGCCAGAGCCAGGCCGACACCGAGAATCGTCAGGTGCAGCATCGCGTTGGCGGACGCGGCCGGACTGGTGATCGGGTCGTACATGAAGTCCCCCTGCACGGTGGACGCAGCTCGTCGCGGCCGCGTTCCCCGGCTCGGCAACAGCGAGCGTGCGCCCGCAGACAATAGCACTGTGGCGACGGACTGCCCGCGCGCGGGGTACGCGCATTCGATGCGACAATGACGTGATGAGTTCAACTCGATCCGCCTTCATCACCGGTGGCGGCACCGGCCTGGGCGCCGCCGTGGCGCGGCGGCTTGCCGCGCGCGGCTGGCGGCTTGCGCTCGCGGGGCGTCGAGCCGAGCCGCTGCGGGCCTTGGCCGGCGAGCTGGGCGCGCTGGCCGTCGCCTGTCCGCTCGATGTCGCGGACGCCGAGGCGGTCGATGCGGCGATCCGCAGCTTCGCGCCCGATACGCTCGTCTGCAGTGCGGCGATCCTCGGCCGCGGCGCGATCTGGGACGAGCTGACGCCGCAACGCTTTGCCGAAGTGATGGCGATCAATGTCGGCGGCACGTTCAACGCTTGCCGCGCGGCGATGCGGCTGTGGCGCGAGCGCGGCATCCACGGCGACATCGTCAACGTCTCGTCGCTGGGTGGGCTGCGCGGCATGCAGCGCTTCGCCGGCTTCGGCGCCTACGCGGCGTCGAAGCACGCGGTTGTCGGCCTGACCGAGGCGCTGGCCCTCGAAGGCAAGACGCACGGCATCCGCGTCAACGCGATCGCGCCGGGCACGATGCACACCGACATGGTCGGCGCACTGGGCCTGGTGCCCAGGACCACTCCGGACGAGATTGCGCCGACCGTCGAATTCCTGCTCGACCGGGCCCAGGCCGGGCCGATCACCGGAACCACCGTAGAGATTCACTGCAATGACGACTAGGAAGAGCGGGGGCGCGCCGATCGTCTACCTGACGCGCCGCGAGACCTTCTGCGCCGGCCACCGGCTGTGGTCGGCCGCGCTGAGCGACGCCGACAACCGCGCTTTGTTCGGCCCCTGCGCGTATGACCACGGTCACGGGCATAATTACGTGCTGGAAGTGACGCTGCGCGGACCGATCGACCCGCGGACCGGTGTCGTCGTCAACCTGACCGAGGTCCGCGATGCCACGCGCGCGCTGATCCTGGAAGACGTCGACCACCGGCACCTGAATCACGATTCGGAGCTGTGCCGCGGGATCAACCCCACGGTGGAGAATCTGGCGGTGCTGTTCTGGAATGTGCTGCATGCCCGCTTCGGCGAGCTGATGTACGAGGTTCGATTGCACGAGACCGAGAAGAACTGGGCGGTGTACCGCGGCGAGCGGGGCGCATGATCCGGCCTGTGATACGTGCCGGCGGCGCGCTGTTCCTGACCCTGTTCGTGCTGGTCAGCTGCGGCCATGGGCCCGGCGGCGCGCAGATGGACTACTCGGCGGAGCCCAAGCTGGAGTCCGATCCCGATCTGCTGGAACAGGCGCTGATCTGCACGCCCTTCGAGCATCCGGACAAGCCGCCGGTGCTGCTGGTCCACGGCACTTTCACCGCGGGCTTCGAGCAGTACGACTGGACCTGGCTGCCGCTGCTCGCCGAGCGCGGCTACGACGTCTGCACCGTGACCTACCCGGACCGCGGCCTCAACGACATGCAGGTGTCGGCCGAGTATGTCGTTCACGCGCTGCGGCGCATCTACGAAGACACCGGGCGGCGGGTCGCGATGATCGGCCACAGCCAGGGCGTTGCGGTGCCGCGCTGGGCGATCAAGTGGTGGCCGTCGGCGCGCGCGGCGGTTGATGACTTCGTCATGCTGGCTGGCCCGAACCACGGCACCGACCAGGCGACGCTCGGCGGCCTGTTTCCGCTGCTCAGCGCCGTCGGCCTGGTGCCGGAGGTGATCTACCAGTTCGCGCCCGACTCGAAGTTTATGCAGGCGACCAACAGCGGCGACGAGACGCCGGGCGAGATCTCGTACACCGCGATCTACACGCAATTCGACGAACTGGTGCAGCCGGTGGCACCGGTGCCGACCGCGGCCGTGGAGTTCGGCCTCGACAACCCGGCGGTGACCAACCTCCTGATCCAGGACCTGTGCCCGGGGCGCTTTGTCGATCACGTCACCATTGGCCTGACCGATCGCCTGACTTTCGACCTGATGCTCGACGCGCTGGAGCATCCGGGCCCGGCGAACATCGAGCGCGCCGGAGGCGTGGCGCTGTGCGGGCTGATCCCGATCGTGCCGGACCAGATCGTCGCGTCGGAAGCGGTGCAGAACATGATCGGCGTGCTGCAGCAGGAGCCGGCCTACGGGCTCGCGCAGCCGCGTTTCGCGACCGAGGAGCCGCCGCTCAAGCCGTATGCGCAGACGGGCGGATGATGGGGTGACAGAGACTGTAGGAGCGGCCGTGGGCCGCTCCTACACCGGACGAGGGATGCCGTGGCGCGGGCGCGACACGACACTGAGGCGGGGTAATGAAGGGGATGACGGGAATGACGGAAGCGGCACTCGGTACGGTGGTGATCGTCGGTGGCGGCCAGGCCGGCGGCGAAACTGCGGCGGAACTGCGCAAGCTGGGTTTTGACGGCAAGGTCGTGATTCTCGGCGAAGAGCCTTTCCTGCCGTACAAGCGGCCGCCGCTGTCCAAGGCTTATCTGGCCGGCACGATGGGCGAAGAGCAGCTGTACATGATGCAGCAGGCGAATCTGGACAAGGCGAAGATCGAGTATCGCGGCGGCGTGCGCGTCGAGCGCATCGACCGCGCCGCAAAGCAGCTCGAACTGGCCGACGGCAGCCGTATCGGCTACGACAAGCTGGTGCTCGCCACCGGCGGGCGCGCGCGGCCGATTCCGGCGCCGGGCGCGGATCGCGCCAACGTCTTCCTGCTGCGCACGATCGCCGACGTGCAGGCCATCCGCGCGCGCTGCGGCGAGGGCAAGCGCGTGACCATCGTCGGCGGCGGATTCATCGGCCTCGAAGCGGCGGCGGTGCTGGTCAAGCACGGTCTCAAGGTGACGGTGCTCGAAGGGCTGCCGCGCGTGCTCGCGCGCGTGACCTGTCCCGAGGTGTCGGCGTTCTACGAGCGCGTGCACCGCGAGGCCGGCGTCGACCTGCGCACCGGCGTGGGCGTTGCCGCCTTCGAGGGTGAGCCGGAGGTGACGCGCGTGCGCTTTGCCGACGGCGGCCATGTCGACACCGACCTGGTGATCGTCGGCATCGGCGTGGTCGCCAACACCGAGCTGGCACAGACCGCGGGACTCGCGGTCGACAACGGCATCGTCGTCGACGAGCACGCGCGCACCTCGGACCCGGACATCTACGCCGCCGGCGACTGCACCAACCATCCCAGCGCCTTCCTCGGTCGCCGCGTGCGCCTGGAGTCGGTGCAGAACGCGATGGAGCAGGCGCGCGCCGCGGCGCGCAACCTCATGGGCAAGACCGAGTCCTACCAGATGGTGCCGTGGTTCTGGTCCGATCAGTACGACCTCAAGCTGCAGATGGTCGGCATCTCCACCGGCTACGATCGCATCGTGCTGCGCGGCGATCCGCTGACGCAGCGCAACTTCGCCGTGTTCTACCTCGACCAGGCCGGTCACATGATCGCCGCCGACACGGTCACGCGCCCGCAGGATTTCATGTTCGCGAAGAAACTCGTTGCCGCGAAGGCCGTGATCGATCCGGCGCAGCTCGCCGACGAGGCGCTGCCGATGAAGACGCTGGCGGCCTGAGCCCGAGACTTTGATGCCCAGGATCACTTTCATCGCGCCCGGGAAGGGTGAGTACCCTGTCGACGCGCAGCACGGGCAGTCGGTGATGGAGGCGGCCACCGGCAATCTGGTGCCCGGCATCGTCGGCGAATGCGGCGGCTGCTGCTCCTGCGCGACGTGCCATGTCTATGTCGACGAGGCCTGGTATGGCCGGCTGCCGCCGCCCGAGGCGCTGGAGATAGGCATGCTCGAAGGGGCGATCGAGCCGGGACCGCTGAGCCGCCTGTCCTGCCAGATCCGCGTCGATGACTCGCTTGATGGACTGGTCGTGCGCATTCCCGAGGGACAGCTGTGAACCTGGCGATGCCGCGGCTTCCCTCATTGACGTTTGGTCGTCCAACCCGCGTCGTCGTGCCGCGCAAGCTCGCAGAGCACACGCAGATCGACGTCGGTGCCGAGTGCGACCCCCGCGACGTCGGCCTCGATCCCAAAGCGGTCGCAGCGATCTGGTCCTCGGTGGAACGCCTGTACCGCACCGGCTTGCAGCCGGCGATCACGATGGTCGTGCGCCGCCACGGCCGTATCGTGCTCAAGCGCTCGATTGGTTGTCTGCGCGGCAACGGCCCCGGTGAACGTGGGCCGCTCGTGCCGCTGTCGCCCGACGCGCCAATTTGCCTGTTCTCGGCATCCAAGGCGATCAGCGCGCTGCTGATCCACAAGCTGGCCGAGGACGGCAAGCTTCGTCTCGAAGATCTGGTCGTCGACTACATCCCGGAATTCGGCGCGCACGGCAAGCACCGCGTGACCATCCGCCAGCTGCTGTCGCACCGTGCCGGCGTGCCGGCCTTGCCGGACGATGTCGAGCCGTCGCCGGAGCTCTTGCGCGACTGGGATCGCTGCGTGCGGATGCTGTGCGAGGCCAAGCCGTTCGACAGGCACTTCGAGCGCCAGGCGTATCACGCGCTGACTGCCGGCTACATCGTCGGCGAACTGGTGCGCCGGGTCGGACAGATCGATCTGCATGACGCGCTGAACGACTGGCTGGCCAAGCCCCTGGGTTGTCGCAATCTGACTTACGGCCTGCCAGAGGCCAAGCGCGACGATGCGCCGCATCACTGGATGACCGGTCCGCGGCCGGTCGGCCCGCTGGCGCGCCTGGCAAAGGACATCCTCGGCGTCGAGTTCGACGCGGCGACCGCAGCGTCGAATACCGACGCGTTCCTGTCGTCGGTGGTGCCTGCCGGCAACATGTACGCCACGGCCGACGACGCTAGCCGCGTGTTCCAGATGCTGCTCAACGGCGGCGAGTTCGATGGCGTGCGCGTGTTCAAGCCCGAGACCGTCGCCGAGGCGATCCACCCGGTCGGACGCATCCAGTGGGATGCGACGCTGCATTTCCCGATCCGTTTTTCGGCTGGTTTCATGCTCGGTGAGGAGCCGCTCGGCCTGTTCGGGCCGCACTGCGGCCAGGCGTTCGGTCACCTCGGCTTCATGACCGTGCTGTGCTGGGCCGACCCGCAGCGCGACATCTCCGTCGCGCTGCTCAACACCGGCAAATCGATCGCGCCGATGG
Source organism: Sinimarinibacterium sp. (assembly GCA_041659605.1). Classification (GTDB taxonomy): domain Bacteria; phylum Pseudomonadota; class Gammaproteobacteria; order Nevskiales; family Nevskiaceae; genus Solimonas. Next base: position 86,775 of record JBAZXW010000002.1, on the reverse strand, counting down.
GCTTGCTGCGCACGGTGGGCGTGATGAACGCGATCGCGCGGGCATGCAAGCCGATCTGATACGCTGCCTTTGCAGCGGAAAGGCCGCCTGCGAGGGAGAACCACGATGAACCGATGGAATGCACTTCTGCTGGCCCTGGCTCTGAGCGCGCCTGCACTGGCTGACACCACGCCGCAGCCGGGGCAGTGGGAATACCACATCAAGATGGAAATGCCCGGCGTGCCGTTCGCGATGCCGCCGGTTACGGTCAAGCAGTGCCTGACCGAAGCCGATGCGCAGCGCGGCGCCGTGTACACGGACCAGAAGAGCGACTGCAAAGTCGAAAACCTGAAGCAGTCCGGGGGCAAGGTCAGCTACGACGTCGTTTGCACCGGCGAGCAGCCGGTCAAGGGTCACTACGACTTCACGTTCACGCCGACCAGTCTGGATGGCGTCGGCACGATGGACATGGGCGGCCAGACCATGCGCCACACCATGTCCGGCAAGTACCTGGGTCCCTGCGGCAAGTAGGCGCTCAGCCGGCCTTGCGCCGGCGCGCTTTCTTGACCGGCTCGGGTGCGGGTGCGTGCGCGAGGCCGACCGCCTGCTCCAGTTCGCCGAGCGCCTCGCTGGTGTACACCGCGAGCCGCTGCAGGCTCGGGATCGCGTCGCGACAGCCGAGGAAGCCGACGGCGACCTTGTTGTTGTAGCCGACCAGAGTGATGTTCAGCGCGTAGCCGTCGAACAGGAAGGACACCGGGTACATCGCCTCCAGCTCCGCGCCCATCAAGTACATCGGCTTCTTCGACAGCACGACGTTCGAGATCACGAAGTTGAAGAACGGCGGCAGTTTGGGCAGCGCGCCGGTCATCTGGCCGAGGATCAGCGGCGACATGCCCAGCAGCGCGAACTGCGACTGCGCGGTCGGCGACATCGCCGACAGTTCGGTTTTCGCACGCGTGGTCACGCGGTGGATCATCTCGACGCGCGCGCGTGGGTCCTTCAGGCCGGTGCCGACCGGACAGACGAAGCCGACCACCGCATTGCCGGCCTGGCCGTCGGGACGCGACAGGCCCATCGGCACCGAGGCGAGCAGGGATTTTTCCGGCAGCTCGCCCAGCTCTATGAGATAGCGGCGGATCGCGCCGCCGCAGACCGCCATCAGCACGTCGTTGGTGCTCACGCCGACCGCATCGCCGATCGCCTTGACGCGCCCCAGGTCCAGAATCTGCGTGCCGAGGCGTCTTTGCTGGGTGATCGGGACGTTGAACAGGCTGCGCGGCGTCGCCAGCGCCGCGCGCGTGGCGCTGTCCTCGCCCTGGCTCATCTGCACGAGCGTCTTCGCGAGATCGGCGAGTGAACGGATCTGGTTGCCGGCGAGGCTGACCGGCTTCTTCAGCCGCTCGACAAAGCTCGGCGGCGCCTTGGCGGCCGCGGCGTGCTTGGGCTTGCTCGCCAGTACCCAGGGGCCGCTGACGTTCGGGTCATTGGGGTCGTGCGACAGCCAGCTCTGCGTCATCTTCATCGCCCCCATGCCGTCGATCGCGCAGTGGTGCGCCTTGAAGTAGATCGCGAAGCGATGGTTCTCCAGGCCCTCGATGACGTGCGCCTCCCACAGCGGCTTCGACAGGTCGAGCGGATGCGAATGCAGGCGGGCGACCAGCTGGCCGAGCTCGCGCTCGCCGCCGGGATAGGGCAGCGCCGAGTGACGCAGGTGGTAGTCCATGTCGAGCTTGGTCTCGACCCAGGCCGGCGCCATCCGCGAGAAGCGCGTGCGTGCCAGCTTGCAGCCGAAGGGTTCGGGCATGAACGGGTGCTCGCGCATGCGCTTGAGCAGACGTTGCAGGAAATCGCGCGGAGCCTTGTCCGGCAGCTTGAAGGTCATCAACGCACCGACATGCATCGGCGTGCGCGGCGATTCCATGCGCAGAAACGCTGCGTCGAGCGGACTCAGGTACTTCATGCTTTCTCCCCTCTTGGTATCGGCGGGCAGCGCGGGCGCGCCGCAACGCCATCGCAAATACGGTGCCTGATTTTGCGGTCAGCGGCCAGCTCTGGACGGAGTAGAGGCGATGTCCGCGTGCGGCATCTCCCCACCCGTGTAGGAAATCGCGCACCGAACGCGTTCAAAAATCGGTCATGTTTTTCCGAGTACGTTCGTCACTTCGGGTGACGCGACCGACATACCGGCCCCCTAGGATGCGCACACACCCGCTCGACAACATGAGGAGACGCGATGTCTGCACCGCGCAGGATTCGCGACGGGCGCTTGTGCGCCTCGAACATTCCGAGATTGGCATTGGCTACGGCACTGGCGCCCCTCACCGCGCAGGCCGGATCGTTCGATCTGTGGGGGCTCGATACCGAGTACCAGCTGCAGACCGCGTACGCCTATGCCGTGCGCCTGAAAGCGCCGCATGCCGGCATCATCGACGCGCCGCCAAGCGCGGAGATCCCGTTGCCGGACTATCTGAAGGTGCCGGAGTCGGCCAACTACGACGACGGCGATCGCAATTTCGCCGACGACGCGGTCGTCAACAACCGCCTGACGCTGCTCGGCGAGCTGCACTTCATCCACGATGACTACGGCCTGCTGCTGCGCGGCGATGCGTTCTATGACGATCCTTATCACCATCGCAACGACAACGACTCGCCGCAGACGATCAACAAGAGCGAAGGGCCGCACAACGAGTTCTCGGACATTGCCGAGTACCGCGCCGGGCGCCGCGCCCGGGTGCTCGATGCCTATGTCTACGGCTCCTGGTACCTGAGCGACGCGTCGGCGCTCAACCTGCGCGTCGGCCGCCATATCGCGGCCTGGGGCGAGAGCCTGTTCTTCTCCGGCGTCGCGCTGGCGCAGTCGCCGGCCGATGCGACCAAGGCCACCGTTCCCGGCGCCGATGTCAAGAGCATCCTGCTGCCGGTCAACCAGGTGTCGATGCAGCTCGCGCTCAACTACGAGTGGACCCTGCTGGCGCAGTACAAGCTGGAATTCCAGCCGGTCGAGCTCAACCCGGTCGGCGAGTACTTCTCCGTGTCGGACGTCGTCGGTCCCGGTGCCGAGTTCATCTGGGGCATCGAGAATCCGCTGTACCTGGCCAATCTGGCCGACATCAACCTGCTCTCCGACGACGTTCCAGAAGCGCTGGATCTGCTGCTGCGCCTGCTCGCGCCGGACCTGCCGGCGCAGGACGTCACCAACCTGCTCGACGGCGTGTTCGACGCGCTCGGGCCGCTGCTGCCCGACGTCAGCGTGCCGGTCGGCCAGATCGAGCAGCCGGGCGCGCCCAAGTACATCAACGTGCAGCGCGGTCCCGACATCCGCCCGAGCGACTACGGCCAGTGGGGCGTCGGCCTGAAGTACCAGGTCACGCCGGAGACGACGCTGGGCCTGTACCAGCTGCGCTACCACAACACGACGCCGGCGCCGGTGCAGACCTACGGCTACGCGACGCTGCTCGGCACCGACGAGAATCCGCTGCTGACCACCGAGGCGCTCGGCCTGCAGGTGCCGGTCACCTACAACATCCGCTACTTCGACGGCATCGATCTGTCGGCGCTCAGCTTCTCGACGACGCTGTTCGGCACCAACTTCGGCGGCGAGGTGATCTACCGCGACGGCGTCGACGTGCTCGTCGACGTCGACGGTGGGTTGCTCGGCCCGGTGCCGACGCCGACGCGCGCACGGGTGATGCAGGGGCTGCTGTCGGGCCTCTACAGCACCGGCCCGACCGGCTTCTGGGACTCGTTCACGCTGGTCAGCGAACTCGGCTACGTGCATGTGCACGACGTCGACCCGGCCTGCGGCGCCAGTCCGGACAACTGCTCGACCGATCTGACCAATACCCGCGACGCCTGGGGCTACACTTTCCTCGCGCTGATCGACTACAAGAACATCTTCAGCGGCTGGGATCTGCAGGTGCCGGTCACCTATGCCGGCGTCGGCGTGGGCCACTCGGCTATGGCGGCGGGTCTGGGTTCGCTGATGGGCGAGAACGACCGCCGCGCCGGCATCGGGCTGAACTTCACCTGGCTGCAGAAGCTGCAGCTCGGCGTCAGCCTCAGCAGCTTCCTCGGCCGGCCGGATTTCAGCGAACGTCCCTATGCCGACCGCGACACCATGGCCTTCACCGCGAAGTATTCGTTTTAGACCCCCTAATCAATTCGGGTGATGCTGCGCTGGCGCCCCGCCTCTAGTTTTGCGATCGAGGAATTCCATAACGACTGGGGGAGTATCCATGGCGCGGCTGCCGAGTGCGGGAAAGGGTTTGCGAACACTGATATCGATCGGGGCGGCGGCGCTGAGCGCACCGGCGTGGGCGGGTTCCTTTGACATGCCGTTCGGCATCGACGGCAGCTACAAGCTGACGACGACCTACAGCCTTGCGGTGCGCATGCAGGATCGCGCGGACGCGCTCGCCGACGGCGATGTCGACAACTTCCAGTCCGTGCAGTACAGCCAGCCGGACGATTTCGATCGCGTGATCGGCTTCGCGCACACCGGCCTGCCGACGACGATCAACCTCGACGACGGCAACAAGAATTTCGACCGTTACGCGCCGATCAACAATCGCCTCAGCGCGTTCTACGAAGTACAGCTGCAGCGCGACAACTTCGGCCTGCTGGTCAACGGCACCGGCTTCTACGACTGGGTGTTCCACGAGGACACCGATCGCGCGGCGGTCGATCCCGCCGATCCCAACGACTACGGCCCGAACACCTTCGAGTGCTCGGAGGACCGCGAGAACTGCGCGTACAACCAGTTCGTCGACGGCGCGGTGTACTACAACGGCGAGCGCTCGCGCCTGCTCGAAGCCTATGCCTACGGCGATTTTTTCCTGACCGACGACATCGCAGTGAACCTGCGCGTCGGCAAGCATCTGGTCGCCTGGGGCGAAAGCCTGTTCTTCCCCGGCATCGTCAGCGCGCAGGGACCCTTCGATGCGACCAAGGCCTTCATCCCGGGTGCGGAGATCAAGGAGATCCTGCTGCCGGTGAACCAGGTGTCGGGCACGCTCGCCATCGGCTACAACTTCTCGCTGATGGGCTACTACCAGCTCGACTACAAGCCGACCGAGGTGTTCCCGGTCGGCGACTTCTTCTCGGTCGCCGACGTCGTCGGTCCCGGCGCGGAATTGGCCTACGGCTCCGGCAACCCGGCCTACGGCGACAACTGTCCGGGCCTGTTCGCGGTTCCCGGCGTGCCTTTCGATCCGAGCGTGATCTGCAACGTCGGCGGTGGCGTCGGCGGCGACCTGCTGCTGGCGAACCGCACGATCGACGTGCCACGCGAAGCGGATATCCGGCCCGACAAGAAGGGCCAGTGGGGTGTCGGCATCAAGGAGCAGGTGACGCCGACGACCGCGCTGGGCGCGTACTACATCAAGTACCACAACCACAACCCGACGGTGAACCTGAACTACGGTTTCGCCACGATCGGCTACAACCAGGCCACCGGCGAAACGATCACCACGGAGATCGTCAACCAGAGCGTCCCGGTCAGCTACAACGTCAAGTATTTCGGCGACATCACGATGATCGCCGGCAGCTGGACGACGACGCTGTTCGGCCTCAACTTCGCCGGCGACGTGATCTACCGCGACGGCATCGACGTGTCGGTGGCGGCGGACATCTCCGGCGTGCTGAGCCCGGTGTTCAGCCCGGCCAAGACCTATCAGGCCAACATTTCGTCGCTGTATGTCGCCAATCCCAAGTTCGCGTTCTACGACGAACTCGTGGTCGTCGCCGAGGCGGCCTACCTGTATGTCGACGAGGTCGAGCCGATCGAGCGCCGCAACGGCCAGGAGCCGCGCGGCGACGGCACCGTGCTGTTCTACGACGGCAAAGCCTGGGCCTATCAGTTCCTGATCCTGCCCAAAGGCCGCAACGTCGTCGCCGGCTGGGATATCGGCACGCCGGTGTCCTTCGCGCACGCGGCCAACGGCCAGGCGTCAACCGCCGGCACCTTCGGCTCGCTGTTCGGCGAGGGCGACATGCGTGCCGGATTGTCGATCACCGCGCAGTACCTGCAGAACCTCGAGTTCGCGATCAGCTACAACTGGTTCATGGGCGATCCGCGCGCGACGGTCAAGGACAGCCCGATCCCGTCGAACATGGTGACCGACCGCGATTACGCCTCGCTGTCGATCAAGTACAACTTGTGACGTTTCTTCACGGCCGCAGCAGCGGCGAACAACCGAGTATTCCCCGGAGTGTCCCCCAAAGTGTTCCTGTCCCCGTCATGAGCACGACCGCTTCCATCGATCCCATGGAGTTCCGCAAGGCGCTCGGCGCCTTCGCGACCGGGGTCACGATCATCACGGCGCGTGCCGCCGACGGCACACCGCTGGGCATGACGGTGAACAGCTTCAACTCGGTGTCGCTGAACCCGCCGTTGGTGCTGTGGAGCCTGGCCAACAGTTCGCTGAGCTTCGACGCCTTCTGCAATGCAGAGTACTGGGCCGTGCACGTGCTCGCCGCCGACCAGGAGGATCTGTCCGGGCGCTTCGCGCGCCGCGGCGAGGACAAGTTCAAAGGCCTGGAACTCGACACCGGCATCGACGGCATCCCCTTGCTGAAGGGTTGTTCGGCGCGCTTCCAGTGCCGCACCGCATCGCAGTACCAGGGCGGCGACCACGTGATTTTCATCGGCGAGGTGCTGGCCTTCGACCGCGACGAAACCGCACCGCTGGTGTTCCACGGCGGCAAGTACGCGCATGCGACGCGGCGTGATCCCATCGAGGCCAAGCCGCGCAGCGCGCACCTGGCCGGCAGCTTCGGCGAGGACTTCCTCGGCTACCTGCTTGGCCGCAGCCATTTCCGTTTTTTTGCACAGATCCGCCCGCATCTGGTTGACGCCGGGCTGAGCGACGAGGAGTTCTACGTGCTGGCGTCGCTGACGCTCAAGCCGCAGATGAGCGCGGAAGACCTGGCGGCGGGCATGGAAGGCGTGCTGGACGAACAGAGCGCGCGCACGCTGACGGCACTGGTGCAGCGCGGTTTTGCGCGCATCGCAGTGCCGGCGTCGTCGTCGGTCAGCGCCAGTTACGACCTCACCGACGCGGGGCGCGCCTGCGCGCTACGGCTGATTTCGGCGGCCAAGGCCGTCGAGTCGCAGGTGCTCGAGCGGCTCGGCCATGCCGATGCCGTCGTGCTCAAGTCGCTGCTCAACCGTCTGCTGACGGTGATCGATCCGCAGGCGGCGGCGCTGTGGGGCGAGAGCGGCAGGGATTGATGCGCGGCATCATCGCGGCCGGGGGCCGCTCCTACACACGCTGTTGTAGGAGCGGCCCCCGGCCGCGATGCCGTTGTGCTCAAGGCATGTACGAGCCGCCGTTGGCGTCGAGCGCCGCGCCGGTCACCGCGCTGGCGTAGTCCGACACCAGGAACAGCGCGGCGCGCGCGCACTCGTCGTCGGTGGGGATGCGGCCCAGCGGAATCGTCGCGGCGATCTTGGCCTTCATCGACTCGACGCTGACCTTCTTCTCCTGCGCCTGCCACTCGAAGTAACCCTGCACCGGCGCGCCCCACATCCAGCCCATGTGAATGGTGTTGACACGGATATTGTCCTGGCCGACTTCCTTGGCGAGGTATTTCGCCGCGTTCGCCAGTGCGGCCTTGGACGCGGCGTAGCCGGCCTCGCCCAGCGGCGGCACCACCCGAGCGGCCATCGTGTTGATCATCACGATCGCACCGCCGCCCTGCTGCTTCATCTGCGGCAGCACCGCCTGCGTCAGCCTGAGTGTGCCCATCAGGTTGGTGTTCATGACCGTGTGCCAGCTGTCGAGATCGGCGTTCGACACGAAGTCCATCGCGCCGTGCACGAAGGCGCTGTTGACCAGCGCGTCGATGCGGCCGAACTTCGCCACGGTCGCGTTCGCGAGGTGCTCGCACTGGCTGCGGTCGGTGATATCGGTGACGCACTTGAGCACGGCGGTCGTCGCGTTCACGGCGCGGATGCGCGCCTCGGCGTCGTCGAGCTTCTCCGTCGATCGTGCGGCGACGGCGATGGCCTTCGCGCCTTCGCGCGCGGCCTCGACCGCGAGCTTCACGCCCAGGCCCGGACCGATGCCGGAAACGATGACGATCTTGTCTTTCAGCAGCATGTCTCTCTCCGTAATCAATGAATCGTCATCCCCGCGAAGGCGGGGATCCAGAGCCCGTGGCGAAATGCCTGGATTCCCGCTTGCGCGGGAATGACGGAGCGGGCTTAGGTGGTGCTTTCGATGTAACGCGCCCGGTAATCCGCGAAATCCTTCTTCATCTGCTCGACATCGAGACCGAAATGTTCGCTGTCGTAGTCGTGCGCGGCGCGGTTGGCGCGGCGGTTGTCGTCGAGCCAGTGCTGCATCTGCGCCGCGGTTTCGGGTGCGAGCGGACAGCCGGCCCAGGCGTAGATGTCGCGCACGACTTCGAGCGGACGCTTGACCGTATCTTCGAAGCGCACGTCGAAGAATGGTGCGGGGTTGGCGTCGCGCACCTGCATCGTGTGCTTGAACGCGCGCGCCATCAGCGCGCTCCACTCGCGGCCGGCGGCGGTCGGGTCGACGTCGTTGCTGTAGATGCGCCACAGCGTGTCGAGGAAGCTCGCGATCGACGGGATCGTGTCGACCGGATCGCGATGCGTCTGCACCACGCGCGCGCCGGGGAAGGTCTCCAGCAGGATGTGCATGCGCAGCAAGTGGTGCGGGGCCTTGAGCACCCAGCGCGTCGCGGTGATGCCCTGCTTCCGCTTCTGCCACTGCAGGAACTTGAGCATGCGCTTCAGATACGCGTAGGCCGGGCGTTCGTCGATCTTGGCCAGCCAGTCCATGTAGCTCGGGATGCAGGCGTAGGTGTTCATCGCGGCGATGAAGGAATGCTCCATCAGCATCACTTCCTCGTCAGCCTGGTCCGCGTCCATCGGGTGGATGGTCAGCAGCTTGGGCATCGCCTCGACCATCACCTTGACCTCGGCGCGCGCCTGCGCGATGCGCTGCGAGGGCTCGCGCAGGTCTTCGCCGGCGAAGGGCACCGGGTAGCGCGACTCCCACCACGGCATCGAGTAGAACTGCGGGTCCTGAGCGAGCAGGCGTTGCAGGAGCGTCGTGCCGGTGCGCGGCAGGCCGACGATCACCAGCGGTGCCGCGATCTGTTCGTTCTCGATCTCAGGGTGGCGGCGGTACCAGTCCTCGATGCCGAGGCGGTTGACCAGCAGTTCGATGACCTTCTGATGCAGCAGGGTGCGGCCGAAGTCCGAAAGATGTGCGTCGGTTTCCAGCGCACGGCAGAACACGGCCAGGCCTTCGCGGAACGAGGCTGGACCGAAGTCGGTCAGGCCGGTCTTCTGCTTGGCTTCGGCGAGCAGGGCCTGGGGTTCGAAAACGATGGCAGCGGTCATAAGACTCTCGTCATTCGCGCGCAGGCGGGAATCCAGGGTTCGAGTCCCTGCGCCGCTGATTCTGGATTCCCGCATTCGCGGGAATGACGGCGAGGGGAAGATCGGACAGTTTCACGACGCGCGTTTCGGGTTGCACCGCTTCGCGTGCACCGACCCAGCGCAGGCACATCGTCCCGCGATCGTGGCCGGCGGTTTCCAGCCAGTTCGGATGGCCCGGGTCGCGGTGCGCGAGCACCAGCGTCACGCTGCCGTCGGCCGCGACCTGCGCGGAATGCGTGTTGTGATGGACGCGGTGGTAACGGTAGTCCAGCGACTCCATCCACCAGTTGTTGATCTGCAGGTTCCAGAAGCGACACTCAGGAATGCGCGGCAGGAAGACCACCAGCGCCTCGTCCTCGGCGAGTTCCCAGGCCGAGTGGTAGTAGAGGATGTTCGGATCGCCGCCGGCGCGCTGGCAGGTGTCCTGATCAGCCAGCGGGAGCTGGTTGACGTGGGGCAGGTAGCCTTGCGCCCAGTCGGCAAATACCGTGGCCGTGCCCTGCACGAACGCGGCGCTGCGCCGCAGGCCGGTGGTGATGCGTTCAGCCGACAGCGGCTGCGGCCGGGCGCCGCTGTGACGACGTGCAATGGTCAGTTGCGCCGGACGCTCGGTCTGCCGATCCATGAACGTCTGCCGCACGATGATCGCGTTGCTGTCGGCTTCGAGCTTGAGCCAGTTGCCCGGCTGCGGTGTGCTGCTGAGCACGACTTCAAAGCGGCCGTCGGCGTCGAGCCGCAGATCCTTGGCGTCGAGAAAGCCGGTCTGCTCCATCCTGCCATTGGTTTCGTAGCCGCCCTTCTGGCTGCCGAAACTCAGGTACGGCACGCTGCCGCGGTGTCCGCGGATCACGTAGTCGTGGCGGCCGCTGATGCGCGCCATCAGGTACAGGTTGTCGGGATTGTCGGCGCCGATCTTGCCGGTCTCGTGCGACGGCGCAAAGAATCCGGGGAAGTCCGGGTCGGCGAACTCGAGGTGCATCTCCAGGCCGATGCGCAGCAGGCGCGTCAGGTAGCGCCAGCCTTCGGCCCGGTCGAGCGTCGTCGCCGCCGCCTCCGGGCGCAGGATCTGCTGGCCGGCCTGCTTGAGGCTGTCGCAGAACTCATCCCAAAGCCGACCGCTGAGTACCGCTTCTTCGATCGCGCGCTCTGCCAAGGCTCCGCTCCGCCGATTCTGGAGCGTCGACCTTAAGCGCGGCAGGTGCGCGGGGCTTCACCTGTTTGCATGAGAACAGGAATGGGCGCGTCGTTCATCCGCTTCCTCACACCCAGCGTTTAACGACGCTGCGCAAGCCGCGGATGCGGTCCATCAGTTTGCCGGTCTGCGAGGTCGGCGGCGGTGCCTCCGCTGCGGCGGCGACTTCGTAACGCTGATGCAGCTCGGGCGCCTGCGCGAGGCGGTGGTGCTGGCGCAGCGCCGAGCTGACCGTGATCTTGCACTGGCTGTCGTGAATGGGTTTGGTGATGAAGCGGTACACCTGGCCCTGGTTGATCAGGTCGATTGCCGTACCGGCGTCCGCACGCTCGGTCAGGATCACCGACACCAGTTCGGGGTGGTGCTGCTTGAGCGTGCTGATCAGGTTGATCACCGGATGATCCTGGACGCGCGTGTCCGAGACGACCACACCGATGCGCTCGCGCTCCAGCAGACCGACTGCTTCGTCCATCGACGTCGCGCCGACGACACGGAAGTCGTTGCCCAGGATGCTCTGGATCTTTGCGGGCACGCTGGCATCGTCGTCGAGCACGAGCACGGCCGGCGGCGTGCCCACAACCGGTGTTGCGGCGTCGCTGGCGGGTGCGGCGGCACTCACGCGCGCGGCGGTCACCGCACGCGCAACCGTTGTCGTCAGATCGTCGTTGATCCACGGCTTGTTGATGAAGCGGAAGATCTCGCCTTCGTTGATCGAGCCGATGATCGCGTTGAGATCCGAGTAGCCGGTCAGCAGGATGCGCATCGCATGCGTATTGAGCTCGCGCGCGGCGCGCAGCAACTCGATGCCGGTCATGCCGGGCATGCGCTGGTCGCTGACGATGACGTCGACCGGCTGTGTCTTCAGCAGTTCCAGCGCGGCTTGTCCGCTGTCCGCGGTCAGCACCTCGTACTGGCTGCGGAACAACATCTTCATAGTCGTCAGGATGCGCGTCTCGTCGTCGACGAACAGCACACGCGCTTTCTTCACTTCGGTCATCGCAAAGGCACTCCCTTTCGGATCACGGTCAGGCGACGGCCAGTTCCGGGCCTGGAACTGGCCCGGGTGCCAGCGCGGCGGTCGACATGCGGGCCTGCTTGAGCGGCAGGTGAATGGCGAACTCGCTGCCCTTGCCGGGTGTGGACCGCACGTCGATCGTGCCGCCGTGATCCTCGATGATCCGGTACACGATCGACAGGCCCAGGCCGGTGCCCTTGCCGACCGGCTTGGTGGTGAAGAACGGCTCGAAGATATGCGCACGCACGTCGTCGGTCATGCCGCAGCCGGTGTCGAGGATGCGGATCGCGACCCCCTTGGGGCCGGACGAGGTGTGGATGTAGATCTTGCCGTTGCCGTCGATCGCCTGCGCCGCGTTGTTGATCAGGTTCAGGAACACCTGATTGAGCTGCGACGGCGAACACTCGATGCTCGGCAGCTTGGCGTAGGACTTCACCACGTCGACGCGGTGCTTGAGCTGGTTGTGACAGATCTTGAGCGCCGAATCGATGCCGTCGTTGACGTCGAAGACGTCGCTGCGCGAGCGGTCGACGCGCGAGAAGTCCTTGAGGCTGCCAACCAGTTCGGCGATCTGGTGCAGGCCGTGGTCGGTGTCGTTGAGCAGATTGTCGAGCTCACCGACGAACTCCTGCGCGTTGATCGACTCGGCGATGCCGTGAGCGGCTTCCAGCGCCTGCGCGACCTGCTCGTCGGTCGCGGTCTCACTGGTCAGCAGGTTCAGCGCGCGCGTCTGTGCCTCGACCAGTCCGCGGATGTCGCCCAGCGATGCGCGCACGATTTCGGCGTTGCTGCGTGCATAGCCGAGCGGCGTGTTGATCTCGTGGGCGACGCCGGCGACCATCTGACCGAGCGAGGCCATCTTCTCCGACTGGATCAGCTGCGACTGCGAGGCTCTCAGTTCCTTGATCGCCAGGCTGAGGTCGCGCGTGCGCGCTTCGACCTGCACTTCCAGGTGTTCGTTGGCATGCGAGAGTTCGTCGTTGGCCTTGTCGAGCTCGCGGTAGCTGCGGCGCAGGCGCAGACCGAGCAAGGCCAGAACGAGCAGCAGGATGGCGGCGTAGCTGGCCAGCCACAGGCGGTACTGGTTGGCGCCCGCCACCTGCGCCGAGTGCCAGTCCATGTAGGCCTGCTCGACGGCGCGGAGTTCCTTGGCGGTCGGCTTGGACAGAAAGCCGGAAATGCGGCCTACCAGGTCTTTCTTGTCCTCCAGCACGCCGCTTACGGTCGTGCGCAGCGACCGCGCCGCGGCCTGAACCTCGTCCGGATAGGTCGACGACAGCGTCGTGATCTGGTCGAGCAGGTCGACGATGTTGCTTTCGTTCACCGGCGTCAGCACGGCGCCGAAGGTCGTGACTTCGCTCTTGAGCTGGTTGACCAGGGTTCTGGCCGGCGTGTCCGGCGCGTCGCCGACGAGCAGCAGCCATCTGTCGCCCAGCACCGGGACCGCATCCATGCCCTGGATCATGCGCGCGCTGTTCAGGCTGTTGCGGATCTCGAAGTCGTAGGCGAGCTCGAACTTGCCTTCGATCGTGTCGAGAAACCTGTCGAGGCTGGCGTCGATCGCCGGACTCAGCCCGCGGATCGCGCCGTCGCCTTTCTCCAGCGCGTCGAGCGCATCGCCCAGCTGCGCGGTGATTTCGGCGCGCGCGACCTCGATGTTCGACAGCGTGCTGGCGCCTACCTGGGTCACCGCGCGGTTGAGGCCGACATCCAGGGCGTCGATGACGCGAATCCGCTGCAGTCGGTCCAGATGCAGGGTGTTGTCCACGCTCTGCGTCTTGCGCACCAGGAACGCCAGTACGCCGATGGCCGCGGCGGCCAGTATCATCGCCACGACCGGCAGAAGCTTGCGCCAGTTCATTGAATATCCCCCGTCTCGATCGCGTCCATCACTGCGATGACCGGCTCTGATGTCCGGCCTGATCGCAGGTCCCCCAGCCGAGCAAAATTAGACGGCCGACGGCGCTGCGGCGTCGTCAGTTTGGAGTAGAGCCCCCAATCCGGGATCCGGGGCCTCAGCCAAACGGAGGATTCGGCCCGCCGGTCGCTGCGTTGAACTGCAGACTCGATCAATCCCGGGGAGAACCATGCAGTCGGCTGATCTTGCGCGGCGCGTACAGGTGCTTGAGGACATCGAGGCGATCCGCAGCCTCAAGGCGCGCTATCTGTCCTGCTGCGATCGCAAGGATCCGGCCGGCATGCGCGCCTGTTTTGCCGATGGACCGGTGCACATCGACTATGGCGTCGTCGGCACCTTCGCGACCGCGGATGCGCTGGTCGAGCTGTTCCGTCTGGTCGGGTGTCACGACCACATGGTCGAGCTGCATCACGGCGCAAATCCGCAGATCGAAATTTTCGACGCCGCGCGCGCGCGCGGCACCTGGAGCCTGCATTACTTCCTGATCAACACCAAAGACCGCACGCTGACGCAGCTGGCCGGCTACTACGAGGACGAGTACACGAAGTACGGGGCACAGTGGAAGATGGCGAAGACCCGCTTTGTCGCGACCTCGACCCTGGTGCTGGACGTCTCCAGCGAAACGGCGAAGGCCCTGTTTGCGGGACGCGCCCCGCCGATGCCGGCGTGATGCGGCGCGCGATCCGGCCCGCGATCCGATGGGCGGACGGCGCAGCATTGGCGCTCGCTTTGGCGGGGTCGCCGGCAATAGCTGCCGATGCGCAGGCGCGTCTGCAGGCGCTCGGCGGACCCGCGATGACCTGCGTCGGCGCCGAGCGCGCCGCTTCCGCCGGCGGTGTCGCCGAATACAGCGGCAAGTGGTTGGGCGCGTGGCCGGGCCTGAAGGATGTGCGCGGCTACGCGCCGGGTCCGTATGCCGACGAAAAGCCCCTGTTCACGATCACGGCCGCGAACATGGCCGAGCATGCCGAGCGGCTGACCGAAGGGCAGAAGGTGCTGCTGCGCAAATACCCGGAGCGCTACCGGATTCCGGTGTATCCGAGTCACCGCGATTTCCGCCTGCCGGACTGGGCCTGCGCGACCATCCGCCACAACGTCGAGCACGCGCAGATTGTGCACGATGGGCTGGGCGTGACCGGGCAGAGCGGTGCGATTCCGTTCCCGTTCCCGTCCAGCGGCCTGGAAGCGATCTGGAACGTGCTGCGGCCGACCACTGTGTGGAACGAGACGGCGACAGTCGATATCGCCGACGTGTTTGCCACCGGCGCGATCACCTTTGGCAAGCTCAGCTATCAGACGCTGGCGCTTGCGTCCGATCCGGCCAAACGGGCCCCCAACCAGGATCCGGTGGCCGCGTATTTCCTGGTCGAGACCCTGTTGCCGCCGCGTGATCGCGGCAACATCGACGTCGGCTTCCAGCCCAACGACTTCGCGGACGGCAGCACGCATGTCTGGGCCTACAACCCCGGCACGCGGCGCCTGCGCCAGGCGCCGGACATTGCCTTCGACTATCCGACGCCGCCGTCCGGGCTGCGCACGGTCGACGATGACCACGCGTTCAACGGCTCGCCCGAGCGCTATGACTGGAAGCTGCTCGGCAAGCGCGAGATCTACGTTCCGTACCACAACTTCCGCGTCAACGATCCTGAGGTCCGCTACAAGGATCTGCTCACCCCGAACACGCTCAATCCGGATTTCCTGCGCTACGAGCTGCACCGGGTCTGGGTCATCGAGGGCACGCTCAAGCCCGGCTTCCGCCACGTCTATGGCCGGCGTGTGATCTATGCCGACGAAGACACCTGGATGTCGCCGCTGGCCGACAACTACGACATGCGCGGCGAGCTCTACCGCGTCGCGGTGATCGCGTTCCGCTATGCGCCGGACGCACAGGCCTTCCATCGCGGCGTGTCCGTCTATCACGACCTGACTTCGCAGGCCTACGAGGCCGGATATCTGGTCAACGAGGCCGGTGAAGGCTGGTGGCAACTGAACCGCAGCGACCTGCGTCCGCAGATGTTCAGCCCGCAGGCGGCGCTGCGTCGCGGCCACTGAGCCGCTGCGCCGCTGCGCGATCCCGGCGGAGCGGCGCATAATGCGGCCGTCTTGCGGCATCAATGAGCATTCATCGAGGAGCCTGGGAATGCGTACCTGGATGCTTGCGGTGGCCTGTTCCTTCATTGCGCTGGCCGGCTGTCAGCGCGATACGTCGCCGGCTCCGGTCGATCCCAAGGTGGCGGCCGATCCCTGCCTGCTGCGCGTCGGCTGGGATCCCTGGGAACCCTATCAGTTCGAAGGGCCGGACGGCGCGGTCGCCGGACTCGATGTCGAGATCGTGCGACAACTCGCCGGCGACGCCGGCTGCAGTCTCGAATTCGTCCGCGGCAGCTGGCAGGAGCTGCTCGGCCAGCTGCGTGAGGGGCGGGTGCACGTGCTGATGGCGGCATCGCCGACCGCCGAGCGGGAAGTCTATGCACGCTTCTCGCAGCCGTATCGGCGCGAGACCTTCGCCTTGTTCGCCCGCGCCGAAGACGCCGCGGCGCTGAAAGAAAAGGACTTGCAGGAGTTGGCGCGCGCGCAGCGCCGGATCGCCGTCACCGATGGCTATTACTACGGCGAATCCGCGACCCAGATGATTCTCGACCAGGCCACGCGCGAAGCATTCGTCGCCGCGCCCATCGTCGAGCTGAACTACGCGCGCCTGGTCGACGGCGATGTCGACGCGCTGCTGGACGATCCTTTCGTCGCTGCCGCGGTGTTGCGGCGCAAGGGCTGGACCGAACGGATCGTGCGGTTGCCGCTCGAAATCCACAGCGGCGACGTCTCGCTGATGTTCTCGAAGGCCGGCGTCAGCGCGGATACCGCGGGCCGGCTCGACGCCGCGCTGGCCGCGCACAAGGCCGACGGCAGCCTGCGCAAGCTGATCGATCGCTACCAGAGCTGAGAGAGCTTGGGCGCGGCCCGAGGTCCGCGCTCGTCTTCGAAGTCAAGGAGTTCATTATCATGAGCACGGTCGACACCATCTCAATGCTCAACCGGCTGATCGTGACCGAGAAGAACGGCGAGGCCTGTCTGCGCGCGGCCGCCGAAGAGGCGCATCACGACAAGCTGCGCAATGCCTTGGCCGAGTATTCGCAGTTCTTCGGCTCGTCCGCGCAAGATCTGCAGGACGTCGTGCGCGGGCTTGGCGGCCACCCACGCGAGGCCGGCAGCATCGCCAATACGATCCACCGCACCTGGATGCACATCAAGGCGACCGCGCTGGGACGCGACGAGCGGGTGATTCTCGACGACGTCGAGCGCGACGAAAACGAGGCCGAGACCCTGCTGGCGGATGCGGTCGACTGGGACACGCCGCCGTCGGTGCACGCCTTGCTGGAACGCCAGTACGAGACCGCGTGCCGCCATCACCGGGTGATCAACCAGTTGCGCACGCGACTCGATTCGTAGGCGCCGTTCGCACCACTCGCGACGACGCCGGAGATCGCCGTACCCCGGGCGAACGGACTCGGGCGCTTAGACACCCTTCGGCGCCCCAATTCAGGGCGGCATCCTTCGTTCTGTCCCAGTGGGCGCGCGCGGCAGTTCCGTGTAAGCTTTTTCTCACAAGGGAAGAACCACCACGGATGGGGGCGGCCATGGCCATGTTTGTCGCGGGATATGTCGCTGGGATGCTGATCACCTCGACGGCGATCATGTTTCTGAACGGTGTCAAGCGCTTGAATGCCGACGCCGGCAGCTGATTGCCGGGACGGGTCGGGCACCCTTCATCGCGAAATGACGACCGTGCGTCGGTCAGGCGGCTGTAGGGGGTTCTGCGCGCCGGAGTCCTGATTTAGTCTCCAATCACAGCAACCGGAGAAATGCTGTGATGACATTCATCGGAGGCTACATCGTTGGCATGGCCATGGCGTTCATCGCCGTGATGTTCTTCAGCGGCGTCAAGCGAGCCAATGCGGAATACGACGCTCAGCCGCTCGCTTCGGAGATTCCGCGCGCGCCCGCCCGTCCGACCCGCGCCCGTCGCAAGGCCGGCCCCAAGGTGTTGAATTCCGCGATGTCGGGTCGGGCGACCGCCTGATCGCGGCCGCGCCGGCCGCAGGCCGGCGCAACGAAAGTCAGCCCCTCAAGCGGCGCTGGCCTTGAGCAGTCCGCGCTCGCGCGCCATCGTCAGCGCGGTGTCTTCGATCATGTCTTCCTGGCCGCCGACCATCTTCTGGCGGCC
This sequence comes from Sinimarinibacterium sp., assembly GCA_041659605.1. Classification (GTDB taxonomy): domain Bacteria; phylum Pseudomonadota; class Gammaproteobacteria; order Nevskiales; family Nevskiaceae; genus Solimonas. Next base: position 69,031 of record JBAZXW010000002.1, on the reverse strand, counting down.
CAGCTCCAGCAGGATCTCGCGCGCCGAAATGCCGTACTTCTGCTCGGCACGCTTTGCGAACAACAGGAACGACGAGTACACGCCGGCATAACCCAGCGTCAGCGAATTGCGGTCGATCCGGACCGGGAAGTCCATGATCGGCGTGACCAGGTCCTCGGCGACGTCGGAGACCTTGAACACGTCGACGCCGGTCTCGATGCCCATGCGGTTGCAGACCGCGACGAACACCTCCAGCGGCGTGTTGCCGGCGCCGGCGCCCATGCCGCCGCAGGCACAGTCGATGCGTCGTGCCCCGGCCTCGACCGCGGCGATCGAATTGGCGACGCCCATCGACAGGTTGTGGTGGCCGTGGAAGCCGATCTCGGTCTCCGGCCTGCACTTCTCGCGCAGCAGGCCGATGCGCGCCTTGACGTCGTCCGGCAGCATGTAGCCGGCGCTGTCGGTGACGTACAGGCAGTTGGCGCCGTAGCTTTCCATCAGCAGCGCCTGCTCGACGATCTGCGCCGGCTCGATCATGTGCGCCATCATGAGGAAGCCGACGGTGTCCAGGCCCATCTTGCGGCCGAGGCTGATGTGCTGCTCGGAGACGTCGGCCTCGGTGCAGTGCGTGGCGACGCGGATCGTCGTGACGCCGCAGTCGGCGGCCATCCGCAGATGGTCGACGGTGCCGATGCCGGGCAGCAGCAGCGCCGAGACCTTGGCCTGCTTCATCAGCGGAATCACCGCGCGCAGGTATTCCTCGTCGCTCGCCGCCGGAAAGCCGTAGTTCACCGACGCGCCGCCCAAGCCGTCGCCGTGCGTGACTTCGATCAGCGGCACGCCCGCCTCGTCGAGGCCCTGGGCGATCGACTTCATCTGCTCGATCGTGATCTGGTGGCGCTTGGGGTGCATGCCGTCGCGCAGCGACATGTCATGCACTTTGATGCTGATGCCTTTGAGGTTCATGGCTTGCTCCTTCACGCCGCCGCCAGCTTGAGCCGGCCGGCGAGAATTTCCTCGGCGAACATCTCGGCGGTGCGTGTCGCCGCCGCAGTCATGATGTCGAGGTTGCCGGCGTACTTGGGCAGGAAGTCGCCCAGGCCTTCGACCTGCATGTAGGTGGTGACGCGGTTGCCGTCGAACACCGGGCCGTTCACCAGCGTGTAGCCCGGCACGTACTTCTGCACCTCGGCGACCATGTCGCGCACCGAGGCCTCGATTTCCTTCTGCTTCGGCGCGTCCACGGTCAGACAGTGGATGGTGTCGCGCATGATCATCGGCGGTTCGGCCGGGTTGATGACGATGATCGCCTTGCCTTCGTCGGCACCGCCGATCTTCGCGACCGCGCCGGCGGTGGTGCGCGTGAACTCGTCGATGTTCTTGCGCGTACCCGGGCCGACCGACTTCGACGCCACGGTCGCGACAATCTCGGCGTACTTCACCTTCTGCACGCGCGACACGGCGTAGACCATCGGGATCGTCGCCTGGCCGCCGCAGGTGACCATGTTGACGTTCATCTCGCGCTTGCCGGCGTGTTCCTTGAGATTGATCGGCGGCACGCAGTACGGTCCGATCGCCGCCGGCGTCAGGTCAATCATCATCACGCCGAGCGCGTTGAGCTTGTCCGAGTTGTCCTTGTGTACATAGGCGCTGGTGGCGTCGAAGGCGATCTGTACGCCGTCGGCTTTCACCTGCGCGAGCATGCCGTCGACGCCCTGGTCGGTGGTCTTGAGCCCGAACTCGCGCGCACGAGCCAGGCCTTCGGAGGTCGGATCGACGCCGACCATCCACACCGGCTCCAACACCTTGGAGCGCTTGAGCTTGTACAGCAGGTCGGTGCCGATGTTGCCGGGACCGATGATGGCGCACTTGATCTTTGTCATGACTCTGTCCTTGGTTTCATCGTCATGCCCGCGCAGGCGGGCATCCAGCAAACTGGATTCCCGCTTTCGCGGGAAAGACGTCTAGCGCTCAAAACCGATTGAGGCTTCTCCAATACCGGCGAGACTCATCTGGAAGCGGTCGCCGGGAACGATGGGAAGAAGAGGAGCCAGCGAGCCCGAGAGAATCACCTCGCCGGCCAGAAAGGGGATGCCGAAGCGGCCCAGCGTGTTCGCAAGCCAGGCCACTGCGGTAGCGGGATGGCCCTGCACCGCACTGCCCAGGCCAGAGGCGATGTGCTCGCCGTTCTTGCGGATGTCCATTTTCACCGCGGCGAGGTCCAGCAAATGCGGCTTGACGCGGTCCTTGCCGAGCACGAACACGCCGCAGGAGGCGTTGTCGGCAACGGTGTCCTGGATCCTGATTTTCCAGTCACGGATACGCGAGTCGACGATCTCGAAGCAGGGGCAGACGTACTCGGTCGCGTCGAGCACCTGGTCCTCGTTCACGCCCGGCCCCTTGAGATCCTTCTTCAGCACGAAGGCGATCTCGCCTTCGGCGCGCGGCTGGATCAGCTTCGCTTTCGCCAGACTCACGATCGAACGGTCTGCGACCTGCATCGTATCGAGCAGGAAGCCGAAGTCCGGCTGGTGCACGCCGAGCATGTCCTGCACCGGCTTGCTGGTCACGCCGATCTTCTTGCCGATCACGCGCTCGCCCTCGGCCTGGCGGCGTTCGAGGAAGCGCAGCGAGATGCGATAGGCGTCGTCGATGTCGATCGCAGGCTCGCGGCTGGTCAGCGGCTCAAGCACCGAGCGCGCGCTCAACGCGGCGAACAACTCGTCGCCAAGTGCGGCGATACGGGGAGCGGGGAGTGCCATGGCGGCTAGCCGTTCTGCAGGAAATCCAGCACCGTGCGATTGAACAGCTCGCGATGCTCGATCATCACCCAATGCCCGCAGCGCGGCACCAGGACCATGCGGCAGTCCGGCAGGCCCTTGGCCAGCCGCAGGATGCCGCTGTCCGGCATCATGTTTTCGTTGAGTCCCCACAGCGCCAGCGTCGGGCATTGGATCTGCCCCAGCTGTGCGGTCATGTTGGGCACCTTCATGGTCTTGATGACTTGCGGGTTCTGCCGCTTCATCAGCTCGGCGCGTTCGTGCACCAGCTCGTCGCTGACGCAGTCCGGGTTGACGACGAAGGCCTTGACGAAGAAGTCCTTCATCTGCGCTTCGCTCACCGGCTTTCCTGAGCCGTAGAGCTCGAACATCCTCTTCATGCCCGGCATCGCCAGGTAGTCGGGCAGTTCGTTGAGGCCGCCTGGCGCCATCAGCACGAGGCGTTCGACGCTCTGCGGATGCGCGAGCGCAAAGCCCAGCGCGATCGCGCCACCGAGCGAGTTGCCGACCAGCGTGTACTTTTCAACACCGATCGCGTCGAGCGCCTGCTTCACGCACTCGACGAAGAAGTCGAGGTGGTATTCAACGCTGTCCGGCTTGTCCGAATAGCCGTAGCCGATCAGGTCGGGCACGATCACGCGGTAGCCGGCTTGCACCAGCGCCGGGATGTTGCCCTTGAAGTTGCTGTAGCCGCAGGCGCCGTTGCCGGAGCCGTGCAGGAACACCACGACCGGCCGCCGGCCATCGCCGCCCAGGCTCTCGTCGAGATAGTGGATGCGGTAGCCGTTGCGCAGCGTCGCGTACTGTCCTTCCGGGACCGGACCTTCCGGGGGGTTGCTCGGAGTCATGCCAGAGTTCCTTGTGGGAGCGAATGGTCCCGCACGCGGCTGCAGGGCTCTTCGTCCCTTTGGGTGATGGATTGCACAGGCGGCTGACTCAATGTCGCACCACAGAATGTAGGAGCGGCCCACGGCCGCGATGCGGCGTTCACGCCGCATGAAAGGAATCGCGGCCATGGGCCGCTCCTACAGGACTTCGTAGAGGGGTAGATGAACGAATCACGTGTGGTCCTCGTCACCGGCGGCGCCAAGGGCGTCGGCCGCGGCATCAGCGAGTCTTTTCTCGCCGACGGCGCGACGGTGATCGTCTGCGGGCGCGAGGCGCCGGCCGATCTGCCGGCCTGTGGCGGCCGCAGCGCCGAGTTCATCGCCTGCGACGTGCGCGACGCGGCGGCGCGCGATGCGCTGTTCGCGGCGATCCGCGCGAAGTACGGCCGGCTCGATGTGCTCGTCAACAACGCTGGCGGCGCGCCGTTTTCGATGGCGGACCAGGCTTCGCCGCGGCTGCACGAGAAGATCATTCTGCTCAACCTGCTGGCGCCGCTGCACCTGGCGCAGCAGGCCAACGCGCTGATGCAGGCGCAGGCGCAGGGCGGGGCGATCGTGTTCGTTGCCAGCGTGTCGGCACTTCGGCCTTCGCCCGGCACCGCGGCTTACGGCGCGGCCAAGGCCGGCGTGCTGAGCCTGGTGCAGTCGCTGGCCGTCGAATGGGCACCCAAGGTGCGCGTCGTTGCTGTCAGCCCCGGGCCGGTGCTGACCGAACTTGCCGATCTGCATTACGGCGATGCTGCCGGCGTTGCCGCAGTGGCGAAAACCATCCCGATGCAAAGGCTGGCAACGCCCGCGGATATCGGCGAGGCTTGCGTCTGGCTGGCTTCGTCCGCCGCGGCCTATGTGTCCGGCACGAACCTGGTGCTGCACGGCGGCGGCGAGCGGCCGGCTTTCCTCGATGCCGCCAACGCGAACAAGACATCATGAAGACACTGCTCAAGCTGATTGCCGGACTGCTGCTGCTCCTCGTGGCACTGATCGGCGTCGGCGTCGCGCTGACCTGGGCGCCGGACCGGCAAGTGTCGGAGCTCGCGGCCCGCTGGGCGCCACCGCCGTCGCAGTTCGTCGATGTCGCCGGGCTGAGCGTGCACCTGCGCGACGAAGGCCCGCGCGAGGACCCGCTGCCGATCGTGCTGCTGCACGGCACCTCGGCCTCGCTGCACACCTGGGACGGCTGGGTCAACGGCCTCAAGTCCGATCGGCGCGTGATCCGCTTCGACCTGCCGGGCTTCGGTCTCACCGGGCCGTTTGCGGACAACGACTATCGCGTCGAGCACTACGTTGCCTTCGTGATCGCGGTGCTCGATCGCCTGGGCGTGACGCATGCGATCCTGGTCGGCAACTCCTTCGGCGGCGAACTGGCTTGGGAAACCGCGCTGGCCTACCCGGAGCGGATCACGCGCCAGGTGCTGGTCGATGCGGCCGGCTATCCGCTGGCGGCACAGTCGATGCCGATCGGATTCCGCATTGCGCGCATGCCGGTGTTCAACAAGCTGATGTTGGTGACGCTGCCGCGCGGCGTGATCGAGTCGAGCGTGCGCAACGTCTACGGCGATCCGTCGAAGATCACGCCGGAGCTGATCGACCGCTACTACGAGCTGACCCTGCGCGCCGGCAACCGCGCGGCCTTGCCGCAGCGCTTCGCGCAGATGCGTCCCGGTGACCACGCCGAGCGCATCGCGCAGATCCGCACGCCGACGTTGATCCTGTGGGGGCGGCAGGACCGTCTGATTCCGCCGGCGCTGGGCGAGCGCTTCGGGCGCGACATCGCCGGCAGCCAGCTGGTCGTGTTCGACCATCTCGGCCACGTGCCGCACGAGGAAGATCCGCAAGCGACGCTGGCGGCGGCGCGCGATTTTTTGTCGGTGCCCGTCGCAGCGGGTCCATGATTCGATGATCGATCGTCGCCGGCGATGCACCGGTGGCGACGGGGGTGAGGAGATGAACAGACATTCGATTGCGTTGGCCGGCGTCGGCTTGACGCTGTGGCTGGCGGGCTGCGGGCAGAGCGATACGCCGGCGGCTGGCGTGCCGCCAGCGACGGCGAAGTGCGTGAACCACTCGCCGCAGCGCAATCCGTACTTCGGCGACCTGCACGTGCACACGAAGTACTCGCTCGACGCCAACACGCAGGGCACGATCGTCGGGCCGCACGACGCCTACCGCTTTGCGCTGGGTGAGCGCATCGGTATCCAGCCCTACGACGAGAACGGCGAGCCGACGCGCAGCACCCAGATCGCGCGGCCGCTGGATTTCGCCGCGGTCACCGATCACGCCGAGCTGTTCGGCGAGACCGAGATCTGCACCAACCCGGACTACCTCGAATACAACGCACCCGAGTGCATCCTCTACCGGAACTTCCCGGACCAGTCCTTCATCGCCTTCAACCTTGCCGCGGTCGGCTTGCCCGAGCTGCCGCAGTTCCCGGTGCCGGAGGGTGTGCCGCTGATCTCCGATGCGCCGATCATCGGCGCCAACGGCAGCGTGCCGCGCCTGCCGTACTGCGGGCTCGGCGGACAGACCTGTCTCGAAGCGGCGAAGACGCCGTGGCAGGACGTACAGCTCGCCGCCGAAGCGTTCTACGACCGCAGCGACGATTGCCGTTTCACGACTTTCGTCGGTTACGAGTGGACCGGCGCGCCGCTGTCGAACAACCTGCATCGCAACGTCATCTTCCGCACCGACGTCGTGCCGGTGATCCCGCCGGCCTACCAGGAGTATCCGCGCCCGGAGCTGCTGTGGCAGGCGCTCGACGAGCAGTGCCGCGCGCAGGACGGCTGCGACGTGCTGACGATTCCGCATAACTCGAACCTGTCGGCCGGCACCATGTTCGAGACCCAGGATCGCTTCGGCAACGAGTACACGCAGGCCTTCGCGCAGCGGCGCCAGGACAACGAGCCGCTGGCCGAGATCTACCAGCACAAGGGCCAGTCCGAGTGCCTGGGGACGCAGGGCGCCGGCGCGCAGGACGAGCTCTGTGATTTTGAACTGTTGCCCTACAACAACCTCACCGGCAACCGCTTCGGTGGCCTCAACACCGGGCCGCCGATGGAGCAGGACTTCCTGCGCGAGGCGCTCAAGGAAGGTCTGCGCCAGGAGCAGCTGCTGGGGGCGAACCCGTTCAAGTACGGCTTCATCGGCAGCTCGGACACGCACATCGGCACGCCCGGCAACGTCGTCGAAAGCACGTTCATGGGCCACGCCGGCGCCGGCCAGAATCCGCGCGACAGCGTGCCCGGAATGACCGACGTGATCGAGGTCAGCCCCGGCGGTCTCGCCGTGCTGTGGGCCGAGGAAAACACGCGCGACGCGCTGTTCGCCGCGATGCGCCGGCGCGAGGCCTACGCCACCAGCGGCACGCGCCCGGTCGTGCGCCTCTTCGGCGGTTGGGATCTGCCGGCCGACCAGTGCGGGCGCAGTGACTTCGTCGACATCGGTTACGCGCACGGCGTGCCGATGGGCGGCGATCTGGCCGCCGTGCCCGGCGCCGAGTCGCGTCCACGCTTCGCCGTCTCCGCTCTGCGCGATCCGGGCGCGCCCGGCGAGCCGGTCGAGCCGCTGCAGCGTATCCAGATCATCAAGGGCTGGTACGAGAGCGGTGAGAAGAAGGAACAGGTGTTCGAAGTCGCTGGCGATCCTGCCAACGGCGCAAGCGTCGATCTGTCCAGCTGCGAGACCTCCGGTTCCGGCTTCGCCAGCCTGTGCGCGGTCTGGGAAGACCCGGGCTTCGATCCGGCCGTGCCGGCGTTCTACTACGCGCGCGTCGTCGAGAATCCGAGCTGCCGCTGGTCGACGCGCCAGTGCCTGACTGCCGCCATCGACTGCAGCAACCCGGACGCGGTGCCGGCCGAATGGGCCGACTGCTGCAACGCGGACTATCCGAAGACGATCCAGGAACGCGCCTGGACCTCGCCGATCTGGTACCGGCCGGCGCCGTGAGCAGCCTGCTGCGCCGGCCGCTGCTGCACTTCATGGTGCTCGGCGCACTGCTGTTCACGCTGCAGCGCTGGCTGTTGCCGGAGGAACCGCTGCCCTTCGACGACACGCCGATCCGCATCAACGCGGCAGCCATCGCGCAGCTGCGCGAATCCTGGCTGCGCGATTCCGGCCGCGCGCCGACCGCGGCACAACTGCAGGCGAGCCTGCAGCGTTACATCGACGACGAGATCCTGGTCCGCGAAGCGCTCGGGCGCGGGCTCGGCCGCAGCGATCCGGTCGTGCGCGAACGCCTGCTGCGCAACATGCGTTTCCTGTACCCGGAGCGGCGCGTCGGCGACGACACCTTGCTGAGCGAAGCGGCGGCACTGGGCATGACGCGCAGCGATCCGGTGGTGCGACGCCGCCTGCTGCAGGCGATGGAGCGTCGCCTCGTTGACGCCGTGCCGCTGGATGCGCAGGCGCTGGCCGCCTATGGCGAACGGCACGCGGCGCGCTATCGCCCGTCGGGGCGCATCAGCTTCCGGCACGTGTTTCTCAGCGACGACATCGATCATGCCGATCCGCGCGCTGCGCTGGAACAGTTGCGGACCGGCCTCGATCGCGGTGAGGCCGACGCGCAGCTGGCTGGCGATGCCTTCCTGCTCGGCCGGGAGTTCTCGTCGTGGACCGCCGCGCAGGTTGGCGCGCGTTTCGGAACCGATTTTGCCGAATCCTTGGCGCAGGCTTCGACACAGGCGGCGGCCGGCGCCTGGATCGGTCCGCTGCGCTCGGTCTTCGGCTGGCATCTGGTGGAAGTCACTGCGCGTGTTGCGGGTGGACAGGACACACCGCCGGAACTGCAGGCCCAGCTCGTGCGTGCCTGGCAGGACGAGGCGCGCGCACAGAGCTTGCGCGCGGAGCTGCAGCGCCTGCGGGCGCGCTACCGCGTCGTCGGCTTGCCTTCGACCGCGGACGTTGAGCCGGCATGAAGCGGCCGATGCGCATGCCCTGGCTGCTCGGGCTGCTGCTCGGCCTGCTGGGGACGGTGTCGGCGCAGGCGCATCCGCTCGCGCCGGCGCTGCTCGATCTGCACGAACTCGCACCGGGACACTACGCCGTTACCTGGCGGACCTCGGTCATCGGCGTGCGTGGAACGCCGATCTCGCCGCTCTGGCCACCGGACTGTGCCACCGAGGCGCAAACCGATGCGCGCATCGAGGGCGACGATGCGCTGGTGAGCCGCCGGCAGCTGGCCTGCACCGACGCACTCGAAGGGCGGACACTCGCCGTCAGCGGTCTGGCCGCCGGCGGCATCAACGCCATCGTGCGGTACGAGTCCCGTAACGGCGGTGTCGCGCAGGGACTGCTCGATGCGGCGCATGCGCAGTGGCTCGTACCGATTGCCGGCAGCGCGAAGCCGGTGTTCGCCGAGTATCTGCAGCTTGGCTTCACGCATTTGCTCGCGGGCCTCGACCACGTGCTGCTGATTCTCGGACTGGTCTGGCTGGTGCGACGGCCGCGGGCGCTGGTGGGCACGGTCACGGCCTTCACGCTCGGGCACAGCCTCACGCTGTCCGCGGCGGCTCTGGGCTATCTGCGCTGGCCGTCCGCGCTCGCCGAAGTGCTCATCGCGGGCACGCTGATCGTGCTCGCGCTGCGGCTGCTGCGGCCGGAAATCCGGGCCGGCATGGCGGGGCGGCGTCCGTGGCTGCTGGCCGCCGTGTTCGGCCTGATTCATGGCCTGGGCTTCGCGGGCGCCCTGGCGCGGATCGGCTTGCCGCAGCGCGAGATCCCGCAGGCGCTGCTGGCGTTCAACCTGGGCATCGAATGCGGGCAGCTGCTGCTGGTGCTGGTGTTCGGCCTGTGTATCCGCGCCGCACGGACGGCTCCGACACTCGTGGCTGCCGAGCCTCGACTGCGCGGGCTGCTGGCATATGGCATCGGATCAATCGCGGCATACTGGAGCATCGAGCGCTTGGCGATGATGGTGTGAGGCCGGCCGGCACGGCGGACTTGGGGCGGGGATTGGGTACTTGGCCTTGAATGGATTCAGCAAGGGGAGACGCAACATGCGACAGAAAGGGCGAAACAACGGAATGGGTCGGCTGCTGCTCGCGGCAACGGTGATGTTCGTGTCTACGGCGGTTGCGGCGGAGACGGTCGAGAGTCTGCAGTCCTGCATGCAGGCCAACGTACCGAAGAATGTGCGCGTGCAGAAGGTGGAGCTGGTTGCGACCGATGTGAGCGGCGCGGTGCGCACGCTGCGTGGGCGCGTCTATGCGCTGCGCGAGACGCAGGGTGAGCAGTCAATGGTGCGCGCAACGCTGCGGATCGAGGCGCCGGAGTATCTCGCGGGCGCGTCCTATCTCGTGCGCCAGGCCGAAGGCGAGAGCGCGGACGGCATGTACGTCTATCTGCCGTCGGTACGCCGCGTGCGCCGCGTCAGCGGCGATTTCGCCGACGGTGCGCTGCTCGGCACCAACTTCAGCTATTACGACTTCAAGCAGATGCAGTACGCGGTCAGCGACGCGACGCTGGCGATTTCCGGGCACGAAGAAGTGTCCGGCCGAAAGACCACGATGCTCGACTACACCCCCGCCGCGAACTCTGGATCGAAGTACACGCGCGTGCGCAGCTGGGTGGACCAGCAGACTTGCGTGCCCTTGCAGATCGAGTTCTTCGCGGGCGAAGGCGCACGCAAGCGCCTGTCGGTCCCTTCCGCAGAAGCGCTGCGGCAGGCAGACGGCCATTGGTATGCGTCCGAGATGGAGATGGTCGACCTGATCGACGGCAGCAAGACGGTGCTGCGCGTGCTCGGGCTGGACACCGAGAAGGCGCCGCCCGCCCGGCTGTTCAATCCGGCGACCTTCTACCTTGGAAATTGATGGCGGCCTGATCGGTCCGTCGCGGAGCCGTCGTCTTAACGGGTGATGCCGGTCCGCGGGCCGCGGCGAAGAATCTCCTCTGAATAAGACATCGAGGAGAGCGGAATGACTGAAGCATCGTTCCCGGCCGGCGCGACGCTGGTCTTCGGCGGCAGCGGCGGCATCGGCCAGGAGGTCGCGAAGAGCTTCGGCCGTGCCGGCGCCGACGTCGCGATCGTGTATCGCTCCAAGCAGGCGGTCGCCGAGAAGGTCGTCGGCGAGATCGCCAAGAACGGACGCAAGGCGACGATGCACGCTGCCGACGTGCGCGAGCGCGCCCAGGTCGATGCGGCGGTGAAGGCCGCGATCGCCGCGCATGGGCGCATCCACACGGTTGTCTGGGCCGCCGGCCCGGTGGTCGAGCAGGTGGCCATCGCCGAGACCAGCGAAGAGCTGTGGCGCAAGTCGATCGACATCGAGGTGCACGGCTTCTTCAACGCGGTGCAGGCGACGCTGCCGCAGCTGCGCGCGAGCGGCGGCGGGTCCTACGTGCACCTGGGTTCGGCTGGCCACGTCTGGTGGCCGCCCAAGGACGGCTTGTCGGTCGCGCCCAAGGCGGCGAACGAAGCCTTGATCCGGGGCATCGCCAAGGAAGAGGGGCGCCACAACATCCGCGCCAACTCGGTGCTGGTCGGCGTGATCGAGGCCGGCATGTTCCTCGAACTGCTGCGCCGCGGCGTCTTCGACCAGAAGTGGACCGACGAAACGCAGAAGCTGCTGTGCATCAAGCGCTGGGGCAAGCCGGAAGAGATCGGCAGCGCCGCAGTGTTCCTCGCCACCAACGGCTACGTCACCGGACAGCAGATCAACGTGTCCGGCGGCTTCGGAATCTGAGAACGCACATGACCCTGCCACTCGAAGACATTGAACAGATCCGCCGGCTCAAGTACCGCTACTGCCGCTGCATCGACACGGCGAACATCGCCGAACTCAAGGAGCTGTTCACCGAAGACGCCAGCGTCCGTTACCAGGGCGGCAGCTACCTGTTCGAAGCCGAGGGCCGCGACAAGATCATCGGCGCGATCGAGTACGCCTTCCACGCCGAGGCGATCGCTCGGCACACGGTGAACCATCCGGAAATCGACCTCGTGTCGCCGACCGAAGCCACAGGCGTCTGGTATCTGACCGACTGGTTCCTCGACCTGCGCCACAAGATCGTCACCGAGGGCAGCGCGCTGTATCGCGACACCTACGTCAAGCGCGACGGCAAGTGGCTGATCAAGCGCGCGACCTACGAACGCATCTACGAGATCGTGACGCCCTTCGAGCAGGCGCCGAACATCACGGCGCACTGGCTGGCGAAGCACGGCAAGAAGCAGCCGGGCTGAGCGCGACGCTTCGTAGCCCGGGTGAAACCCGGGGCGTTGCGGCGCGTCCCCGGACTGCGTCCGGGCTACAGCTTTGGCGCGACCGGTTTTACCCGAGCGTCAATACGCTGTTCAGCAGAAGCCTGACCAGCATCGTCTGGCGCGTGACGCCGGTCTTGCAGAAGATCGAGCGCAGGTGCGTGCGTGCGGTGTTGCGGCGCACGTTCATCTGTTCGGCGGCTTCGTCCAGCGTCAGGCCTTCGGCGAGCAGCAGCGCGAGCTGTGCTTCCATGCGCGTCAGCCCGAACAGGCGGCGCACCAGTTCCTGCGACGGCTGTGCGGCGTTGGACTCCGGATCGCGCAGGAACACGACGACGGCCGGGCGCTGCTTGCTCTCCGACCACTGGCCGAGCGGGATCGTGCGCAGCAGCACGCCGAGCTTGGCGCGGCCGGACGGGCGCGACACCGACATTGCCTCGACCACGCCGGGTTCGCTGTTCTCGCTGTTGAAAGCGGCCGTGGAGTCGCTGAGCGCGGAGCGGATCATGCGTTGCAAGTCGCGGCTTTCCTGGCTGCTGTCGACGCACAAGGTATTGCCGGACAGCCAGAGGCCGTCCTTCTCGGCGAGGATGCGGCGCGCTTCCTGGTTGGTCTCGATGATCGTGCCGTCCTGCGCGAGGCTGATCATGCCCAGCAGCATGCGGTTGACGGTGCCGGCGAACAGCTGGCGTTCGCATTCGAGAAAGTCGAGGCGCGCGTGCAGCTGGATCGAGCGCTTCAGGTGCGGCAGCATGAAGCGGACGACGGCCTTGTCCTCGGCGGAGAACGGCGCGGCGCTGTGTCCACGCGTGATGCGCAGACGGCACTCGATGCCTTCCTTGGTGCAGATGTCCGCGCCGAGCAGGTGGCGAATGTCGAGCGGCTTGAGGTATTCGAGATACACCGCGCTCTGCAGCCACTGGCGGCCGATCAGCTCTTCCGCGGTGACGACCTCGTCCTCCGGCAGGCGCACGAAGGGGTCCATCGCGAAGAAATGGGTCTCGTAGGATTCGACGCCCTGGCGCGTCACCGGACCGGTGTTGATCATGATGCCGGCGCTGTCGGACGACGGCGGCCGCAGCATCAGGGTCACGTGCCCGGCCTTCAGCTGATCGCGCAGCAGCTGCATCGCGGTCTGCCAGGGCGGCGATTCCATCGGCCCTTCATAGATCGCGCCGAGCAGGCGGTCGGCCTGCTCGAGGTCGAGCGCCGCCGCGCCCTTGGGACTCGGACTCATTGCGGTCTTGCTGCCCATACGCCGCGCTTGCGCAAGGGAAATCTCCGTCACCTTGGCTGTGGTCGCCATGTCCTCACTCCTCCACACCTGCAACGGGGCAGGCGGACGTTCCTTGGGCTTGCTGGAAGCCGTTCGATCTCGATCGGGAACGTGACGTATCAATATGCTGCCCGGCACGCGGCGTCAAGCCGCGAGCGCAGCAATACCGCACCGCCGGCGGCCTGGGCTCCGGAGGTACGGCACGTCCGTTCCACGTACTCTGCCCCACAACGGCGTGTGACAGCTGGATGGCAGCGTATTCCGCAACGATGCCGGTCGTCTCCCCCATCCGGACGAGACGTTTGTGCGCCCGGCTGCCCGATCATCGCCGCGCGCCTTTTTGCGCGAACCCACACTGCCATGACCGACGAAACTCGCATGAAGGCCGCGATGCAGGCCTATATCGACCATTTCAACCGCAGCGACGCCGCCGCGATTGCCGATCTCTACACCGACGATGCCACCGTCGAAGACCCGGTCGGCAGCCCGCTGAAGAAGGGCAAGGCCGAGATCGCCGCGTTCTACAAGATGGCGATCGCCACCGGCGCGCGCCTCGAACTCGCGGCGCCGATCCGCGCCTCGCACGGCAACGCCGCGGCGATGGCCTTCGACGTGCGGCTCAACATGCCCGAAGGCAAGGCGCACATCCAGGTGATCGACGTGATGACCTTCAACGATGCCGGCAAGTTCACGTCGATGAAGGCCTACTGGGGCAAGTCCGACATGGTGCTGCAGAAGTGAATCCGGCTGCGCTGCAGCGCCTCGCGGATCGCATCGAGCTGAAAGACCTGGTCGTCCGCTACGCCAACGCGATCGACCGCCGCGACTTCGAGGCGCTGGACAGCGTGTTCACGCCCGACGCCTGGATCGACTACCGCGCGATGGGCGGCGTCGATGGGCCATATCCGGCGGTCAAGAAATGGCTGCCGCAGGCGCTGCAGCACTTCCCGGCGTACATGCACTTCGTCGGCAACTGCGGCTTTACGATCGACGGCGACCGCGCCACCGGCCGCATCGCCTGCTTCAACCCGATGGTCGTGCCCAAACCGGAAGGCGGCACCGACACGATGTTCCTCGGACTCTGGTATGTCGACGAATACGTCCGCACCGCCGACGGCTGGCGTATCACGCGCCGCGCCGAGGAGAAGTGCTACGACTTCAACATGCCGGCGTGGATGAAGAAGGCCTTGAATCTCTGATTGCATTGGCGCTGGTTGCGTGATTCGCGGGCGGCACTTCGCGGTGACGCGCCCGGAGAATGCATAGAGTTTTTTTACGAAGTCGGAAATTTCCTTCGCCAAGCCCGCATTCCACAGCTTATAGTCGATACATTCCATGCCGTGGTCGTAACATGGCTGACCGCGAAATGAGCAGCAGCGAACCCGACACGCAGACCGAAGCGTACAAGCTGCACGAGTGGTTTGACGGCCAGTCGGGCATCGTCGCGCAACTGGCTGCGGACGGGACGGTTCTGGCCTCCAACGTCGATGCGCCCAATGCCCCCAGGCACTCGCTCGCAGCGCATTTCTCGCTCGAATCCGCCGATGCAGTCGAGCAGGCGCTCAAGCTTGTCGGGACGGAAGGCCAGGCCCGGCAGGTCGAAGTGTCGACGCTGGGCGCGGACGGCATCCGCCGCTGGTACTGGCTCAATCTCACCGCGGTCCTGCGCGAGGGCCGCGTCGCCGGCTACGGCGTCCACGGCGTGGACATCAGTGGACGCAAGCGCGAGGAAGACCGGCTGCGGCGCAGCGAGTCGATGCTGGTCGACACCCAGGGCGTCGCCCATCTCGGCGTCTGGGATTGGGACATTACGCAGCCGCACGCCGTGTGGAGCCCGGAGCTCTACCGCATCTACGGCGAAACGCCGCAAACCTACACACCCACGTACGAGGGCTATCTGGGCAAGGTGCATCCCGACGACCGCCAACGGGTGATCGACGCCACCAACGATGCCTTTCACAACCTCAAGCCCTACTCGCACGACGAGCGCATCTACCACACCGACGGCGAGCTGCGTTACCTGCACACCTGGGCCTTCCCGGTCACGAACGACGTCGGCAAGCTGATCCGCCTGACCGGCGTCTGTCAGGACATCACCGACCGCAAGCTGGCCGAACTGGAGCGCGACCGCGCCAACGAACTGGCACTCTCATCCCAGCGCCTCGCGCTGCACCGCGCACAGTACGACGAACTGACGCGCCTGCCCAACCGCAGCAAGTTCAGCGAAAGCCTGCATGAGGTGCTTGCGCAGGGCGCCGCGCAGGAGCGGCGGTTCGCCCTGGTCACGCTCGGACTCGATCATTTCAGCGAGCTGAATCACGCGCTCGGTCCGCGGATCGGCGACATCGCGCTCAGCGAAGTCGCCGAGCGCCTGCGCCGTCAGTTGCCGGACCCGACGTCGGCGCTGCTGGCGCGCACGGGACCGGATCTGTACACGTGGATTGCCGACGTCGCCGCCGGCGAGGAGGGCGTCGCCGACTTTCAGAAACGCTGCGAAGCCCTGCAAGCCGTCGTGACCGCTCCGCTGGAACTCGGTGACGGCTTTGCGGTGTCCGCCAGCCTGGGTTGCGCGCTCTATCCGGATCACGCCGACAGCGCCGAGCAATTGCTGTACGCCAGCGACACGGCGCTGCACTGGGCCAAGAAGCATGCGCGCGGCTTCATGAAGATGTACGAGCCGTCGATGCAGCAGCGCGCGAGCCGGGTGCTGGAACTGAACCGCGAGCTGCACCGGGCCATGGCCAGCCAGCAGCTCCGATTCCACTATCAGCCGATCATGGCGATGTCCGGCGCGCGGGTGCTCGGCGTCGAGGCGCTGGCCCGCTGGCGCCGCGACGACGGCAGCTACGTGCAGCCGGACCACTTCATCCCTGTCGCGGAATCGGGCGACCTGCTGCGGCCCTTCACCGAATGGACGGTCAGCACCGTCTGCGCGCAAATGGCCGACTGGCTCAAGCGCGGTGTCCCGGTGCCACGGGCCTCGTTCAATCTCTCCGCGGCGCAGCTGCGCCTCGCCAAGATCGACGACTACATCCTCGCGGAAATGCGGCGCTGGGGTCTGTCGGGCAGTGCGCTCGCGATCGAGATCACCGAGGAAGCGCTGCTGGAAAATATGGACGCGGCCAGCGCCCTGCTCTCGCGCCTCAGGCAGGAAGGGCTCTCCGTCGCGGTGGACGATTTCGGCGTCGGCTATTCATCGCCGCGCTACCTGCGCGCCTTGCCCGTAAACATCCTCAAGATCGACGGTTCGTTCCTCAAGGACGTGCCCGGCAACGCCGATGCCACCTCGCTGCTCAACGGCATCATCGAGATCGGCCACAGCCTGCAGATGCAAGTCGTCACCGAATGCGTCGAGCACCCCGAGCAAGCCGCCTACCTGCGCCGCCTCGGCGGCATCAGCGGCCAGGGCTTCTGGTTCACGCGCGCGCTGCCGGCGGACGAACTGGAACTGTGGATCGCGCAGCGGCTCAGCAGCGCGGTGGTTGCCGTCGCCTGACGCAGGGGTTCGACTCGGGACGCGCGACGTCATGCCGCGCGGTGGGCACGGTCTTCACGTGATTCGGCGGCTTCGTGCCAGAGGCGGGCAGTCACGAATGGCAGCTACCGGCATCCCGCTCTTTGAAGAATGCCACTGTTTGTGGCCGTTCCAATGAGGTCGCCGCGGGCGGCGGGCAGACAGGGATGTGGTCAAACCGCTTCCTATTCCACTTGTTGACTAGAAACCCCGTTCGACCAGTTCTGCAACGATGTCGCGATACAAATCGACGCGACTGAAGCGGAACATGCTGTTGTCTTCGCTGCCGCAGCTGAGTTTGCCATCATCCATGCCAGGCACTTTGAGGTCGGAATACGCCATGTGCTCAAGCCCTGGGTGGGCTCGCGCCGGATCGAGCGTCGTGCCATCGACCCAGCGCGGCAGCACCGGCGTGGCCGGACCGGCATTACCCCAGCCGTAGGTCGTGAATTTCTGCGAGTCGATCGAGATATTGCCGTCGTTCGGGCCCTCGTTGTCCATGACGATCTGCCAGTTGCTTTTCTTGCTCGTGTAGCAGGGATGATCGATATCGATCACCTGCGAGGTAAACGTCTGGTAGAAGACCGGGTGACCGGCGTCGACCGGCAACGGATAGAGTTGGTTGAAGCTTGGCAAACAAGTCGCGCCCTGGTCCGGATCGCAGTCCATGTCGGTGGTCAGAAGCACGTACTTGCGCGTCAGCGCCACCGCCGATTCGCTGCCGTTGACGACCACCGCCTGGTTCTGACGCGCGGAATCGACGGCATAGGCCAGATCGATCAGCGGCGATTTGCAGCCCGGAAACAGGCACGCGGCGAGAACCTCAAGGTAATAGTCCGCCTGCGCCGTACCCTTGTTGGCCCCGGCCATTGATGTCCAGCTCACGACGTTCTTGTACATCAACTCGCCGCTGTACTCGTTGCGGACTGCGGCGAGCATGTAGCGCGAATCCAGGCAGCCCTGCGAGTGACAGATGATGTTGAACTGCAGGTTTCTGCGGCACACATCCTCGTCGGCAAAGCCATGACGCGCGCGCAGCGCCGGGTCTGCGCAATACCGCTGTGTCGCCAGGTGGACGCCATCGACCTCGACGGGATCACTGCCCTTGCACAGGATCTCGTCGAGCGTGGTGCCTGCACATTTCTTGTAGAGCAGTTGGCCGCGCGTCTCGCTGGAACCGTAGGCGATCTTGTCAGGCTGGTAGACCACGGCACCGCCAGCTTCCAGCATCTGCTTGACGCCATAGACCTCGTTGCCACCGCCGTCGGCAGTCGCATCGCTCTGGAAAGACTGCTGCGCGGTCACCGAGAACGCGTGCGAGAGCACGATGGGCCAGCGCGTCGCCACGCTCCTGCCGGCGCCATCGGGGGGCGGCGCGTAGAAGGTACCGTCCGGCCCGAAGCCGCGCGCCAGCCCTAGGTCCTGCTGCTCGGCCTGGGATGCATCCTGTGTCGTTCCGCAGCCGGTCAGAACGAGAACCACGAGTGCTCCGGCAAAGACGGGATTGCGGATAATCACGGTGCGCTCGGCGCCGCCGCCGACAAGGGCGGTACCGGCACGCCGATGAGTGCGGACGGCGTCGCATCCATCGCCTCGATCAGTTCTGCGAAGAACTGGGTGATCGGCACCAACTGCGTCCTGTCCACCTTGTCCAGGGTGTCGGCCTCGTCGTAGAGATAGTTCGGACCGGAGATCAGGCTGGCAGTGGGGATGCCGGCAACGCAGGAGAAGGCATCGGTGGGAATGCCGACAGTCCCGCACAGCGGCGTGGCATCCAGCAGGGCCATGCGCCGCAGGTCGTACTTGATCATTCCGTTGATCATGGTTGCTTTCAGCGTCGGCCCGAGGTTCTCGAAGATGCCGCGGTATTCCGGCTGGTCGACGATGACGAGCTTACCGTCGGCGTCCTTGATGCCCTGCTTGCCAATGTGCTCGATGCTGACATCGCCGACGATGTTGTAGGGTGTTTCCTTGTTGAGGATGTATTTCTCGCCGAAGGCCTTGTGCACTTTGTACTCGGCCCAGTGCGTATCCATCGTCGCGAACAGCAGCGTTTTCTCGCGTGCGTCCGCCGGCTTGGACGCGAAGTACTGCGCCTGCGCCAACACGCCGGCGGCGCCGGTGCCATCCTCGACCGCGCCGCTCCACACCGCGTCGTGATGCGAAGTGATGAGGATGGTGTCCATGCTCTTTCCGGGCAGGCTGCCGACGACCGCACGTCCGATCGTTGGCTCCTGGCTGCCCTCCATCACCAGGTTGGCGGTTGGTGCACCGCCGGCCGCACTCATGAGCTCACGAATCTTCTGCCCGTCCTTCGCCGACACCCACATGCCGGGGATCGTGATGTCCAGGTGGTATTGCTCGTTGTAGTACTTGTTGGAATCGAAATAGTCCGCCAGCACGCCGACGATGCCGACGGCACCCGCATCCACCATTCCCTGCAGCACTGAGGCGGCAGTCGTCTGAAACGGGTTCGCCGTCAGCGACGCAGGATCGGCGATGGTCAGCCCCGGATCCCAGAAAAATTCGATGAGCGGCGCCAAGCCGAGCGTCGGCACCAGGAACTTCAGGTCAAACAGAACGATCTTGCCCTCGACGTCCGTCAGCGCAATTTCAGCTGGCGTGCCCAGGCCGATGTCGACGATCTCTGCATTCAAGCCGCCCGCGCCGGTCGAAAATACCGCTGGCGTATCGCGCGTGACGAACGTGCGTGCCATGGGAAAGGCGTCAATGGACTGCCCCGCAACCGCAAGGCTGGATCGGCTCACCTCCCATTTCCAGGCCGGCGCCGTCTCATAGTGGACGTCCTGCAGGCCCAGCGACTCGAACTGGCATTTCATGTAGGCCGCCGCCTTGGCCCCGCCGACCGTGCCGGTCCTGCGATTGCCCAGGCTCACCAGGTACTCGACCCAGCCGAAAATCCGCGCCTCGTCAGGCATGCCCACAGCCGCTGGTGCAGACGACCTGGCACAGGGCGCCGCATTGACGATCGCATCGATGTCGTCGGAACCTGCCCCGCTCGGTGTCAACGGGTTGCTGGAGTTGCAACTGCACAGGCACAGCAATGCAGCGCCACCGAGCGTCTTGGACAGGGAATTCAGCACGTCAGGCTCCTCGCACTTCAATGTTGATGGCAGACGCCTCTCTGGGGAGGCGCGGTGCGCATGTTGCACCGACTCGGCTAATCTGACTTGTATCAGACGCCGATCCGGTCATTGCCCCACTTCCACATGCAGTCCGAGCACCGCAGCGAGCGTCGCGAAAAAGCCGCCGATCTGGTCCGCCAGGGGGCGACCATCTATTACTGGAAGCGCGGCCTGTTGCTGCTGGCACCGACGCTGGTGCTGGAGCGCCCAACCAGCCCCCTGACGGCAACCCTTCGTATTGCCTGTCGCGAGCCCTATACGATCGAAGTCGAGGGCCGCAGTCTCCGGACCCGCGCAAGCCTGGTCGCACCACGCGCCGAGCGACGGCGCGTGGTCGCGGTCAACAGCGACATTGCACTGTTCTATTTCCCGCTCGAGATGTCGGAATACTCCGGCCTGAAGGAAGTGCTCGCCGGAGAATCGATCGTCGACCTGCTCTACGCCCCCTTCGAGCCCTTACTGCCGTCACTGCGCAAGGCCATGGTCGGGGAATTGCCCGGCGATGAGGCGCTCAAGCTGATCGACGCCGCAGTTGAAGCCGTCATCGGGCGCGCAAGGCCCGTGATGCCCCCACGCGATCCACGCATCGAAAAGGCCTGCGCGCTGCTCGACCTGATGCCTCTCGATGAAGTATCCCCGGATAGCCTGGCCTCGCAGGTGCACCTTTCGCCCTCGCGGCTGCGCGAGTTGTTCAAGCAGCAGGTTGGCACCACCATCGGCGAATACGCACGCTGGCAGTCCATCTGGCGCATGACGTACCTGTGGAAGGACGGGGTGAAGTTCACCGACCTTGCAATCGAAGCCGGTTTCCACGACCTCGCGCACGCCGACCGGGTTTTCCTCGAAAGCTTCGGCATCAGTCCGTCAAGCCTTATCGACTCGCGCTACTTCAGGCTGGTGCAGTGCGGCTGAGTCGCGTCCCGCATTGGTCGCCGATTGTGAGGTCGATGCGCAACTTGCGTACCGGAACGAACGGCGGCTTGGCGGCGATCAAATCCAACGCGCGAAAGGATGTACCGGGCTGTTCAGCCTCACTCGTCAAAGCAACCGGCCTTCCCGATCGAAGCCGCGGACAAGGCAGCCTGCCGATTACTTCGTTGCATGGGCTCTTGCAGCCGCTCGCTGGATCAGCTTCGCTGACTCAGCCATGTCTTCGACCGCGCGCAATCGCTCGACAAGAGTCATGTTCAAGCCCCGTTCGAGATACAACCTTCTGGCGCCTGCGAATGTGCCGTCGCCAGGCTTCGCCTTGATCAGGTCAGACGCTCGTTCCTGAGTCATCGCTTGGGCTCGGCCTTCATGGCTTTGATCGCCTTCAAGTGCTCTGCATCGTCCAGGTCGACGGGGCGGCCAACCGCAAGCTTCATGTCGACGAGGGCATCCAGCCGAAGCACTCTCCACGTGACCCCCGGAACGAGTTCCAACACGTCCGCCGAGGCAAACTCCTGGTCAAAGTCGAACTGGTCTTGAATGAAGATGTCGATGGTCCCAAGGGGATCAGCGTCGCTCACGAAATTCAGGACCTGCATGTTCTTCTCGTTGGCCCACTGCCGGCGGACCGTCGCATCCGCGAACTGTTCCACCGAGATCGGAAGGGACGGGCGGTAGCCTGCGGCCTTCAATGCTCCCACCGCCTTGCGAACCGAGTCAGGGTCCAGGCGGATGGCGAGATCCAGGTCCGCCGTGAATCGGACGTAGCCGTGCGCGATGACTGCCTGGCCGCCGCAAACAATGAAGCGCACGTTCGCTTCGTTGAGCGCCCTGGATACCGCGATGATGGTTTCGACCCGCATCTGGTCAGTCTAAGTCAGCAGCGAGCGTCACCGCGACCGACGCCGGCCGCCTTGGCCCGCAAGCGTAGTCCTCACATTTCATCGTGATTAGGTCCGAATCTCAGCCGGCCGCTCGTCTCGAGTCGTCATTCCCGCGAAAGCGGGAATCCAGGGATGCGAAGCACGCACTTGTCGGCTCTGGATGCCCGCCTTCGCGGGCATGACGACCAATGGCTGAGATTCAGGCCTAATCACGCATTTCATTGTTCCAGTTCCGCAACGGGGTTCAATCAATACGGCTGAAAGGCTCATCACAGTCGTGGCTACTGCCGGTTTGCGGCCTGTGACGGCGCGCACCTGTCGGCGCTTGCACGGCGACCAATTCAGGCGCAGTCTTCGGGGCCTGTCCCTTCTCCGGGAGAGTAGCCATGGCGTACGTGGAATGGCGTTGGCAGGGAGTCCAAGTCTCCAACTGCAACTGCAACGTCGGCTGTCCTTGCCAGTTCAACTCGCTGCCGTCCAACGGGAACTGCCGCGCGTATATGTTCGGCCAGATCGACAAGGGCCACTTCGGCAAGACCAAGCTGGACGGGCTGCGATTCGGCGGGCTGTTTGCCTGGCCGGGTCCGATCCATCTGGGCAATGGCGAGGCGATGCCGGTCATCGACGAGCGCGCCGACGCGGATCAGCGTGCGGCGATCGAATCGGTGCTGATGGGCAAGGAGACGGAACCCGGTTCGCTGATCACGCAGGTGTTCAGCACGACGCTGGTCAAGGCCCATCCGACGCAGTACAAGCCGATTGAGCTGCGCATCGACGAGAAGTCCGGCACGGCGAGTGTCAGCATTCCCGGCCTGCTCGAGGCCTCGGCGCAGCCGATCAAGAACCCGATCACGGGCGCACCGCATCGCGCGCGCCTGACGCTGCCGACCGGCTTCGAGTATCAGGATGCCGAGTTCGTGACGGGCACGGGCAAGGCGCAGGGGCCGATCAAGCTCGACTTCAACGACACGCACGCGCACATCGCCAAGATCAACTGGAGCACGCACGGCGTCGTGAGGTGAGTTCGACGCTCGAAAAACTCCTCGCGCGCGAGCGGCTCGCTGTCGTCGTCGGTCTGGCCGGCGCCATCGTCCTGTCCTGGCTGTACCTGGTGCCGGCCTCGCTCGACATGTACGGGGCGATGGATGGCCTGTCGGCGTGGATGATGCAGGCGGACTGGGATGCGCGTTACTTCGTCCTCGTGTTCCTGATGTGGGCGGTGATGATGGTCGGCATGATGCTGCCGAGCGCCGCGCCGGCGATCCTGCTGTACGCGCGCGTGCAGCGGAACAGCGCCGGCGTCGAGTCGCCGGGTTTGCGCATCCACGCGTTCACCGCGGGTTACCTCTTGGCTTGGGCAGGTTTCAGTCTCGTGGCGACGCTCCTGCAATACGCGCTGTCGCAAGCGGCCCTGCTGTCGCCGATGTGGGAGAGCGCGAGCCCCGTGCTCGGCGCCGTGCTGCTGATCAACGCCGGCCTCTACCAGCTGACGCCGCTGAAGCAGTCGTGTCTTGCGCGCTGCCGTTCGCCGGCGGGTTTCTTCATGCAGCACTGGCGTCCGGGCATCGCCGGCGCGTTGCGGCTGGGCGCGCGGCACGGCGTCTTCTGCGTCGGCTGCTGCTGGGCGTTGATGCTGCTGCTGTTCGTCGGCGGTGTGATGAGCCTGCTCTGGATCGGCGCGATCACGGTCTTCGTGCTGATCGAGAAGCTCGCGCCGCTTGGTGTGCAGGGCGGCCGGCTCAGCGGCGCGCTGCTGGTGCTTGCCGGGATCGCGATTCTCGCCTAGCCGTTGCCCGGTCCGTCGAACGGGCACGCGTTTTTGAGTAGCCTGTCGGGTGCCGCGTAGTCCGGTCGCAGGGATGCCATGAGCGATACCGACAGTTCTCGTCTGCAGCAAGAGCCGCGCCGCTTGGCGCAACGGCTCGCGCAGCTGCGCGCTGCGCGCTTTGTCGGGCGCGCGTCTTATCTGGACGCTTTCCGCACGCTGATCGAAGCGGACAGTCCGCAGCGCGCGCTGTTCTTTCATGGGCTGGGCGGCATCGGCAAGTCCAGCCTGCTGGAGGCGTGCCGACAGGTGGCTCTGGACCGGTCGGTGCCGGTGCGTCTGCTGGATCTGCGCGACTACGCGCAGTCTGCCCAGCTGCGCGACGCACTGAAGAGCGCCGTCCCGTCTGCGCCGGTGTGGGTGCTCATGCTGGATACCTGCGAGCGTCTGCAGTCCGCAGAGACGGAGCTTTACAGCCACTGGCTGCCGGCGCTGCCGGACTCCGTGCGCCTGGTGTTCGCCGGCCGCCATCCGCCCGGGATCGAATGGCGCGCAGACCCCGCCTGGCGCGAAGCGATGACGGTCCACGAACTGGGCGTGCTTTCGAATGACGAGAGCCGGGCGCTGCTGCGCAGTCTTCACGTGCCGGATGATCGACTCGACGCCGCTGCGCGCTGTGCGGCCGGTCATCCGCTGGCGCTCACGCTCGTTGCCCAGCATCACGAGGAGCGCGGTGAGATTTCGGCCGAGAATCCGGAACTGCTGGCGGCGCTGGTGCAGCGCTTCGTGATGCAGTCGCCGTCGGCGGCGCATCGGCAGGCGCTCGAAATCTGCGCGCATGCGCGCGTGACGACGGAAAGCCTGTTGCGCCGCTTCTTTGAGCCGGCGCAGGCGGCGGTGCTGCTGGACTGGCTGGCCGGACTGTCTTTCATCGAGCGCGGCAGCGAGGGACTGTTTCCACACGACCTGGTGCGCGACACCGTCGACCGCGAGCTGCGGCTGCGTGATCCGGAGCGCTATCGCGCGCAGCACCGTCAGATCAGCCGGCACGCGGTCGCGAACAGCATTGCCGGATCGGCGCTGGACCTGATGTTCCTGCACCGCGGCAGCCCGCTGATCAGTCAGATCTCGGGATTCCACAGCATCCCGGTCGTGCGTTGTCGAACGGCACAGGCCGAGGATCTGGAAGCGGTGCGCGACTGCGTCGCCCGCCATGAAGGCCCCGACTCCGCACGCATGGCCGCGAACTGGTTTCGCGCACGGCCCGATGCCTTCAACATCCTGGTTGACGTCGCCGGCCGGTTCCAGGGCGTGCTCGCTGTGCTGCGGCTCGATGCGGCCGCGTTCGCGCATGCGCCGGCGAAGGACGATCCCGCGTGCATCGCCGCGTCGAACTGGTTGAACGGCACGCACGCCCTGCGCGCCGGCGAGCGCATCGGACTGGTGCGCTGGTGGATCGGCGAGGGCGCCTATCACGAGCCGAGCCCCGCGGACGATGCGATGGCGGCGCGGCTCGCGGAGCTGTGGCTGGCGAGCAACGGCGTCGCCGCCGATCTGCTGCCGCACAGTCGACCGCAGGCGTGGCAGTCGCAGATGCAATACGTCGACTTCCAACCGTGGCCGGAGGCCGGGTTCACCATCGACGGGCGTGCCTATACCGTTTTCGGCCATGACTGGCGCCGCGTTCCGCTCGACGAATGGCTCGATGGATTCAGATCGCGCCGCGCCGAGGCCACGCGTGCGCCGCCGGAAGCGGAGACACTGCGGGATCGCAATCTGCCGCCGCGTGCCGAGTTCGATCGCTGGGTGCGCAAGGCGCTGCGCGACCTGGGCCGGCCGGAGAAGCTGGTCGACAATCCGCTGGGGCAGCGAGTCGGCGCCGGCAATTCCGCGCTGCCGGATTGGCTGCATCAGGGGCTCGGCCGTCTTGAGGGCGACGAGGGCACACAGAGCCACGCGCGGATTCTGCGGGCGACCTTCTTCCAGGAGTGTCCCAGTCAGGAAGCGGCGGCGGAGCGTCTGAATCTGCCGTTCGGCACTTATCGGCATCACCTGCGCACTGCGCAGGACGCCCTTGCACAGGTGCTGTGGCGCACGCTGCGGGAGTCTGCGTAGATCGAACCCCGTGTGCTTTGTGCACCCGATCACAGCGTGGCGCAGGTCCGGCATGGTTTGGACAGGATTTGGACTGGTCTTTGGACGGACCGGCGCATTCCAATCCTCCGCATGCCGGGACGTAGCGACAACCGCCGATCGCGGCATCCCCCCAGCCGGAGTCCAGCGCCATGAAAACTTCCGTTGCACGAAGCGGTACACGAAGCGGTTACGGCACCAGTCGAGCCGTGCCCCGCGCGGCCGCAAACCTCTCGTTCCGCCTCGAACTCAGCACCCTGAAGCTGGTCGGCAAGTCCAAGGACACGACCGGTCGCTCCGAGCCCTACCTGTGGGTCGCCTTTTACAAATTCGACGGCGCCGGCATCCGCATCGTGCTGCCGCTGGAGCTCAGCGGTGTACAGATTGCGGAGATCACGACGCTGGCCCTGGCGATCCTGGTGCCTGGCAACCGCGACAAGCTCGTGAACCGGCTGGTCGAGATCCTGCTCGACGCGAAGCTCGTCCTCAGCGGCAGTCCCGTCACCAGCTTTCGTCCGTCGGTCAACGAAAACACGGATGCTTCGCGCAGCGTCTTCGGTGGCGAGAAGTTCTCCAGGGATGAGAGTCAGCCGATCCCGGCGGCGCATGGCCGCTGGAGCGAATCATTGCTGGGCTTCGAGGTGGACATCGACCTCGAAAGTTCAGGCCTGGTCGGCGGCGTGTTGGACACCGTTCAGTCGCTGTTGCCCGACGTCGCCGTCCGCCTGCCGCTCCCGGTGCCGGTATTCGGCGTCGCGTATGCCCTGCTGGAGCGCGACCTCAGCGGCAAGGCGACGATCGCGGCGGCACACCGCGCGTTCAACGACGAGCTTTCGGCAGTGCTCAACGGGATCGGCGCCGAGCTGAGTCTGGCCGGCGCCAAGCTGCGCGATGCCCAGACCGATCCCGAGCTGATCGCCGATCGGATCCGGCAGAAGGCCCTCGCTGCGGCGATCGCCAGCCGTGACATCGGCAGCGTGATTCACAGGGACGATGCGCTGGGGAGTGCCAACCACGTGTTCACGCCCGCCAGCCTGGGCGCGAGTGCGCCAGCATTCACAGACGTCTTCGACAAGGCAGATACTGCCAACCGCGGCGAATGGCACCTGAGTGGCCGGCTCGCGCCGGGCGCGTGAGCACGTCCCCAACCCGATTTCAGCAACCGACGAACGAGAAGGTGAACAACATGCGCGCGATCATGAAGTGGGTAGCGATCCTCGGCCTGGTGACTGTCGCCGGCTGCGACGATAATGACCGCAACGGGCCGGAGGTTGTCGCGACGCGCGAGTTCTGGGGTTCGATCGCAGGCAGCCCGGCGCTGGCGAACCTGCGCGAGGAGACCCTGAGCGACGACAGCAAGCGGATCGACGTGCTGGTGACCGACGGCTTCCCCAATGGCCTCGCCGAGTCCTTCAGCGGCACGGTGACCGGCACCGCGTTCGAGCTGACGTCCGTCAGCGGCAACGCCACGATCGAGGGCGTCCTGAACGAGACGAACGCCGTCGAGGGCCAGCTGAGCCTGCCGGACGGCAGTGAGCGCAACTTCGCTCTGAAGACCGCCCGCCTCGGTTCCGGCCGCTACGACATCGAGATCGACGGCGCCGGGCGCTGGACCGGATCCAGCCCGCAGGGTCATGCGCTCGAAGCGCAGGCGCAGGATGACCTCGTGACCGGAACCGTGACGGCCAGCGATGGCGAGACCTTCCCCTTCCAGCTGCACGACATGTCGCGCGTGCTCGCCTTCGGCAGCAGCGGCGGCCAGGCCGGCCGCTACACCGCCTTCGTCAGCCCGCGCGCGTTCAGCATCTTTGGCCGCACGAATGGCGCGACGGACGGCAGCTTCGGTGCCGGTTTCGTCAACTTGGATCTGCCGATCACGCCGGAAGTGCTTCCGGGTGTCTACTTCGGGCGTCTGCGCTTCCAGAGCGACGTGCTGCTGATCGACATCAACGAACCCACGGTGGCCGCGGGCCCGCGCACGGTGCGCGCCTACGTCTCCGACGGCGAGCCGGAGCCGGACGGCGAGGTCGAGTGGTTCAGCGGCGAGTTCAGCGGCGACAGCTTCAGCCTGACTGCCGCCAGCGGCAACGCGCAGATCACGGGCACCGTGACCACAGCGGGCGTCAGCGGCACCGTCACCTACGCCGGCGGAGAACCGCTGGCTCTGTTTGCCGGTCCGGCGGGCCAGGGCGCCGGCGTCTACGACGTGACGGTCGACGCGTCCAGCCGGATCACGGGGACCTCCGAAGAAGGCGGCAGCCTCGACTTCACCCGCACCGGCTTCGTCATCGACGGCGCGATCACCACGCCGGCCGGCACGGAGCTGGAGGTGCGCATCTATGACCTGGTGCGCGCGCTGCGCTACCCGGATGCGGAACTGATCGGCACCGTGCCAGACACGTATGTGGCCTTCGTCGCGCCCAGGGCGCGCTATATCGTCGGCCGCAGCGGCGACGTGCGCGGCGGATCGGCGGGAACCAACATCATCCAGATCGACAATAACTGCGTCGCACCGACGACCGAGTGATTGGAATGAGCAAGGAAGGGCGGTCGCGATCAGGCCGCCTTGATCTGCTGGGTTGGGTCTCGATGCGCGCGCAGGGTCACGCGATGACGGGTTCGGGAATCGCCACGGGTTCCGCCCGCCGGCCCTGGGCGCGGGCGGCCAGAAAGAACAGTGGAATCGGAAACACGATGCAGGCGGACATGGCGAGCGTCGCGTGCGTGATCGGCTCGTCGATGCCTTGTGCCGCAAAGAGATCGGACAGGAAACCGACGCAGGCGTTGCCGCCGCCCGCGCCGACGAACGCCGCGCACAGCAGGAACAGGGCAACCGCCGCGCTACGGTGTTCGGACGGCGCCAGCTCCTGCACGGCGGAAAATACCGGCCCGAACATCATCAGCGACAGCATCGCACCGACCACGGCGAGCGCGTAGAACAGCGGCGTGTGGCTGGGCACGAGCCGATACGCCAGCAACAGCGGTACCGCGGCGACCGTGACCCAGCCGAGGAACTTGAGCCGACCGCCGGCGAAGCGCCGATACGACCAGTCCGCGCCGATGCCGCCCAGTACGGAGCCCAGAATGCCGCCGGTCAGAAAGATCAACCCCGTCAGCTGCTGTGCCTGCTTGACGTCGTAACCCCTCTCCTTGACCCACCACACGAGGTCGAGGATGCCCGCGCCCATGACGAAGGTGTATGCCGTGCCGCCGGCGAGCGCGAGGGCGAACGCGGGATTCGCGCGCAGTTCGTGCGCCATTGCGCGAAAGCTTTCGCGGATCCACGGCAGGTACGTGGCGTCGCCCGTGTCACGGCTGTTGGCGTCCATCGACGCGTTCACCCACTGCCGCAGCTCCTGGCGACGCTCGCGCGTCAGGCGCTCCCCCTGGCCGTGTTTGCGCGGCGATCGGTCCGCGGTGCGGGCATCGCGCGGCGGATCGAACATGAACAGCATCACCAGAATGCCGGCGACGACGCCGATCGCGCCGAGCAGAATGAAGCTCGTGCGCCAGCCCAGCGCGGGGCCGGCCGCCGCGGCGAACAGGAAGCTGCCGCCGACGCCGACCGGCAAGCCGAGGTAGTAGATGCCGCTGACGAGTGCGCGCCGCCCGGGTGGAAAGGCGTCGGCCAGCATCGACACCGCCGCAGGTGTCAGGCAGGCCTCGCCGACGCCGATGAACATGCGCGCCGCCGCCATCTGGCCGAAGTTCCGGGCGAAGCCGGTCGCCGCCGTCATCGCGCTCCAGGCCATGAGGCCGATGCCGATCACGTAGGTGCGGTCCATGCGGTCGGCGAGCGAGCCGGCGAACAGGCCGATGACCGTGTACACGGCGGTGAACACGAATCCCGTCAGCAAACCGAACTGCAAGTGCGTCAGGCCGAGCTCGGGAATGATCGACGTCGAGAAGCTGATGATCAGATAGCGATCGGCGAAGTTGAGGGCGTTGAGCAGGCTCAGGGCCAGAAGCAGCCAGCCGGCCGTGCGGGTCGTGCGTGTCATGGATGTTCTTCCCCGGTGATCGTGGTCAGTGGACCGTGGTTCGGTGTTGGCGCAGGGGGCCGCGCGGCGCCGCCGGCATGCGCGACGCGATGCGGGCGAGCGCTCGACCGGCGAGCGCCGCCCACAGCGCGAACAGCAGGGGCCACGACACGGCGCCACCGGCCGCGCTGGGTTTCTCCGCTTCGGCCTGTTCCAGGAACGCGCGGTACTCGGCGACGATGGCCGCGCCGATGCGCAGGTCGTTGTGGTAGGTGCCCGGAAACTCGCGGTTGTCGGCGCCCTTGAGCGCAGGGCTCTGCGCATCCGTGCCGACGTAGGCCGGATCGCCGGCGCCGGAGCCGTCGTAGACCGTCAGCCAGCGCGCCGGCGCATAGGTTTCGTCGGCGCCGTCGGGCCCGTTGAGTTCTGCGAGCCAGGGTGTGCCGGCGGCCACTTCGTCGCAGCCGTTGACCGTGGTTTCCGAGCCGGGCGGGCAGAAGCTGGTGCCGTGGTTGCCGCCGGCGATGCCGACGAAGGCGACCAGATCCGCGCGCAGCTCCGGGTGCACCCACAGCGTCTTGCGCGCCACCGTGACGCCCAGCGAGTGCGACACGATCGCGAACCGGCGCGAACCGGTGTAGTCGCGTACGGCGAGGATGAAGTCATACAGATCCGGCACGTTGACGTCGTTGCTGGTGACGCGCGACACGCCGTCAAAACCGGCTGCCTCGTGTTCGGCCAGACACTCCGGGTTGTCGCGCATCAGCGCGCGGCCGTTGTTGCCTCCCAGGCCGTTGTACGACAGCGCCCACAGCGCCTGGTCGGACCAGCCAGCGGCGCGGAAGTCGTCGCGGACCGGATACCAGTCACAGGCGTCGACGTTGTTGCCGTGCACGAAGATCACCGGCACATGCCCTGGCGCTTTGCCGCGGGCGGTCCCTCCGAAGCCCGCGAGCGCAAAGCTCCACTCGTGGTCGATCAGAGCCGGGAAGTCCGGCGCGAACGCGACCCTCGCCGGTCCTTGCGGCGGCGTGTTGCCGGCGCCGGCGTTGTCGGCCTGCGCCGGTGCCACCGCGGTCAGCGCGGCAAGGGCCGCGGTCCATGCCCAAAAGCGCTTGTACATGTTCTCTCCTCCGATGGAAGCCGCGTACCTGCGCGGCGTCCTGATCAGCACCACATTCGCATCTACAGCATCGCGGCAATCTCCGCAGCCAGCGCGTGTGCGCCGCGTTCCGACAGGGAGATCGTGTAGTGATTGACGTCGTCGACCGTGGCCCAACTGAAACGGGGGGTGCGCCAGGCCCAGTGGTTCAGCACGTCGTCGGTGTACAGCGGATCGGCGTTGAAGATGCCGCGCGGTGCCTTGAGGAAACGCACCGGCTGCGTCAGCGACACCAGCGCGGTCGGCACGAGGTCGCCCTGCAGCTGGGTTTCGACATCGCGCAGGATCGCGTGCTTGCTGACGCCTGAGCGCAGTTCGGGCGCGGTGCCGACGAGGTCGTAGTCCACGTACTGCTCGATGTAGCGTGACCACGCGCCGGCGAAGGCGGGGTGCTGGCGCCAGAAGTCGCGATATGCCTCGACCGACGCAAAGCGCATGTCGAGCCGCGCCAGCGACGGGCCGACGACCGCGGCGACGAGTTGCTCGGTGGTCACGCCGGTCGGCAGCTTGTCGATGCCGGGCAGGCCGCCGTCGATCAGCAGGACGCGCGCGAAGCGATCCGGGTATTGCGCGGCGGCGACGACGGCAACGAAGGCGCCCATCGAATGCCCGATCAGCAGATCGGCGCGCGGCAACGCGAAGGCGTCGAGGATCGCCACCAGATCCGCCGCGTGCGCGGGCATGCCGAATGGCCCGGTAATGCCGTTGCTGCCGCCGCGGCCGCGGTGATCCGGCGCGATCAGGCGCACGTCGTCGCCGAGCTGGTCGGCGAGTGCCTGCCAGCACACGTGCGTCGCGGTCAGGCCGTGCGAGGCCACAACCACAGGGCCGCGCCGGCCCCAGCAGCCGACGCGCAGGGTTCCGCCGGTGACCGGCAGTTCACGGACTTCGTAATGCGGCATGACGCCGTTCTCCTCCGGGCGATCATTCTCAGTCATGAGCGAACGAACGTTCGCCCGTTGACTTAGTTAAACGTCATGGTATAGCTTCGCAAAACAAAGTCAAGGCGAACGAACGTTCGGACGCCTACTCAGATCTGAGGAGAGATGCTTGAGCCCAACCACGCCCTTGGTGCGCCGACTGGCGGCGACGGTCGCCGCGGCGCTGCCGGCTGCGGCCAGCGAGGGTCCGCGCGGCGTCGTGCTCGACGCGGCGCTGCACCTGTTCGCCGAGCGCGGCTTCGCCGGCGCGTCGATCCGCGACATCGCCACGCGCTCGGGCCTGCAGCCGGCGACGATCTATTCGCACTTCCCGTCGAAGGAGCACGTGCTCGCCGAGTTGGTGGGCATCGGCCACGAGGAGCACTACCGGCGCATCAGCGCCGCCCTGCTCGACAGCCAGCCCGACCCGCGACGGCAGGTGGTCGCCTATGTGCGTGCACATGTGCGCATGCACGCCGAGCTGCCGATGCTGGCGCTGGTGTCGAACTCGGAGCTGCACTTTCTGACGCAGGCGACCGGCGCGCGCGCGTTCCAGTTGCGCGCGCAGTCGGAAACGACGCTCGAAAACCTGGTCCAGCGCGGCATCGACCAGGGCGTCTTCAAGGTGCGTAACCGCTGGCTCGCCATGGCGGCGATCGGCGGCATGGGCCTGCGCGTGGCGTTCTGGTTCTCGCCGGACGCCGGCATCGCGATCGACGAGCTGGTCGAGAACTACACCGAATTCGCGCTGCGGATTCTGGGCGTTGCGGAACCCGAGATTGCGAGGGCGATGGCGCCCTAGAAACAGCCCTTACACCAACGACAGCCGTCCAGCGCCGCCGTAAGAGCGTGCGGGATGCGGAGGAGAGAGACGATGAGAAGGTATCGGTCCGGTCGCAGGGACAAGACGCGCGCTTCGCTCATGGCGCTGTGCTTGCTGGCTGCAGTGGCGCTGCCGCTGCCGGCCCCCGGCCAGGAGGACGGCCTGGATTTCCTGCTCGACGAGCCGCAGCCCACCGCGTCGCCGCAGACGGCGCCAGAGGCGGACGGTCGGGCGGACACTCAGGCGGACACAGAGGGTGACGCGCAAAAGCGCGCCGCGCCGTCCGCGACGGCGCCGCCTGCGGACACGCGCGCAGCCGACGACGGCGACGCCGCCGACCGTGACGACGCGCAGCTGCAGACGATCGCCGTCGAGCCGCTGCGTCCGCAGCCCACGCCAACGCCGCCGCCGGCGCATGGTCGCCAGATCGAGGAAATCGTCGTCACCGCGCAGAAGCGCGAGCAGGCGATCCAGGACGTGCCGATCTCGATGTCGGCGATCTCGGGCGAGATGCTGGTCGAGCAGGGCGTCACCGACGTGCGCGAGGCCCTGCAGCTCGTGCCCAACGCGCGCGTCGACGCCGCCGGCTTTTTCGCTGCGCCGCGCGTGCGCGGCTTCACCTTCAACAACAACAACAAGGCGTTCGAGCCGCCGGTCGGCATGGCGATCGACGGCATTCCGCACACGGATGTGCCGTACTTCACCGCCGCGCTGTTCGACGTCAGCCGCATGGAGGTGCTGCGCGGTCCGCAGGGCACGAGCTTCGGCAAGAACACCACGGCCGGATTGATCCACCTGATCTCGAATGGGCCCAGCGAAACTCCGTCCGGCAGCGTCTCGCTCGAGCGCGGCGAGCTGGACCGGCAGCGCATCGAGGCGGCCTACGGCGGCCCGCTGATCGACGGCGTCAACTTCCGCGTCGCCGGCCTGCTCGACCGGCGCGACGGTTACATCCGCAACACGACGGCGGACGTCGTGACCACGGCGCCGGACAGCTTCAAGGACCGCGATCGCACCGGCGTCCGCGCGATCATCGGCATGCCCGATGTCTGGGGCGCGAACCTGGAGCTCGCGTACGAGGCCTACGATTTGTACGACGGCGGTGCGGCGCTCGAAACGATTTCGTCGGGGCCAGTCTGGCAGGCGACGATTCGCAAGTACGATCCGAACGCCGACTTCAAGGCCGGCAACTGGGTGACGTCGCAGGATCTGGCGGATTTCCGCCGGTCGCAGATCTCGCGCTATCGCTTCAAGCTCGACAAGCCGGTCGGCGACTGGACCGTCGTGGCGCTGGGCGCCCATGCGGTGCTGGACGAAGAGCTGTCGCTGGACACGGATTTCGCGCCGGCGGAAGCCATCAACGGCAGCGGCGGCGATCACTCGCCGCTGACCTACGCCGAACTGCGCACCGTCGCGCCGACACTGGACGGGCTGCTCGGGATCGGCTTCAT
Source organism: Sinimarinibacterium sp. (assembly GCA_041659605.1). Taxonomy (GTDB): domain Bacteria; phylum Pseudomonadota; class Gammaproteobacteria; order Nevskiales; family Nevskiaceae; genus Solimonas. Next base: position 35,210 of record JBAZXW010000002.1, on the reverse strand, counting down.
GCCCGGCACCACCGATTTCCTGGCCGGCGTGACCTGGGGCCGACGCGAGATTCTCAATAGCCACTTCCTGTTCGCCATCAACAACGTCCCGTTCTATGACCTCGTCGCGGCGGCGTCGGCCGACGCCGGAGGCAACGATGCCGCGGTCGGCGGCGTGCCGCTCGGCGACCTTCTCGCCCAGCTGCCGGTCAATCCGACCGAGGCCGCCGCCAGCCGCGACGAGATGGACCAGTTCTTCGAGCAGCACTCCGACGACGCGTCGGTCTATGTCAACCTGCAGTGGCAGTTCCTTCCGACCTGGGGCTTCGAGTTCGGCGGCCGCTACACGACCGAGAAGAAGGACGCCTTCTGGAACAACACCTTCACGACGCCGCCGCCGAACGCGTCGCTGGTGGCGATCGGCACCGAAGAGTTCACCACGACACGCAAGCGCAAGGAACAGAACTTCCAGCCCAAGGTGTCGCTGAACTGGCAGCCGGCCGACGCCTTCAACGTGTTCCTGCACTGGGAGAAGGGCTTCAAGGGCGGCGGCTTCAACGCCTTTGCGTTCCGCGAGGGCATTTGCGACCCCAGCAATCCGGCCGACACCGACTGCGGTCAGGGCCTCGACGACGATGACCTGGTGTTCGAACAGGAGATCGCGACGAACTGGGGCCTGGACTTCAAGACCAAGCTGTTCGACGGCGCCGCCAATCTCAATGTCTCGCTGTTCCGCGAAACGGCGAAGGACTTCCAGGTGCTGATCCGCGAGAACCCGCAGGGCACGATCGGCCTGGGCACGTCGCGCGTCGTCAATGCACCCGAGGCGCTGGCGCAGGGCGTCGAGGCCGACCTGCTGTGGCTGGCAACTGACTGGCTCACCGTGACGCTGGGCGCCGGCGTGCTCGACACCGAGTTCGTCGATTTTGCGGACGGCGAGTGCGCGGCCGGCACCGGCAACCGCGACCAGGACGCCGACGGCACCAGCGACGGCAACCCGCGCTGCGATCAGACCGGCCAGCCGTTCCCGTTCGCGCCGAAGTTCTCCGGTGCGCTGTCGCTGCGTACGAAGTGGCCGCTGACGTGGTTCGGCCTGGGCGGTCTGAATTTCGGCGCCGGCACGCTGATCGAATACGAATCCACGCAGCTGCTCGATGTCGATCTCACCGAGCCCAAGCGCCAGGATGCGTACTGGCGCTACAAGGCCGACCTCGGCATCAGCAGTTCCGAGCGCGGTTGGTCCTTCCGCGTTGTCGGCGAGAACCTGACGAACACCGTCACCTGGGTTCGCATGGGCGATGTGTTCGAGGACGTCGTCGTCGGCAGCCAGAACCAGCCACGACTGTTCTATGTGCAGTTCCGTCAGGAATTCTGACGTGAATCTGCGCGGCGCCTGGGTTACGGCGCTGGCGGCCGGCCTGTGTCTGCCGGCGTGGGCCCCAGCGGGAGCCCCAGCGGGAGTCGAGGGCCCGCCGCTGACGGTGCCGACCGCGGATCTGGACGCTGCATTCCAGTGCATCGCGCCGCCGCGAGCGGGCGACCGGGGGGTGCTGCTGGTGCATGGCACGTCTCTGACGGCCGAAGAGCACTGGGGCTGGAACTACGCGCTGGCACTGCCCGCGCTCGGCTACGCCGTGTGCACGGTGCAGTTCCCCGGGTATGCGTTCGGCGACGTCCAGGAATCGAGCGAATACGCGGTGCACGCGATCCGACGCTTGCATGCCGCCACCGGACGCCGCATCGCCGTGTTCGGCCACAGCCAGGGCGGCATCGAGCCGCGCTGGGCGATTCGCTGGTGGCCGGACGTCGGTGCGGCGGTCGAGGACCTGATCATGCTCTCGGCGCCGAACCATGGCGCAGCCTTCGCCGACCTGAGCTGCAATGCGCCGTGCCTGCCGGCGCTGTGGCAGCAGTCGCAGGGCTCGCAACTCCTCGCCGCGCTCAACGACGGCGATGAGACGCCCGGCGAAATCGCGTACACGAGCATCTACAGCCACACCGACTGGGTCATCCAGCCGTCGCTGCCGGAAGCGACCGCGGCGCTGGAAGGCGCGGCCAACATCGCGGTTCAGGACGTCTGCGCCGGTCACGTCGTCGATCACATCCAGGCCGCCTTCGACGCCGTGGTCTATGCGCTGGTGGTCGACGCGCTGAGCCACGATGGTCCCGCCGATCCGGCGCGTATCGATGCCATGGTCTGTGCGGAGGCCGCTATGCCTTTGGTGGATCCGGTGACCGGCTGGCAGCGAACGGCGGAGCTGTACGCGCTCGCCGGCGAGCGCCAGGCCATGGCCGACAACAAGGTCGACGCGGAACCGGCGCTGCGCGACTACGCGCAGCAGGACTTCGTCCCCACGCCGGCAGGAGGTGGTGCGCTGCCGCCGCTGTCCATCGCGCTGCTGGCCGTACTGGCGTTGTTGCGCAGCGCGGATGAGTTGCGCGCTGCCAGAGGCAGGAGAGCGTGATGGCACGGCCCTTTACTTCGCTCACGGCCGTTCTCGCCACGCTGCTGATCGCCTGCGGGATCAGCGATCCCGGGGGCGATGCGCCGGCGGGCGGCGCGGGCGCCGAGAGCTTTGAGCGTTACAGCTACACGGACGCAGCCGGCACGCGCACGTACAAGCTGTTCGTGCCCGGCGCGTACGACGGCGCGCGCGCGTGGCCGCTGATTGTGGAGCTGCACGGCTGCGGCGGCGATGCGGACGAGGAGGCGCGATGGTCGCGGCTCAACGAGGTGGCGGTTGCGCGCGACCTGCTCATCGCCTACCCCGAGCAGGACACCAACGCCAACGGCAGCGGCTGCTGGAACTGGTTCCAACCCGAGCATCAGGCGCGCGACGCCGGCGAGCCCTCGCTGATCGCCGGCATTACGCGCGCGGTGATGGCGCAGTGGAACGTCGATGCGCGGCGCGTCTATGTCGGCGGAATTTCCGCGGGCGGTGCAATGGCCGACGTCATGGCCGTGACCTATCCGGACCTGTACGCGGCGGCGATGGTCTACGCCGGCTGCGAGTACATGGGCACGAGCTGCACCGGGGGCCTGGGCGCGCTGCCCGCCGAAGTGTCGGGCGAGTTTGCCTACCAGGCGATGGGCGAGCGTGCGCGCGTCGTGCCGGTGCTGGTGATCCAGGGCGACCAGGATCCACTGGTGCCGTATCCGAACGCCGAGCTGGTCGTGCAGCAGTTTCTCGCCAGCGACGACTGGGCCGACGACGGCGAGAACAACGGCAGCATCGCGCGTGAGCCGGCCGCAACCTGGTCCGGAACGAAGCCCGATGGCCGCAGCTACGATGTCGACGAGTACACCGATTCCGGGGACGCCGCCGGCTGCGTGCTGGCGCAGCGCTGGCTGATTCACGGCATGGGGCACCAGTGGTCCAATGGGCAGTCGGACGGCTCGCCGCGCGACATGCTGTTCACCGATCCGCTCGGTCCCGACGTGACCGGCGTCGCCGTCGAGTTCTTCCTCACCCACCCGCTGCCCGAGCAAGCTGCCGGGTGCCTGCAGACGGAGTCTTGAGAAATGCTGCACGCCACGATGATGGACATCCCACTGACGCTCGATCTCCTGCTGGAACGGGCGGGGACCGTGTTCAAGGACGTCGAGATCGTCTCGCGCAAGCCGGACCGCTCGCTGCATCGCTGCACCAACAGCGAGATGTACGTCCGCGCGAAGCGGCTTGCGCGCGCACTGGTCGCCGCCGGCATCAAGCCCGGCGACCGCGTCGCGACGCTGATGTGGAACCACTACGCGCACCTGGAGTGCTACTTCGGTATCCCGGCGTCCGGCGCCGTGCTGCACACGCTCAACCTGCGCCTGCACGCCGACGAGATCGGTTACATCGCCGACCACGCGCAGGATCGTTTCCTGATCGTCGACGACATCCTGCTGCCGCTGTTCGAGCAGTTCAAGGACAAGGCCCGCTTCGAGCGCGTGATCGTCTTCAACTACGGCGGTGACGCGCACCCCCACGAGGACTACGAGCAGTTCCTCGCATCGGCGCCGGACGTCGTCGAGCTGCCGCGCATTCGCGAGGAGTGGGCCGCCGGCATGTGCTACACCTCGGGGACGACCGGCAGGCCCAAGGGCGTGCTCTACGGCCACAAGACCTCAGTGCTGCACGCGATGGGTTCGTCGCTGCCCGATGCCTGCAACCTGTCGGTGCGCGACTGCGTCGTGCCGGTCGTGCCGATGTTCCATGCGATGGCCTGGGGCATGCCCTATTCGGCGACGATGGTCGGTGCGCGCCAGGCGCTGCCCGGTCCGCACCTCGACGCCGAGAGCCTGCTCGATCTCTTCGCCGAGACCGGCACGACCTTTACTGCCGGCGTGCCGACGATCTGGATGCGCATCCTCGAAGAACTCGATCGCCATCCGGGACGCTGGAAGCTCAGGCCCGGCATGCGCATGATCGTCGGCGGCTCGGCGACGCCGCCGTCGATGGTGCGCGCTTTCGAGAAGCACGATCTGCAGATCATCGCCGCCTGGGGCATGACCGAGACCTCGCCGATCTGCAGCATCGCCCAGGTCCGGCCGGAGATCGACGCGCGCGGCGACGAGGCGCGCCACTGGCACCGCGCGCAGGCCGGCCTGCCGGTGCCGCTGGTCGACGTTCGCGTCATCGGCGACGCCGGGCCGCAGCCCTGGGACGGCGCATCCACCGGCGAGCTGCAGGTACGCGGGCCCTGGATCACGGGCTCCTACTACCTGCGCCCGGATGCCGCCGGCAGTTTCACCGAGGACGGCTGGATGCGCACCGGCGACGTCGCGACGATGACGCCGGACGGCTACATTCACATCACCGATCGCACCAAGGATCTGATCAAGTCCGGCGGCGAATGGATCAGCTCGGTCGAGCTGGAAAACGAGCTGATGGCGCACGCCGCCGTCGCGGAGGCCGCGGTGATCGCAGTGCCCCACGAGAAGTGGATGGAACGTCCGCTTGCCTGCGTCGTGCTCAAGCCGGGCGCCCGCGCAACGCCCGAGGAACTGAGCGCCCACCTCGCGAAGAAATTCGCCAAGTGGTGGCTGCCGGAGGCGTATGCGTTCATCGACGAGGTGCCGAAGACCTCGACCGGGAAATTCCAGAAGCTCAAGCTGCGCGAACGCTTTTCACACTGGGACTGGAACGCGGACACGCCTGCAGCCGGCAGTCAGCGATAGCGGTAGATCAGCTCCAGCCCCAGGCTGCGCGGCTCGCCCCAGACCACCGCGCGGTCAGCCTGCGGCAGGTTGTCGATCGCCATCAGCGGATATTTCTCGTCGGCGAGGTTGCGGCCCCACAGTGCGATGTCGAGCGTGCCCTCGGGGCCGATGTGGATGCCGCCGGCGGACAGGCGCGCGTTCCACAGGCCGTAGGCGGGAATCGAGGTCAGGCCGCGGCGCTCCTCGGTGATGACGTTGCCTCCGCGTTCGGCAATGTAGTTGTAGGAGCCGTAGGCGCGCAGCTCGCCCCAGTCGCGGCGCAGCAGCGTCCAGTCGAGCGCGACGACGCCGGAGTGGCGCGGCGCCGAGGTGAACGGGTAGAGGTCGGCGACGTTGTTGCCGGCGGGGTCGATGACTTCGAGCACCTCGGCGTCGAGGTAGGCGTAGTCGGCGGTCAAGCGCAGATCCGCATGCAGCAGCGCGGTCGCGTCGATTTCGAAGCCGCGCATCAGCGCCTTGCCGGCATTGATCGTCTTGGTGTCGGAGATCGTGCCGGGGATCAGGAAGTTGATCTGCATGTCGGTGTAGTCGCTGCGGAACACGTCGGCGTTGACGCGCAGGCGGCGCCCGAACCACTCGCTCTTGATGCCTGCTTCGTAGGACTGCACATACTCGGGCGCAAAGCCGTCGGTGAAGCCGATGCCGTAGGCGGGATCGGCGGTGGCGCCGGAGACGTTGGGATCGCGCACGTTGAAGCCGCCGCTCTTGTAGGCCTCGACGGATTTCGCGTAGACGTTGATTGCGGGCGTCGCCTCGAAGGCGGCGACGAAGGACCAGGAGTCGTCGCTGAACTCGCGGCTCGCGCGCACGTTGTCGAAGCGCTCGGCTTCCGACAGCAGCCGCGCCGTGCCCTGGCCGTTGGCCTGCACTTCGACGTAGGTGTCGCTCTGGCGGAACTTCACCGCCGCGCGCTCGTCGCTGGAACGGCGATAGCCCGCGGTCAGGTGCAGACGGTCCTGCAGCCACTCGAACGGCGGCGTCCACGTCGCCTGGCCGAACAGCGCGGTCGCGCGGTTGTCGATGGTCCAGTCGAGGTCGACGAAGCTGACCAGCCGCAGCTGGTCGATCTGGCTCAGGTCGACGATGCCCAGCGAGCCGAGGATCGGGTCGAGCTCCGGCAGCGAGGCCGATGCCTCGTCGAGCTGGTCGGGTGAGATCGCGGTGCTGAGCTGGTGATTGAGCCGGTGACGGTCCTCGCGCCCGCTTTCCTCGAAGGCGTAGCCGCCGAGAATGAAGTCGACGGTCTCGTCGAACAGCTTGCCGCTGAACTGCAGCTCGTGGGACGTCTGCTCTTGCGTCACCGTCGGAATCACCAGCGGCGTCGGACCGCCGTTGGCGACGGTCGCGGCCGGGCCGTCGTAGGCGTTGCTGTCGAGGCGATACGTCGTTGAGCCCGCGCCGCCGCCCAGGTCTGCGTACTCCTCGTCGCGCAGCTCGCGCCAGGCGCCGATGTACTTCAATTCGAAATCTCCGAGCGGCGCCGTCAGCGTCAATGCGTGGCCGTCGATCTTCGTGCCGGATTCCTCCATCGGCGCACCGGTGGCGAGGCGACGCAGGCGCTCGTCCGAGTACACGGTCTGCGACACCGCGTAGGGCTTGAACAGCTCGGCCTGTCCCTTGTTGGTGCTGGGCAGCAGCACCGACTGGAACAGCGTGTTCGCGTAGCGCATGTCGGTGTGGTCATAGCTGTAGTCCGCGGTCAGCCACGACGCCGGCAGCCAGCGCGCGGACAGGCGGCCGGCGAGCTCGGAGCGGTCGCCGAAATCCTCGCCGGGTCCGGTGTTCTCGACGAAGCCGTCGCGCCGGTTGCCGAGCAGGGACAGGCCGAAAGCCAGATCGTCCGTGACCGGCACATTGAACGAGGCCTTCGCCAGGTAGTTCTCGCGGCTGGCGCCGCCGGTCTGCGCGGACATCGAGAATGCGCCCGCATCGGGGCGCTTGGTGATCAGGTTGATCGCGCCGCCGGTGGTGTTGCGGCCATACAGCGTGCCCTGCGGCCCGCGCAGTACTTCGATGCGGTCGAGATCGGCGAGATCGAGCGCCAGGCCCACCGAGCGCGCGATGTAGACGCCGTCGATATACACGCCGACGGCCGGATCCTGCGTCAGCTGCGCGTCGTAGATGCCGACGCCGCGGATGAAGATGCGCAGCGTCGCGTTATGCGTCGGGAACGGCTCGATCGTCAGCGCCGGCACCTGCGCGCTCAGATCGTGCACGCCCTTGATACCGCGCAGCTCGATGGTCTCGGCGTTGAAGGCCTCGATCGAGATCGGCGTGTCCTGGACGGTGGCGACGCGGCGCTCGGCGGTGACGACGATTTCTTCCAGTGTCGCCGGACCATCCCGGACTTCAACGGGCGCCGGCTCGGCCTCGGCGGGCGGCGATTCGACGGCGATGGTGTCCGTAGCTGCCGATTCGTCGGCGGCGTCCTGCGCGCGAGCGCTTTCCAGACAGGTCCAGCCCAGCAGCAGTACCAACGGGATCGTTTTGATCCTCATCATTGCCTCCCCCGTGACGAAAGTCCCTCTCCCCACTGACGTGGGGCGAGGGAGTAATTCTGTGATCACTTTTAGTCGCGCGACGGGCGCGCGCCATCGCGCAAACGGATGAGCCGCGCCGCGAGGGAATCGGGGAGCCTGTGTCGGAACATGCGGAGGCGGACAGTGACGGCAGCACAGACGCTTGCGGGACACACGGCCCTGGTTACTGGCGCCAGCCGCGGCATCGGCCGCGCGATCGCGCAGCGCCTGGCGGCGCACGGCGCGGCGGTCGTCGTGACGGCGTCGCCGCGCTCGGAGCCGGGTTTGCGCGAGACCTGCGCGCGGATCGAGAAAGCCGGCGGGCGTGCCGCGTGGCTCGCCGCCGATCTCGCCGATGCCGGTGCCCGCGAACCTCTAGTGTCGCGTGCGGCTGAATGCTTCGGGCCGATCGACATCCTGGTCAACAACGCCGCGGCGATCAGCGCCTATGCGCCGCCGAGCCGGATCGACCGCGCGGCGCGCGCGGCGATGTTCGAAGTCAATCTGCAGGCGCCGATCGACCTGATCCAGCAGGTCTTGCCGGCAATGCGCGAGCGGCGCTGGGGCCGCATCCTCAACCTCAGCAGCGAGATGGCGCGCCAGCCGCCGATTCCGTATCCGGGCCCAGCGAAGATGATCCACGCGCTGGCGCTATACGGCTGCGCCAAGGCGGCGCTGGAGCGCTACACGCTCGCTCTCGCTGCCGAGCTGCACGACAGCGGCGTGCACGTCAACGCGGTGATGCCGTACAAGATCGCGCATACCGATGGCGCGGCGCAGGTTGCGCAGGCGATGGCGTCCACGCACCCGGACTGGATCGAGCCGGTCGAGATGATGGCGGAGGCGAGCTATCGCCTGATCGCAGGCGACAGCAGCGGCTGGATCGCGGTGAGCCGCGAGGTGTTGCAGCGAGCGCAAGCGAAGCTGCACGCGCTCGACGGCGTCACTGTACTGGGCGATGCGCTGACGCTGGATCGTGACATCGCGCGCAACTGATCGCTGCCGCGCGCAATCCTGTAGGAGCGGCCCATGGCCGCGATTGCGGTGTGGACGCCGCACGAAAAAGAATCGCGGCCATGGGCCGCTCCTACAGGTGATGTCACGCCGCCTTGTTCTGCGGCGCGCCTTCGAAGCCCTTCGCGTGATAAATGCCGTCCACGCTCTTGTGGATCTCGTCGCGTTGCGCGCGCGGGCTGTAGAACTGCTTGTACCAGGCGCGCTGCTTGAGGAACGGGCCATCGCCCTGCACGTAGAGGCCCTTGAAGTTCGGGCGCTTGTGCTTCCACACCTCGAAGTCCTGCGCGAACGCGGCCAGCGCGGCGTCCTGGTACATGCGACCCGCAGCGCGATCCTCGTCGGTGGCCTTGGCATTGGTCGCCGACTTCACCAGCAGGTTGTGCCAGACATAGCTGACACCATCCTCGACCGGCGTGTGCGCGATGAGGATCCACGAGTCGTAGAGGCCACTCATGCGCGTCAGCAGCAGGCTGGGGCCGGTGTAGGTCGCCGTCGTGATCAGCATCGGACCGCCTTCGGCGATCAGCGTGCGATGGCCGCCGCCCATGCGCTGGACCACGGTGTGGCCGCGGAACTCGTTCTCGAAGAACTTGGTGCGTGAGCCGTGCACCGGGTCGAAGTGGGCGACGTCGGTGATGTTGTCGATGATTTCCTGCGGGTGCACGTTGACCGTGCCCAGGTCGTCATAACTGCCGATCACCCAGGCCGGATCGTTCCACTCCGGAATCTCGGGCAGCTCGTAGTCGGGCTCGCCGCCTTCCTGGTCGTGCCAGACGAACACCGCGCCCAGCGTTTCCTGCACCTTCCACGCACGCACCTTGGCCGCCGGCGGAATCGGACCGGAGCTGTACGGGATGTGGTTGCACTTGCCGTCCGGACCGAAGCGCCAGGCGTGGTAGGGGCAGCGGATCGAGTCGCCCTCGACCGGGCCGTCCTGCGCGACATAGGACGTGCTGTTGCGCGCGAGGTGGGTGCCCATGTGCGGGCAGTAGGCGTCGAGCAGCACGACCTTGCCACTCTGCTTGCCGCGGTAGAGCGCGAATTCCTGGCCGAAGAACTTCACGCCCATCGGCTTGTCGGTCACCTTGGCCGACTCGGCGACCATGAACCAGCCGCGCGGGAAAGTGAATTCGCCGAGGCCGTATTCCTTGGTAGTTGCCATCTCGTGTGCTCCCTCGCTGCGCGGCTGAATGCCCGCTGCGGGCAATTGACTGATCGTGCGGCGGACGCATGCCCACCGGATACGGCGCCAGTTTGGAAACCGGGGCTGGCGCATGCATCACCCGTTTGAGTGAAGTTGAACGGCGCGCACCGGCGTCTGATGCGCGACAGATCACATTCGGGGGAGACGGATGGACGTGCGGACAACTTTCGCAGTGGCGCTCGCGGCGGTCGTCGCGGCAGGCTGCAGCGCCGATGGCGGCGGGTCAGGGCCGGATGCGGCGGCCGGCAAGGCGCAGTTGCGGCGCGACGGGCGCTGGCTGGTCGACGGGCAGGACCGTGTCGTCATCACGCACGGCGTCAACCTGGTGTGGAAGACCGCGCCCTTTGTCCCGCCCGACGAAGCCAAGGGTTTCCGCGCGGCCGATGCCGACTGGCTCGCCGACAACGGCTTCAACTCCGCGCGCATCGGCACGCTCTGGGTCGGAGTTTCACCCGATGCGCCGGGCGCCATCGACACCGGCTATCTCGCGCAGTGGGACCGCATCGTGGATCTGCTGGCGAGCCGGCGCATCTGGATCCTGTTCGATTTCCACCAGGACATGCTGGCGCCGGTGTACCAGGGCGAGGGCGTGCCGGAGTGGGCGGTCGAGCCGATCGAGGGCACGTTCACCGAAACGCTCGGCCCGCCGTCCTTCGGATTCCCGTTCAACTACTTCACGCCGCAGGTATCGGAGGCTTTCGACAACCTGTGGGCCGAGCGCGGCCCAGTGCGGGACGGATTCCGCGATGCCTGGATCGCGGTCGCGAAGCGCTGGAAGGATCAGCCCTATTCGATGGGCTATGACCTGCTCAACGAACCCTGGGCCGGACTGGAATACACGCAGTGCCTGCAGCCCTGGCTCGGCTGCGAATCGCACGAGCGCGACGAGCTGCAGCCGTTCTATAGCCATGCGCTGGCCGGCATCCGCACAGTCGATCCCGACAACCTGGTCTGGTTCGAGCCGCAGCCCCTGATCAGCACCGGCGCGCCGGCGCAGGGTTATGAAGCGATTCCGGGCGAGGCGCAGCTGGGTTACTCCTTCCACTACTACTGTCCGCTCAACACGCTCGCGAATTCGCTGCAGCTGGGTTTGATCGACAGCCTGCCGTTCGGTCCGCAGGACACTTGCGACAGTTTCGGTGACGCGACCTTTACCGAGGCGCGCGCGCAGGGCGAGAAGATGCAGGCGGTCGAACTGCTGACCGAGTTTGGCGCCACCGACGAGTTGCCGGTGCTGGCCGAGGTCGCGCGGCAGGCCGACGAGAACCTGGTCGGCTGGCAGTACTGGCAGTACAAGAACTTCGACGATCCGACCACCGAGTCGCAGACCAGCGGCGCGCAGAGCCTGTTCGCCGACGACGAGGATCTGTCGACTGCCAAGCTCGACAAGCTCAAGCTGCTCAGCCGCACCTATCCGCAGGCCACGGCGGGAATCCCGTTGTCACTGTCTTTCGATCCGGACACGGCCGAGTTCAACTACCGCTACACGCCGCGCGCGGCGACGGCGCCAACCGAGATCTTCGTGCCGGTCGCGCTGCATTACGCGGACGGCTACAGCGTCGAGGTCAGCGGCGCGACGGTAGCCTCGGCCGCGAACGCGCCGCGGCTGCTGCTGGAGAACGTGACCGGTGCGACCGAAGTCAGTGTGCGCGTGACGCGCACCGGCCTGTAATTCCCTCTCCCCCAGGATGGGGGAGAGGGTGAGGGTGAGGGGGCGGTACGGCGAGCACCGCCGCTGCACGCCGGCTGCGCCGGCGCACCCCTCACCCGACCCTCTCCCCTTGCAGGGGAGAGGGAGACCGCAGCGACGTGGCGTTTCGCAGCAGCACCATCGCCATTACCGCCACAACCGTCAGCCAGCCCAGTGCGCCACCGCCACCGCTGTCCGATCCACCCGTGCCAGGACCGGCGATCTCCAGGTCGGTGCACCCCGCGCGGATGTCGTCGCAGACATGCGCACCGCCGCCGCGATCGGGAAACGCGCGCGCCGAGCGCAGGTAGAAGCTGTAGCGCGCCTGCCAGTCGGCGTCGGCGAGCAGGCGCGCATCGGCGTCGGCGTAGCCGGGTTCGCCCGCATTCTTGAGCCAGCGATCGAACCAGGCGACGCTGTAGTGCTCGGCCATCGGTTGACCCCAGCCGCCGGCGCAGGCGCCGCTGGACGTATCCGGGCACCATGAGGTGGTCGGGAAGGTCGGCAGCAGCGACCACTCGTAGTGCGAGCTGCCCTGGATCGTGAACTGGAAGACGGGGAGGCCGGCGTCGCGCCACGCGGCGTAGGCCGCCTTGTCCGACTCGGGGTCGGGCGGCTGCAGGAACGGTACCGGCGTCAGGCCGTATTCGCTGGTCTGGCCCATCGCCGGCACGCGCGGCACGATGGCCGGCGTCGCGCTGCTGCCGGGCGCGCTCGATCCCGGTGCCGACAGGCTGTCCCAGGCGACGGCGACATCGACCGGATTGCCGGTGTCGATCAGTCCCGGCCATGGGTCGGCGCCGTCCGCGCCGTAGCCCTGCACGACGGAGACGCCGGCCGCGCCCAGCGAGTGACCGGCGATGCCCAGTCGCGTCGGATCGATGCGTCCTATGTGCGGATTGAAGGCCGTGACTTCGGTCGGGTAGGTGCCGGCACAGGTGAGATTGTGCGGGTACGGCTGCACGCTCGACGAGCGGAAGAAATCGATCGCGTCGACGAGGCCGTGCCAGAACACCGCCGGATTGATGTTGCTCCCTTGCTCACCCGCCGGTGTCTGCTGGTCCGAGCGCCCCTGGCCGCGCGGGTCGAAGCTCATGACGACATAGCCACTACGCACCAGCGCCTGCGCCGCCCACCAGTACAGGGTCTCCGGCGCCTGCACCGAACCGTTCTCGATGACGACTGCGGGCAGGCCGTTGCCACCATTGCGCGGTGCCCACACGCGGCCCGAGATGCGCGCGCAGCCGCGATCGTAGAACAGCACCGGGATGACTTCGGCTTCGTCGGTGTAGAACGCCGCGCCGTCGGGGCCCGGCGCATCCGGGTAGCGGAACGGATCGCCCGCGCACTGCTCGCGCCAGACCGTACACAGAGGCGTGACCATCGTGTTGCCCGAAGGCACGCCCAGCCAGCTCGGATCGTCGATCGCACGCTGGTTCCATTCGAGCGTGTTCGCCAGATTCTGCTCTTCCCAGCGCAGCAGGAAGTCCGGATTGGCGAGCTGCTCGGCAGGCGCCTCGCCGACCTTGGCGTAGTTCAGCGCCTCGCGCTGCGTCCATTCGGCGGAGGGCGAGTCCGGGCCTTCGGGGATGGCCAGCGCTGTTCCGCACAGCAGCGCGGCGAGGCCGGCCGTGATCGGTGCTGTTTTCATCGAAATCTCCTCCTGATCGCAGGCGCGTCGTGCCTGCTAGTCATTTCGGATGATGCCCTGTCGGGCGAATTCTGTGAAAAAGCAGGCCTGTTGCCAGCCCCACAAGGCCAGGAGATTCGCTGTGCAGAACCCCAATCCCAAGACCGTTGCGCTCGTCAGCCCCGAAGTGCTGGTGCAGCGTGCGCGCGACATGATTCCTCGCCTCAAGGCGCGCGCGGCGAAGTGCGAGGCCGACCGCAAGGTGCCGGCCGAGACCGTCGCCGAGATGCAGGAGGCGGGCTTCTTCCGCGTGCTGCAGGCGAAAAAGTACGGCGGCTACGAGATGGACCCGCAGGTGTTCTACGACGTGCAGATGGCGCTGGCCGAAGGCTGCATGTCGACGGCCTGGATCTACGGCGTCATCGGCGTGCACAACTGGCAGATCGCGCTGTTCGACCCGCGCGCGTCGGAAGACGTGTGGGGCAAGGACACGAACGTGCGCATCGCCTCGACCTACATGCCCAAGGGCCAGGTCAAGCCGGTCGAGGGCGGCTTCCGCTTCTCCGGACGCTGGGGCTTCTCCAGCGGCATCGACCACTGCGACTGGGTGTTCCTCGGCGGCCTGATCTTCACCGAGGGCCAGCCGCCCGAATACCGCACCTTCCTGCTGCCGCGCGCGGACTTCGAGGTTGTCAACACCTGGCACGTGATGGGCCTCAAGGGCACCGGCTCGAACGACATCGTCGTCAAGGACGTGTTCGTGCCGGAGTACCGCACGCACAAGGCTTCGGACGGCTTCATGGGTACGAATCCCGGCCGCGAGGTGTTCACGTCGGATCTGTACAAGCTGCCGTTCGGCCAGATCTTCGTGCGCGCGGTGTCGACCGCGGCGATCGGCGCGCTGCAGGGCGCGCTCGATACCTTCGTCGATTTCGCCAAGGTGCGTGTCGGCGACATGGGCAACAAGACTTCCGAGCAGGGCCCGGCACAGCTCGCCGCCGCGGAGGCCGCGGTCGCGGTCGACGAGATGAAGCTGGTGCTGCGGCGCAACTTCGAAGTGCTGCAGGCCAAGATCCGCAACAAGCAGCCGCTCGACGACATCCAGCAGCGCCTGCTGTTCCGTTTCCAGGCTTCGCAGGTAGTGGAGCGCTGCGCACGTCAGGCCTACCAGCTGTTCTCGGTCTGCGGCGGCCGCGGCATCTTCACCGACTTCCCGCTGTACCGCTACATGTTCGACATCATGGCGGCGCGCGGCCACTACGCGAACAACCCGGACCAGTTCGGGCGCAACTACGGCGCTGTGGTGCTGGGGCGCGAGAACACGGATTACTTCATTTAGACGTCCTGTCCAAGACCGGGCCATCCATGGCCCGGACTATCAATACAAGCGGGGCAGCTATATGGGCACGCAGCAATCCAGCGGTTGGGATCAGGAATACGACGTCATCGTTGTCGGCTCCGGCGGCGGCGGCATGACGGCGGCGTTGTGCGCGCAGGCGCAGGGGATGACGTCCGTCGTCATCGAGAAGTCTGACAAGTACGGCGGCACCAGCGCGGTGTCCGGCGGCGGCATCTGGATTCCGTGCAACGACGACATCGCGCGTACCGGCGGCAGTGACTCCTACGAGGAAGCGCTGACCTATCTCAAGCACGTGATCGGCAACGAAGTGCCGCAGTCGCGCATCGAGGCCTACCTGAAGAACGCGCCGGAAATGGTGCGCTACATGGCGCGCACCTTCGGCATTCACTACCACAACGTGCCGAAGTATCCGGACTACTATCCGAACCAGCCCGGCGGCAAGAACGGCTGGCGCTCGATGCAGCCCGATGCCTTCGACGCGCGCCTGCTCGGCGACGAGTTCGGCCGGCAGCGCGAATCCTTCAAGGGCACGTTGCTGATGGGTCGCATCGCGATGGACCAGATCGACGCGCACACGCTGTTCTCGCGCGGTCCGGGCTGGGTTCTGCTGACGCTCAAGCTGCTGCTCAAGTACTGGCTCGACTTCGGCTGGCGCCGCAAGACGCCTCGCGATCGCCGCCAGGTGCTCGGCCAGGGCATGGTCGCGGCGATGCGCTACGCGATGCTGCAGCGAAAGGTGCCGCTGCAGCTCAACACCGGGCTCGACATGCTGATCGAAGAGCCTTCGTCTTCCGGGGGCGGACGCGTCGTCGGCGTGGTGGTTTCGCAGCACGGCAAACGGCTGCGCTACCGCGCGCGCCGCGGCGTGATTCTCGCCTGCGGCGGTTTCGAGTCGAACCAGCAGATGCGCGAGCAGTACCTGGCCAAGCCGACGACGGTCGAGTGGACCGCCGCACCGCCGATCAATCACGGCGACGGCATCCGCGCGGGGCAGGCGCTCGGCGCCGCGCTCAAGCACATGGACCTGGTTTGGGGCTCGCCGACCGTGCACAAGCCCGGCACGGCGCAGCAGATCACGCTGTTCGTCGAGCGCGGCATGCCGGGCTGCGTCGCCGTCAACAAGAAGGGCAAGCGCTTCGTCAACGAGGCCGCCGCGTACCCGGATTTCCGCAACGCGATGTATGCGGATCACGCCAGGGGCAACGGCACCGTGCCGTGCTGGCTCGTGTTCGATGCGACCTTCCGCTACAAGTATCCGATGGGCATCTTCCTGCCCGGCCAGATCGAGCCCGACTCGAAGCTGCCCACGGACTGGCTCGACAAGGTCTACTTCAAGGCCGACACGCTCGATGCACTGGCCGCGAAGATCAGCGTCGACACGGCAGGCTTGAAGGACACGGTGGCGAAGATGAACGAATACGCGAAGACCGGCGTGGACACCGAATTCCACAAGGGTGAAACCGCGATCGACACCTACTACAGCGATCCGAGCGTCAAGCCCAACACCTGCCTCGGTCCGATCGTGAAGCCGCCGTTCTACGCGGTGCCGATGTACCCGGGAGAGATCGGCACCAAGGGCGGCCTCAACACCGACGAGCGCGCACGCGTGCTACGCGAGGACGGCAGCGTGATTCCGGGCCTGTACGCGGTCGGCAACACGTCGGCGGCGGTGATGGGACCGACCTACGCCGGCGCCGGCTCGACGCTGGGTCCGGCGATGACCTTTGCCTACGTCGCCGCGCGCGACATCGCCGCGCAGGCGCAGGCGCCGGCGGACGCGGTGAAGGCGGCGGCCTGATTTTTGTCCCCTCTCCCCCTGAAGGGGGAGAGGGAGAAGTCCCGCGAATCGAGTATCTTCATGAGCAAGACCGCCATCACCCTGCTGCTCGCGCTCGCTGCCTTGCCGTTCCTGGTCTGGCAGTACGACGTCGCGCCGACTTCGATGCAGGCGGCGCTGCTGAGAGATCTCACGGTCACGATGCTGGCGATCGCGCTGCTGTGCTTCGTCGTCGGCGAAATCAGCGGCAACGTCAGCCAGGTCGACAAGCTGTGGAGCATCACGCCGCCGCTGTACGCATGGATGGCGACGGCGCAGGCGGGTTACGAGCCGCGCATGGTGCTGATGTCGGTGGTCGCGACGATCTGGGGCCTCCGGCTCACCTACAACTTCTCGCGCCACGGCGGCTACAGCTGGAAATTCTGGAGCGGCAACGAGGACTACCGCTGGGCGCACGTGCGCCGGACCCCGGGCCTGGACACGCGCATCGGCTGGACCGCGTTCCATTTCGGGTTCATCTGCCTGTACCAGAACGCGCTGCTGCTGCTGATCGCGCTGCCGGTCGTGCTGGTGCAGGGCACCGGCGCGCCGAACGTGTTCGATGCGCTGCTCGCCGCGCTGTACGTCGGCCTCGTAATTCTGGAGACCGCAGCCGACCAGCAGCAGTGGAACTTCCAGGCCGAGAAGAGGCAGCGTCTCAAGTCCGGCGCGAAGCCGGATGGCGACTACGCACGGGGCTTCATCACGTCCGGTCTGTGGGCGCGTTCGCGGCACCCGAACTACTTCGCCGAACAGTCGATCTGGGTGGTGTTCTTCCTGTTCAGCGTGGCGGCCACCGGACGGCTGAACTGGAGCATCGCCGGCTGCCTGCTGCTGATCCTGCTGTTCCAGGGCAGCTCGAAGCTCAGCGAAAGTCTGCAGGCGGGCAAGTATCCCGACTATCCCGAGTACCAGCAGCGCGTCCCGCGCTTCCTGCCGCGCCTGCTCTGAGCCCAACGAGCCTGATCCCTGCGCCATCGGTGCCGCGACCTCGTATAGTCCGGCGGTCGCCTCGCGGAGCGTTCACCGGTGCATGCGCTGACACTGACGGGTTGTCGCCTGCTGGCGGTGTACTGCGCGATCGAAGCCATCGCCGGGCTGGCGGTCGGCGTGCAGATCCTGTTGCAGGTCGACGCGGTGGATGCCACCGTTCTCGGCCGCATCGCGGCGGCGCGGGCCGATCCCGTCATTCTTGCGCTGCTGTCCCTGCTGCTGTGGTTTGGCGCGTCCCTGATCGCGCGCCGGGTTGCCGCATTTGCGCCCTTGCCGGGCGCACGCGCCGCGGACGTCGCTCCGCATCTGGTGCGCTTCGCCGGCGTGCTGCTGGCCATCGGCGCGCTCACGCAGCTGGCTACGCCCCTGTGGTCGCTCGCGTCCGCTGCTGCACCGCTGCCCGTTGCCGCCGTCGAGCAGGCCGGCCTGATGCTCGGACTGCTGGTCAAGCTGGTCGCCGGCAGCGGCTTGGCGGTCGGCGCGACCAGCGTTGCCGGCTGGCTCGCGTCCGACGTGCCCGAGGTCCGCACGGCTCCTGCGCTGCGCGACGACGCGAGCCTGGGCGAACTGCTCGGCGACCTGGTGGGCGCGGCCGGCCTGCTCGGCGTGCGCCGTGTCTCCGAGCTGGCGCTGGCGGTGAAGTCGGAGGCGGAGGATGTCGCGCGCCGCGTCGTGAAGTCCTCGCTCGATCGCGTGATCTCGGCAGTCGAGCAGCGGCGCCCGGACTTCAGTGCGGCGACTGCGGCGGACGGCCAGGTCACGATCGTGTTCAGCGACATGGAAGGGTTTTCGACGATGACTGAACGCCTCGGCGACGCCGCCGCGCACCAGGTCATCAAGGCGCACAACCGCATCGTCCGTCGTGCGGTGCGCAGGCATCGCGGCCAGGAAGTCGAGCTGCAGGGGGACGGCTTCCTGCTGGCGTTTCCGGATCCGGAGCAAGCGCTGCGCAGCACGATCGAGATCCAGAAGCATTGCGCCGAGTACAGTCTTCGCCATCCGGACACGCCGGTCAGAGTCCGCATCGGTGTGCACTGCGGCACGCCGATCAAGGAGGGCGACCGCTTCTTCGGCATCACGGTGATTCTCGCCGCGCGCATCGCCGCGCAGGCGCGAGGCGCCGAAACGCTGGTGTCGGAAACGGTCCGCGACCGGCTGGGCGGGGCCGCCGAGTTCGGCTTCGACGGCGGGCGCGATGCGCAGCTCAAGGGCCTGAGCGGCACGCATCGCATGTACGCGCTGCTCCGCGAACATTGATCCAGGACAACTTTCGGCACAGCCCACTGCGTTAGTCTCATGCCGTGATCGGCGTATCGGAGGCGCACAGGCCATGCACGGCGGCGACATCATCGGGCGGGTGCTGCGCGCGCAGGGTGTGCGCTTCGTGTACACGCTCTGCGGCGGCCATATCTCGCCGATCCTGGTGGGCTGCAAGCAGGCCGGCATCCGCGTGATCGATACGCGCCACGAGGCGACGGCGGTGTTCGCGGCCGATGCGACCGCGCGCCTGACCGGCGTGCCGGGCGTGGCCGCGGTGACCGCCGGCCCCGGAGTGACCAACACGCTGACCGCCGTGCAGAACGCGCGGCTCGCGCAGTCGCCGGTGGTGCTGCTCGGCGGCGCCACCGCCACGGTGCTGCGCGGGCGCGGCGCGCTGCAGGACATCGATCAGCTCGCGCTGATCCGCTCGAGCGTGAAGTGGGCCGGCAAGGCGACGCGCGTGCGCGATCTCGAACCGCTGCTGCGCGGCGCGATCCATGTCGCGACCGAGGGAACGCCGGGCCCGGTGTTTCTCGAATGCCCGGTCGACCTGCTCTACGACGAAGCGCTGGTGCGGCAGTGGTACGTCGCCAAGTCGACACCGCGTCCGGGCGCTCGACTGGCCGAGCACGCGATTGCCGCCTACCTGCGCTTTCATCTGCGACGGCAGTTCGCGCCGGCTGCGCAACCCTCGATGCAGCCCGAGTTGATCGACGTGCCGCGGCACGATGACGCCGCGGTCGAGGCGGCTGCTGCGCGGATCGCGACCGCCCAGCGGCCGCTGATGCTGATCGGCAGCCAGGCGATGCTCGACGTAGCGGGTGTTTCGGCACTGCGCGCGGCGGTTGAGAAGCTCGGCATTCCGGTCTACCTGTCCGGCATGGGGCGCGGCCTGCTGGGCGCCGATCATCCGCTGCAGTTCCGGCACCGCCGCCGTGACGCGCTGCGCGCGGCCGATCTGGTGATTCTCGCCGGCGTGCCCTGCGATTTCCGTCTCGACTATGGCGCGCACATCCGTCCGCGCACGCCGGTGATCGCGGTCAACCGCAGCCGCGAGGATCTGCGCCTGAATCGACGCCCCGATGTCGGTGCGCTCGCCGACGCCTCCGGGTTCCTGCGCGCGCTGGCGCAGGGACAGCGCGCCGCAGTGCCGGACCGCAGCGCATGGTTCGCCGAGCTGCGTGCGCGCGACGCTGAGCGCGAGGCGGAAATCTTCGCGCAGTCCGCGGCTGCGGCGGCGGAGGGGCTCAATCCTCTGGCGCTGTGCAAACAGATCGACGCACAGCTTGCGGACGACAGCGTGATCGTCGCCGACGGCGGCGACTTCGTTGCAACGGCCTCGTACATCCTGCGGCCGCGCGGGCCGCTGGGCTGGCTCGATCCCGGCGTGTTCGGCACGCTCGGCGTCGGTGCCGGCTTCGCGCTCGCCGCAAAGCTATGCCGGCCGCAGTCCGAAGTGTGGGCGCTGTTCGGCGACGGCGCGCTCGGCTACAGCCTGATGGAGTTCGACACTTTCGTGCGTCACCGCATTGCAGTGGTCGCGGTCGTCGGCAACGACGCCTGCTGGTCGCAGATTGCGCGCGAGCAGGTCGAGGTGCTGAAGGACGATGTCGGCTGCCCGCTGCGGCGCAGCGACTACGAGCGTGCCGCCGAGGGTCTGGGTGCGCGCGGCTTCGTCATCCGCGATCCGGGCCAAACCGAAGCGGTCCTGCGCGCCGCACGGCAGGCCGCACAGGCGGGCGAGCCCGTGCTGGTCAATGCCCTGCTCGGCACCAGCGATTTCCGCAAAGGCTCGATCTCGATGTAAAACCGCGCCACTATTCGTCGACCGGCTTTTCTGTCATCACCTTGCGGCCGGTGAACATGGCCGAAATGATGCCGTTGCCCTCGCGCAGTTCGGTGATCACCACCGCCGCGACATGCACGGCAATCATCGCCAGCAGCGTGTAGAACGAATACAGGTGCACCGTCACGAACGGTTTGCGCAGCGCACGCATGCTTTCGTAGGCCGCCTTGTCGTACATCTCGGGCGCATAGGGGACCAGCGTCGACGGATCAACGCCCGGGGCGGCGATGGAATGGGCGAACCAGGCACCCAGCGGCGGATAGAAGATGTCGGTGCCGGCCAGCAGCAATCCGGTCACCGCTTGGGTCAGGAGCAGCAGCAACAACACCGTGACGGCAATCCGTCCGAGCGGGTTATGGCCCAGATAGGCCGGCGGCCGGCCGCTGGCGAGACCGGAGGTGTAGCTGCGCAGGCTTTGCCAGTAGCCGGCGCCGGCGGGCAGCACGCGTCCCCAGCGCGCATAGCGCGTGCCGATGAAGCCCCAGACAATGCGCCAGCACAGATTGAGCAGGAAGACGTAGCCGATCCAGACGTGCAGGGTCTTAAGCGCGATCTTGCCGGCATTGGAAATGCCGAGCGCGGCGTCGTTGATAATCACCAGCCCGATCCCGGCCGATCCGATCACGCACAGGGCGTTGATCCAGTGGAACCAGCGTGTCGAGGCATCCCATACCGGATACGACTTGAGATCTGCCATGGATATCTCCGCTCCATCGACGTTCGCAGGAGTCATCCCGCGGACGCGCATTTTGGCCGATCCTGGAGTTGGCGCCACTGATCTAAATCAGGTCGGAACATTGGCAGTTCGTAGCCCGGGTGAAACCCGGGCGACCAAGCGCACCCGCGATCAATCGTCGACCAGCTGCTGCCCCGGAAACAGCACGTCGTTGAAGCCGAAGTTGCGCAGGTCGCGGATGCGCATCGGGTAGAGAATGCCGTCGAGATGGTCGCATTCGTGTTGCACGACGCGCGCATGGAAGCCGGAAACCTCGCGCGCGATGCGTGCGCCGTTGTCGTCGAAGCCTTCGTAACGCAGGCGCGTATGCCGCGGCACCAGCCCGCGCATGCCGGGCACGCTCAGGCAGCCTTCCCAGCCGTCCTCCCAATCGTCCTGTTGTCCGTCGGACAGCGGCGTCAGCACCGGATTGCACAGCACCGTGAACGGCACCGCCTCGGCCTGCGGATAGCGCGGGTTGTGTTCGACGCCGAAGATCACGACGCGCAGCGCCACGCCGATCTGCGGCGCCGCGAGCCCGGCGCCGTTGGCCGCCGCCATCGTCTCGCGCATGTCCGCGAGCAGTGCGTGCATCTCGGCTGTACCGAACGACTCCACCGGCCGCGATACTTGCAGCAGCCGCGGATCGCCCATGCGCAGAATGTCGCGGATCATGCCGGCTGCGGAACGCGGGGCGGCGCAGAGATTTGGTGCTTCACGGCGGACCGCTGCGTTCGTCGCGCAGTGGAGGCGCCGCACCGGTGTCAGCAGCCTCGAGCTGCGCAACGAGGGTCAGGGGCAGAACCAGGGTGTCCGCGACGAGGCTGAACGGCAGGTCGCCAAGGAACATCCACCGGTCCGCGCATGACGGCAAGCCGCACCAGACGTGGCCAAGGCTGTAGTAGTGCGCCATGACCCGGGCGTCGAGCGCGGTGCCCGAATAAGGCGTCGGGTTGTTACGGACCACTTTCGTGTAATAGGTGCCGCAGCCCGACAGCGCGCTCGCGCCGATCGAAAGCGCCAGTGCGGTCAGCAAACGAGGCTTGGACATGAAACACCTCCGTGCGTCGCCCGGCGGGGCGTCGAAGCCATGATGCCACGGGGAGTGTCGGCTTGCGCCGCCGATCCGAATCGACCGACTATCCGCGACGGCCCCTGTCAGGAGCACGCATCGGTGGCGGCAGACCAAGTGACAATCAGCGGGGTCGCGGGTTCCGGGCGTATCGGTGCGCTGCCCGACATCAGCCGGCTGAGCTGCGACGCCCGCGTGGCGGCCCTGCTGGCGGCGTGTGGACTGCCGACCTCGGACCTGGAGCATCCGCGTGCAGTGCAGCTGTTCGGCATCGTCGAGGCGCGCGCGCCGGTCGCGGTGTGCGGCCTGGAGGTGCATGGGACGGCAGGCCTGCTGCGCTCACTGGCCGTCGCCGGCGCGCAGCGCGGCCGCGGCCTGGGGTACGCACTCGTGCGTCACGCAGAGATCGAGGCCGCAAAGCAGGGTGTGATCGAGCTGTACCTGCTGACGACGACGGCCGCGGATTTCTTTGCGCGGCTCGGTTACGCACCGACCCCGCGCGCCGAAGCGCCGGCTGCGATCGCGCAGACGACGCAGTTCTCGTCCCTGTGCCCGGCGTCGTCGGCGTTCATGCGCAAGGCGCTCACACCGCCTTGCTGATGCGGCTGAAAATCCACTCGTATGCGCGCGATGGCAGCAGCGCGCGCAGCAGCAGTGCGACGCGCTCGATCGGCGAGATCGCGAGGTGGCGCAGCTTCGGATTCGGGTGCGCGACGATGCCGTGGACCTGTGCGGCGAAACGCGCCGGCGGCAGGCCCTTGCGCTCGTCCTCCTCCATCCACGCGATCGACGCGGCGCAGCGCTCGGCGTAGATCGAGGCATCGGTCCAGCCGGAGACGCGGCGTCGCGCGCCGGTGAAGCCGGTGGCGAAGTTGCCGGGCTCGATCGCCGCGACGCGGATGCCCAGCGGGGCCACCTCGTAGCGCAGTGCTTCGGTATACGAGTGCAGCGCGGCTTTGCTCGCGCAGTAGTAGGCCTGGAACGGCACCGGCAGCTGGGTGACCAGCGAGCTGACGTTGAGAATCAGGCCGCCGCCCTGCGCGCGCATCTGCGGCAGCACGCCGCGCACGACGCGGGTGGCGCCGAAGAAATTGGTTTCAAACTGCGCCTTGGCCTCGTCCGTCGTCGTGTCCTCAATCGCGCCGGCGATGCCAAATCCGGCGCAGTTGATCAGCACGTCGATGCGCGGCTCCGATTCGAGAACCTGCGAAATCGCGGCGCCCACCGAGCTGTCATCGTCCACGTCCATGCCGATCGCGATGCAGTCCGGCACCGGCGAGGCACGTCGGCTGGCAACGTAGACGCGATGGCCGGCAGCCGCCAGGCGCTCGGCGCAGGCGCGGCCGAGGCCCGACGACGCGCCGGTCACAAGAATGGTCTGGGTCATGGCGCGCAGCGTACCGCAGTCGTGCCAGCTCGTAGCGGCCCATGGCCGCGATTCATTTCGAGCGGCACTCGCTGCCGTATCGCGGCCGTGGGCCGCTCCTACCCCGCCCGGATCAGGACGCGGTCTCGTCGCCGTCGCAGACTGCCGCAAGTCACGAGGAGAACCACATGTCGAACCTGAAGGGCAAGGTTGCTTTGATCACCGGCGCGGGCCAGGGCGTCGGGCAAGGCATCGCTTTCGCGCTGGCCGCAGCCGGTGTCGCGATCGCCGTAACCGGACGGACCCGGTCCAAACTCGATGCCACCGTGCAGGAGATCGAAAAGCGCGGCGGCAAGGCGCTCGCAGTCGAATGCAATGTGCGCGACGCGCAATCGATCGACGCCTGCGTAAGCGCCGTCGTCGCGCAGTTCGGCAAGCTCAACATCCTCGTCAACAATGCGCAGGAAGTGCCCCTGGGGACCTTGCTGACGGTTTCCGACGAGGCCTTCGCGGCGGGCTGGGAATCGGGCCCGCTGGCGACGTTCCGGCTGATGAAGCGCTGCCACCCGCACCTGGTCGGCGACGGCTGCATCGTCAACTTCGGCTCGTCTGCGGCCAAGCGTTGGGACGCCGCGGGTTACGGTGCCTATGCCGCAGTCAAGGAGGCGATCCGTCAGCTCACCCGCGCCGCCGCCTGCGAGTGGGCCAAGGAGGGCATCCGCACCAACGCGATCCTGCCGCTCGCCGACTCGCCGGCGATGCAGTGGTGGACGCGTGAGCGCCCGCAGGAAGCCGCGGCCTTCATCGCCACCGTGCCGCAGGGTCGCGTCGGTTCCTGCGAAGAGGACATCGGCAAGTTCGTCGTCTCGCTGTGTTCTGACGAGTGCCGCTACATCAACGGCCAGTCGATCGGTGTCGACGGCGGGCAGGCGTACTTGGGGTGAGCCTGCGAACCCCGATTTACGATGGCTGATAATGCGCTCCATGCCCGATCACCAGACTTTCCCCATCGGTGTGCCTGGAACGCCGTGGGGCGCGCCGGAAAAGGCGGCGTGGCTCGCGCGGCAGACGCGCAGGCGCAGCTACGAGGCGGACGTGCTGGCCGC
Source organism: Sinimarinibacterium sp. (assembly GCA_041659605.1). GTDB lineage: Bacteria > Pseudomonadota > Gammaproteobacteria > Nevskiales > Nevskiaceae > Solimonas. The sequence continues at coordinate 10,431 of JBAZXW010000002.1, read as the reverse complement.
GATCGAGACGCTGCGCTCACGCCATGACGTCGTGCAGTACGGCCGCCTCGACTGCGATCGCGCCGTTTACCCGCTGATGGCGCTCAGAAGTCGCGGCTGGCGCAGCGAGCTGCCGGTTGCGCTGGTGACCGGCGGCGTTCACGGCTACGAGACCAGCGGTGTACATGGCGCCTTGCGCTTCCTCGCGGAGCACGCGGCGGCGTACGCAGAACGGATCAACCTGCTGGTGGCGCCGTGTGTGAGCCCGTGGGCCTACGAAACGATCCAGCGTTGGAACATGCACGCGGTCGATCCCAACCGGTCGTTCTTCAGCGACAGTGCGGCGCAGGAGTCGGCCGCGCTCATGCAGCTGATCGCGCCAGTTCGCGACCGCGTGCGCGTGCACATCGATCTGCACGAAACCACGGACTCCGACGAATCCGAGTTCCGCCCGGCGCTCGCAGCGCGTGACGGTGTCGAGTTTGTACCCGGCATCATTCCCGATGGTTTTTACCTGGTCGACGACACCGAGCGTCCGCAAGCCGATTTCCAGAATGCGGTGATCGCCGCAGTGGCGCAGGTCACCCACATCGCCCCGGCGGATCCTGACGGCAAGATCATCGGATCGCCCGTGGTGGCGCCCGGCGTCATTCAGTACCCGCTCAAGCGCCTTGGCCTCTGCGCCGGCATGACCGACGCCGTGTTCAGAACGACGACGGAGGTTTATCCGGACAGTCCGCAGGCGAACGCAGAGATCTGCATCCTCGCGCAGGTCACGGCAGTACGTGCCGCGCTCGACCATACGCTGTCTGCCGGGGCGAGATAGTCTCGCCAGCGGTCCGTGCTGCGATGCACGCCGCGATCAGCGCAACTGGCTGTCCTTGCTGCCGCGTCGGTTGTAACCGCTGAACGCCGTCGTTTCGCGGTCATGCGCTTCCTGGCAGGCGACGCAAAGCCGCACTCCGGGAATGGCCTGCCGGCGGCCTTCGGGAATTTCCGCGTCGCAGTCGGCGCAATGACTCAGGCTCGGGCCTGCGGCCAAGCTGCTGCGTGCGCGCGCTACGGCATCCTTGACCGTCGCGTCGATCTGCTCCTGAACCGCGCCTTCGCGTGCCCAGCCCGTCGCCATGCTCGTTTCCGTCTCGGTGATCGCTGTTCCACGAACGGCAGGGTGTGGGACAGCGCTGCGTTTCAAGATCGTCCGTATCAATGTGCACGTACTGTACTGCACGCGATGCATGCGCGCCCGGGACGCGCGGGCATAAGCGCTGGATGCTGCGACATATCAGTGTCAGCCCGCCCTACCTAATCTGGGCCGCTCGACTCCTGGTTCCGCCATGTCCCACTGTGTCATGCTCGCCACGGTTCCCCCGATCTCGGAGCAGCCGTCCAGAGCCATGCTCGATGCATCCGGTGAAGCGGTGTTCTCCTCGGTGCTGCGCGCCAACCAGCTGCGCGCGCACATCAGCTCCAATGCCAGCTATTGCGACAACTGGACCGACCGCGAGCCGGAGACCGAGCACGGCACGTTTCACCTGATCGACAGCGGCGTCTGCTGGGTACGCTCGGCGGTTCTGCAGGCGCCCGTGCGTCTCGCCGGCGGCGACCTCGTCGTCTTTCCCGCGGGCGCCGCGCACGTGCTGAGCAGCGCGCCGGACGCACAGACCGGTCCGGAAGCGCGCTTCACCAGCATGCTGTGCGGCGAGTTCGACTTCGCTACCGGCAAGCGCAATGCCATCGTCGAGGCGCTGCCGTCCTGCATCGTCGTGCGCGAGCAGGAGAGCGGCCTGCAGTTCCGCCAGCTGGCGCAGCTGATGCTGCACGAGGCGCGCGGCAGTTCCTTCGGCAGCGCCGCCGTGCTCGACAAGATGGCCGACACTCTCTTCGTGATGGCCGTGCGCCATCACATCGAGCATTCCGTGGAACGGCGCGGCGTGCTCGCCGCACTGGTCGATCCCAAACTGGCGCCCGCCCTGGAAGCGATCCACACGCGACCCGGCCAGGACTGGACGGTTGCGGAGCTGGCCGAGCTGGCGCACATGTCGCGCACCGGATTCGCCCAGCACTTCGCCGGCATTCTCGGTGCCGGGCCGATCGAGTACCTCACCGAGTGGCGCATGACCGAGGCCAAGCGCCTGCTCGCTGAACCGCGCATGTCGGTCGCAGCCGTGGCCGCCAACCTGGGGTATCAGACGGAAGCGGCGTTCCGCCGCGCCTTCAAGCGCGTGACCGGCACCGGTCCTGGCCGCATCCGGCGCCGGGCGGGGGATGCCGCGACTGATTGACGCAAAAAGGCCGACGAGCGTTCGCTCGTCGGCCTGTGCATCATCCGGGTTGTCCGGGATTTAGTCGCCTTCACTTTCCAGTTCGATGCGAAGCGCAATCATTGAGGTGCCCTCAATGGTGCCCTTGACCTCGCACTCGGAATCGCTGCGGTCGATGGAGAAGAACGCTGCTTCGTCGATCGATTCGTCTCCCGACTCGTATGTGGTGCTTGCACTGACGGTGACCGAATAGCCGTTCACGCTGAAGGTCTTGTTTGCGGCATCAAAGTCCGCGATCAATCCTTTGACTTCAGTGGGCGCCTGCTCGTCGCCATCGCCGTCGCCGTCATCTGAATCCTCGTCTTCGAGCTCGATTTTGATGGCCAGCATGCGGCCATCGACCTGCTGCGTGCTGTCGAACTTCACCTCGACAAAATCTCCGTCCTGAATGTCTTGCAACGTCGCTGCATGATCGTCACTTTCGATGACGGTGCTTTCGGTGACGTAGAAACTGTTCTCACCGACCGAGAACGTGCCAGCGGTTGAATCCAGATTGGAGATCGCGCCCTTGACCTCGCCATCGGCACTGCCGAGTCCGCCGTCCTCATGTTTCACCTCGACCTTTTCGGCGTGAAACAGGCTGGCGTCGGCGTCATCGAACTGGCCTTCAACCTCGACCCGTGCGCCTTCAACAAGATTTCCCTCCACGGAAGCGGCACTGAAATCGATGGTGTAGCCGAGCAAGCTAAACGTTTGCGCAGCTGAATCGAGAGCGGTCACCTGTCCCTCAAGTTCGCCTTCGCCGTCGGGCTCACCCTCAACATCGTCGTCGATCTCGACCTTCGTCGCGGTGAGCGTGTTGCCATCAAGCTGTCCCTCGACTTCGACCTCGACGCCCTCGGCGAGAGTGCCTTCGATCAGGGCCGTGCTGTAGTCGACCAACTGGTCGCCGATCTGGAAGGTCATCGCGGTCGCATCGAGCGCCGATACTGTTCCTCGGAGCTCCGCCTCGTCATAGTCGTCGTCGGAGGCATCAACACGTTTGCGTTCGATGCGGGTGGCCAGCAAGGAGCCATCAACTTGCCGCTCCCCAGAGACTTCCACGTAATCGCCAGCGGCCAAGTCGGCCAAGGTCAGCGAGCTGTAGGTGTCGTCCGCGTTCTCTTCGACGATGACCGTCAGGGCATCCGTCACAACGACCTGCGAAAGGAGCTGAAGCGTGCCGGTGCTGACGTCGACCCCGGTCAGGACTCCTTTGACCTCGACGCGGATATCCACGTCCTTCACCGTGATCGTGCCGTCAGCTTTCGCTGAGGTCGAAACCACGTCTGCCGTAATCAGATCGCCTGGCTGAACGTCCCCGGAGGCAGCAGGCTTTCCGTTTTGCGTGACAGTGCCTTGCACGACGAGCGCTTTTCCGCCGAAGGTCGGAGCGTCCGATTGGCCGCCGACGATACCGATAGCGCTTTTCCCCGTGGGCGCTTCTGCCGACCCACCGCCGCCACCCCCTCCGCAAGCTGAAATTGAAAGTGCAACAAGGAATGCAGTCCCTGTAATTTTCTTGGTCATGGTGATGCTGATCCTATAGTGGGGGGAGTACCGCGCCCGTAACGGTAGGAAACGCCTCCTTTCTGTTTGCTGAATGCTGGATGAGCGGTATGTTTTCAGCGACAGGTGGAGGACGTGTGCTGTTGAGAGTCGATCTCAAATATGCGGGTGTGCACGATGGCTAAAGCGGAACCCGGAAAAGTCTCCGATGGGCCGCAAGCGACGGAAGTCCAACTGTTTCCAGGTGCATAACGCCGGCGTGCCATGTGCGATGCAAGGACGTTTTCCGGACGCTGCAATCTTGGGCTAAAGAATTCCCGGGATCATCGCCCGCCGCTGCGCCGGATAGTCCGCGAACTTCTGCCGGTACCACTGGTGTGAGGACAGCGCGCGCGGCAGCAGGTTGGCGAGGGTCCAGAGCACGAACACGACCCCCGCGGCTGACCAGGTGGCGATGGCCCAGCCGGTCCAGATCAGGCACTCGCCGAGGTAGTTCGGGCAGCTGATCTTCTCGTACAACCAGCCGCGTGGAATCTTGTAGCCGGTTTCGCCGGGCTTGCGCAGCGCGGCGAGCATGCGGTCGGCCTTGCGGTTGACGTGATAGCCGGCGGCGAACACGGCAGCGCCGATCAGGAAGCGCGGATCGGTGAGCCATGACGCGCCGTAGTCGGCGCGGATTTCCGGCCAGCTCAGGATCGCTGCGTTGAGAAACGAGATGCCGATGTTGGTTGCGAACGCCATCACCGGCACCAGCAGCGGCGTCGTGTCGCCGGGACGCACGCTGCGGATGAAGGGGTAGACGAAACTGCGCTGGAAGTAATGCGCCTGCCACATCAGCAGCAGCACGAGCGGCGCCGCGTCCAGCGCGCGTTCGCCGAGGAAGTAGATCGCCGCGAAGCCGATCGACGACGGCGCTTCCATGACGATCCAGGACCAGCGCGTCGGTACACCGGGGCCCCACCACCACCCGACTTTCTCGCCCTTGTGCTTGCCGTAGGCGGCCTTGGTGACGAACTGCAGCACGACGAACACGAACACCGATGCGGCGGCATAGCCGATCAGCAGGCCCTCGTGCCACTGTGCAGCGTTCATGGCGTGCGCCTACAGATCCCAGCGCACGCCAGTCAGGTGTTCCGAGGCCGTCCACAGTTCGGCGGCAACACGCGCGTTGCGCGCCAGGGGGCTGATGTAGGCGCGCTTGGGATAGCCGCGCGCTTCGAACGGGCCGTTGGGGCCGTAGTACCCGCCGCCGACGGCATCCGGCGCGGTGGCCGCGTACAGGCTCGGCAGCGCACCGAGTTCGGCGGGCTGCGCGAACAGCGCCGCGCCCAGTTGCGCCGCACGGGTCCATAGGCTGCGCAGCAGGGATTCCTGCGCGGCCTCGCCACCGAAGAAGATGTTGGTGGCGGCATAGCCTGGATGCGCCGCAAGACTCAGGACATCGACGCTGCGCGCGTCGAGTCGGCGCTGCAGTTCCAGCGCGAACATCAGGTTGGCGAGCTTGGACTGCGAGTAGGCGCCGGCCTTGTTGTAGCGGCGCCGCTCCCAGTTGAGATCGTCGAGCGGCATGCGCCCGGTCCAGTGCGCGAGGCTGGCGACGGCGACGATCCGCGCGCCGGACGCAGCGCGCAGGCGGTCGAAGAGCAATCCGGCGAAGGCGAAGTGGCCGAGGTGGTTGGTGCCGAACAGCAGCTCGAAGCCGTCCTTCGTGTGCATCAGCGGCAGGCCCATCACGCCGGCGTTGTTGACGAGGATGTCGAGACGCTTGTGACGTGCCTTGAACGTGTCGGCGGCGTGGCGCACCGAGGTGAGGTCGGACAGGTCCAGCTCCAGGAATTCGAGCTTCGCCTTGGGCGTGCGCGCGCGGATCTGCGCCATCGCCGCGTCGGCCTTGGCCTGACCGCGGCAGGTCAGGACGACGTGTGCGCCATGCGCCGCGAGCGCCTGCGCCGTCGCCAGGCCCAGGCCGCTGTTGGCGCCGGTGACGAGGGCGAGCTTGCCGGCGAGGTCGGGGATGTCGCGTTCGGTCCAGCGGGTCATGGGGGCGCCTTGTTATTTGGAACTAAAAAGAGGCGCTCATTATGAGCGCCCCGTTTGCGAAAACCCTCGTCCGAAAATAGGGTAGCCCGGGCGCGCCAGGGATGACGCCGGTGTCGTACCCACCACCCCGGGCTGCGCCCGGGCTACACAAGCTCTTACAACCGCAGCTTGCCCGAGCGCACGCGCTGCGGATGGTCGCCGACCTGCACGCTGGCGATTTCGCGCGCCTCGGCAAACGAGATCACCGCAACGCGGTCTTCCTCGCTGACCGAGACGTAGCAGTACTGGCCGTCGGCGCTCTCGGTCGACCAGTAGGGCTTGGGGCCGACCGGCACAAGCGTGTACTCGAAGCTTTCGCGATCGACGATCGCCGCATACGCCGACATCGTGCCGGCAACGCACAGCTTCGTGCCTGCCGAGTTGATCGCCAGGCCGTGATGGGCCGAATTGAGCTGGTACTTCGTGTACGGCAACTTGGCCACGTTGTCCGGCACCGGCAGCTTGGCAACGCGCGTGATCTTGTCCTGCTGCAGGTCGTACTCGAAGAAACCGTGGAAGAACGACACCTGCAGGTAGACGTGGCGCTCGTCCGGCGCGACCGCCATCGGCCGCACCGCCGAATCGATCCACGGCATGCCGGCCTCGGCGAGCTTTTCGCCGATGTCGACGCGCTTGATCACCTTGAGCGTCTTCGCGTCGACGACTTCGAACCAGCGGTCGCCCTTGAGCCAGTCGAGCCAGCTGGCGGTGGTCGGCACGAAGACCTTGCCGATGCTGGCGTGATAGATGCGCTGGCCGTCCTTCGAGTAATTGCTCTCGTGCGGCTGGTCGCCGGACTCGAAGCTGCCGACGATCTTGCCGGTCGCCGTGTCGATCGCATGTACCTTGCGCGCGGTCGAAGCCGAGACAAGAAAGGTCTTGCCGTCCGGCGAGATCGCTGAGTGATCGGCGCGATAGCCCTCGACCGGTGCGCGCCAGACGATCTTGCCGCTGGCGACGTCGATCGCGACGACGTCGGCGAGACTCGGCCGCGACACGTACAGCGTCGTGCCGTCGTTCGACGTGAACATGTCGTCGACGAACTGGTCATGGTCCTCGCCGATGAACTTGCGGATCAGCTTGAAGTAGAGGCTGCGGACGAAGCTCGACTCGATCTCGGCAATGCGCTCGGCGCGGTCGGGCACGATGTCGAGGCGCTTGATGATCTGGTAGGTGTGCGGATCGAAGATGTCCGCGGTGCCGTCCCAGTTGTTGCCGACGACGACGACGTCGCGCAGCGGCGCGTCGACCGGCGCAGCGTCCTCGGCGGCGACCGTCCCGGCCTGCAGCATCGCGCCCAGCAGGGAGGCGAGCGCGATTGCGCGGAAAGTGGTGCGTGAAATGATGGGCATCGAATGTTCCCCCTCTTTGTCATGGCTTGCGCGATGGGCGTCCTGCCTCGCGGTCCGCAAGCGGCCTCGTATCGGGGCGCCATGATAGGGTCGGCAGATCGGCTGTCGGCGGCGATGGGGGCAATTTTCCCAGTGCGCCGGGCTGCGGCGCGGGAGTCCGGCGGGGTAGGCTCCCTCAGGGTGGCCGGCACGCCGGCGGCGGGTGGGGACGGGGGAAGAAGGGTGACTGACGCAAGTACGGATCCGCTGCGCATGTCCGCCACGCAGATGGCGGCAGCGCTGCGTGACGGCAAGACCACATCGCGGATCTTGGTCGACGCGCACATCGCGCGCATCGAGGCGGTGAACCCGCGCATCAATGCCGTCGTGCAGCGGCGCTACGACGCGGCGCGTGCGGAGGCCGATGCGGCCGACCGGCGCCTGCGCGGCGCGAACGGCAAGACTGCGCTGCCGCCGCTGCTCGGTGTGCCGTGCACGCTCAAGGAGAATTTTGCCTTCGCCGGCTATCCGCAGGTATCGGGTCTGGTCGCGCGCAAGGCGGCGATCGCCGATCGTGATGCGCCCACCGTCGCGCGTCTGCGCGCGGCCGGCGCGATCCCGATGGGTTTCACCAACACGCCCGAGCTGTGCATGTGGATGGAGACGCACAACCGCGTCTACGGCCGCACCGGCAACGCCTACAACGAAGCGCACACGGCCGGCGGCTCCAGCGGCGGCGAAGGCGCGATCATCGGTGCCGGCGGCTCGCCGTTCGGCCTGGGCGCGGACGTCGGCGGTTCGATCCGCTTCCCGGCGTTCTTCAACGGCGTCTTCGGCCACAAGCCGACGCCGGGCATCGTCCCCAACACCGGACAGCACCCGTTGCCGCAAGGCGCGATGAACCGCAACTGCGTGACCGGACCGATCGCGCGCCGCGCCGAGGATCTGTGGCCGCTGCTGAACGTCCTCGCCGGCCCCGATGGCGAAGATCCTCTGTGTGCCCACGGCGCGCTCAAGGGCGATCCGGCGGCCGTGCGCCTCGATCGCCTGCGTGTGCTCTCGTTGCCGGACAACGGTCGCCGCCGCGTTGCGGGCGATCTGCGCATGGCGCAGCAGCGTGCCGCGAACTGGCTCGGTGAACAGGGGCGCGGGCTGCATCTGCCGCGACTGCGGCATCTGCGCAACAGCTTCGAGATCTGGTCGGCGCTGATGCACGAGGCGCAGCCGCAGCCGTTTGCGGCGCAACTGGGCCAGGGGCGCCGCATTCCGGTGATCCGCGAGATGATCAAGTGGGGCGCCGGTGCGTCCGTGCACACCCTGCCGGCGCTGGTGCTGGCAGCGATCGAGTCGCTGCCGCTGCCGCATGCGCGTTACGCGCGCCTGGGCCGGCAGCTGCGCGAGGATCTGATCGAAGCGATCGGCGACGACGGCGTGCTGCTGTTCCCGCCGTACACGCGTGCCGCGCCGCGCCACAACTGGCCGATGACCACGCCCTTCGACTTCGCCTACTGCGGCATCTTCAACGTGCTCGGCTTTCCGGTCACGCAGGTGCCGCTGGGGCTCAACCGGCGCGGCCTGCCGCTGGGCGTCCAGGTGGTCGGCGTGCCCGGCAACGACGCGGTGACGATCGCGGTCGCACAGGCGCTGGAGAAACGGTTCGGCGGCTGGGTGCTGCCCACGCGCTGACTCGCCCCGATCCCGTTCGCCCCGAGTGTTTCGCGCAGCGAAACGTATCGAGGGGCGGCACAGTGTCTCGATACGTCGCTGCGCGCCTACTCGACACGAACGGATTCCCTGTGCCGGACTCGCACCATCGGACGAGGCGCGCGGCCGTCGTGGCCGCGATGATCCCGGCATCGATCCGGCGATCTAACCGACGAAGCACATGACCTCCTCCGCATTCACACCGCTGCGCGTCGGTCCGCTGACGCTGCGCAACCGCTTCATCAAGTCGGCCACCAACGAGGGCATGGCCAAGGGCGGCGTGCCGTCGAAGTTGCTGGTCGAACACCATCGCAGCATGGCGGCCGGCGGCGCGGCGATGACCACGGTCGCGTACTGCGCGGTCGAGCCGGACGGCCGCACCTTCGAGGACCAGGTCACGCTGGATCAGGCCAGCATTCCGCACCTGCGCGTGCTCACCGACGCCGTGCACCGAGAAGGCGGCGCGGCCTGTGCGCAGATCACGCACGGCGGCGCCTTCACCTTCCTGCCGCAGCTGTCGATGACCAAGTATCCGCTGAGTTCGTCCGGTGGCTTCAATGCCGCTGGCGTGATCAGCGGGCGCCTGTTCAAGACCGCGATGACGCCGGCTGATCTCGACCGCATTGCCGGCGAGTTCGTCGCCGGCGCCCTCCGTGCGCGCGAGGCCGGTTTCGATGCCGTCGAGATCCACATGGGCCACGGCTACCTGCTGAGCCAGTTCATCTCGCCCAAGTACAACCGCCGCCGCGACGAGTACGGCGGTGCTGCCGCGCAGCGCGCGCGCTATCCGGCGCAGGTGCTGCGGCGCGTGCTCGATGCCGTCGGCAAGGAGCTGGCGGTCACCTGCAAGATCTGCGTCACCGAGGGCTTCAAGGGCGGTGCGACGGCCGACGATGCGGTCGAGGTCGCGAAGGTGCTTGAGCGCGAGGGCGCGCACCTGCTGGTGCTGTCCGGCGGCATGAACGTCGAATCGCCGTGGGCGATCTTCGGCAGCAACATGCCGGCGGCCGCGGTCGAGACGATCCAGAACCCGGTGGTCAAATTCGCGACGCGCCTGATGCGGATCTGGGAGCCGAAGATCGCCTTCCACGAGATGTACTTCCTCGAACACTCGCGCAAGGTCCGCGCCGCGGTGAAGCTGCCGCTGGCCTACCTGGGCGGCGCCAAGTCGCTCGCCGGCGTGCAGCAGGCGATGGGCGAGGGTTTCGACTGCGTTGTGATGGGCCGCGCGCTGATCCACGATCCGGACCTGGTCAACAAGTTCCGCGACGGTCGCGCGACGGTTTCCGGCTGCACCGCCTGCAACGAGTGCGTCGTGTCGATGTACACGCCCGGCGGTACGCGCTGCGTGCTCGGCCCGGAGAACGACGTGAAGCTCAACCACACGCCGGCGGCCTCGTGACCGTGCGCGCTTTTGTAGGAGATTCTATGTTGGCCCTCAAGTCGGAGAGGCAGCGAGCGCAGGCTGGTAATTGGACTGGTTTTTCATGAGTGCGAAGGCGATCCGAGCGAGTTTTCGCGCAAGG
>JBAZXW010000001.1:0-315232 GCA_041659605.1 Sinimarinibacterium sp. | reverse complement strand
CGAGCGACTCAGGGCCGCGGGAAAGCCACACAAGGTCGCCCTCGTCGCCGTCGCCCGAAAACTCCTCACCATCCTCAACGCCATGCTTCGTGATCACAGCTAGTGGAATCCCCACTTGGCCGCAAAACGCGCTTGACGAAACATGGTTGCTACGACCGGGGTTTCGGCGGTGACGCGCCGTTATAATGGCTCATGCCCATCGAATTGACGCTGGTCCAGAAGATTGCGGTCTGGGCCTTGCCGGTACTGTTGGCGATCACGGTCCACGAAGCCAGTCACGGCTACGTGGCGCGCATGCTGGGCGATCGGACGGCCGAGGCTGCCGGTCGGCTGAGCCTGAATCCGCTGCGCCATATCGACCCGGTCGGTACGATCCTGGTGCCGGGCCTGCTGCTGGCCCTGGGCGGATTCCTGTTTGGCTGGGCCAAGCCGGTGCCGGTCAATTTCCGCAATCTGCGTCACCCGCGGCGCGACATGGCCTTTGTCGCCGCGGCCGGGCCGTTGTCGAATTTCGCGATGGCGCTGGTCTGGGCCTTGCTGCTCAAGCTCGCACTGGCGTCGTCGGCCGGTGAGGGGATCTGGGTCGGGCTGCGCTACATGGCGGTGGCCGGCATCACCATCAACCTGGTGCTGATGGTGCTGAACCTGCTGCCGCTGCCGCCGCTGGACGGCGGACGCGTGCTCAACGGCCTGGTTTCGGAATCCCTGGCGCAGCGCCTGGATCGCATCGAGCCTTACGGCCTGGTGATTCTGGTCGTGCTGATGGCAACCGGCCTGCTCGGGCAGATCCTGTACTGGCCGCTGGCCATCGCCGAACTCGCCGTCTTCAGCCTGATCGGTCTTCCGACCGCTACCGCCTCTCTCTAGTCCGTCGCTCCGCATCGTGACCACTGCACGCAAACCCGTCGTCCTCTCCGGCATCCAGCCGTCCGGCCATCTCACGATCGGCAACTACCTGGGCGCGATCAAGAACTGGCTGCCGCTCAACGAGCGCTACGACTGCTACTACATGCTGGTGGACCTGCACGCGATCACCGTGCGCCAGGACCCCGCGGTGCTGCGCGAGCGCTGCTACGAGTTCCTTGCGCTGTACATCGCCTGCGGCCTCGATCCGGCGAAGAACGTGTTGTTCGTGCAATCGCACGTGCCGGCACACGCGCGCCTGGCCTGGGTGCTCAACTGCTACACGCAGATGGGCGAGCTCAACCGCATGACGCAGTTCAAGGACAAGTCGGCGAAGAACGTCGACAACATCAATGCCGGCCTGTTCGACTACCCGGTGCTGATGGCCGCCGACATCCTGCTGTACCAGGCCAGCGCGGTGCCGGTCGGCGACGACCAGAAGCAGCACCTCGAACTGACCCGCGACGTCGCGATCCGCTTCAACAACGCCTATGCGACGCCGGTGTTCACCGTGCCGGAGCCGATGATTCCGCCGGTCGGCGCACGCATCATGAGTCTGCAGGAGCCGACCAAAAAGATGTCCAAGTCCGACGATGCGCCGACCAATGCGGTGTATCTGCTCGACGAGCCGGACGTCATCGTGCGCAAGATCAAGCGCGCGGTCACCGACCTGGGCAACGAGATCCGCTACGACATCGACGAGAAGCCGGGCGTGTCGAACCTGATGTCGATACTGGCCGCGTGCACAGGCCAGTCCTTCGACGCGATCGTCGAGCAGTACAACGGCCAGGGCTACGGCAAGTTCAAGCAGGCGGCCGCCGATGCGGTCGTCGATATCCTCAAGCCGATGCAGGCGCACTATCGCGATGTGCGCGCCGATGTCGACGGTCTGCGCCGCGTGCTGCGCGCCGGCGCCGAATCGGCGAGCGCGCGGGCGGACGCGACGCTCCAGCGTGTGCATGAAGTCCTCGGCTTCATCCCCGAGTGATGTCGTGAGCGATCCCGTGAACGAAGCCGCGCCCACGATCGAAGCTGCGCCGCCGGCCGAGGCGGCCGCACGCGCGCCCAAGGTCCACGGTCAGTTTCTCGACAAGCTGCCGGAGGACCTGTACATACCGCCGGACGCGCTCGAGGTGTTTCTCGATGCATTCGAGGGCCCGCTCGATCTGCTGCTTTACCTGATCCGCCGGCAGAACCTGAACATCCTCGACATCCCGGTTCTCAAGATCACGCAGCAGTACATCCAGTACATCGAGCTGATGAGCGAGCTCAAGCTCGAACTGGCCGCGGAGTATCTGGTGATGGCTGCGCTGCTGGCCGAGATCAAGTCCAGCATTCTGTTGCCGCGTCCGCCACCGGACGAGGCGGTCGAGCAGGGCGATCCGCGCATGGAGCTGGTGCGGCGCCTGCAGGAGTACGAGCGCTTCAAGACCGCGGGCGAGAGCATCGAGAAGCTGCCGCGCGTCGGCCGCGACGTTTTCCTCGCGCAGGCGCGTCCGGAAGTGATTCCGCAGGTTGCGCAGGTGCCGATGCCCTCGCTGCGCGAGCTGGTGATGGCGTTCCGCGACATCATGGAGCGCAGCAGCCTGTTCCGGCATCACGAGATCTCGCGCGAGCCATTGAGCGTGCGCGAGCGCATGTCGCGCATCCTGTCGCGCGTGCGTCAGGGGCCCGCGCTCTTCGCCGACCTGATCGATCCGCAAGAGGGCCGGCTCGGCGTGGTGGTGTGCTTTCTTGCGGTGCTCGAACTGGCGCGATCGACGCTGGTCGAGGTGCGGCAGGATGGTCCGTTCGAACCGATCCTGCTGGCGCCGCCCGGCAAATACGAGGCACCGATTACTGGGCCGACGACTGAGGAAGAGGTGTCATGAGCGAAGACAGCGTTCCCGAACTGATCGAGCCGGCGCTGCCGCCGGTTGACGATACCCGCAGCCGCACACTGGAGCGGGTGCTGGAGGCCTTGTTGCTGGCCTCGGACCAGCCGATGTCGATCGAACAGCTGCAGCGCATGCTCGGCAACGAGCTGGGCGTCACGAGGAAGGATTTGCGCGATGCGCTGTTTCGCCTCGACGCGTCGCTGGCGGAGCGCGCGGCCGAGCTGCGCGAGGTGGCAAGCGGATTCCGTATCCAGGTGCGGCAGGAGTATGCCGAGTGGGTGGCCCGGCTCTGGCAGGAAAAGCCGCCGCGTCTGTCGCGCGCGCTGCTGGAGACCCTGGCGCTGATCTGCTACCGGCAGCCGATCACGCGCGGCGAGATCGAGGAAGTGCGCGGCGTCGCGCTGTCACCCAACATCATCCGCACGCTGCTGGAGCGCGGCTGGATCCGCGAAGTCGGGGTCAAGGAAGTGCCGGGGCGTCCGTCGTTGTTCGGCACGGCGCAGCAGTTGCTCGACGACCTCAATCTGAAGTCGCTCGACGATCTGCCGAGCCTGCCGGAGATCAAGGATCCGCAGCAGCTCGAAGCGGCGCTGCAGCGGCTGGGCGAACAGCTGCACGAGGTGTCGCACGTTGTCGATGTGGCGCCGGCACCCGACGATGCCGAGCCGCCTGCGGACGCGATGCTGCACTGATGTCCGAGCGCATCCAGAAGGCGCTGGCGACTGCGGGTATCGCGTCGCGCCGCGAAATCGAACGCCTGATCGCCGAGGGCCGCATCCTCGTCAACGGCCGCCCGGCCGAGATCGGTCAGCACATCGACCACGACGACCAGGTGCGCGTCGACGGCCGGCCGGTGGCCTTGCAGCGCAAGGCCGAGGCGGCGCGCGTGCTGATCTACAAGAAGCGCGTCGGCGAGGTGGTCACGCGCGACGACCCCGAGGGGCGGCGCACCGTGTTCCGCAAGCTGCCCAAGCTCGAACAAGGCCGCTGGATCGCGGTCGGTCGCCTGGATATCAATACCTCGGGCCTGCTGCTGTTCACCAATCACGGCGAACTGGCGCGCCGGCTGACGCACCCAAGCTTCGAGATCTCGCGCGAATACGCGGTGCGCGTGCACGGTCCGATCGACGAAGCCCTGGTGCAGCGGCTGACCACCGGTGTCGAGCTCGACGATGGCCCGGCGCGCTTCGATTCGATGCGGCCGGCGCCGGGCGAGGACGGCGAGGCCTCGAACCTGTGGTACACGGTGACGCTGCGCGAGGGCCGCAACCGCGAGGTGCGGCGCCTGTTCGAGTCGCAGCGTCTGCAGGTGAGTCGCCTGATCCGCGTGCGCTACGGTCCGATCGAACTGGGCCGCGGCATCAAGTCCGCCACGGCGCGCGAGGCGACGCCGGCGGAGGTGCATGCGTTGATGGTGGCGGTGAAGCTCGAGGATGCACAGGCCGCGGGCCCCGGCAAGCGACCGGCGCGCGCGCCCAAGCGGTCGTCACCCGCGTCAGCGAAGCCGGTGCGCGCAGCGGAATCGTCTCGGTTCGCGAACAGGTCTGTGAAATCGACGCGCGCACCGAAGCCGGCGCAGGACCGCAAAGCTCCTAAGAAACGCAGCCGCGACTGAGTGGCCGCCGATGCGGCCCGCTACTACAGGGACTGCCCGCTGATGCCACGGCTTTCCGGGCCGAGCAGCCACAGCAGCCTCGGCACGACAGCATCGGGCGGCTGCACCTGGGAGATTGACTCACCGGGATAACCGCGCAGCCGCACGCCCGAGCGCATCGGCCCGGGGTCGAAGCTGTTGAGGCGCAGCTGCGGCTTGCCTTCGAGTTCGGCGGCCCATGTTTTCATCATCTGCTCGATCCCGGCCTTGGCGATGCCGTAGACGTTGTCGTAGGCATGCGCGATGCGGCCGTGGCGGTCCGAGACGAAGACCACTGACGCATCGGCGGCGACATCGAGCAGCGGCAGCAGATGCCGGGTCAGCGCGAAAGGCGCGGTGAGATTCACCTGCAGACTCTCGATCCAGTCCTTGGGATCGACATCCGTCATCGGCGTGAAGGCTTTGAAATGCACCGCGCAATGCAGCAGGCCGTCGAGGCCGCCGAACTCGCGTTCGACGGTGTCGGCCAGATCGCCGTAGTCCTTCCAGCTGGCACCGCTCAGGTGCAATGGATAGATCGCAGGCGTCGGTCCGCCGGCCTGTTCGATGGCGTCGTAGGTCGACTCCAGCTTCTTCACGGTGCGACCGAGCAGGATTACGGTGGCGCCGTGCGCGGCGCAGGCGAGGGCGGCGGCACGACCCAGGCCGTCGCCGGCGCCGGTGATGAGGATGCGCCGGCCGGCGAGCAGGTCGCTGGGCGGGTGGTAGTCGGCGGGAATCAATGCGGCCATGGGAGAGCTCAAGCGAAAAGCTGTTCGGTCAGTTCGGCGGTCGTCAGGGCGATCGCATCGGCGCCCCACTCGGTGATCGGGGCACCTTCGCCGAGATAGCCCCAGCCGGCGGCGATCGTACGCATGCCGGCGGCGCGGCCGGCAACGATGTCGCGCGCGTCGTCGCCGACATAGACGCAGTCCTGCGGACGCAGCGCCAGCAGCGTGCAGGCGCGCAAGAGGCTGTCGGGCGCGGGCTTGGCCTGCGGGACGTCGTCCGCGCTGACCGTACAGGCCGACGCGGCGCTCAATCCCAGCTCGTCGAGCAGCGGTCGCGTGAGCCAGGACGGCTTGTTGGTGACCACGCCCCAGCGCTGGCCGTTGGTCGCGATGCGACGCAGCAGGGCGTCGACGCCGTCGAACAGCCGCGAGCGCTCGGCGATGTGCGCGCGATAGTGCGTCAGGAACAGCTCGCGGTGCGCGGCGAAATCGCTGTGCTCCGGGCCGATGCCGAGCGCCTTGCCGATCAGGCCGCGCGCACCGGCCGACGCATACGGGCGGTAGTCGGCCAACGGCAGCGGGGCCAGCCCGGTGCGCTCGCGCACGACGTTGGCGGCAGCGCCCAGATCCGGCGCAGTGTCGACCAGCGTGCCGTCGAGATCGAACAGCACGGCACGAATCGAGTGCGTCATGTGCCGTCCGGCTTGCGGCAGTGCATCAGGTAGTTGACGTCGACGTCATCGGCCAGGGTCGCGCTGCGCAGCAACGGGTTGTAGCGCAGACCCTTGACGCCGACGATGTCGAGCCCCGCTGCGCGCGCCCAGTCCCCCAGCTCCGACGGGCGGATGAACTTTTCGTACTGATGCGTGCCGCGCGGCACCAGTCCGGTGAGGTACTCGGCGCCGACGATCATCAGCGCAAAGGACTTGGGGTTGCGGTTGATCGTCGAGAACACGAGCGTGCCGCCGGGCCTGGCGAGCCGCGCGCAGGCGGCGACGATCGAATCCGGGTCGGGCACGTGCTCCAGCATCTCCATGCAGCAGACCACGTCGAAAGCCTCCGGCCGCTCGGCGGCCAGGTCTTCGGCGGCGATCTTGCGATAGTCGACGCTGCGGCCGTTTTCGCGTGCATGCGCCTGCGCGACCTCCAGCGCCTCGCCGGCGAGATCGATGCCCAGGGTCTGCGCACCTTCGGCGGCGAGGGCTTCGGTCAGGATGCCGCCGCCACAGCCGACATCGACCGCCGTCTTGCCGCGCAGGCCACCGGCGCAGCGCGCGACATAGCGCGTGCGCGGGCCGTTGATCGCGTGCAGCGCCTGCATTTCGCCGCGCGGATCCCACCAGTGCGCGGCCAGGCGGTCGAAGTGGGCGATTTCCTTGTCGTCGACATTGGTCACGGTGCGATCTTCCTGCGCCATTCCTCGGCGCGCGCGAGGACGGCGGTTTCGTCGAGGGTCAACAACTGGCGCTCGCGCATCAGCGCCTTGCCGGCGACGAACACGTCGGTGACCTGTTCGCGTCCGGCGGCGTACACCAGCTGCGACAGCACGTGATACACCGGTTGCGTGTTCGCCGCGGAGAGATCGACGGCGATGAAGTCCGCCGATTTGCCGGCCGTCAGGCTGCCGATCTCGCTGTCGAGTCCGAGCGCGCGCGCGCCACCCAGCGTCGCCAAGTGCAGGGCCGTGGCCGCGGGCACGGCCTGCGCGTCGTCGGCAGTCGCCTTGGCCAGCAGCGCGGCCGTGCGCATTTCGCCGAGCAGATCGAGGTCGTTGTTGCTCGCGGCACCGTCGGTGCCGATCGCGACGTTGGCGCCGGCGCGCAGCAGCTTGCCGATCGGTGCAAAGCCGCTGGCGAGCTTGAGATTGGACTCGGGACAATGGGCGACGTGCACGCCGAACTCGGCAACCTGGTCTATCTCTTCGTCGGTCAGCTGGGTCATGTGTACCGCGATGAAGTCGGGGCCGAGCAGGTCCAGATCGCGCAGGCGTTGCCACGGCCGCTTGCCGCTGGCCTGCACCGCCATCGCGACTTCGCCGGCCGTCTCGTGGACATGCATGTGGATGCCGATGCCCAGCTCGTTGGCGTACTGACGAATCTTGAGCAGCGGCGCGTCGGACACGGTGTACGGCGCGTGCGGCGCGAAGATCGTGCGCACCAGCGGTTCGTGCTTGAGCGCGTCGTGCAGCTCCAGGCCCTTGTGAATGTACTCGTCCGCGGACTTGGCCCAGGCGCTGGGGAAGTCGATTGCGATCAGGCCGACCGTCACGCGCAGGCCCGCTTCGACGGCGACGCGGGCGCTCGCGTCGGGGAAGAAGTACATGTCGTTCACGCAGGTCGTGCCGCCGCGGATCATCTCGGCGAAGGCCAGGCGCGCGCCGTCCTCGCAGAAACGTTCGCCGACGTGGGCGCCTTCGGCCGGCCAGATGTGGTTCTGCAGCCAGTCCATCAGCGGCAGATCGTCGGCGTAGCCGCGCAGCAGGCTCATCGCCGCGTGCGTGTGCACGTTGACCAGGCCGGGCATCAGCGCGTGCCGATCCAGCGTCAGCGTGCTGCGCGGCGCATAGCGGTCGCGGGCTTCGGCCAGCGGCAGCACGTCGCGGATGCGGCCGGCATCGACGATCAGCGCGTGTTGTTCGAGAACGGCGCCCGCCGGCACGATCGGAACCAGCCAGCGCGGCGCGACCAGCAGGTCGACAGTCAACATGGTGAGATGGGGCAAACGTACAATGCGGTGTCGCATTTTAGCCTTCGCCGAGCTCCTTCATGTCATCCGCCGTCCGCCCGATCGTCTGGCACTCCCACTCGCTGCGCCTGCTCGATCAGCGCGTACTGCCGCAGGAGGAGCGCTATCTCGATTGCCGCAGCGCGGCGGACGTGGCCGAGGGCATCCATTCGATGGCCGTGCGCGGGGCTCCGGCGATCGGCATTGCCGCCGCCTATGGTCTCGTTCTGGCGGTGCGGGCGGAACCGGAGGCGTTCGAACGGGCGTTCGCGATCCTGGCCGCGTCGCGGCCGACCGCCGTGAATCTGCGGTGGGCGCTGGAGCGCATGCGCGGCGTCTGGCTGGCGCGTCGGTCCGCGGACGCGCTCGAAGCCGAGGCCGTGCACATCCATGAGGAGGACCTCGCTCAGAACCTGCGTATGGGCGAGCTCGGCGCCGAGCTGATCCCGTCCGGTGCGCGCGTGATCACGCACTGCAATACCGGCGCGCTGGCGACCGGCGGACACGGCACCGCACTGGGGGTAATCCGCAGCGCGCATGCCCGCCACCGCATCGCGATGGTCTACAACACCGAGACGCGGCCCTGGCTGCAGGGCGCGCGGCTGACCGCCTGGGAGCTGCAGCAGGAGCGCATTCCGGCACGCCTGATCGCCGACGGCGCTGCGGCGCATCTGATGAGCCGCGAGAAGATCGACTGGGTGATCGTTGGCGCCGACCGCATCGCCGCCAATGGTGACACCGCCAACAAGATCGGCACGTACGCACTGGCGGTCGCGGCGCGGCGGCATGGCGTCAAGTTCATGGTCGTCGCACCCAGCGGCACCTTCGACCTGCGCTGCCTCACCGGCCGCGAAATCCCGATCGAGGAGCGCCCCGCCGCCGAGCTCACCGGATTCCGCGGCCAGGCGGTCGCGCCGCAGGGCTACGACGCGTTCAACCCGGTGTTCGACGTGACGCCGGCGGAGCTGATCGACGCCCTGGTCTGCGAGCGCGGCGTCGTACTCGCGCCGACCCGCGACAAGGTGGCCGCGCTGCTGGGCTAGATCGGGCCCTAGAGGCCCCGGCCGAGGGGCCGGACGTGTTAAGATTTATCGACAAATAGACGCGCCTTTTCAGGCGCGCAATCCGATCGATTTTCGACCGAAAGCCGGCCGCTCCAGGCGCACCGGCGCGTACCCGACATGACTGCCCGATATGACTGCCCGACATGAGTGAGTTCGCCAAGGAAGTTGTCAGCGTCAATCTCGAAGACGAGATGCGACGCAGCTACCTCGACTATGCGATGAGCGTGATCGTCGGTCGCGCGCTTCCGGACGCACGCGACGGCCTCAAGCCGGTGCATCGGCGCTCGCTGTTCGCGATGCACGAGCAGCACAACGACTACAACAAGCCGTTCAAGAAGTCGGCGCGCATCGTCGGCGACGTGATGGGTAAATATCACCCGCACGGTGACAGCGCGATCTACGACACGATCGTGCGCATGGCGCAGCCGTTCTCGCTGCGCTACCTGCTCGTCGACGGCCAGGGCAATTTCGGTTCGGTCGACGGCGACGCGCCGGCGGCGATGCGCTACACCGAAATCCGCATGACGCGCATCGCCCATGAGCTGCTCGCCGACATCGACAAGGACACCGTAGACTTCCAGCCCAACTACGATGGCTCGGAAAGCGAGCCGACGGTACTGCCGACGAAATTCCCGAATCTGCTGGTCAATGGCAGCTCGGGCATCGCCGTCGGCATGGCGACCAACATCCCGCCGCACAATCTTTCGGAAGTGATCGACGGGTGCATCGCGCTGATCGACAAGCCGGAGATCGAACTGCGCGAACTGATGCAGCACATCCCGGCGCCGGATTTCCCGACTGCGGGCCTGCTGCTCGACGCCCACGGTCTGGCAGAGGCCTACGCCACCGGCCGCGGCCGCATTGTCATCCGCTCGCGCACCCATTTCGAGGACATCGGCAGCGACAAGCAGGCGATCATCGTCACCGAGCTGCCGTACCAGGTGAACAAGGCGCGGCTGCTGGAGAAGATCGCCGAGCTGGTCAAGGACAAGCGCATCGAGGGCATCACCGAGCTGCGCGACGAGTCCGACAAGGACGGCACGCGCATGGTGATCGAGTTGCGCCGCGGCGAGAACGCCGAGGTCGTGCTCAACAACCTGTTCCAGCACACGCAGCTGCAGGAAAGCTTCAACCTCAACATGGTCGCGCTCGACGGCGGCCAGCCGCGGCTGCTGTCGCTCAAGCATCTGCTCGAAATCTTCGTGCGTCACCGTCGCGAGGTGGTGACGCGGCGCACGCGCTTCCTGCTGCGCAAGGCGCGCGAACGCGCCCACGTCCTGGAAGGTCTGTCTGTCGCGTTGGCCAACATCGACGACATGATCGACCTGATCAAGCGCAGCCCCAATCCGGCCGAAGCCAAGGTCGGGCTGATGTCGCGGCTGTGGGCGGCGGGTCCGGTCGCGGCGATGCTGGAGCGGGCCGGCAGCGACGCCTCGCGGCCGCAGGACCTGGCTGCAGAGTTCGGTATCGTCGACGGTGGCGAACACGGCTTGGGGTCGCCCGGCCAGCCGGGCTACCGTTTGTCCGAAGCGCAGGCCCAGGCGATTCTCGAACTGCGTCTGCACCGCCTGACCGGACTGGAGCAGGACAAGATCCACGACGAGTTCAAGGAGCTGCTGGAGAGCATCCTCGACTACCTCGACATCCTCGGCTCCGAAACACGCCTGCTGTCGGTGATCCGCTCCGAGTTGCTGGAGATCAAGGAGCAGTACGGCGATGCGCGCCGCACCGAGATCACCGACGCGGCCCTGAACATCGCCCACGAGGACCTGATTCCGCCGCAGGACATGGTGGTGACGCTCTCGCACGAGGGTTACGTCAAGGCGGTGCCGCTGGACGAGTACCAGGCGCAGCGCCGTGGCGGGCGCGGCAAGGTCGCGGCGACGACCAAGGAAGAGGACTTCGTCGACCGCCTGTGGGTCGCGCACTCGCACGACACGCTGCTGTGCTTCTCCAGCCTCGGCAAGTGCTACAAGCTGCGTGTATTCGAACTGCCGTCCGGGTCGCGCGGTTCGCGCGGCAAGCCGTTCAACAACTTGTTGCCGCTGGATTCATCAGGTCAGGCCGGGGGCGAAAAGATCAACGCCGTGCTGCCGATCAAGGCCTTCGACCAGCCGCCGCCGAACGCGACGTCGCCGGACCAGGTTGCGTACATCTTCATGGTCACGCGCCGCGGCACGGTCAAGAAGACCGAGCTGATCGCGTTCCAGAACGTGCGCGCCAACGGCATCATCGCGGTCGATCTGCGTGTCGATGACGAGCTGGTCGGCGTCGCGCTGACCAACGGCGACAACGACGTCATCCTGATCTCTGACGCCGGCCGGGCGATCCGCTTCAATGAGGGCGACGTGCGCAGCATGGGTCGCGGCGCGACCGGTGTGCGCGGCATGCGGCTGCTCAAGGCCTTCGCCGGGTCGGAGGACGAGGGCGAGGAGTCCGTCACGGATGAGGCGGTCGACGAGGCGGTGGATGTGGCGGGGGACGGCGCGCGCGTGATTGCGTTGATCGTCGCCAACGGCGCCGATATTCTCACCGTCTCCGAACTTGGCTACGGCAAGCGCACGGCCGTCGATCAGTTCCCGCGGCGCGGTCGCGGCGGGCAAGGCGTGATCGCGCAGTCCTTGTCCGACAAGACCGGACGCCTGATCGGCGCGGTCGCGGTCGGCGAAAGCGACGAGGTGATGCTGATCTCCGAGGCCGGCATCCTGATCCGCTTCAAGACCAGCGACGTGCGCAGCATGGGCCGCAACACCCAGGGCGTGCGGCTGATGCGCCCGGACAACGGGGATCGGCTGGTGGGCGTCGACCGCATCGAAGGCGAGGACGCCGAGGACGGAGCGGTCACGGAACCTGCTGCGGAGTAGGTCCATATAGGGGCTTTCCCGGTTCCTCCGGGCCGAGGAATACCCCTACCATCGGGCCAAGTCCCGCGTGCCAGGGGCGGACCGCGAAAGGCGGTCCGGGCCGCGGGTGGGAGTACCGGATGAGTGTGCAAGGGACGCCGCTGCCGGCGGGCACCCAGGTCGGGGAGTATGTGATCCAGCGCCTGCTGGATCAGGACGACTACGGTTTTCGCTACCGGGCGCAGCACGCGGTGCAGGGCTCCGTGCTGCTGCACGAGCTGTTTGCTCCGGAGTTCATGCGGCGCGGCGCGAACGGCATTGAGGTTGAAGCGCTGGACGCCGAAGACCGCGTCGCACTGCGCTGGTGGACGCGCAATTACCTTGAGCGCGCCCGCCAGTTCGCAGCGGTCCAGCACCCGGCACTGCTGCCGGTCCTGTCCGCCTTCGAGGCGCACGGCACGGCGTGGCACGCGTCACCGTCGCTCGCCGCCACCGGCCTGCAAAGCCTGCTTGCGCGCCATGTCGCGTTCGACGAACAGCGCGCGGACCGGCTGCTGTTGGACCTGCTCGACGCGCTCGGCGCCCTGCGAGACGCCAGGCTGCTGCATCGCGCGCTGAGCCCGCAGCAGATCTGGGTGGGCGACGATGGCGGCAGTGTGATCGGTGGTTTCGGCAGCCTGCGGGCACCGCTGCGTTTCCACGCGCGCACCTTGCACAGCGTGATGCCGGAGCCTTACGCGGCGCCCGAGGAACACCGTGCCGACGCGACGCCCACGCCGGCTGCCGATCTCTACGCCGCCGCGGCTATCGCCTATCACGCCATCAGCGGTCAGCCGCCACCCTCGGCCGAGCAGCGGGCTCAAGGCGCAGCGCTGTTGCCGCTGGCGGCGCTGGCGACGGGGCGTGTCCGCGAGTCGACGGCTTCGGCGATCGAAAGCGCGTTGGCACTCGATCCGGCCGCGCGCTGGCCCGGCGTCGAGCACTGGCGCGCATCGCTGCACACGCCGCCGATGCCGCGACAGGTCGCGTCGACTTCTCCCGCAGAAGCACGGCGACCGCTGTGGATGCTGGCCGGCGTGCCCATGCTGGTTGCGGTGGGCCTCGGTGCCTGGTGGGTGCTGCGACCGGCACCGCCGCCGGAGCCGCTCGCTGCCGCGCCGGCGACTGACGCAGTACTGGCGGCGGACTCTGCCGATTCATCGCGCCTGGTCGCAACGTCTTTGGCCGAGGCGGGGGGTGCGGCTGGCCTGAGCGAGGCCGTGGTGAGAAATTTCGACGCCGAATCCGGGGACGGGGTCGCGTCAGAACCGGCGACCGGCGCAGTCCAGGCGTCTGCGCCGCCAACGCCTGCGGTGCAGACCGTCGCGGTGCGTCCGGCAGTCGCCACGCCTGGGCCGACCGCGGCTGCGGCGCCACCGCCGCAGGCCCGCGCCACGGTGGTCGCCGCCGCCGAGCCCACCGCGCGGCCCGTGATTGCCACACCGCTGCCGCGGACGGTTCCGCCGGCGGCAGCGGCGCGTCCGGGCGGTGTCGAGGTGGCTTCGCTGACCTCGCCGATCGCCGAGCCGATCGATCCCGCGGCCCTGGCCAAGGCCGAAGAAGAGCGGCGCCGCCTCGAGCATGCGCAGCAACTCGCGCTTGAACGCTCGCGCTGCAGCCGCGATGGTCATGTCTCCGTGCTGTTCGGCGGGCGTGACTTCACCTATGGCGATATCGCCAAGTTCGAGGATGTCACCCGGCTCGCTGACGGCCGTCTGCAGACGCCGCCGATGCGCACGGACGACGGCCGGCGTTTTGCCTTCCTGATCGACAGCAACGGCTGCGTCGTGCGCATGCTGCGCTGAGCGGGATTGACGGGTCCGCGGTTTCGGGTGGGCCGATAGTCCCTTGATCTGCAGGTGTGCGCGCGGTTTTGTTGACTAACATGACCTGTTAGGTGAGAATCGCCGTATGAATTTCAGCGTCCATTTCGACGAGGCGACACTGGCGCGGCTCAATCAAGCCGTCGAGCGCTCCGGCATGACGCGAAATCGCATCATCGTCACGGCGGCGCAGGAGTGGCTCGCGCGGAACGAAGAGCGCGACTGGCCCGAGGCGCTGCGTGCGCATTTCCGCAACCCGGCGCCGGAGCTGACGGAGGACACGCTGGACTTCCAGGCCTGGCGCGAGGTGCTTCCGGCCGAGGCCGAGGTGCGCTGGTGAAATATCTGCTCGACTCGGACACGCTGGCCGCGGTGGTGAAGGGCCGCTTGCCGGTGGTTCTGCGCCTGGCGCAACTCAAGCCAACCGAGGTCGCGGTCTCCGTGGTCGCACGCATGGAAGCGGAGACTGCGCTGCGCCTGCAGCCGCGCGGGCAGGCGCGCTACGGCAAGCTGCTCAAGGAATTCCTGTCGGCGGTGAAGGTGCTCGACTTCGGCGCAGCCGAGGCGCAGCACGCGGTCAATCTGGGCGCCTACCTGCAGGCGGCCGGCGACAAGCTGGCGGCGCTCGATCTGCTGCAGGCGGCCACCGCGCTGGCGCACCAGCTGGTGCTGGTCACCGACCGCACGCAGGTGTTTGCCGCCGTGCCCAATCTCGACGTCGAACGCTGGGCGTAGACGACATCTTTCGTTACATCAACTTTGTTTCCCAAGAGGCTGACATGAAACGCATAATCAACTTCAGCGCCGGTCCCGCAACGCTGCCGCTCGCGGTGCTTCAGCAAGTCCAGGCCGAACTGCTCGACTGGCAGGGTTCGGGCATGTCGGTGATGGAGATGTCGCACCGCGACAAGGAGTTCATGAGCATCGCCCAGGACGCCGAGAAGACGCTGCGCGAGATCGCCAACATCCCCGCGAACTACAAGGTGCTGTTCCTGCAGGGCGGCGCGACCGGCCAGTTCACCTATGTGCCGATGAACCTGTTGCGCGGCAAGACCGGCGTCGACTACGTGCTGACCGGCGACTGGGGCAAGAAGGCGGCGAAGGAGGCCGGCAAGTACGCCAAGGTCAACATCGCGGCGAGCAGCGAGGCCGACAAGTTCACGCACATTCCGGATCCATCGAGCTGGAAGCTGGACCCGAACGCGGCCTATGTGCACATCACGCCCAACGAGACCATCCACGGCGTCGAGTTCCACGCAGAACCGGAGACGAACGGCGTGCCGCTGGTCGCCGACATGTCCTCGAACATCCTGTCGCGGCCGATCGACGTCACCAAGTACGGTCTGATCTATGGCGGCGCGCAGAAGAACATCGGCCCGTCGGGCATCACCATCGCGATCGTGCGCGAAGATCTGATCGGCCAGGCGCTGCCGAGCACGCCGGGCATCTTCGACTACAAGCTGATGGCCGACAGCGAGTCGATGCTCAACACGCCGCCGTGCTTCGCCTGGTACGTGTCGGGCCTGGTGTTCAAGTGGATCAAGGACAACGGCGGCCTGCAGGCGGTCGGCGAGCGCAACGCGCGCAAAGCCGCGCTGCTGTACGACTACATCGACGCACAGTCCTTCTATCGCAACCCGGTGAAGAAGGAGAACCGCTCGCGCATGAACGTGCCGTTCACGCTGGCCAATGCCGAACTCGATGCCGACTTCCTCAAGGGCGCGAAGGCCGCCGGCCTGTCCGGCCTCAAGGGCCACCGCTCGGTCGGCGGCATGCGCGCGTCGATCTACAACGCCATGACGCTCGAAGGCGTGCAGGCGCTGGTCGACTACATGAAGGAATTCGCTCGTACCAAAGCCTGATCAGTTCATAGGAAATCATCCATGTTCAAGGTTCTGACCCTCAACAACATCTCGATCAACGGTCTCGAGCGCCTGCCGCGCGAGAACTACGAGATCGCCTCCGAAATCGCGCATCCGGATGCGGTACTCGTCCGCTCGGCCGATATGCACAAGCTCGACATCCCGTCCTCGGTCAAGGCGATCGGCCGCGCCGGCGCCGGCACCAACAACATCCCGGTCGCGGCCATGTCCAAGCGCGGGGTGCCGGTGTTCAACGCGCCCGGCGCGAACGCCAACGCGGTCAAGGAGCTGGTGCTCGCGAGCCTGCTCCTCGCCGCGCGCAACATCCCGCAGTCGCTCGACTTCGTGAAGAAGCTCGACGGCGACGACAAGGCGATGCACGAGGCCGTCGAGGCCGGCAAGAAAAAGTTCGTCGGCTTCGAACTGCCGGGGCGCACGCTGGGCGTGATCGGCCTGGGCGCGATCGGCGTCAAGGTCGCCAATGCGGCGCTCGAACTGGGCATGACGGTCTACGGCTATGACCCGGCGATGACGGTACAGAACGCCTGGCAGCTCAACTCCGGCGTGCGCCAGGCCCTGTCGGTCGATGATCTGATGGCCAAGTCGCAGTTCATCTCGGTGCATGTGCCGCTGCTCGACGCCACGCGCAAGCTGATCAACGCCGACCGCATCAAGCTGATGAAGAAGCAGGGCGTCGTCCTCAATTTCGCCCGCGAGGCGATCGTTGACGAGACCGCGGTGATCGAGGCGCTCAACGACGGCAAGCTGCATGCGTACGCATGCGATTTTCCGTCCAATGCGCTCAAGGGACATCCGCGCGTGATCGCTACGCCGCATCTGGGCGCGTCCACCGCCGAGGCCGAGGACAACTGTGCGGTGATGGTTGCAGACCAGCTGCGCGAGTTCCTGGAGTCCGGCAACATCCGCAATTCCGTCAACTTCCCGGAGGCCGTGCTGCCGCAGCTGCCGGGCAAGACCCGTCTGTGCGTCGTCAACGAAAACGTGCCGAACATGGTCGGTCAGATCTCTACGGCGCTGGCCAAGCGCTCGCTCAACATCGCCGACCTGCTCAACAAGTCGCGTGGCGATCTCGCCTACACGATCGTCGACGTCGATTCGCCGGTGTCCGACGAGGCGGCCGCCGAGCTCCGTTCGATCCAGGGCGTGCTGGCGGTGCGGGTGATTCCGGCGCGCTGATGCGGTAGGTCATGGCCGGCGGGGAGCGTGGCGCAAAACTGCGTACAATCGCGCTCCCTGCCGTTTCCGACCCTCACATGACGCAGAACGAACTGGCCCAGGCACGCCAGCAGATCGATACGCTGGACGAACAGATCCAGTCGATGATTTCGCGGCGTGCGCGCATTGCGCAGACGATCGCGCACATCAAGCAGCGCATGGGCGATACCGGCGACCATTACCGTCCGTCGCGCGAGGCCGAGGTGCTGCGCGCCGTGATCGCGCGCAATCAGGCCAACGGCGGTCCGTTGACCGACGAGGTCATCGCCCGGCTGATGCGCGAAGTGATGTCGGCATGCCTGTCGCTGGAATCGCCGCTGACCGTGGCCTACCTCGGGCCCGAAGGCACGTACACCCAGGCCGCGGTGCTCAAGCACTTTGGCGACAGCGTTCGCGCGCGTCCGACGCATGCGATCGACGAGATTTTCCGCGAAGTCGAAAGCGGCGCGGCAGACTACGGCGTCGTTCCGGTCGAGAATTCGACCGGAGGCGTCGTCAGCCACACGCTCGATGAACTGGTATTCACCAAGCTGCGCATCTGCGGCGAGGTGATGCTGCCGGTGCATCACCACCTGCTGTCGGCGGCCACTGATTTGGGCGAGGTGACCAAGGTCTACTCGCACCCGCAGTCCTTCGCGCAGTGCCGCAAGTGGCTCGATGCCAAGCTGCCCAGGGCGATTCGTGAAACGGTCTCCAGCAACGGCCAGGCCGCGGCGCAGGCGCGCGCGGAGGGCGGGGGCGTCGCGGCGATCGCGAGCCTTCAGGCCGGCCGCATCAACCAGCTCAACATCCTGGCCTCGAACATCGAGGACGATCCGAACAACACGACGCGCTTCCTCGTGCTCGGCAAGCAGGACCCCGCGACGACCGGCCAGGACATCACCTCGATTGTGCTGTCCGGTCACCGCAATCAGCCGGGATCGCTGCTCAGGCTGCTGCAGCCGCTGGCGAACGCGGGTCTCGACATGACCCGCATCGAGTCGCGCCCGGTGCGCGGTTCGGCGGCGCAGGACTACTACTTCTTCATCGACTTCGTAGGTCACGCCAGCGCGCCGGACGTGCGCAAGGCGCTGGAAGAAGTCAGCGCGGCGGCGGCGTTCTTCAAGATTCTGGGCTCGTATCCGCGCGCCGTCGTCTGATCCGTTTTGTTCATGATCACCGCCATGAAACAGGCACTTCTCCAACACGCGGCACCCGGCATCCTGGGCATCGAGCCGTATACGCCGGGCATGCCGATCGAAGAGCTGCAGCGGCGTCTGGGCGTCAAGAGCGCGATAAAGCTCGCGTCGAACGAAAACCCGCTGGGCATGAGTCCGAGGGTCAAGGCCGCTCTGGCCGACGCGCTCACGAGCCAGAACCTGTCGCTCTATCCGGACGGCAGCGGCCACCGGCTCAAGCAGAAGCTGGCGCAGATGTACGGCGTCGCGCCCGAGTGCATCACGCTGGGCAACGGCTCGAACGACATCCTCGAATTCCTGGCGCGTGTCTACGCCGGTCCCGGCCGCGCGGTGATGTTCTCGGAATATGCGTTCGCGGTGTATCCGCTGGCGGCGCAGTCGCAATCGGCGGAGAGCGTGGTGGTGCCGGCGCGACCGGCGGACGATGCGATGCCCTACGGCCACGACATGGCGGCCTTCACGCGCGTGCTGCGCGAGCGGCCCGACGTTGCGCTCGTGTTCGTCGCCAATCCGAACAATCCGACCGGCACCTGGCTGGAACCGCAGGCGATCGAGGATTTCCTGCGACAGGTGCCGGAGCACGTCATCGTCGCGCTCGACGAAGCCTACTTCGAGTACCAGGATCCGGCGCTGCGGCCCGATACACGACGCTGGCTGGACCGGTTCCCGAATCTGCTGGTCGCGCGCACGTTCTCCAAGGTCTACGGCCTCGCGGGCCTGCGCGTCGGCTACTCGTTCTCGCACCCGAACGTTGCCGATCTGCTCAACCGCGTGCGCCAGCCGTTCAACAACAACAGCCTTGCGCTGCTGGCTGCCGAGGTCGCACTCGACGATCAGGGGCATGTGCGCACCTCGGTCGACCTGAACACGCGCGAACGCGCGCGCTTGACGCGCGAGTTGCAGACGCTCGGTCTGCGCGTGCTGCCGTCGCAGGCCAACTTCGTCACCGTGGATTTCCACCGCGATGCCAAGCCGGTTCATCAAGGGCTGCTCGAACGCGGCGTGATCGTGCGGCCGATGGGTTCGTACGGCATGCCGACTTTCCTGCGCGTGACCGTCGGTACCGAGGCCGA
The DNA here is from genome assembly GCA_041659605.1 of Sinimarinibacterium sp. Lineage (GTDB taxonomy): Bacteria > Pseudomonadota > Gammaproteobacteria > Nevskiales > Nevskiaceae > Solimonas. Next base: position 296,246 of record JBAZXW010000001.1, on the reverse strand, counting down.
GAACGATCGCTTCCTCGCCGCACTGAAGGAGGCGCTGGCGGGATGATCGCGCAGCGGCTCGCGGTCATCGGACTGGGATTGATCGGCGGGTCGCTGGCGCGTGCGCTGCGCCATGCCGGCGTTGTCGGCCACATTGCCGGCTACGACCCTGATCCGGCGCAGCGCGAAGCGGCGCAGCGCCTGCGCGTTGTTGACCGTGCGCACGAGACCGCTGCCGGCGCGGTGCGCGACGCTGACGTGGTCGTGCTGGCCGTGCCGGTGCTGCATACCGCCGAGGCGCTGCGCGAGTGCCTGCCGGCGTGCAAGCGCGATGTGATCCTCACCGATGTCGGCAGCACCAAGCAGTCGGTGCTCGACGACGTCGTGTCCGTCTGCGGGCAGTTGCCGCCGCGGTTCGTCGCCGCCCACCCGATCGCCGGCACCGAGAAGAGCGGTGTGGCGAACTCGCAGTCGGATCTGTTCCGCAAGCATCGCGTGATCGTCACGCCGCACGAGGCGCAGGATCTGGCGGCAAAGGCGCTGGTCACGCGCATGTGGGAAGCGACCGGCGCGCGCGTGGTCGAGATGGACGCGCGCCGCCACGATGCGATCTTCGCGGCCACCTCGCATCTGCCGCATGTACTCGCGTACAGCTTCGTCGACATGCTCGCGCAGCTGGACAAGGATCACGACATCTTCTCGAACGCCGGCGGCGGCTTTCGCGACTTCACGCGGATCGCGTCGAGCTCGCCGCAGATGTGGCACGACATCGTGCGCGCGAACGCCGCTGCGGTCGGCACCCTGCTCGACCGCCAGATCGAGGAGTTGCAGCAGATCCGCACGATGATGCGCGAGTCGCGCTGGGACGAGGTCAAGCAGCTGTTCGAGCGGGCGCGCGCGGCGCGCGAGCGCTATCTGGCGCAGATCGAGTGAACGCCGTGCCGCGAGCCACGTCGGGAGTGCTTCCGCCGTTTCTGGACCTGGCGCCGATCCGTGCCGCGCGCGGCGAGGTGAGGCTGCCGGGCTCGAAGAGCGTGTCGATCCGCGCCCTGTTGCTCGCCAGCCTGGCGGAAGGCGTGACGCGCCTGACCGGGCTGCTCGATTCCGACGACACCGCGGTGATGCGCGAAGCCCTGCACGCTTGCGGCGTGGCGCTTCGGGACGAGGGCGAGGCCGGCTTGTGCGTGCGCGGCGCGGCGCGCTTCCCGCTGCGGGATGCGGACATTTTCGTCGGCAATTCGGGGCTTTCGGTGCGCACGCTGGTCGCGGTGCTGGCGTTCATGGACGGTCGCTACCGGCTGTCCGGCGTGCCGCGCATGCACCAGAGGCCCATCGGCGATCTGGTCGATGCGCTGCGGCCGCTCGGCGCGCGCATCGCGTATCTGGAGAAGGAAGGCTTTCCGCCGCTCCTGATCGAACCGGCGCAGGCGCACGCGGCACTGCCGGTGCGCGTGCGCGGCGATGCGTCCAGCCAGTTCCTGACCGGCATCCTGCAAGCCGCGCCGCTGCTGGCACGCGAGCGCGCACTGACGGTGCAGGTCGAAGGCGAGCTGATCTCCAAGCCCTACATCGACCTCAGCCTGGCCTTGATGCGCCGCTTCGGTGTCGAAGTCGAATGCGCCGCCGATGCCTCCGGGGCGCCGCGTTACACCGTCGCCGCCGGCGCGCGCTACCGTGCGCCGGGCACGTTTGCGGTGGAGGGCGATGCCTCGTCGGCATCCTACTTCCTGGCGCTCGGCGCGCTCGCCGGCGGGCCGGTGCGCGTACTGGGCATGGGCCGCGCCAGCCTGCAGGGCGATGTGCGCTTCGCCGAGGTGCTAGCGGCCATGGGGGCCGACATCGCGCAGGGCGAGGACTGGACCGAGGCGCGTTCACCGGGTCTGGCGGCAGGCTTCCGCCCCCATGCCATCGACGCAGACTTCAACCACATCCCCGACGCGGCGATGACGGCGGCGGTCGTGGCGCTGTTCGCCGACGGGCCGAGCGTGCTGCGCAACATCGGCAGCTGGCGCGTCAAGGAAACCGACCGCATCGCAGCGATGGCGACGGAGCTCGCCAAGCTCGGCGCCGGCGTCGAGACTGGTGCGGACACCCTGCGCATAACGCCGCCGGCGGCGCTGCGTGCGGCGAGCATCGACACCTACGACGACCATCGCATCGCCATGAGTTTTTCGCTCGCTGCCTGCGGGGGCGTGGGCGTGCGCATCAACGACCCCGGCTGCGTGTCCAAGACTTTTCCGGACTATTTCACGCAGCTTGCAGCGCTGAGTTCGGATCGCTAGCCCATGCCGAAGCCCCACGTCCCCGTTATTGCCGTCGACGGCCCCAGCGGCGTCGGCAAGGGTCTGGTCACGCGCTGGCTCACGCAGCGCCTGCCAGGCTGGCACCGGCTCGACAGCGGCGCGTTGTATCGCATCCTGGCCCTGACCGCGCACCGGCGCGGTATCGATCTGCACGACGAGGCAGCGGTCGCGGTGCTGGCGCCGACGCTCGATATCCGTTTCGAGGGCTCCACCGAAGACGACGAAGCGATCCTGGTCGGCGGCGAGAACTGGACGCATGACCTGCGCAAGGAGTCGACCGGCGCACTGGCGTCCCTGATTGCGGCGGTGCCGGCGGTGCGCGCCGCGCTGCTGCAGCGTCAGAAGGACTTCCGCCGGGCGCCCGGGCTGATCGCAGACGGCCGTGACATGGGCACGATCGTGTTTGCGGACGCGGTGCTCAAGATCTTCATGGACGCGAGCCCCGAAGAACGCGCGCAACGCCGACTCAAGCAGTTGAGCGCTAAGGGTATACAGGCTACACTCGCGCCCCTTTGCGAAGAGATTCGCGCCCGCGACGAGCGCGACCGCAACCGTCCCATCGCGCCGCTCAGACCGGCCGAAGACGCGGAAGTGGTTGATACGACAGGGCTTTCCCCCCAAGACGTGGTGTCGAAGGTGGAAGCGCTGCTGCAGCGGCACCGCTTGGCGTAGCGCGCATCTCCAACAAGACCGGACCGGCTTCACATGGATGTGCAGTCGGCAATCTCCATTTGACGGGCCCCTGAGCAGGATGCGAGGGGATGTTCAACTTTACGAGTGATTAGATGAGCGAAAGTTTCGCTGAGTTGTTTGAGGCCAGCCTCAAGAGCGGCCAGTCCATGCAGTCCGGCACCATCGTCAACGCGAGGGTGCTGGAAGTGAAGTCCGATGTCGTGATCGTCGACGCGGGCCTGAAATCGGAAGGCGTGATTCCGATCCAGGAATTCATGATCGACGGCGAGATCAAAGTGGTCGCCGGCGATGACGTGGAAGTGGCGCTGGAAACTGTTGAGGACGGCTTCGGCGAGACCAAGTTCTCGAAGGAAAAGGCCGAGCGCATCAAGACCTGGGAGCGCCTCGCGAAGGCGTTCGAAGGCAAGGAAACGGTCATCGGCACGATCACCGGCAAGGTCAAGGGCGGTTTCACCGTCGACATCGGTTCGGTCCGCGCGTTCCTGCCGGGCTCGCTGGTCGATGTGCGTCCGGTCCGCGACACGGCTTATCTCGAAGGCAAGCCGCTCGAGTTCAAGGTCATCAAGCTCGACAAGCTGCGCAATAACGTCGTGGTTTCGCGCCGCGAAGTGCTCGAAGCCGAGTACAGCGCCGAGCGCGACACCCTGCTCGCGAACCTGCAGGAAGGCGTGGTGCTGCGCGGCGTCGTCAAGAATCTGGTCGAGTACGGCGCGTTCGTCGACCTCGGCGGAATCGACGGCCTGCTGCACATCACCGACATGACCTGGAAGCGCGTCAAGGATCCGAGCGAAGTCGTTGCGGTCGGCCAGGAAATCGACGTCAAGGTGCTCAAGTACGATCGCGAGCGTCGCCGCGTCTCGCTCGGCCTCAAGCAGCTGGGTGCCGATCCCTGGGTCGACATCGAGCGTCGTTACCCGGACAAGACCCGCTTGTTCGGCAAGATCACCAACATCACCGACTACGGTTCGTTCGTCGAGATCGAGCCGGGCGTCGAAGGCCTGGTTCACGTGTCGGAGATGGACTGGACCAACAAGAACGTCAACCCGGCCAAGGTCGTGCAGGTCGGCGACGAGGTCGAGGTGATGATTCTCGACATCGACGGCGAGCGCCGTCGCATCTCGCTGGGCATGAAACAGTGCCGTCCGAATCCCTGGGAAGAGTTCGCGCAGAACCACCAGAAGGGCGACCGCGTGCACGGCGCGATCAAGTCGATCACCGACTTCGGCATCTTCATCGGACTGGACGGCGGCATCGACGGTCTCGTGCACCTGTCGGATCTCGACTGGAACGAGCCGGGCGAAGTGGCCGTGCGTCGCTACCAGAAGGGTCAGGAACTCGACGCCGTGGTGCTGGCGATCGACGCCGCGCGCGAGCGCATCTCGCTGGGCGTCAAGCAGGTCAGCTCCGATCCGCTCGCCGAGTTCATCGCCAGCAACACCAAGGGTGTGATCGTCAAAGGCCTCGTGCGTTCGGTCGAGCCGCGCGGTGCGGTGATCGATCTGGGCAACGGCGTCGAAGGCTACATCCGCGCCAGCGACCTTGCGCGCGAGCGCGTCGAAGACGCGACCAAGGTGCTCAAGGAAGGCGATACGCTGGAAGCCCGTTTCGTCGGCGTCGATCGCAAGAATCGCACGATCCAGCTGTCGATCCGTGAGAAGGAGATCCAGGAAGAGCAGGAGACCGTTGCCGAGTACAGCCGCAACGCTTCCACCGGCAAGACCAGCCTGGGCGATTTGCTCAAGGAACAGATGGGCGGCGACCGCAACAATTAAGTTGTTCCGGTATCGCCCGGAAAACGTTGGAAAAACTTTCGAGGCCGCGCTTGCGCGGCCTCTTTTTTTTCTTTAAGGTTCAAGCTGATACGAACGCCATAACACCAGCGTCATGACCAAATCCGAACTGATCGAGCGGCTCGCCACGCGCCAGGCCCACCTGATGTACAAGGATGTGGAGCTGGCGGTGAAGCTGGTGCTCGACCAGATCAGCAACGCACTGGCGCGCGACGAACGCGTCGAGATTCGCGGGTTCGGCAGTTTTTCTCTGCATCACCGGCCTGCGCGAGTCGGGCGCAATCCGAAGACCGGCGCCCCGGTGACGATCCCGCCCAAGCGCGTGCCGCACTTCAAGCCGGGCAAGGAGATGCGCGAGCGGGTGAACTTGAGCGCAAGCGAAGGCAAGCCGATCATCAGCGCTGCGGATGAAGCCGAGTGAGCCTGGAGCTGCGATGACGCGCATTGTGCTGATGGCCGGACTGATCCTGGTGCTCGTGCTGGGTGCCTCGATCGGGTATTTCAATGCGCAGCCGGTGAGCTTCGACTATTTGCTCGGCGTGTGGGAAATCCCGCTGATCGCCGTGCTGATCGCTGCGTTTTCCGCAGGCGTCGTCCTCACGCTGCTGGTGGTCGCCGGAAGAATCCTGAGCCTGCGACTCGAAGTGCGCCGCATGACGCGGCAGATCCGAGAGCACGAAATCGAGTTGCGCAATCTTCGTAACCTGCCGGTGACGGCCGAATCAACGGGTACGGGTAAGTCGTGATACTAGAACTTGCAGCCGTGCCGGCCTGGGGCCCCAGCCCCAGGCGTTCGCCCGGCGGAGACTGCCGCCGGCAGTCTCCGAAACCCCGGGCTCACAGTGCTTGATCAGCTGTTTCCCTGGTTGCTGCTGCCGCTCGGGATTGCATTGGGCTGGGCCCTGGCCCGGCGCCGCAGCCGCGCGCCGGCGCCGGCATCGATCAGCGGCGAGCAGCTGGGCGGCCTGATCAGCCAGCTGGCCTCGGACGATCCCGATCAGGCGATCGCGGCGCTCAGCACCGCCGCCGAAATCGATCCTTCGACTGTCGAGCTGCACCTGACGCTGGGACGCATGTTCCGCAAGCGCGGCGAAGTCGACCGCGCCTTGCGCGTTCATGAGGCGCTGGTGACGCGCGGCGGGTTGGCGCCGGCCTTGCAGATGCAGGCGCGTTACGAGCTGGCGCAGGACTACATGACGGCCGGCGTGATGGATCGCGCCGAAGAGCTGTTCGGACAGTTGAGCGAGCAGGGTGCGCACGCCGTCGAATCGATCGAGGCGATTCGCACGATTCATGAGCAGGCGCGTGAGTGGCGCCCGGCGATCGAGGCGGCGCGGCGCCTGCAGGCGTTAAAGGGCGAATCGCAGAGCGCGTCCATCGCCCAATATTTCTGCGAACTGGCCGACGAGGCGCGGAAGGCCAAGCGCCCTGACGAAGCGATCAAGCTGGCGCAGCAGGCTCTGGACGAGGATCGCAGCTGCGTACGCGCGAACCTGATGCTCGGCGAACTGCACGAGGCCGGCGGCGATCCGGCGGCTGCGGCGCGTGCCTATCTCAAGGCCTTCGAGCGCGATCCACGTTTCCTTGCCGACGTCATCGAGCCGCTGCAGCGTTGTTTCGCGGCCAACGACGACCGCGATGGATATCTGCTGTTTCTCAAGGATGCCAAGGAGATGTCGTCGAGCAGCCTGCCGTTCGTCGCCGAGGCGCGGCTGCTGGCTGAAACCGGCGTCGATCCGCTGGATCACCTCGCGCAGAGTCTTGAAAGCCGGCCAAGCCGCGCGGTCCTGGCTGAATTTCTGGAGGCGCTGGAGGGCCAGCCCAACGTGGTCGCTTCCGGCCTCGGGCGCCCGGCGGCCAGCCTGCGCAAGGCGCTGCTCAAGCTCATGGAAACGACGCCGAAGTATCAGTGCAGCAACTGCGGATTCAGTCCGAGGCAGATGTTCTGGCAATGCCCGGGCTGCAAGCACTGGGGAACGACCGCACCGGCGGACGACGTGCTGCGCGCGTGACCGATCCTGCATGACCGGTCCTGACAGGGGGCCGCATTGGGTACACTGCAGTAACCTCGACCGGGTGCGAAGAGGAGAGCAGCTTGGCGAAGACGGCGTTCGTCACCGGAGCCACCGGATTCGTGGGGCTCAATCTGGTGGAAGCTCTGCGTCAGCAGGGCTGGGACGTCATCGCCCTGCATCGCGCAAGCTCCGACCTGAGCGGCCTCGATCGGTTTCGCGGCGTCGGCCGTGTCGTCGGCGACGTGACCGACGTGCGCTCGCTCAAGAATCTCATGCCGCGCAACGTCGACTGCGTGTTTCATGTCGCCGGCAACACCAGCCTGTGGGGGCGCGCGCAGGTTGAACAGACCAAGGTCAATGTCCGCGGCACGCGCAACATCGTGCGCGCGGCGCTGGAGGCGGGTGCGAAGCGGCTGGTGCACACGTCGAGCATCGTCGCCTACGGCCTGCACGGCGGCACGATCACCGAGGAGACGCCGACCCGCGGCAGCGCCGTGCCGATCAACTACATCCGCAGCAAGGCGCTGTCCGAACGCGAGGTGCGCAAGGGCATCAGCAGCGGCTTGCGCGCCGTGATTCTCAACCCCGCGAACATGATCGGCCGCTACGACACCAGCAGCTGGGCGCGCATGTTCCGGCTGGTGAAGCAGGGGCGCCTGCCGGCGGTTCCGCCCGGCGGCGGAAGCTTCTGCCACGTGCAGGAAGTCGCGCGGGCGCAGATTGCGGCGGCGGAGCGCGGCCAGATCGGTCACAACTACCTGCTGGGCGGAGCGCAGGCCAGCTATGTCGGCCTGGCCAAGGCGATTGCCGATGCACTCGGGGTGCGGCGCCGGGTCATGGCGGTGCATCCGGGGGTGCTCAACGCCTATGCCTTCGTCGAGGAATGGATCGCGCCGATGTTCGGTCGCGAGCCGGACATCACCCACGATGCTGTCGCATTGCTGGCGCAGAACTTCTACTGCCACAGCACGAAAGCGCAGAAAGAGCTCGGCTATTGCCCCAAGCCGCTCGACGAGATGGTCCGCGACTGCCGCGACTGGATGCGCTCGGCCGGCCTGCTGTAGGGCGGGCCGTGCCGCCGGCGGCCACGGGCCGCCCTACGGAAGGCGCAGCGCCGAGGCGTTGGCGCGTCCGCGCTCGCTGGGCGGGCGCCAGTTGTCGGGCAGGGTTTCGCGCACTTCCTTGCGCTTGGCCAGCAGGCGTGCGCGCTGCTTGGCGTCGAGCTCCGGCAGCCGCAGGCCGGCGTCGAGCTGTGCCAGGGCGTTGCCTGCATCGCCGCGCAGGAACAGGAAACTGGCCATCTGGTACGAGGCTTCGACCATGTTTCCGCTCTCGCGCGCGGCCTGTGCGAGCAGGCTGTAGGTCTGCAGCTGCACGCCCAGTGCCTGTTCGTGCGACAGCAGCGCCTGCCGCGCATCTTCCGGACGATGATCGGCCATCAGGCCTTCGGCGTAGCCCAGAATCGCCGGCGCGTAGCGCGGGTAAGTGCGGATCATGCGTTCGAGCGTCGCCAGTCCCTTCGCCGAGTCGCCGGTGAGCATCTGCAGTCTGCCGCCGAGCATCTGCACGTTGACCTGCTTGGGATACTGCGCGGACAGTGGCGCCAGCGTTTCGAGCGCCCGCGTGTACTGGCCCAACTCGGTCAAGGCCAGCGCAAGACCGTAGCGGTTCTCGGCACTTTCCTGGCCGGCCTCGAGCTTGCCGGCGAAATGGTCCACGGCGAGGCTGGGACGTTCGGCGGACAGCACGCGCGCGCGTGCGCGCATCAGGCCGAATTCGAGGGGATCGTCGCGCTTCACCGCCGGCATCTCCGCAGCACGGGCGCGCGCTTCGGCGACGCGGTTGGTGTTCAGCGGATGGGTGCGCAGGATTTCCGGAACGCCGGTGCCGTAGAGGCGCGACTGCTGTTCCAGCTTCTGGAAAAAGGTCGACATGCTTACAGGGTCGAAGCCGGCCTTGGACATGGTCTGGATGCCGATGCGGTCCGCTTCCTGTTCGTGGGCGCGCGTGTAGGTGACCTGCCGCTGGTAGCTCAGCGTCTGCCCGAGCGAGAGCGCGCCGATGACGACGTCCGGGTCCGCGGACCCGGCGATGATCGCGGCAATCACCGCGAGCCAGGTGGCGACATTGGCGACTTCGGTGTCCTCTGCGGTGCGGGCGATGTGCCGCTGCGTCACGTGCGCCAGCTCGTGTCCCATGACTCCGGCGACCTCGCTCTCGTGGTCCGCGGCCAGCAGCAGGCCGGCATTGAAGCCGATGAAGCCGCCGGGCAGGGCGAACGCGTTGATGCGCGAGTCGTTGACGACGAAGAACGTCAGCGCCGGCGGCGTCGTGGCGCTCGCGGCCGCGAGCTTCCAGCCGGCCGTCGAGATGTAGTCGGTGATTTCGGGATCTTCAAGGATATAGCCGCCGCCGTAGAGCTGCGACATGACGCGCGCGCCGAGCTGCTTTTCCTGCATCGGCGACAGCGTGTTGTCGGCCGGCTCGCCGATCTGCGGCAGGTCGAGCGCCGACGGCGGCACCGCGAGGGCGGCGGACGCGGACAACAGAATCACCGCGGCGGTGCTGAGGACTCTTTGCATGGATCGATCGGACGGTTGGGCCGTATTAGAGCAGGCGATACGCGGAAGGTTCGTCCAGATCGGCTCAGGCCCGCTCAGGCCCGCAGGCGCCGGAGGCCGATGGCCTCGCCCATGCGCAGCGGCTTGCCGGGCGCGAGCGCCGGATCGAAATCGACGGCATCGGGTGCGGCGAGCAGGATCACCGTCGAGCCCATGTTGAAGCGCCCGAACTCCTCCCCGCGACTGAGGATCACCGGATTCATCGGCTGGTAATGCGCCGGTTCGCCGCGCTGGTGCGGCGGCGTCACGAGTCCGGCCCACACGGTTTCGAGCGAGCCGACGAACAGCGCGCCGACCATCGTCAAGCCGAACGCACCGGCGTCAGTGTCGAAGATTGCGTTCAGCCGCTCGTTGCGCGCGAACAGCCGGGGCAGCGCACGCGCGGTCGCCGCGTTGACGCTGAACAGGCGGCCGGGCACGTAGGACCATTTGCGCAGGCGCCCTTCGATCGGCATGTGAATGCGGTGGTAGTTGTACGGCGCGAGATAGATCGTGCAGAAGCGGCCATTCATGAAGGTCTGCGCGGCGTCGGCATCGCCGCCGAGCAATTCCAGCACCGAGTAGTCATGACCCTTGGCCTGGAAGATGCGGCCGTCGCGGATCTCGCCGAACTGGCTGACGGTGCCGTCCACCGGGCTCAGCAGCGCCTGCGGATCGGGGGCGAGCGGGCGCGCGCCCGGCTTGAGCGCGCGGGTGAAGAAGTGATTGAAGCTGTCGTAGTTCTCCGGAATCGCGAACTCCGCATCGGAGAGGTCGATCGTGAATCCGCGCAGGAAGAGCCGGATCAGCGCGTTCTTGAACCCGGTGTGGCGGATCTGCGTGAGGCGGAACACCAGTGTCGACAGCCAGCGCGTCGGCAGCAGTTGTTGCAGCAGGGCGAAGGCGCGGTCGCGGCGGGTGGCGTCGGTATCGGTCTTGGCCATGGTCGATGAGGTCAGTCCGCGGTACGCACGGTGAATTCGGTGGTCAGCTGGTGTTCTCCGCAGATCAGCGTGAGCGAGCTGCGGTTGCCGGGTGCGAGCGGTCGCTGCGGGCGGAACAGCATCAGATGATAGCCGCCCGGTGCCAATGCAGCGCTACCCCGCGCCGGAATCTCGACGACCTGGTCGCGCAGCATCTGCGATTGCCCGTCCTCGATCTGTGTGCGATGGATCTCGATCGCGCCGAAGTCCGTTCCGTTCGCGCCGTCGCAGCGGATTGGCAGGTCGCTGCGGTTCACCAGGCGCACGTATCCCGCCATGACGTGTGCCCCGGGCGGTGCGGCGCGAATCCATGCGTCCTCGGCGGCCAGCGCTGTGGACGGCTCGCCGCAGGCGGACAGCGAAGCGGCGCCGAGCAGGACTCCGATCAGGATCGGCGCGAGCCTCATGAGGCTTGTTCCATGACGCGGCCCAGGTCGCGGACCAGCGCATCGGCGCTCAGTGGCGGCGTGAAGTACCCGGCGAGCTCGCCGCGCGGGTTGACCAGCACCAGCGCCGCGGAATGATCCATCGTGTAGCTGTCGGCCCCATCAATGGAAGTTTCGCCCGGAACCTTGACGTAGGCGATGCCCAGCGCCTGGGCGAAGGCTTTGAGCGCCGGCTCGGCGGTCGTGGCCGCCTTGAAGCGCGGACTGAAGAAGCGCACGTATCGATTCAGCGCTTCCGGCGTGTCGCGTTCGGGATCGACCGAGAACAGCACGACCTGCAGGCCTTGTGCCTTGGCGCCGAGTTGCGCTTCGACGTTCTTGAGCAGTCCGAGCGTCGTCGGACACACGTCCGGACAGTAGGTGAAGCCCGGAAAGATGAGAGTCCAGTGCCCTTGCAGATTCTGGTTGGTGAAAGGCTGGGCGTTCTCGTCGAGCAGCGCGAACGCGGGCAGGGCGCGCGGTGCTTGCAGCAGCGTGCCGGAGCCGATCGCCGGCAGGTCGGGCGCACGCAGGAACGCAGCAACCAGCAGGCCTGCGATCGCAGCCAGCGCAGCGACCAGGATCAGCAGGGTGTTTCGGTTCCGCAAAGTCGGTTCGGAGGTGCTGGGGGGCACGTTCAGGCTCGTTTTTCGTTGGCGCGTGACGGAGGGGCGCCGCATAATGCGCGCCCATTATCCCACAGGCACTCCGCTGCTTCGTCCGCTACGTCGCATGTCCTCGCCAACCGACACCCAGGCCTTGACGACAGTGCGCGATTTCGTGCGCTGGGGCGCGAGCCGTTTCCGCGAATCCGGTCTGCATTTCGGCCACGGCACCGAGAATGCGCTTGATGAAGCCTTTTTCCTCGTCCTGCAGGCCCTGCATCTGCCGTTCGATCTGCCGGCGACCTATCTGGAAGCCGTGCTGACGGCGTCGGAGCGTGCGGCGGTGCTGAAGTTGCTGCGCGCGCGGATCACCACGCGCAAGCCGGCCGCTTATCTGCTCGGCGAGATCCAGTTTGCCGGACTCGACTTCACCATCGACGAGCGCGTACTGATTCCGCGCTCGCCGATCGGCGAGCTGATCGAGCGCCGTTTCGAGCCCTGGCTGGCCGGCGATCCGGCGCGCATCCTCGACCTGTGTGCGGGCAGCGGCTGCATCGGCATCGCCAGTGCGCTGACGTTTCCCGAGGCGCAGGTGGATCTTGCCGAGCTCAGCGCCGGTGCGCTGGCGGTGTGCCGCAAGAACATCGGCCGACACCACGTCGAGGATCGGGTGCGCGCGCTCAAGTCCGACGTGTACGCCGGGCTCGGCGACGCGACCTACGATCTGATCGTGACCAACCCGCCGTACGTGCCGACCGCCGAGTGGAAAGCGCTGCATCCCGAGTACCGACATGAGCCGCGCATGGCGCTCGATGCCGGCGCCGACGGCATGGACGTGGTCGCGCGCATCCTGCAGGGCGCGATCGAACGGCTGAACCCGGGCGGCAACTTGATCTGCGAGGTCGGCGGCAGCGTTGAGGAGTTCGAGGCGCGTTGGCCGCGCCTGCCGGTGACCTGGATCGAATTCGAGCGTGGCGGCGACGGTGTGTTCCTGATCGGCCGCGAAGCGTTGCTGGAGCACCTGTAGCCATGTCCGGAAACACCCTCGGCCGGCTGTTCTGCGTCACCAGCTTCGGCGAATCGCATGGCCCGGCGATCGGCTGTGTCGTCGACGGCTGCCCGCCGGGACTCGCGCTGAGCGAGGCCGACATCCAGGTCGAACTGGACCGGCGCAAACCGGGCACGTCCAAGTACGTGACCCAGCGCAAGGAGGCCGACCGCGTCGAGATCCTGTCCGGTGTCTTCGAAGGCAAGACCACCGGCACGCCGATCGCGTTGTTGATCCGCAACACCGACCAGCGCTCCTACGACTACGAGAAGATCAAGCAGGTGTTCCGGCCGAACCACGCCGACTACACCTACATCCAGAAATACGGTATCCGCGACCATCGCGGCGGCGGGCGTTCGAGCGCGCGCGAGACCGCGGTGCGCGTCGCCGCTGGCGCGATCGCGAAGAAGTACCTGCGCGAACGCCTCGGCGTCGAAGTCCGCGCCTGCCTGGAACGGATGGGGCCGATCGAGATCGAGCGCAAGGATTGGGCAGCAGTCAACGCCAACCCGTTCTTCTGCCCCGATCCGGCGCGTGTGCCGGAACTGGAAGCGCTGATCGACCAGTTGCGGTCCGAAGGCGATTCCATCGGTGCGCTGCTGTACGTCGAAGCGCGCAACGTGCCGCCGGGCCTGGGCGAGCCGGTCTATGACCGTCTCGATGCCGAGATCGCCTACGCGCTGATGTCGATCAACGCCGTCAAGGGTGTCGAGATCGGCGATGGCATGCGCGTTGCGCACATGCGCGGCACCGAACACCGCGACGAGATGACGCCGGAAGGCTTCGTCGCGAACCACTCGGGCGGCATCGCCGGTGGTATCTCGACCGGGCAGGCCGTGTACGCGCGCCTCGCAATCAAGCCGACATCGAGCATCACGACCCCGGGCAAGTCGATCGACGAGGCGGGGGAGCCCGTCGAGATGCGCACGACAGGACGTCACGATCCCTGTGTCGGCCTGCGCGCGACGCCGATCGCAGAGGCGATGCTGGCGCTGGTGCTGATCGACCACTACCTGCGTCAGCGCGCGCAGAACGCCGACGTCCGGCCGGCGACGCCGCGACTTCCGGCCGGGGACGAGTAAGCCCATGCTCACGCCATCTGCAGGCGTCGAGCGCCTGCAGTGGCGGCTCGCCGGCTTTTATCTCTTCTACTACGCGACGGTCGGCGCGTTTCTGCCGTACTGGTCGCCCTATCTGCAGTCGCGCGGATTCAGTACGACGCAGATGGGCGTGGCCTACGCGCTGATGGGCGTGATGCGCTCGGTGATTCCGCTGGCCTGGGGCTGGTGGGCGGATCATCGCGGCGGGCGCATCGTGTTGATCCGCTGGGCGACGCTGGCTTCGCTCGTGCTGTTCCTCGCGATCCCCTTCGTCGACGGCGTGCTGTTCATCGGCGCGCTGATGCTGGGGTACACGCTGTTCTGGCACGCGGTGCTGCCGCAGTTCGAGGTCGTCACGCTGAACCATCTGCACGCCAGCGGCGGCGACTACAACCGCGTGCGCCTGTGGGGCTCGGTCGGTTTCGTGCTCGCGGTGCTGATTCTGGGCGCTGCGCTGGACGTCACCGGCATCGTCTGGCTGCCCTGGCTGGTCGGGCTGTTCTGGGTCGGCATGGCGGCGTCGGCGTGGGCCGTGCCCGAGCCGCCAGAACTGCATTCCAGGGACGCGCCGCGCAGCTCGTTGTGGGCGGTACTCAAGCGCCCGCAGATGCTGGCGCTGCTGGGGGCGTGTTTCGCCTCGCAGCTGAGTTTCGCGCCGTACTACAACTTCTTCACGCTGTTTCTGGAGCGGCACGAGTACAGCCGCAGCGCGGTCGGCATGTTGTGGACGCTGGGCGTCGTCGCCGAGATCGGCTTGTTCATGATTGTCGGCCGTTTGATCGGGCGCCTGGGGGCCCGCCGGCTACTGCTGATCGTGCTGATGGCGACGGTGATGCGCTGGTGGCTGACGGCAGCCGGTGTCGGATCGTGGACCCTGCTGATCATTGCGCAGTTGTCGCATGCGCTGACCTTCGGGGCGTATCACGCGGTGGCCGTGCATTATGTCCAGCGCATGTTTCCGGCCGATCTGCAGGGGCGCGGGCAGGCGATCTACAACGCGGTGGCTTACGGCGTCGGCGGGTCGATCGGCAGCCTTGCCGCCGGCTACATCTGGGAGGCGATTTCGCCTGAGGCGGTCTTCTACGGCGCCGGCGGCGTCGCGCTGGCGGGCTGGTGGATCGCGCGACGCTGGCTGCCGCGCGAGACAACTGCCTCAGGCGACCGCGCGGAAGCCTAGCAGCAGGTCCGCAGCGAGCGCCGTGCTGCCGTCGCTGCGCGTGTAGCCGCCCTGCTGCGCCATGCGATCGACGGCGTTCAGGCTGCGGTCGGCGTCGGCGTAAGCCAGGGAGATCGATGCAACACCCGCATCGGCGAGCGTGCGCAGCCGTTGGGTGCCATCGGGCTGCCAGTCGAGCAGGCTCAGGTCCTGATACACGGCGTCGGCGGAGTCGATCACGCCGTCGCGGTTGTCGTCGTGGGTGCGCAGGGCTTCGAAGCCGTTGACCGCCCCGTTCTGGTCGCCGAACAGTTCACGGCCGTCGTCGATGCGTCCGTTGCCGTTGGCGTCCAGCGCCAGGAAGGCATCGCCGCCGGCGACGACGCTGGCGCGATCGGCGACGCCGTCCGCGTTCAGATCAAAGGCCTGGCCGCGGTCGACGCCGGTCGTCGTGATCGAACCGTTGCCGTCGAGATCCAGCGCGAGCGGATCGGACTTCTGTACCGGCGCCTCCGCAGACTTGCGGACGACGAGGCGTTCATAGGTCAGATCCGCCTGCGTGATGCGGACGCCGTCGGCGTCGATCTGCACTTCGGAAAGGTGCACTTCGACGCCGAGATACTCGATTTCCAGCGCAGACGGCGGCGCGGAGGACTCTGCGGCGATCGTCGGCGGCGGTGGCGCGGTATCGACGTCGGCCGGCGCGTCCGCGCTTTCGTCTGCGGTCTCCGCTTGCGCGTCGCCGACGGTGCGCTTGATCAGCTGCCAGGCGACCGACGCCTCGCGCTGATCGTGCAACTGCTTGTTCAGGGCTTCGGCCGACTGGCCGGCCGACGGGCCGACCGGCTCGCCGTCAGGCCGCACGAGCGGCTGCTGTCGACCCGGCGGCACCAGAACCAGACCTGAGATTGCGCTGATGGCCATGGACTACCTCCGCCGAGGGTAGCGGCGCGTGCGCCAAAAACTTGAGCGGAGATTTTTCCGTCAGTGCGTTTCCTTGGCGACGCGGTCGTCCGAGCGCCGGGCCTGCGCTGCGGAGCGGCGTGCTTCGCCGAGGGCGCGCAGGCGGGCGCGCATCAGCGTGAAGCGGTCGCGCAGTCGTTCCCAGGACGTGCTGCGGATGATGCGCAGTTCGATGGCGCCGGCTGACGTCAGTCGATACCAGTTTTCCTTTCCGACCATGCTGCGATCCAGGTGGCCCGCCGCATACAGCGTTTCGATGACGCGCTCCAGATCGTCGTTACGCAAGCCGGTTTCGGCCCAGTCGTCGACCAGATCCTGATGCGAAAACATCGCACCAGGTTCGATCTGATCATCCAGCATGCGCGCAAAAGCCACGTGGATTGCGCTGCGCGAAACTTTCATCCTCAATGACTCCAGAGTGCTGCAGGGTGTAGCGGCAGCTCGTGGACATTCTGGATGGGAATCTGCTCAGGACTCTGTGGGTAAAAGATCTAGGAGGGCTTGCGCAGCGCGCGACACGGCGCGATGGCGGTGTTGCGCCGTGCCCAGCGTGCGCACCATCTGCAGGCCCGGGATGCGGATGACTTTCAATGTCGCGTCGGCCATCGACAGCGGCAGCACGCTCCAGCCCAGGCCGATGCCGACCAGCATCTTCAGCGTTTCGAGGTAGTTGGTGGCGAGGCGCACGCGCGGTTCGAGTCCCAATTGATGCAGGGCATCCTTGACGATGCGGTGCGTATAGGTCGCCTCGTCGGGCAGTACCGCCGGATAAGCGGCCAGATCGCCCAGCCGCGGCCTTCGCAGCTGCGCCAGCGGATGCCCGGGTGCGGCAACGACCGCCAGCGGGTCGTGCCAGACCGCGCGCGTCTGCAGATTCGCGATCGGCGCCAGCGGCAGCGTGACGATGCCCAGTTCCAGCTTGCCGGCCAGCACCGCTTCGCAGGCGACTTCCGAATCCATGAAGTGCAGGTCGAGATCGACTTCCGCATAGCGCTCGGTGAATGCACGTAGCACTGGGGGCAGGCGGTGCAGGCCGATGTGGTGGCTGGTGCCGATGGAGAGGCGCCCGGTCACCTGGGTCGTCAGCTGTGAGAGGGCGCGGCGCGCGTCCTCGATGTCCTGCAGCGTCTTGCGCGCATACGGCAACAGCGCACGACCGGCATCCGTCAGAGTGATCTGCCGGCCGATGCGGTCGAACAGCGGCGCGTCGATCTGCTGTTCCAGCGCCGTGATGCGCTTGCTGACCGCCGGCTGCGACAGATGCAGGGCCTCGGCTGCGAGCGTGAACGAGCCTTGGTCGGCAACTTCGACGAAGGCGTTGAGCAATTGCGTATCCATGCGAACTCCACGTATCCCCCAATCTATTCCATGTAGGAATGAAGTATATGAAAACGATTCATTGGAGTTATCAAAATCGGGCTCATAGAATGCCGGCCATTCGCAAGATTCCCGAGGATCCGATCATGGCCAGAACGCTGTACGACAAGATCTGGGAGGCGCATGTCGTTGCCCCACTCAATGATCAGGGCGGCGACGGCGCCCAACTGATCTACATCGATCGCCACCTGGTGCATGAAGTCACCAGCCCGCAGGCCTTCGACGGGCTGCGTCTGAACGGCCGCAAGCCGTGGCGCCTGGCGGCGAACCTGGCGGTGGCCGACCACAACGTGCCGACCACGCCCGATCGCGCGCAAGGGATCACCGATCCGATCGCGCGCGCCCAGGTCGATGCGCTGGACGCCAACTGCGCCGAGTTCGGCATCACCGAATTCCGCATGAACGACAGCCGCCAGGGCATCGTCCATGTCATCGGCCCCGAGCAGGGGGCGACGCTGCCGGGCATGACCGTGGTTTGCGGCGACTCGCACACCTCGACGCACGGGGCGTTCGGCGCGCTCGCCTTCGGCATCGGCACCTCCGAGGTCGAACATGCGCTGGCGACGCAGACCTTGGTGCTGAAGAAGGCCCGATCGATGCTGATCCGCGTCAACGGTCACGTCGGTCCCGGCGTGACGGCGAAGGACATCACCCTGGCGATCATCGGCAGGATCGGCACCGCCGGCGGCACCGGCCATGTCATCGAGTACGCCGGCGAGGCGATCGAGGACCTGTCGATGGAAGGCCGCATGACCTTGTGCAACATGGCGATCGAGGGCGGCGCCCGCGCCGGCCTGGTCGCGGTGGATGACAAGACCATCGAGTACGTGAAAGGGCGTCCCTATGCGCCGAAGGCGGAGCAGTGGGAGGAGGCGGTCGCCAACTGGAAGCAGCTGAAGTCCGATCCGGGCGCGCACTTCGACGCGGTGGTCGAACTGGATGCGAAGAGCATCGAGCCGCAGGTCACCTGGGGCACCTCGCCCGAGATGGTCGGGCCGGTGTCGGCGCGCGTGCCCGATCCGGCGTCGGTCGCTGACCCGGTGAAGCGCAACGGCATGGAGAAAGCGCTGGCCTACATGGGGCTGAGCGCGAACACGCCGATCGAGGAGATCCGGATCGACAAGGTGTTCATCGGCTCCTGCACCAACTCGCGCATCGAGGATCTGCGCGCCGCCGCTGCGGTGGTGAAGGGCAAGACCAAGGCGAGCAACGTCAGGCTGGCGATGGTTGTGCCGGGCTCCGGCCTGGTGAAGGCGCAGGCGGAGGCCGAGGGCCTGGACCAGATCTTCACCGCCGCTGGATTCGAGTGGCGCGAGCCGGGCTGCTCGATGTGCCTGGCGATGAACGCCGACCGCCTGGAACCGGGCGAGCGCTGCGCCTCGACCAGCAACCGCAATTTCGAGGGCCGGCAGGGGCAGGGCGGGCGCACCCACCTGGTGTCGCCGGCGATGGCCGCTGCCGCCGGCATTGCCGGCCACTTCGTCGACGTGAGGAGCCTGTGATGCGTGCCTTTACCGTGGTGAGCGCCAAGGTGGCGCCGCTGAACCGTCCCAACGTGGACACTGACGCGATCATTCCCAAGCAGTACCTGAAGTCGATCCGCCGCACCGGCTTCGGCCCCTTCCTGTTCGACGACTGGCGCTATCTCGATCCGGGCACGCTGGATATCGATCCGGCGACGCGTCGCCCGAATCCGGACTTCGTGCTCAACGATGCGAAACACAAGGGCGCGCAGGTGCTGATCGCGCGCGACAATTTCGGCTGCGGCTCGTCGCGCGAGCACGCGGTGTGGGCGCTGGATGACTACGGCTTCCGCGTCGTGATCGCGCCGAGCTATGCCGACATCTTCTTCTCCAACTGCTTCAAGAACGGCGTGCTGCCGGTCGTGTTGAAAGCGGAGGAAGTGCAGGCGATCTTCGATCTGGTGACGCAGGATCCCGATGCGCAGGTCACGGTCGACCTGCCGGCGCAGCAGGTGCGGCTGCCGGACGGCCGCGCCTTTGGCTTCGAGATCAATCCGCACCACAAGCACAACCTGGTCAACGGCCTCGACGAAATCGGCCTGACGTTGCAGAAGGCGGAAGCGATCAAGGCCTATGAAATGAAGCGCCGCGCGGAAGCGCCGTGGCTGTTCAATTGACCCGGTCGCCAGGCGGCCGGGTCATCCCCGCGAAGGCGGGGATCCAGACCGCGGTGCGGAAATCTCCTGGATTCCCGCATTCGCGGGAATGACGAGCGAATAGAGCGACGTAAATGAGCAACAAGAAGATCCTGATCCTCCCAGGCGATTACATCGGCACCGAGATCATCGCGGAAGCCGTCAAGGTGCTGGAGGTGTTGAAGGCTGAAGGGCAGAAGATCGAGTGGTCCTTTGGCCATCTCGGCGGCGCGGCTTACGACGCCGAGGGCGATCCGTATCCGCCGTCGACGCAGCAGGCGGCACGCGCGGCCGACGCGATCCTGATGGGCGCGGTGGGCGGCCCGAAGTACGACGCGCTGCCGCGTGACAAGCGCCCGGAGCGCGGCATCCTCGGCATCCGCAAGGATCTGGGCCTGTTCGCGAACCTGCGCCCGGCGCTGGCCTATGAGGAGTTGTCGGCGGCTTCGTCCTTCAAGCCGGAAGTCATTGCGGGCCTGGACATCCTGATCCTGCGCGAGCTGACCGGCGACATCTACTTCGGCCAGCCGCGTGGCCGCCGCAAGAACGCGGAAGGCTTCGATGAAGGCTACGACACGATGCACTACAGCGTGCCGGAGATCGAGCGCATCGCCCACGTCGCGTTCCAGGCGGCGCAGAAGCGCAGCAAGCGCCTGTGCTCTGTGGACAAGGAGAACGTGCTGGAGACCTCGCGCCTGTGGCGCGAGGTGGTGATCCGCATCGGCCAACACTATCCGGACGTCGAGCTGACGCACATGTACGTCGACAACGCGGCGATGCAGCTGGTGAAGAAGCCCCGGCAGTTCGACGTGATCGTCACCGGCAACATCTTCGGCGACATCCTCTCGGACGAAGCCTCGATGCTCGCCGGCTCGATCGGCATGCTGCCCTCGGCCTCGCTGGACGTGAACAACAAGGGCCTGTACGAACCGATCCACGGCAGCGCGCCGGACATCGCGGGGCAGAATAAGGCCAACCCGCTGGCGACGATCCTGTCAGTGGGCATGATGTTCAAGTACACGTTCAATCGCACCGACCTGTCGGACCGCATCGAGGCGGCGGTCAAGATCGTGCTGCAGGCGGGTTATCGCACCGGCGACATCGCGCAGCCGGGCGAGAAGGTGATCGGCACGCGTGAAATGGGCGACGCCGTCGTCGCTGCGCTCAGGAAATGAAACTGTAGGAGCGCCTCTTAGGCGCGACTGTGCAATCGCGCCTAAGAGGCGCTCCTACAACGGAAACGCAAAGAGGTTGGTGAGATGAAGAAGCTGGGTATGGTCGGTTGGCGCGGCATGGTCGGGTCCGTGCTGATGCAGCGCATGCAGGACGAGAACGACTTTGCGCTGGTGGAGCCGCATTTCTTCAGCACCTCGAGCGCCGGCGGTGCCGGCCCCAAGGTCGCGGGCAAGGACACCCCGCCGCTGAAGGATGCCAACAGCATCGACGCGCTTCAGTCGATGGATGTGATCATCACCTGCCAGGGCGGCGACTACACGAACGAGATCTTTCCGAAGCTGCGCGCGGCCGGCTGGGCCGGCTACTGGATCGACGCCGCCTCGTCATTGCGCATGAAGGACGACGCCGTCATCGTCCTCGATCCGGTCAACCGTCACGTCATCGACGCGGCGCTGGCCAGGGGCGTGAAGAACTACATCGGCGGCAACTGCACGAACTCGATCCTTCTCATGGGCGTGGGCGGGCTGTTCCGCGAGAATCTGGTCGAGTGGGTCAGCTCGATGACCTACCAGGCGGCCTCGGGCGGCGGCGCCAACCACATGCGCGAACTGCTCAAGGGCATGGGCGTGATCCATGCCGCCGTCGCCGACGAGCTGGCGACACCGGCTTCCGCGATCCTTGACATCGACCGCAAGGTCGCGCACGCGATCCGCCACGACGTGCCGACCGAGTACTTCGGCGCGCCGCTGGCCGGCGGCCTGATCCCGTGGATCGACTCTGCGCTGGAAAACGGTCAGTCGAAGGAAGAGTGGAAGGGCCAGGCCGAGGTCAACAAGATCCTTGGGAACACCGGGGAGAAGATCATTCCGGTGGATGGCCTGTGCGTCCGCATCGGCGCGATGCGCTGCCACAGCCTGGCGCTGACCATCAAGCTCAAGCGCGACCTGCCGCTGGCCGAGATCGAGTCGGTTATCCGCTCCGGCAACAACTGGGTGAAGTGGGTGCCCAACGACAAGCCGGCGACGATCAAGGAACTGACCCCGGCCTCGATCACCGGCGGCCTGCGGGTCGGCGTCGGCCGCGTGCGCAAGCTCAACCTCGGTCCGCAGTACCTGTCGGCCTTCGTCATCGGCGACCAGCTGCTGTGGGGTGCGGCCGAGCCTCTGCGGCGCATGTTGCGCATCCTGCTCGCCCGCTGAGTGCAGGCTGCTAAACTCCGCGCCCTTGTCACAGGGTGAACGGATGATTCGTCGATTCGATGTGGCCGTTCTGGGCGCCGACAGCATGGTCGGCGCCGCTGTGCTGGAGCTGCTGGCCGAACGGCGATTCCCCGTCGGCGAGATGTCGGCTCTGGTGCTGGATCGCGAGGAAGACGCCACGGTCGAGTTCGCCGGAACCCAGCTGCTGCTCGACGACGCGAGCGGTTTCGATTTCGCCCAGGTGCAGCTGGCCTTTCTCACCGGTGATGACGAGCGCTATATGGCCTTGGCGGAACGCGCGGCCGATGCCGGCTGCGTCGTGATCGATGCCAGCGGCCAGGCTTGGCGCGACCTGCGGGTTCCGCGCGTCGTCGCCAATGCCAACGCCGGCGCGTTGGCAGGGTTCAACGAGCGCGGAATCGTCGCGTCGCCGGACCGGATTGTGACCGTCCTGCTGCCGGTGCTCGATGCCCTGCATCGCAGCGGCGGCCTCGTGCGCGTCACCGCGACGGTCCTCGTGCCGGTTTCCGATGCGGGCCGCGCGGGGCAGGAGGATCTGGCGGGCGAGACGATGGCGCTGCTGAATGCACGCCATTACGAACGCCGCTACTTTCCGCAACAGATCGCCTTCAACCTGCTCGGTCAGGTCGGCGGTGCGGGTGAGGACGGCAGCACCGAGCGCGAACGGCGCGTCGCTTCCGAATTGCGCGAGCTGTTGAACGCGCCGTCGCTGCAAGTCGGTGTGCAGCTGGTTCACGCGGCCTGCTTCTTCGGTTATGCCGTCGCGGTGGAGCTTGAACTTGAGCAGGTGCCCGAGCGCACTGCCCTGGCCGAAGCGCTGCGTTCCACGAAGGGCATCGAGCTGGTCGAAAACGGCGATGCCGCCGACTGTCCGTCGCCGGTGGTCGATGCGACGCGCAGCGCGGTGACGCGGATCGCCCGCCTGCGCCCTGGCTGCGGGCCGCGGACGCTGGCGCTGTGGCTGACCGCCGACAACATCCGCTGCGCCGCGGCCCTCAATGCGGTGGCCAGCGCCGAGATATTGGTTCGCGACTATCTTTAGCGAGACGTCGATTCCCGAGAGTTATCCGAGAATTATGTTGCCGGATCAATAATTCTTCGGGTATAAAAGGGCTTATACGCGCAAATTAACCTGCTGCGTGAACAGTTGAGGGATGCCGGTTGGATTCTGGAGAGGATATGAGGCGCTTGCTTCGACGCATCGCGGCCGTGCTTCCGGTGCTGTGTTCCGCGCTATGGGTATCCAGCGCCGCTGCGTTGGGCCTGGGCGATATCGACGTCCGTTCGCGGCTCAACCAGCGTTTTGTCGCGACGATCCCGATCGACGCTGCGAACGTCGAAGAGCTGGAGACCCTGAAGGTCACGCTGGCGACCAATACCGAGTTCGACAAGGCCGGCATCGAGCGCCTGGCGTATCTGTCGACCCTGCGTTTCCAGGTCAAGACTGACGGCGCGCCCCGCATTGAGATCACCAGCGATCAGGTGGCGCGCGAGCCTTTCCTGACCGTGCTGCTGGACGTGCGTCAGGCGGGTAACCGCCTCATCCGCGAGTACACGGTATTCCTCGATCCGCCGGAATTCCGTGCGCCGGAAACCCAGAGCACCGAGTTCTACGAGACTGCGCCCGAGCGTGCCGGCCGTCCGGCGGCGACGCCGGAGCCGGAGCCGGCGCGCGCGTACGAGCCGCCCCCGACCGCCGAACCGGAAGCAGAGCCGGCTGTCGCCGAGCGTCCGATGAGTCCGGCCATTGCCGAACCGCAGGAGGCTGTAGCGGGACAATACGGGCCGATTCAGGGGCAGGAGACGCTGTGGAGTGTCGCCACGCGCCTGCGCCCGTCGGGCGCAACGATGGACCAGATGCTGCTGGCGCTGTACCGGGGCAATCCGTCCGCCTTTGACGGCGGCATCAACGGCCTGCGGAAGGGCGCGATGCTGGATGTGCCGTCCGCCGCCGGCGTGCTCGCGGTCGATCCGCAGACAGCGCGCGAGGAGATGATGAGTTTGCGCGGGCAGCGGCCTGCGCCACGGACGGCATCGGCGCCGCGGCCCGAGTCCGCAGCGGCGGTCGTGGCCGAGCCGCCTCCGATTCGGCCGAGTCCGCGGCCTACACCGATGCCCACGGCGGTTCCGACGCCGGAGACCACACCGGAGCCGACCCCCGAACCGACGCCAGAGCCCACCCCTGTGGCGACGCTGGAGCCGACGCCGGTGCCGACCGAGGCGCCGGCTGAGTCGTCTGTGGAGGCGGGCGAAGCCGCCATCGCCGAGCCGACGCCGGCTCCGATCGCGGAGGGCGAAGCGGTCGCGACACAGACACCGGCAGCCCGCGCTCCGGCGGGCGACGAGATCGTCGTCAGTGCACCGGTGCGCAAAGAGGCGGAGTCCGGATTGCTGGAGACCCTGCTGATCCCCTTGGTCGGCGGTCTCATCGTTCTGGGCGGCCTCGGATATCTCGTGTCGCGCCTGCTGGTCCGGCGCAAGGCCGCCGGGACCGCGCCAGTGCAGCGTCCGACGCCGCCGGCCAGAGCGCCCGCGGCGCCGGCCACGGTTGCGGCCAAGCCGCCTGCGCAGCCGGTGCCGACGGCGCCGACGTCGAAAGCGCAAGCCGACGTGCCGACGCAGCGCGCGGACACCGATAGGTTCGATACCGAACAGCTCAAGACGCAGCAGATTTCCACCCAGCAGCTGCCGACCCCGCAGATGCGGCCGGTGCCGCCTGCGACGGTCGAGCCCGCGCCGGCCGACAAGGCGACGACCGATACGGTGGACTTCGATCTGACCGGCCAGTTCGAGTCGCAGACGGTCCAGATCAACCTCGACGCCAACGATCCGGTCTCTGAGGCGGATTTCCACCTCGCCTACGGTCTGTACGACGAGGCGGCGCTGCTGCTCAAGCAGGCCGCGGAGAAGGAGCCCAAGCGGACCGATATCCGCGTGAAGCTGGCCGAGACCTACTTCGCGGCCGGCAAGCGTGCCGAATTCGAGCAGTCTGCGCGCGAAATGAGGTCGATGCTGCCGGCGGCGGACTGGCAGAAGATCGCGATCATGGGCCAGCAGCTCGCACCGGACGCAGAGCTGTTCAAGGATGGCGCGGGTACGGCATCGGTCGGCAGCACGGATTTCGATCTCGATTTTGGTGCAGCCGCCGAGCCATCTGCGGCGGCAGCTGCGGCAACTCCGGCAGCGGAGCCGAAACTCGATGCCGGGCTCGACTTCAAACTCGAAGATCTCGAAGCGCCCAGGCTCGACCAGCCGTCGCTGGAAGTGGCGGCGGATAAGGGTGAAGCGCTCGAGTTCGATCTGAGTCAGTTCGATCTCGCCGAACCCAGCGCCGAGCCCGCTGCGCCGGCCGCTGCGTCTAAAAAGGAAGCGGACAAGAAGGAAGCGGACAATTCGCTCGACTTCGATCTCGATCTGTCCGGTTTCGACGTCGCCTCGGCGTCCGAACTCGCGGCAACGCCGCCACCGGCCCGCGAGCCGGCGGCAACGCCGGCCGCCAAGACGGAGCCGCCTGCCGACTTCGGCGAAATACGCCTTGACGACATCGACCTCGGCGAATTCGGCGGCGAGCCGCCGACGGCAGGCGGCGACGAAGTGTCGACCAAGCTCGATCTGGCGCGTGCTTACGTCGACATGGGCGACCACGACATGGCGCGTTCGCTGCTCGAGGAAGTCGTGCAGCAGGGCAATGCGGAACAGAAGCAGAGCGCCCAGGCGCTGATCGCGCAGCTGGGCTGACGCCCGTCCGATCTCACCCGCGGTCGCGTCGATGCATCCCGCTGTCCGTGTGCTGATCGTGCTCGTGTTCGCGTCGGTATTGCCGTCTGCGAGCCTCGCAGCGCTGGCGCTGTTCGGCCTGGTGACCTGCGCGCTTTACCTGCGCCTTGCGCCGGACTCGATCGATCGGCTGCGGATCGGGCTCGCACGGCTGCGTTGGCTGATCCTGGCGATCTTCGTGCTCTATGTCGGGTTTACCCCCGGCGAGCCCTTGATTCCCGCGCTGCCGGGCCTGAGCCGCGAGGGCCTGGCCGAGGGCACGCGTCGCGCGCTGGTGCTGCTGGATCTCCTGGTACTGGTGTACCTGTTGCTGGCGCTCACGCCGGTGGCCGAACTCGTCGGCGCCATCCGCCTGCTGGTTGTGCCGCTGCGGCCGCTGGGCGTCGACCCACAGCGCATCGGCCTGCGCATCGCGCTGGCACTGGAGGGTGTCGGGGAGATGGACGCACGACTCAGGAATTCGGTGAGTCGTAGCGGCGGATGGGAGCGCGCCGCCGCCTTGATCGATGAAATCGAGACCCAGGCCGGAGTGCCCGGGGCGCCGGTTGAGGTTCGCGACAGCGGCCTGCCGCGCTGGTGGGAGTGGCTGATCCCGATCATTCTCGCGGCGGTGCTGCATCGATGGACGCCGTGACGCGTTACGCCGCCGGTGTCGAGTACGTCGGCACCGAATTTTCTGGCTGGCAAGCCATCGATCAGCGGCGCACGGTGCAGAACGAACTCGAGCGCGCGTTGGCCAAGGTCGCGGCCCATCCGGTGGCAACGACGGCTGCGGGGCGCACCGACTCTGGCGTTCACGGACTACAGCAGGTGATCCACTTCGACTCCGCTGCGTCGCGCAGCGCCTATGCGTGGCTGCTGGGGGTCAACAGCAATCTGCCGGCGGATCTTTCGCTGCGCTGGATCATGCCGGTGCCGGAGCGCTTCCACGCCCGCTACGGCGCGCTGCGCCGCCGCTATCGCTACGTCGTCCACAATCACCGCGCACGCAGCGCGCTGTTGTGGCAGCGGACGGGCTGGTGGCCGCAGACGCTGGACGCGACGGCGATGGACGCCGCTGCGCAATGCCTGGCCGGCGAGCACGACTTCTCGGCGTTCCGCGATTCGCAGTGCCAGTCGCCGACGGCTGTGCGACGCGTCGAGTCGATCGCGGTGCGGCGGGCCGGGGATTTTGTCGTCATCGACATCTGCGGCAATGCCTTCCTGCACCACATGGTGCGCAACATCACCGGCACCCTGGCCCTGGTCGGCCTGGGCAAGCAGCCGGTCGGCTGGGTCGCGGAAATCCTTGCGGGCCGCGACCGCCGGCGCGCCGGAATGACGGCCCCGGCGGGCGGTCTCTATTTCGTGGGTCCGGAATATCCGGCAGAATTCGCGCTCCCGCCGCCCCCGCGGCCCTGGTTTCCGCCGCTCTAGCGTGTTTCGCACCCGCATCAAGTTCTGTGGCATCCGCCGTGCGGCGGATGCCAAGTCCGCCGTCGACCTGGGCGTCGACGCCATCGGGTTCGTGCTGGTGCCGCAGAGCAAACGGTTCATTGCAGCGGAGCGCGCTGCCAAGTTGCGCACGCAGCTGCCGCCCTTCGTTTCGGCGGTGGCCCTGTTCATGGATGCGTCGGCGGCGGACGTGCGTCGGGCGATTGAGGTGCTGCAGCCCGATCTGCTCCAGTTCCACGGCCGCGAAGAGCCGTCGTTCTGCGCCGCCTTCGGACTGCCGTACGTCAAGGCGATCGCGATGGGCGGGGTGAGCACGCCGGCGCGCGAAGAAAGACGCTTCCGCGCCGCCGCAGCGCTGTTGCTCGACAGCCATGTCCCCGGGGCGATGGGCGGACGCGGCGAGACCTTCGACTGGTCGAAGGTGGCGAAGCTGCGCCGGCCCGTCGTGCTGGCCGGCGGCCTGACGCCGCACAATGTCGGGCAGGGCATCCGCCGGCTGCGGCCTTACGCGGTGGACGTGTCGAGCGGCATCGAGCTTAAGCCCGGCGTCAAGGATTTGGACAAGATGCGCGCCTTCGTGAAAGCGGTGCGGCGCGCCGACGAGACAGCAAAATGACCTATCACTACCCGGATGCGCGCGGCCACTTCGGCCCCTACGGCGGACAGTTCGTCGCCGAAACCCTGATGGAGCCGCTGCGCGAGCTGGAAGCGGCGTACGAGCGCCTCAAGGGCGATACCGAATTCCTGCGCGAGTTCGACGAGGACCTGCGCGACTATGTCGGCCGCCCGTCGCCGCTGTATCACGCCAAGCGCCTGACGCAGCAGTGGGGCGGGGCGCAGATCTGGCTCAAGCGCGAAGACCTGAATCACACCGGCGCGCACAAGATCAACAACACCGTCGGCCAGGCGCTGCTGGCCAAGCACCTGGGCAAGACCCGCATCATCGCCGAGACCGGCGCCGGCCAGCACGGCGTGGCGTCGGCGACGATCGCCGCGCGCCTGGGCCTCAAGTGCGTGGTCTACATGGGCGTCGACGATGTCGAGCGCCAGTCGCCCAACGTCTACCGCATGAAGCTGCTCGGCGCCCAGGTCGTGCCGGTGCACAGCGGTACCAGGACGCTGAAGGACGCGATGAACGAGGCGCTGCGCGACTGGGTCACGAACGTCGACGACACCTTCTACGTGATCGGCACGGCCGCCGGTCCGCATCCGTATCCGATGCTGGTGCGCGACTTCCAGTCCGTCATCGGCCGCGAGGTGATGGTGCAGAGCCGCGAGAAGTTCGGGCGCCTGCCGGATGCACTGGTCGCCTGCGTCGGCGGTGGCTCGAACGCCATCGGCCTGTTTCATCCGTTCATCGATGAGGCGGATGTCGCAATGTACGGCGTCGAAGCCGGCGGTCGCGGCCTCGCCACGCCGGATCATGCGGCACCGCTGTCGGCGGGCAAGCCGGGCGTGCTGCACGGCAACCGCACCTACATCATGGCCGACGCCGACGGCCAGATCCTGCCGACACATTCGATCTCCGCCGGTCTCGACTATCCCGGCGTCGGTCCGGAACACTCCTGGCTCAAGGACAGCGGCCGCGTCAGCTACGTCGCGGCGACCGACGAGGAGGCGCTGGCCGCGTTCCACGAACTGACCCGTAGCGAAGGCATCATTCCGGCGCTGGAATCTGCGCACGCGTTCGCGTTCGCGAAAAAGCTCGCGCCGCAGCTCGGCGCCGAGCGCCACATGGTCGTCAATCTGTCCGGCCGCGGCGACAAGGACATCTTCACGATCGCCAAGCTGGAAGGCATTCAACTCCTCTGATCATGTCCCGACTCCAGAAAAGATTCGCCGAACTCAAGGCCAAGAGCCGCAAGGCCCTGGTGCCGTACATCACCGCCGGCGATCCGCAGCCGGGGGTGACGGTCGGGCTGATGCACGCACTGGTGCGCGGCGGCGCCGACGTGATCGAGCTGGGCGTGCCGTTTTCGGACCCGATGGCCGACGGCCCGACCATCCAGCTGGCCTGTGAGCGCGCGCTCAAGCACCACACCGGCTTGTGGGACGTGATCGACATGGTCGCGGAGTTCCGGCGCACGGACGCGGCGACGCCGGTCGTGCTGATGGGCTACCTCAATCCGATCGAGACCCGCGGCGTCGCCGCGTTCGCGCGCCGGGCACGCGAGGCCGGGGTCGACGGCGTGCTGATCGTCGATCTGGCGGTCGAGGAGGCGCCCGGCTACCTGCCGGCACTCAAGGCCGAACAGCTCGACTGCATCTTCCTGCTGGCGCCGACCAGCCCCGAGAACCGCATCGAAGCGGTGGCGCGCGCGGCCAGTGGCTACCTGTATTACGTCTCGCTCAAGGGCGTGACCGGCGCCGCGAGCCTGAACGTCGCCGATGTCTCCGCCAAAGTCGACCTGATCCGCAAGCATACGCAGCTGCCGCTCGCGGTCGGCTTCGGCATTCGCGATGCGGCTACGGCGCGCGCCGTCGGCCGCCTGGCCGACGGCATCGTCGTCGGCAGTGCGCTGGTGTCGGAAATCGAGCGTCTGCAGGATCGGCCGCAGGAGCTGCCGGCTGTGCTCGAACGGCGCCTGCGCGACATCCGCGAGGCGCTGGATACACTTTAAGACGGCGGGCCTTAAGATGACGACCTTCGTCTGATGCAACCATTTTCGATTCCATGAGCTGGCTCGACAAAATTGCCGGATCCAAGCTGCTGTCCAGCGGCGCGCTCAAGCGCAATGTCCCGGAGGGGCTGTGGACCAAGTGCGACAGCTGCCAGTCGGTGCTGTATCGCGCCGAGCTCGAGCGGACGCTGGAGGTGTGTCCGAAGTGCGGTGCGCATCACGCGATCACCGCGCGCCAGCGACTGGACCATTTCCTCGACCCGGAGCCGCGGCACGAGATCGCCGGGCAGATCACGTCCAAGGATCCGCTCAAGTTCAAGGACAGCCGCAAGTACGTCGAGCGGCTGAAGGAAGCGCAAGCCGACACGAACGAGAACGATGCCCTGATCGTCATACGCGGCCAGCTGATGGGCCTGCCGCTGGTGACCGCCGCATTCGAGTTCGGTTTCATGGGCGGCTCGATGGGCAGCGCCGTCGGCGAGAAGTTCGTGCGCGGCGTCAACGCCTGCCTGGAGTTCGGCGTGCCTTTCGTCTGTTTCCACGCCTCCGGCGGCGCTCGCATGCAGGAGTCGCTGTTTTCGCTGTTGCAGATGGCGAAAACCTCGGCTGCGCTTGCCAAGCTGGCGGAACGCGGTTTGCCGTACATTTCTGTGATGACGCATCCGACGATGGGCGGCGTGTCCGCCAGCTTCGCGATGCTCGGCGATGTGCAGATCGCCGAACCCAAGGCATTGATCGGCTTCGCCGGACCGCGCGTGATCGAGCAGACCGTGCGCCAGAAGCTGCCCGAGGGCTTCCAGCGAGCCGAGTTCCTGCTGGAGAAGGGCGCGATCGATCTGATCGTCGATCGGCGCGAGATGCGCGATCGTGTCTACCGGCTGCTGGCGATGCTCACCCATTTCTCGCCGAGCGTCAGCTCGGGGTAGGGCCGGCCGTGCCCGCCGCGGCGGCCAGCCTTGGCGCCAAGCGAGGACTGACTCAATGTCAGTCCAAGTTACGCCAAGGCCGCCCCACGGAAGATGTCATCACCCGATGAGCCGCACTCTCGACGACTGGCTGCGCTGGCAGGAAACGCTGCATCCGCGCGAGATCGAACTGGGTCTGCAGCGGGTCGCGTCGGTCGCCGCGCGCCTGTGTCTGCTGGACGCTCCGCCGATCACGCTGACGATTGGCGGCACCAACGGCAAGGGGTCGAGCGCACATCTGGCTGCGTTGATTTACCGCGAGGCCGGCTACCGCGTCGGTCTGTACACCTCGCCGCATCTGCTGCGCTACAACGAGCGCGTGCGCATCGGCGAAACCGAGGCGAGCGACGCCGAGCTGTGCCGCGCGTTCGAGGCGATCGAGTCGGCGCGCGGCGACACAGCGCTGACCTATTTCGAATTCGGCACGCTGGCGGCGCTGTGGCTGTTCCGCGCGGCGCAGGTCGACGTGCAAGTGCTCGAAGTCGGCCTCGGCGGGCGGCTCGACGCGGTGAACATCGTTGACGCCGACGTGGGTCTGGTCACCAGTATCGGCCTGGATCATCTGGACTGGCTGGGTCAGGACCGCGAGTCGATCGCGCGCGAAAAGGCCGGCATCTTCCGTGCGGCGCGGCCGGCGATCGTCGCCGAGCCCGATCCGCCGCAGAGACTGGTGGATGTGGCCGCGGAACTGGCCGCCGATCTGCGACTGGCCGGTCGCGACTTCGAGGCCACGGCCGGCGTCGGCACCTTCGACTGGCGCGGCCGACAATGGCGCTTGCGCGGTCTGCCGCTGCCGGGTTTGCCTGGCGCAGCACAGCTGCAGAACGCGAGCGGGGTTCTGGCCTGCGTCGAGGCGCTGGCGACACGGCTGCCGGTCGACGAGGCTACCATCCGGCGCGCGCTGCCGAAATTGAGTGTACCGGGGCGCTGCGAGCATCGGGGTCGCCACGTCCTGGACGTCGCCCACAATCGCGAAGCGGCGGCGGTGCTCGCCGCTCATCTCGACCAGCTCCCGCGCAACGGGCCCGTGGTGCTGGTTCTCGGCATGCTCGCCGACAAGCCGCATGCCGCGGTCGCGCAGGCGCTGGCGCGCTGCGTCGACGAGTGGGTGTTCGTCGACACCGCCGGATCACGCGGGATGAAGGCAGCCGAGTTGGCGCGGCGGGTCGGCGCAGACGCCGGCGCGCGATGCTGCGACAATATGCGCGATGCGCTGGCCGTCGCCCGTGCGCTTGCCGGCGCGGACGGCCGTATCGTCGTGACTGGCTCCTTCCTGACCGTGGCTGCGGCCGCGAACCAAGTCGATGGATGAAACCCTCAAACGCCGCTTGATCGGTGCCGGATTGCTGCTGCTGGCAGCGTTTCTGCTGGCGTCGATGCTGCCGGAGCCGCGCTTGCGCGCGGCGCGCGATCCGGACCAGAACGTGGTCACCATCGAGTTGCGCGAACCGGACGTGATCGCAGCGCCGGAGGTTGCGGCGCTGGCCGTCACGCCGATGCCCAAGCCGGTGACCGATCCGGCTCCGGATACCGTACGCCCCGCAGACCCGGGCGAGATGGAGACAGCGCCGGAGATCGAGTCCGGCGACCGCTCGGCGCTGACACCGCCGACCCCGGCCGCGACGCCGCGCCCGGCACCGCTAGCCAGCCCTCCGGCAGCGCAACAGGCTGCTGCGCCGACGCCGGCACCCACAGCCGCGCCGACGGCCAGCCCGGGGCAGATCGCGCTGGCATCGCCGTCGGCAAGCCCGCTGGCATCGGCGCAGACCGGTACGGCCACGCGCTGGTGGGTTCAGATCGGATCGTATTCGGACATCGCCAATGCGCGGATCGTCGAAACGCGGATGCGTGCGATCGGCCAATCCGTCGTCATTGCGCCGATCGACACGCGCAACGGTGTGCTCTACCGGGTTCGCTGCGGCCCGTACGCGACGGAAACCGCCGGGCAGGACGTACACACTCGCGTGGTTGCAGCGGGATATCCGGAAGCGCGCCTCATCAATCCGTAAGGGATTCTCCGACCGCTTCGGGCTTCGATACGCGGCGGGGTAGTCCCTTCAGGTGGTAAAATCGCGCACCGCCGATCGCCACGCCCCGAATGACCTGGATCGACTACTGCATCCTCTTCGTCTTCATCGCATCCGTACTGGTCGGTGTATGGCGCGGATTTACCCGCGAAGTGCTGAGCCTGGCGACCTGGATCGTGGCTTTCATCGCAGCCTGGCTGCTCAGCGGCGTGGTCTCTGCGCGCCTCGAATCGCAGCTCGGCGATCCGTCGCTGCGCGAGGCGGCGGCCAGTGCCCTGGTGTTTCTGCTGGCGCTGTTCATCGGTGCCATCGTCACGCATTTCATCGTCGTCGCGGTGCGCGACAGCCGGTTCTCGCCGGCGGACCGGACAATGGGTGGTGGCCTGGGGCTGGTGCGCGCGGTCATCGCGATCAGCCTGTTCGTGCTCGTCGCCGGCCGCATGGGCGCGGACGAGAACCACTGGTGGCGCGACTCGGTCTTCATCAATCGCTTCGCGCCGCTGGCGCGCGGCGCTGAAACGATCATCCCGGCCCGCTGGCTGGAACTGCTCAAGCCGGCACTTCCGTCCAACTCTTCTCCAGGTCCCGACTCTTCTCCAGGTCCCAACTCTTCTTCAGGTCAGTAAACCATGTGCGGAATTGCCGGTATCGTTTCCCAGTCTGCGGCGGTCAACTCGGACCTGTTCGATGCGCTGACGATGCTGCAGCATCGTGGCCAGGACGCGGCGGGCATCATCACCAACGACGGGCACCACCTGTACCTGCGCAAGGACAACGGACTGGTGCGCGATGTGTTCAGCGCGGACGAGCACATGCTCAAGTTGCGCGGCCGCATGGGCGTCGCGCACGTGCGCTATCCGACTGCAGGCTGCTCGACGTCCGCCGAGGCGCAGCCGTTCTACACCAACACGCCGTTCGGCATTTCGCTGTCGCACAACGGCAACCTGACCAACGCCGAGGAACTCAAGCAGGAGCTGTTTCTGCAGGACCGGCGGCATCTGAACACCGAGTCCGATTCGG
The DNA here is from genome assembly GCA_041659605.1 of Sinimarinibacterium sp. Taxonomy (GTDB): domain Bacteria; phylum Pseudomonadota; class Gammaproteobacteria; order Nevskiales; family Nevskiaceae; genus Solimonas. Next base: position 262,811 of record JBAZXW010000001.1, on the reverse strand, counting down.
AAGTGCTGCTCAACGTCTTCGCGCACGAGCTGCTGCAGCGCGGCGTGCTGCGCCTGACGCCGGAGGACATCTTCGCTGCCGTATCCGGCGTGCATCAGCGCTGCCGCGGCGCTTATGCCTGCGTGGCGCTGATCACCGGCTACGGCGTCGTCGGTTTCCGCGACCCGTTCGGCATCCGGCCCGCGGTCTATGGCGTGCGCGAGACGGCCAACGGCGTCGATTACATGATTGCCTCCGAGTCGGTTGCGCTCGACGCGCTCGGCTACGAGCTGCTCGGCGACATCGCGCCCGGCGAGGCGGTGCTGGTGACGATCGACGGCAAGCTGCACAAGCGGCAATGCGCCGCGAACCCGATCTATTCGCCGTGCATCTTCGAGCACGTCTACATGGCGCGTCCTGACTCGGTGATGGACGACATCTACGTCTACAAGGCGCGCCTGCGCATGGGCGTGAAGCTCGCCGAGAAAATCCTGCGCGAGTGGCCTGACCACGACATCGACGTCGTCATCCCGATTCCGGATACCTCGCGTGCCGCCGGCGCCGAGCTGGCCGCGCGCCTGGGGGTGAACTACCGCGAAGGCTTCATCAAGAACCGGTACATCGGGCGCACCTTCATCATGCCCGGGCAGGCGCAGCGCAAGAAGTCGGTGCGGCAGAAGCTCAATCCGGTCGACATCGAATTCCGCGGCAAGAACGTGCTGCTGGTCGATGATTCGATCGTGCGCGGCACGACCTCGAAGGAGATCATCCAGATGGCACGCGATGCCGGCGCGCGCAAGGTCTACTTCGCTTCGGCGGCACCGCCGGTGCGCTATCCCAACGTCTACGGCATCGACATGCCGACCAGCTCGGAACTGGTGGCGCACGGCCGCACCGTCGAAGAGCTGGAGAAGCTGCTCGGCGCCGATCGCCTGATCTACCAGGATCTTGGCGACCTCATCGAAGCCGTGCGTCACGGCAATCCGAGCATCACGCGCTTCGATTGCTCGGTGTTCACCGGCGAGTACATCACGCAGGACGTGACGGCGGAGTACCTGAGCCAGCTGGAGCTGTTCCGGTCCGATTCGGCCAAGGCGGCGCGTCAGCGCATCCAGACCGTGATCGAGCTGCCGAACGCTTGAAGTCGCGCGGCTTACGCCGTACCTTTTGCACTCGCGCCGATTTGTGACCTGCTTGCGGGCGCGTTACAAGTTCAGCTAAAGGGCGTGAGAGCCCGTTGAGCATGCCCATGCGACGGGCTTTCGTGTTTTTGGAGTGGTGGACATGAACGAGTTTTTCGATCCGGGCTGGGGCTATTCAACCCTGGGGGTGCGCGCGGCGGAGCCGCGCACGGAGAACCACGAGCATTCGGCGTCGGTGTCGCTGACGTCGAGCTACGTGTTCTCCAGCGCTGCGGAGGCCGAGGCGGTGTTCAAGGGCGCGGCGCCGGGTTACATCTACTCGCGCTTCACCAATCCCACGGTCGAGGCCTTCGAGCGTCGTCTCGCCGCGATGGAAGGCGGGCAGAGCTGTGTCGCCACCGCGAGCGGCATGGCCGCGATCCTGAGCCTGTGCCTTGCGCTGCTCAAGCAGGGCGACCACATCGTCGCGTCGCGCGGCCTGTTCGGTTCGACGATCAATCTGTTCAACAACGTGCTGTGGCGCTTCGGCATCACCACCAGCTACGTGCCGATGGCCGAGGTCGCCGCCTGGGATGCAGCGATCCAGCCGAACACGCGGCTGTTGTTCGTCGAGACGCCGTCCAATCCGCTGGTCGAACTGGCGGACATCGCTGCGCTGGCCGATCTGGCGAAGCGTCGCGGTGTATGGCTGTGCGTCGACAACTGTTTCCTGACACCCGTGCTGCAACAGCCGCTCAAGCTCGGCGCGGATTTCGTGATCCATTCGGCGACCAAGTACATCGATGGCCAGGGCCGCTGCGTCGGCGGCGCGATCGTCGGCGACGCCGAACGCGTCGGCAAGGATGTGTTCGGCTTCATGCGCACGGCCGGGCCGTGCATGAGCCCGTTCAACGCCTGGGTCTTCCTCAAGGGACTCGAAACGCTCGGCGTGCGCATGAGGGCGCATTGCGAAGGTGCGCGGGCACTCGCCGAGTGGCTGGAGGAGCAGCCGGTGGTGCAGCGCGTGTTCTATCCGGGGCTGGCGAGCCATCCGCAGCACGTGCTGGCCTCGCGCCAGCAAAGCGGCTTCGGCGGCATCGTCAGCTTCGAGCTCGGTGGCGGCCGCGAGGCGGCCTGGAAGCTGATCGACAGCACGCGCATGGTGTCGATCACCGCCAATCTTGGCGACACGCGCACGACCATCACCCATCCGGCAACGACGACGCACGGCCGCATCACGCCGGAGGCGCGCGCGGCCGCCGGCATCACCGAAGGACTGGTGCGCGTCGCCGTGGGCCTGGAAGACCTTGTCGACATCAAGGCGGACCTGGCGCGCGGGCTGACGTGAGCTGCAGGGCGCAGGCCTATGCCGCGCTGATCGAGACCGACCCGTCGCGCAAGTGCGCGCAGGTTCACGCGCTGGCGGCTGACGCTGTCGACGCACGAGCCGCGGGGTTCGACTGGACGCAGGTGCCGGGACGCCCGCAGCAGCCGCTGCTGGTGAGCCCGCGTGAGGTTCCGCGTCGCGCACTGGGCAGCATCGAGGGGCGCTGCGCGCTGCTGCACGCCGTCGCGCACATCGAATTCAACGCGATCAACCTGGCGCTCGATGCCGCGTGCCGCTTCGACGGCCTGCCGGCGCAGTTCTATGCCGACTGGATCAGCGTCGCCCAGGACGAGGCGCGCCATTTTCAGATGCTGCAGCGGCGGCTGGGGGAGTTGGGCCGGCACTACGGCGATTTCTCCGCTCACAACGGTCTATGGGAAGCGGCGGAGAAGACCGCGCAGGACCCGCTCGTGCGCATGGCGCTGGTGCCGCGCGTGCTGGAAGCGCGCGGCCTCGACGTCACGCCGTCGATCATCGGTCGGCTGCGCGATGTCGGCGATTCCGGCACGATCGCGGTGCTCGAAGTGATCCTGCGCGAGGAAGTCCGCCACGTCGCCATTGGCACGCGCTGGTTCGAGTATCTCTGCGCCGGGCGTGGACTGGATCCACAGCCGACCTTCGCACGCCTGCTCGCCGAACACCGCGTGCGCATTGCGCCGCCGCTGAACCGGCCGGCACGGGCGCAGGCCGGTTTCGGTGAAGCGGAGATGGATGCGCTGCTGGCACCGTCAGCAACGGGATCGACGTAAGGCGCGTTCCAGGTTCTCAGGGGGATCTGAGGGGATTCTCAGGCCGGTTTCACCTCGGCCACCTGCGCTTCGAAGGTGTGGGCCGCCGCCATGTTCCAGAAGTACTGGTAGACCGGATGGCTGGCGCGATTCGCCAGCAGGTCGCCCCGGCGCAGGAACGGAACGAGGTTGGAGACCAGTCGCACCTCGTTGGCCGATACGCGGCGCACGATATGGCGCGGCCGCAGGCGATTGGGATGGTCCAGTCCGGCGGCGCCGGTCAACTCACCCAGCGCGCTCAGCGTGTTGCGATGGAAGTTGTAGACACGCGCCGCCTTGTCCTCCGGCACCAGCGCGCGCTGGCGCAGCACGTCCTGCGTGGTGACGCCGGTCGGGCAGTGGCCGGTATGGCAGGTTTGCGCCTGCAGACAGCCGAGCGCGAACATGAAACCGCGCGCGCTGTTGCACCAGTCCGCGCCCAGGGCCATGTAGCGCGCGATGTCGAACGCGGAGACGATCTTGCCGCTGGCGCCGATGCGCACGCGGTCCTTCAGGTCGAGGCCGACCAGGGTGTTGCGCACCAGCAGCAGCGCTTCCTGCAGCGGTGTGCCGACGTGATCCGTGAACTCGATCGGTGCGGCGCCGGTGCCGCCCTCGCCGCCGTCGACGACGACGAAATCCGGCGTGATGCCGGTCTCGACCATCGCCTTGCAGACCGCGAAGAATTCCCAGGGGTGGCCGAGCGCGAACTTGAAGCCGGTCGGTTTGCCGCCCGACAGATCGCGCAGCTTGGCGATGAACTGCAGCAATTCGACCGGCGTCGTAAAGGCCGCATGCCGTGCCGGCGAAATGCAATCCACGCCCACCGGTACGCCGCGCGCCTCGGCGATCTCCGGTGTCACCTTGGCGCCGGGCAGCACGCCGCCGTGGCCGGGCTTGGCGCCTTGCGAGAGCTTGAGTTCGATCATCTTGACCTGCGGGTCGCGGGCGTTGAACGCGAACTTCTCCTCGTCGAACCGACCCTCTGCGTCGCGGCAGCCAAAGTAGCCGCTGCCGATTTCCCAGATCAGATCGCCGCCATGCACGCGGTGATGGCGGCTGATCGAGCCCTCGCCGGTGTCATGTGCGAAGCCGCCCGATCTGGCGCCCTTGTTGAGCGCGAGGATGGCGTTGGCCGACAGTGCGCCGAAGCTCATCGCGGAAATGTTGAAGATCGAAGCGTTATAGGGCTGCGCGCAGTTCTTTTCGCCGATCGTCACGCGGAAGTCGGTGTCGCGTATCTTCAGCGGCAACATCGAATGGTTGATCCATTCGTAGTCGTTGGCATAGACGTCAAACTGCGTGCCGAACGGCCGCTTGTCGACTTGGCCTTTTGCGCGCTGATAGACCAGCGAGCGTTGCGCGCGGGAGAAGGGGATGCGCTCGGTGTCCGATTCCAGGAAGTACTGGCGGATCTCCGGGCGGATGAATTCGAGGAAGAAGCGCAGGTGCGCCAGGATCGGATAGTTGCGCCGGATCGACTGTCGGGTCTGGCACAGATCCCAGATGCCGACGGCGGCGAAAAAGGCGGCAAAAGGTGTCGCGCTCCACAGCACCGGCCAAGAGAAGCCGCCGACAAAAGTGAGCAAGGTCACCATGCCGGCCGCGGCCAGTACGAAAAACCTCGCCGGCAGCCACTGCAGTCTGAGCGTCATTTTTCTCCCCCGCGGGCAGCGCGTGCGCGTGCCGGCTCAGTATAGGAGAGCCGCGGCGGCAACCGCAGAGGTTCAGACCGACAGGCGGTGGAGGCCTTCTGTGGTGGCGACGATGTATTCCATGCGTTCCGGATGCCAATCGGCAAGGACAATGCGCTGCGCGGGCTGTCCGTCGACGCTCAGGGCGTGGTCGGCCGGGCGATGGGTGTGGCCGTGGATCATCAGCCGCGTGCCGCTGTGGCGGAAGCCTTGCACGATCGCCGCCGGGTTCACGTCCATGATCGCCTCCGGCTTGTAGCGCTTTTCGCTGCTGCTGTGGCTGCGCAAGCCGCCGGCGACGCGCTCGCGCAGGCTGCGCGGCAGCCGCGCGAAGATCGCCTGGGCCAGACGATTGCGCGAGAAGCGGCGCCAGCGCTGGTAGGCATGGTCGTCGGTACACCAGAGATCGCCGTGCGAGAGCAGCGCGCGGCGGCCATCGAGTTCGAGCGCCGTCGGATCCCGCATCAGCGCCACGCCCGTGGCACGTGCGAAGCGGCGCCCGACCAGGAAGTCGCGGTTGCCGTGCATGAAGCGGACCTCGACGCCGCGCGCCGTCAACGCGCGCAGCGCCGCGACTTCCTCGGCGTAGACCTGCAGGCCGACGTCGTCGCCGATCCAGTACTCGAAGATGTCGCCGAGCAGGTAGACCGACCGGGCGTCGCACGCCGGGCCGGCCAGAAAACGCAGAAAGCCCTCGCGCAAGGGCGAGGGCTCGGCGGGCAGGTGCAAATCGGAAAGAAACAGCGCGGCCATGCGCGCTGGTCCCTTACTTGCTCTTGGCGGACGCCTCGACGACGGTCACGTGCTTGATCACGACCGGCGTCGTCGGCACGTCGCGGCCGAACGGCGGAATGTTGCCGGTCGGCGTCGTCCCGATCTTGTCGACCACGTCCATGCCTTCGACCACCTTGCCGAACACGGCGTAGCCCCAGCCGTCCTGGCCCGGGTAGTCGAGAAAAGCGTTGTCGCCATGGTTGATGAAGAACTGCGAAGTGGCCGAGTTCGGCACCGAGGTGCGCGCCATCGCGACCGTGCCGCGGGCGTTCTTCAGTCCGTTCTTGGCCTCGTTGTCGATCGGCGCGCGCGTATTGCGCTGCGCATAGGTCTCGTCGTAGCCGCCGCCCTGGATCATGAAGTTCTTGATCACGCGGTGGAAAACGAGGCCGTCGTAGTGCTTGTCCTTGGCGTACTGCACGAAGTTGGCGACCGACTTCGGCGCCTTGTCGGCGTCGAGTTCGAGTGTGATGTTGCCCATGGAGGTTTCCATGAGTACGCGGACGGGTGCGGCGGCGTTGGCAGTGTTCATCGTCAGGGTCAGCAGGAGGAGGGAGAGAAGGCGTTTCATTGATCGGGGTTTCATGGGTTCAGGCAGCAAAGGCTTGGGTTGGAGCGGAATCCACTTCGGCCAGCGCGTGGTCGAGCAGCTCGAGGTCGCCGGCGCCGTGATGCACGCCTTCGGACAGCGTGCGCCGGAAGCCGCGTGCGCCCGGCAGGCCGCGGTAAAGGCCGAGGATGTGGCGGGTGATGTGACCCAGCGGCGTGCCGCTGTCGAGTTCGCGCGCGACGTAGGGCTTGAGCAGTTCGATCACCTCGTGGCGCGGCGGCGCCGGGCGCGCATCCGCGAACATCCGGCGATCGACCTCGGCGAGCAGGTACGGATGGTCGTAGACCTCGCGCCCGATCATGACGCCATCGACGTGACGCAGATGCGCGTCGCTCTCGTCCAGTGTCTTGATGCCACCGTTGATGACGATGGTCAGCTGCGGAAACTCCTGCTTGAGCCGGTACACCTGCTCGTACTGCAGCGGCGGAACTTCGCGATTCTCCTTGGGCGAGAGGCCCTGCAGCCAGGCTTTGCGCGCGTGCACGATGAAGACCGTGCAACCTTCCGCGGCCACGGTCTCGACGAAGTGGCGCATGAACGCGTAATCCTCGGACTCGTCGACGCCGATGCGGTGCTTGACCGTCACTGGCAGCGAGGTTGCCTGGCGCATCGCGCGCACGGACTCCGCAACCCGCCGGGGTTCGTTCATCAGGCAGGCGCCGAAGCGGCCCTCCTGAACCTTGTCGGACGGGCAGCCGCAGTTGAGGTTGACCTCGTCGTAGCGCCACTGCTCGGCGAACTCGGCGCATTGCACCAGCTCGCCAATCTCCGCTCCGCCCAGCTGCAGCGCGACCGGATGCTCCGCGGGTTCGTGGCGCAGCAGGCGTCGGCGCGGCCCGTAGATCAGCGCCTGCGTGCACACCATCTCGGTGTATAGCCGCGCATGGTGCGACATCTGGCGCAGGAAGAACCGGCAATGGCGGTCGGTCCAGTCCAGCATCGGGGCCACCGAAAAACGCCAGGGCGAATGGGGGGAAGTCACAGTCATCACCCAATTTTACACGGCCGGCCGGGCATTTCCGACCGTCGCGGTCCCTTTTGCCGGACTCCAGGCCCCAGTCGCCGGTATGCTGTGCCGTCGGTCGATTGCCCCCGTCGAGTTCAAAAGGGGCGGGCCGACGACTCCCAAAGACTGATCCAGGACGAGGCTTATGGCGGGCAGCAGCCTGTTTGCACTGATCGACGACATCGCGACCCTCCTCGACGATGTCACGGTGATGACCAAGGTCGCCGCGCAGAAGACCGCAGGCGTTCTCGGCGACGACCTGGCGCTCAACGCGCAGCAGGTTGCCGGCGTCGCCGCGGATCGCGAGCTTCCGGTCGTCTGGGCGGTGGCCAAGGGCTCGTTCCGCAACAAGCTGATCCTGGTGCCTGCGGCCCTGGCGATCAGTGCGCTTGCGCCGTGGGCGATTCTGCCGATGCTGATGCTCGGCGGCGCGTATCTGTGCTTTGAGGGCTTCGAGAAGCTTGCGCACAAGTTCCTGCACAGCGCCGCAGAGGACGCGACGCATCACGCCGACCATCTGAAGGCCGTTGCCGATCCGGCAGTCGATCTGGTCGCGTTCGAACAGGAGAAGATCAAGGGCGCGATCCGCACCGACTTCGTTCTCTCCGCCGAGATCGTCGTCATCACCCTGGGCACGGTCGCCGACGCAGTTTTCGCCAAGCAGCTCGCGGTCCTGTCGGGGATCGCGATCGTCATGACGGTGGGCGTCTATGGCTTCGTTGCCGGCATCGTCAAGCTCGACGATCTGGGCATGCATCTGAACCGCCGCTCGGGCGCCTTGTCGCGCCGGATTGGCGCCGCGCTGCTGCAGCTGGCGCCGTATCTGATGAAGACGCTGTCGGTCGCCGGAACCGCCGCGATGTTCCTGGTCGGCGGCGGCATCCTCGCGCACGGTATTCCCGCGCTGCATCACGCCATCGAGCACGCTGCGGCGGCCGTCGCAGGGGTGCCGGCGGCCGGCGCGCTGTTGACCGCACTGGCGCAGGCGATCATCGGCATTGCCAGCGGCGGCATCGTGCTGCTGCTGGTGCAGCTGTGGGGGCGGCTGCGTTCCCGCCGCGGTCAGGACGCTAAGGCCTGACCGCGATGTACGGCCGGCTCGCGCCGGCCACGCGCAGCAGCTCCACGTTCACGCCGTAGATGTTTGCCAGCCGCTCCGGCGTCAGCACGGATTCCGGCGTCCCCTGGGCGATCGCCTCGCCGCAGCAGAGCAGGGTGGCTTCGTCCGCATAGCTCATCGCCAGATTCGGATCGTGCAGGACCACGACCACCGCGACGCCCTCGGTGGCGACTTCGCGCGCGACGCGCAGGCAGCGATGCTGGTGGGCGAGATCGAGGCTCGCCGTCGGTTCGTCCAGCAGCAGCGCACGCGGGCCCAGTTCTACCGGATTCCAGATCTGCGCGAGCACGCGCGCGAGCTGCACGCGCGCGCGCTCGCCGCCGGACAGGCTCGGATAGCGGCGCTCGCGCAGATGGCCGACGCCGGTGCGCGCCAGCGCGGCATCAATGATCGCCCGCTCCTGCTCCGGCGGCAGGTCCGGGCACGGCAGGCGTCCCAGGTGCACGACTTCGGCGACGGTGAAGCCGAAGCTGAGCTGGTCGCGTTGCGGCAACACCGCCCGCAGCCGCGCCAGCTCGCGCGGCGTCCAGGCGCGCAGCGGACGTCCCGCGCACTCGACCTGTCCGGCGTCCGGGCGCAGTTCGCCGGAGAGCAGTTTCAACAGCGTCGATTTGCCGGCGCCGTTGGGGCCCAGGACCGCGTGCAGCTTGCCGGTCTGTGCGCGCACAGAGACCTGGGCCAGTAGCGGCCGGCCGTCGATCGCGTACGACAGGTCCCGCGCCAGGATGCTCATGACATTTCTACCCGGTCGCGATAGCGCAGCAGCAGGGCGATGAAGAAGGGGCCGCCGATCAGTGCCGTCAACACGCCGATCGGCAGCTCCGCCGGCGCAAACAGCGAGCGCGCCGCGGTATCGGCGAGCAGCAGGAGCAAGGCGCCCAGCAGCATGGATGCGGGCAGCAGCCTGCGGTGGTCGGGGCCGATCCACAACCGGACCAGCTGCGGCACGATCAGACCGATGAAGCCGATGCTGCCGGCCAGCGCGACCGCGGCGGCGACGGCCAGGACCACCAGCGCGATCATCCGGCGTTTCAGGGATTCGACGTCGACGCCCAGATGCTGTGCCTCGGCTTCGCCGAGCAGCAGCGCGTTGAGGGATCTTGCATGCAGCGGAATGGCGAGCATCGCCACCAGCAGCAGCGGCATCCCCACCGTCAACTCGGCGGCGCTGGCGCGGCCCAGCGAGCCGAACATCCACAGCGTGACCGCGCGCAGGGCGAAATCGTCGGCGACGTAGGACAGCAAGGCGATGCCGGCGCCCGCCACGGCGTTGAGCGCGAGACCGGCGAGCAGCATCGTCGCGACCCGCGTGCGGCCGTCGACGAGGCTCAGGCGCAGCACCGCCCAGGCGGCGACGGCGCCGCCGGCGAAGCTGACGACGGGCAGGGTCAGCGCCGGCGGCAGCGTCGCGCCAACGCCGAGCACGATGAACGCGGCGGCGGCGAGCGCCGCTCCGGCGGACACACCGATCAAGCCGGGGTCGGCGAGCGGATTGCGCACGATGCCCTGCATCCCGGCGCCGGCGACTGCGAGGGCGGCGCCGACGACAAGGGCGAGCATCACCCGCGGCAGGCGGATCTGCAGCAGCGCCGTGCGCTCGAACGCGTCGAGCGGGGCATCGACCGGCCAGCCGAGCAGGGACGCCACCCTGGACGGCGAGATGGCAACCGGGCCCGACACCAGTGCCGCACAGATCGCAGCCGCCAGTGCCAGGGCCAGGGCGAGGTAGAACCACAGCGGGCGACGGCGATCGCTGGAATCCGGATGCATAAGCCGCGGGGGGCAGGGGAGCGGGGTGCGGAAGGGTAGCCGATCGAGGCCAAGCGCGACGTTTTGCGCTGCTATACTGCGCGACCCGCGAAAGTGGCGGAATTGGTAGACGCACTGGATTTAGGTTCCAGCGCCGCAAGGCGTGAGAGTTCGAGTCTCTCCTTTCGCACCAGTCGCGGCCCCTTCGAAGACGCAACAAAACCCAATTACTTCAGAGTGTTGAAAATGGACGTTAATGTCGAATCGCCGGGCGGACTGCGCCGGCAGATGCGTGTTCGTGTGCCCGCCGAGCGCGTGGCCAAGGCGGTCGACGAGCGTCTCAAGCGCTACGCCAGCCGCGCCAAGCTGCCGGGTTTCCGTCCGGGCAAGGCACCGCGCAAGGTGGTCGAGCAGCAGTTCGGTGAATCGGCTCGCCTGGACGCGATCTCCGACATCGTCCAGCAGACCTATCCCGAAGCGATCAGCCAGGCCGGCGTGAACCCCGCCGGCCAGCCGAAGATCGATATCACCGTCGAGAAGATCGGCGAAGCGCTCGAATACGTCGCGCACTTCGAGGTCTATCCGGAAATCAAGCTGCAGGCGCTCAGCTCGCTGCAGATCGAGAAGCCGCTGGTCGAAGTGTCCGAGGCGGACATCGACAAGCTGGTCGAGAACCTGCGCAAGGCGCGCCGCGATTTCGCAGCGGTCGAGCGCGCGGCCGCTTCCGGCGACCGCGTCAAGATCGACTTCCTCGGCAAGCTCAACGGTGAGGCCTTCGCCGGCGGCGAGGGCAAGGACGTCAGCTTCGAGATCGGTGCCAGCCAGTTCCTGCCTGATCTCGAAAACGGTGTCGTCGGGCACGCGGCCGGCGAGCAGTTCGTCGTCGACGTGCGCTTCCCCGAGGATTACCGCGCCGAGAACCTCCGCGGCCAGACCGCGCAGTTCGAGATGACGCTCAAGTCGGTCGAGGCAGTGCATCTGCCGGAGATTGACGCGGACTTTCTCAAGACCCACGGCGTGGAGGATGGCGGCGACGTCTCGGCGCTGCGTGCCAAGTGCAAGACGGCGCTGGAGAAGGAGCGCGACAAGGGCGTGCAGAACCGCCTCAAGTCGCAGGCGCTCGACCAGCTGCTTGCAGCCAACCCGATCGACGTGCCGGATGCGCTGATCCACCAGGAAATTCCGCGCATGCGCCAGGAAGCGGCCGCGCGCATGAACATGGCCAAGGCTGATCCCGAGAAGCTCAAGGAGATGCTGCCGGACGGCGTGTTCGAGCAGCAGGCGCGGCGTCGCGTCAGCCTCGGCCTGCTGATCGGCGAGGTCATCAAGGCTAGAGAGATCAAGCTCGATCCCGCGCGCATGGACAAGGCGCTCGACAACATGGCGGCGGATTACGAGCAGCCGGATCAGGTCAAGGCGTTCTACCGCTCACGTCCGGATCTGATGCAGGGGCTGGGCGCGATGGCGCTTGAAGATCAGGTCGTCGATGCGCTGGTCGCCGGCGGCACGATCAACGAGAAACCCTCGACCCTCGACGAACTGCTGAATCCCCAGGCCGCAGCGGCCGCAGCGAAGGCGTAAAGAAGTCCCGGGGTCCGGTACGCTGGTACCGGACTCCCCCCAACCCGGAACCACCAGGCACGCCCCATGACCGATATTCAGACCCGCGCGCAGCACCTCGTTCCCATGGTGGTCGAGCAGACCGCCCGCGGCGAACGCGCATTCGACATCTACTCGCGCCTGCTCAAGGAGCGGGTCGTGTTCATCGTCGGGCCGATCGACGATTACATGGCCAACCTGGTCGTCGCGCAGCTGCTGTTCCTGGAATCGGAAAATCCGGACAAGGACATCCACCTCTACATCAACTCGCCGGGTGGCGTGATCACCTCCGGCCTGTCGATCTACGACACGATGCGTTTCATCAAGCCGGACGTCACCACGATGTGCATCGGCCAGGCGGCCAGCATGGGCGCGTTCCTGCTGTCGGCCGGTGCCAAAGGCAAGCGCTACGCGCTGCCGAACACGCGCGTGATGATTCACCAGCCGTCCGGCGGCGCGCAGGGCCAGGCCACCGACATCGAGATCCAGGCGCGGGAGATCCTTTATCTGCGCGAGCGCCTGAACAAGATGATGTCCGAGCACACCGGTCAAACGCTCGACAAGATCTCCCGCGACGTCGAGCGCGATTTCTTCATGAACGCCGAACAGGCCAGGGAATACGGTCTGATCGACCACATTCTCGCTCAGCGGGCTGTTTCAGCGGCATAAGTGGCACATTGGGGGCGTCTTTTTGACGCTGGTTTTGCAGGAAAATGACACTGTGCTATACAGATGTGGCCGGGTGTAGTTGCCCGGACGAGGAAGGACGATGACGAGCGAGACGACCCGGAGCGGATCACATAGCGGACGCGTGCTGTACTGCTCGTTCTGTGGCAAGAGCGAGCACGAGGTGCGCAAGCTGATTGCGGGTCCGTCGGTATACATCTGCGACGAATGCGTCGACCTGTGCAACGACATCATCCGCGAGGAAGTCCATGCCAAGCCGCAGACCAAGGGTCTGCCCAAGCCGCATGAGATCCGCGCGGTGCTCGACGAGTACGTGATCGGCCAGGAACAGGCCAAGAAGATCCTCTCGGTCGCGGTCTACAACCATTACAAGCGCCTGTCGCTGAAAGGTTCGGCGGACGGCATCGAGATTGCCAAATCCAACATCCTGCTGATCGGGCCGACCGGTTCGGGCAAGACCCTGCTGGCCGAGACCTTGGCGCGTCTGCTCGACGTGCCGTTCGCAATCGCCGATGCGACGACACTGACCGAAGCCGGCTACGTCGGCGAGGACGTCGAGAACATCATCGCGCGCCTGCTGCAGAAGTGCGATTACGACATCGAGAAGGCGCAGCGCGGCATCGTCTACATCGACGAGATCGACAAGATTTCGCGCAAGTCGGAGAACCCGAGCATCACGCGCGACGTGTCGGGTGAGGGTGTGCAACAGGCACTGCTCAAGCTCATCGAAGGCACGGTGGCCAGTGTGCCGCCGCAGGGCGGTCGCAAACATCCGCAGCAGGAGTTCCTGCAGGTCAACACCGCCAGCATCCTGTTCATCTGCGGCGGTGCCTTCGCCGGACTCGACAAGGTGATCCAGGGCCGCACCGAGCGCACCGGGATCGGCTTCTCGGCGACGGTGAAGTCCGAGAAGGACAGCCGGCGAGTGTCGGAGCTGCTGGCCCGCGTCGAGCCGGACGACTTGATCCGCTTCGGCATGATTCCCGAATTCATCGGTCGTCTGCCGGTCTGCGCGGTGCTCGAAGAGCTCGACGAAACGGCGCTGATGGCGATCCTGCGGGAGCCGAAGAACGCGCTGATCAAGCAGTACGCCAAGCTGTTCCACATGGAAGGCGTACAGCTCGAGTTCCGCGAGGAGGCCCTGCACGCGATCTCCAAGCGCGCCAAGGAGCGCAAGACCGGCGCGCGCGGCCTGCGCACGATCCTCGAAAACATCCTGCTCGACGTGATGTACGACCTGCCGTCGATGCAGAACGTCAGCAAGGTGGTGGTCGACGAGGCCGTCGTACGCGGCGAGGTCAAGCCATTCATCGTCTACGAGAATGCCGAGGTCAAGGCGCCGAAAAGCACGGCGGCCTGAATCCCCTGCGATCGATGACCAAAGCCCCGCCGCATGGCGGGGCTTTTTCGTGGGTTGAAGTCAGAACGACATCGGCTGCTTGGGGGCCTGCCAGGCCGCGTCGAGCAATGCCAGCGCGCGCTTGACGCGGTCATCCGACAAGCCGCCGCCGAGCAAATCCTTGCCCATGGCTGCTGCGGTTTGCTGCCACTCGGCGGGCGGTGGCATCTGGCAATCGGAAATCTCCAACTGGTCAAGCATGCTTTCCATGCGCTCGATGCCGGTGCGCCAGTGGGCGCTGTCGGCGCCGTGTTGCAGCAGGCCCTTGACCAGCAGCGGCCCCCAGCAGGTATTGAGGAACTTGATCGCCGCCTGCGGCACCGAGCGGCCGAAGGTGCGCAGTTCCAGCTCGCGGATCACGAGCCGCTTGGCCTCGGCGACGACCGCCTCGCGCCGCTGGTTGACCTGCTCTTTCTGCGACTCGAAGAACGAGGAGATCTGCTGCTCGTTGATCGGTTGCGCACTGAGCATTGCCTCACGAACGAAGTCGGGCGCCAGATCGAACTGCACCAGCACCTGCTGAAGCACTTCGGCCATGCGCCGTGCTTCCGCCGTGCCGGTGATGCGCGAGGTGGCCGACTTGAGCATCAGGTCGTTGACCAGCGTGCGCAGCGGATGGGTCAGGGCGGTGAACAGCGTCGAATCGGTGATCGCCGACTTGATAATCGGAAAGCGCACCGCCTCGTGCTGTCTTTCCTGCTCCTTGGGGACCAACGGGTCGGCGACCGCCTCGTTGAGGAACTTGCCTGCCAGCGAAATGCGCTGCAGAGGAACCCAGCGCTGTTCCGGCTTGATGTCGACGCCAGGCAGGGGGGCGTCGGTCTGCAGGGTCAGAAGATCCTGTGCCAGCGAGACGTCCGAATAGTCCTTTCCGGGCGGCGGCGGTTTCATCGCCACGCCTTTGAGCATCGACGCGGTCTTGTTGTCGATCTGCTGCGGCTCGGCGGGCTTTACGACCTTCGGCGCCGGCCGGAACTCCGGCTGCGGCGCTTCGGCGGCCGGCGGCGCCTGCGGCCGCAGTGCTTCTGCGCGCACCTTCTCCCGCTCGAGCAGGGAGGCCGCTTCGGCGGCCCGTGCCTCGATGTCGGCCAGCGCATCCAGCACGACCTGATACAGGCGCGGCAGCTGCGGCAGGATGGATTCGTCGAACTGTTCGAACAGGATGCGCAGCGGCGCGCCGCTGCAGCGCAAGGCCGTGGCGACGTCGAGCAGCGTGCGGCACAGCCCCGCCGGCGCCAGCGCGCCGGCCCTGACCGGGAAATACACCGTTCGGCGAACGTGGCCGAGGCGCACATCAAGATCGGCGATCAGCGCCGCGTACTGCGTTTGCGCACGCAACTCGCGCTGCGTGAGCACGATCACATCGCTGACGTCGGATTGCTGGGCGGTCTGATCGCCCGCGCCAACGGCGCCGACCAGGTTGCGATCCAGTCGGGTGATGAATTCGGCCAGCCAGTATTCGGTATTGCCGCCGACGATCCGAGCCAGGTCGGCGCAGCCGCGCTGCTCGGTCGGCAGCGAACTGACCTTGGCGCGTTGCGTCAGCGCAACCGGAAGGAAACGGAAGAAGTTGCCGACGAGTTCCGTCAGCGCGACATGAACCGTGCGGCGCAGCGCGTCCACGGCCGGGTGCCCGAGGCGCTGTATGCGCGTGCGCTCGGGCGCATTGTCGTCCGTTGATCCGGTCTGCGCCGGCGGCAACTGGGGTGCGGTGCTCATCTGATCCCCTAATGGTCGATCCTGCGACTCAAATGCCTCCGTGCGTCCGGACGATCGGTCCGGGTGAGCCGCCGGACGAGACATTACGCGATCTTGACGGATTTGCGTATCGGTTCAGCGGGAGAGTCGCAAAAATGCAAAAGCCCGCTAGCGGCGGGCTCTGCGGACAGCTCCAGAAGTGTGGCGTCCCCACGGGGATTCGAACCCCGGTACTTACCGTGAAAGGGTAATGTCCTAGGCCTCTAGACGATGGGGACGAGGCAAAAATTTGGTGGAGCTAGTCGGGATCGAACCGACGACCTCTTGCATGCCATGCAAGCGCTCTCCCAGCTGAGCTATAGCCCCACACGCTAGGGGCGCGCATTATACCCAAACGATTTCCAATTGGAACCGGATTTATCGCCGGCGCCACGACGGCGCTAGAACAGGGGTTGCGGGCGTCCGCGGATGGGGCGGACGCTGATCTTGTTGCGGCACTGGTCGGTCACATCTTCGCCGCAGGCGCGCGGCTGAAAATCGCGGTCGAGGCACATACGGACCTCGCGCAGCCAGCGGCCGCCGCATTGCAATGCGATGCTGTCGCGGTCGAATCCGGGGTTGGCGCCGATGAACGCCTTCTCGATCGCCTGCAAGCTGCTTTCGTAGGCGTCGCGGTCCGGCATGAACTCCGGCGGGATGACGACGCGGCGCCAGGCGCGTTCGACGTTGAGGAAGTATTCGCTCATGTCCATGCCGCTGCAGGTGCCGTGCTTGCGCCACTGCTGCTGGATCAGTTTTTCGTCCGGCATCAGCGGCAACATGCGGTCGACCAGTTCGCCGGGCACGCGTTCGCGCTCGCTACAGTAGTCGGGATAGCCGTCCTCGTACTGCGGCCACAGGCCGTGGACGACGAAGCCGAGTGGCAGCTTGCACTGCGCCTTGCCCGGCTCGGACTTGCAGAACTGCGGCGACCAGGTCAGCGACAGCACCCAGTAGTCAAAGCGGCCGGCCTTGTCGGCCGCTACCGCAGCGCCCAGAACCAGGCCCAGTCCCGCGGCGAACGCCGGCGCGAGCAGAGCCCGCGTCAGGCCTTTTGTCCTGCGAGGAACAGCCATGTCTCGACGACCGTGTCGGGGTTGAGGGAGATCGACTCGATGCCCTGATCGAGCAGCCAGCGCGCGAGGTCCGGATGATCGGACGGGCCCTGGCCGCAGATGCCGATGTACTTGTTGTGCTTGCGGCAGGCCTGGATCGCCATGCCGAGCATCGCCTTGACGGCGTCGTTGCGTTCGTCGAACAGGTGGGCGATCAGGCCGGAGTCGCGGTCCAGGCCGAGCGTGAGCTGGGTCATGTCGTTGGAGCCGATCGAGAAGCCGTCGAAGTGTTCGAGGAACTGCTCGGCCAGCACCGCATTCGACGGCAGCTCGCACATCATGATCAGCTGCAGGCCGTTGACGCCGCGCTTGAGGCCGTTGGCGGCCAGGATCTCGACGACCTGGCGCGCTTCGTCGACGGTGCGCACGAAGGGCACCATGACCTTGACGTTGGTCAGGCCCATCTCGTCGCGCACGTATTTCAGCGCGCGGCATTCCAGCTCGAAGCACGGACGGAACGACTCGGAGATGTAGCGCGAGGCGCCGCGGAAACCGAGCATCGGATTCTCTTCGTGCGGCTCGTAGCGCCGGCCGGCGATCAGGTTGGCGTACTCGTTGGACTTGAAATCCGACAGGCGCACGATCACCGGCTCCGGCGCGAACGCAGCCGCGATCGTCGCGATGCCCTCGGTGAGGCGCTTGACGAAGTAGTCCACCGGCGAGCCGTAGGGCGCGATCATCGGGTCGATGATGCGGCGTTCTTCCGGCGGCAGTTTGTCGTGCTCCAGCAGCGCCTGCGGGTGGATGCCGATCTGGCGGTTGATGATGAATTCCAGCCGCGCGAGGCCGACGCCCTTGTGCGGCAGCGCGGCGAAGTCGAAAGCCTGTTCCGGCGTGCCGACGTTCATCATGATCTTGACCGGCACCTCCGGCATCTTGTCGAGCGCGACCTCGTCGACGACGTAGTCGACATGGCCCTCGTAGATGTAACCGGTGTCGCCCTCGGCGCAGGACACCGTCACCGGCGCGCCGTCAGCGAGTTTCGCAGTGGCGTCGCCGCAGCCGACGACCGCGGGAATGCCCAGCTCGCGCGCGATGATCGCGGCGTGGCAGGTGCGACCACCGCGGTTGGTCACGATCGCGCTGGCACGCTTCATGATCGGCTCCCAATCGGGGTCGGTCATGTCGGTGACCAGCACGTCGCCTTCGCGGACGCGGTTCATCTGGTCGATCGAGCTGAGCAGGCGCACGGCGCCGGCACCGACTTTCTGGCCGATCGCGCGGCCCGAGGTCAGCACTTTGCCTTTCTTCTTCAGCTTGTAGCGGCGTAGCACGTTGGCGGAGGCGCGCGATTTCACCGTCTCCGGGCGCGCCTGCAGGATATAGAGCTTGCCGTCGATGCCGTCCTTGCCCCACTCGATGTCCATCGCCCGGCCATAGTGCTCCTCGATGGTCAGCGCCTGGCGCGCGAGGGCCTGGATCTCTTCGTCGTTGAGGCTGAAGCGGCTGCGTTCGGCGGCGGGTACGTCGACGAATTCGATGGTCTTGCCGATCGTCCGATCGGCCGTGTAGACCATCTTGCGCGCCTTCTCGCCCAGGCCGCGCCGCAGCACGGCGGGACGGCCGGCGCGCAGGGCCGGCTTGTAGACGTAGAACTCGTCCGGATTGACCGCGCCTTGCACGACGGCTTCGCCCAGGCCGTAGGACGCGGTGATGAAGATCGCGTCCTTGAAGCCGGACTCGGTGTCCATCGTGAACATCACGCCGCTCGCGCCCTTGTCCGAGCGCACCATGCGCTGCACGCCGGCGGAGAGCGCGACGGCCGCATGCTCGAATCCGTGATGCACGCGATAGGCGATGGCACGGTCGTTGTACAGCGACGCGAAGACTTCCTTGATCGCGTGCAGAACGTTGGCGATGCCCTGGACGTTGAGGAAGGTCTCCTGCTGGCCGGCGAACGAGGCGTCCGGCAGATCCTCGGCTGTCGCCGAGGAGCGCACGGCCACCGAGATCTCGGTGCCGGACTCCTTGACCAGCTGCTCGTAATGCGTGCGGATCTCGCGCTCGAGGTCGGCCGGAAAGGGCGCCGCGGCAACGGCCTGGCGGATCGCGCGGCCGGTCTGTGCGAGCTTCTGCACGTCCTCGATGTCGAGGCCGGAGAGCATGTCGTTGATGCGCGCCGCGAGGTTCTCGTGTGCGAGGAACTGGCGATACGCCGCCGCACTGGTCGCGAAGCCGTTGGGCACGGAAACTCCGGACTCGGCGAGGTTGCGGATCATCTCGCCCAGCGAGGCATTCTTGCCGCCGACGATTTCGACGTCGTGCATGCCCAGCTCCGAGTACCAGAGGACGTTCTTGCTCATGCGATTCTTGCGGGTAAAGTGTTGAGGTCGCAGCGTCTCCGCTGCCAGGAAATCCGATATGCCCAGCGCCCGCCCCGTGTTCTTCGTGTCCGATGGGACCGGCATCACCGCCGAAACCCTGGGAAACACACTCCTGACCCAGTTCGATGGCCTTGACTTCGACAAGACCATTCTGCCCTTTGTCAACACGGCGGAGCGGGCGAAAAGCACCGTCGACTATATCAATTTCGTCGGCGATCAGACGGGTCAGCGGCCGCTGGTGTTCAGTACGACCGTGAACGACGAGGTGCGCGCGATCCTTCGATCCGTGAACGGTCTGTTCATGGACCTGTTCGATCAGTTCGTCACCGAGATGGAGAAGGAGCTGCACGTCGGCTCGACGCATGCACAGGGACGTGCGCACGGCATGGCCGACGTGCGCAAGTATCACGAGCGCATGGACGCGGTGAACTACGCAATGGAGCACGACGACGGCGCGTCCACGCGCGACCTGTCGAAGGCGGACCTGATCCTGATCGCGCCGTCGCGCTGCGGCAAGACGCCGACGACGATGTACCTCGCGCTGCAGTACGGTTTGTTCGCGACCAATTTCCCGTTGACCGAGGACGATCTGGAGCAGCTGCACGTGCCGTCTCCGCTCAAGGGCCTGGAAGGGCGCTGCTTCGGGCTGACGTCCGATCCGGAGCGCTTGTCGCAGGTGCGCACCGAGCGGCGTCCGGGTTCGCGCTACGCCTCGCTGTCGCAGTGCGCCTATGAACTGCGCCAGGCGGAACAGCTGTACCGGCGTATCGGCGTACCCTTCGTGAACTCGGCGAACATGTCGATCGAGGAGATTGCCGCCGTGGTGATGCAGGAAAAGCAGCTGCGCAAGCGCACCTGAGTGTTCAGCGTGCTGCCAAAACACCGAAACATCGAAACATCCACAGACGAGAACTGACATGGCCGGACTGCGCCGCAGGAAACGCCGCACCACTGCCTTGACCCGCCGCGACTTCCTGCGCCGTGCCGGGCTCGGCTCCGCGGCGCTGGGCCTGCTGCCGTTCATGCCCGGCTGCGGCTCGCGCGACGACTCGTCCGGCGGTCCCGGACCGGTGCCCGTGCAGTTTCTGCACGGTATCGCCAGCGGCGATCCGCTGACCGACCGCGTGATCCTGTGGACGCGGGTCAGCGGAGCGACGTCGGGGCGCGTGCCGGTCAATTACGCCGTCTTTGCCGATCCGCAGATGACGCAGGCCGTGACCCAGGGTTCGACGGAAACGGACGCGACCCGCGATTACACGGCGAAAGTGGATGTGGTCGGGCTGCAGCCGGCGACGACCTATTACTACCAATTCGAGTCCGGCGGCGTGAAATCGCCGGTCGGGCGCACGCGCACGCTGCCGGTTGGCGGCGTCGAGCGCCTGCGCATCGGCGTGGTCAGCTGCGCCAGCTACGCGCACGGTCTGTTCAACGCCTATGCCCGCGTCGCCCAGCGTCAGGACCTCGATCTGGTCGTTCATCTGGGCGACTACATCTACGAGTACAGCTCCGGCACAGGCGCGGACGCCTATGGCGATTTCCGGCAGTACGAGCCGGCCAAGGAGATCATCGATCTCACCGACTACCGCCAGCGATATGCGCAGTACCGCCTCGACGCCGACCTGCAGGCGCTGCATCGCCAGCACCCGATGATCAACATCTGGGACGATCACGAGACGGCCGACAACTCCTGGCGCGACGGCGCCGTGAACCACAGTCCCGAGACCGAAGGAGACTGGGCCCAGCGCGTCGCGGCCGGCCTGCAGGCGTTCTATGAATGGCTGCCGGTGCGCCAGCTGGATGCCGCCAACCCCCGCCGCAATTACCGCAGCTTCCGCCTGGGCGATCTCGCCGAGCTGGTCATGCTCGAGGAGCGCCTGCTGGACCGCGCACAACCCGTTGAGGGCGTGACCGAGGTCAGCGGCGCGTCGGTGATCCTGGTTCCCGTGGGTGACGTCCAGAACGACGATCGCCAGCTGCTGGGGGCGGAGCAGGAGGCCTGGCTGGCGGGCACGCTGCGGGCCACGCCGGCGCGCTGGAAGCTGCTGGGGCAGGGCGTGATGTTCGGCCAGCTGAAAATCGCGGGCCTGCCGGAACTCGCGACCGGCGGCGTCTATATCAATCCCGACCAGTGGGACGGTTATCCCGTCGCGCGCACGCGCGTCTACGACATCCTGGAGGGCATCGACGGCGGCGCACCGGTCAGTGACGTCGTAGTGCTGACCGGCGACATCCACTCGTCCTGGAGCATGGACCTGGCCCGCGACCCCAATCTGCCCGTGGCGGAAGCCGGCGGCTACAACCCGCTCACGGGCGACGGCTCGCGCGCCGTGGAGTTCGTCGCCACCGCAATCACCTCGCCAGGGCTGGAGACCTTCGAGCCGGCCTCGCCCCTGATCGGCGTGCTCAATCCCCATATCAAGTACGCCGATTTCTCGCAGAAGGGCTACCTGCTGCTGGATCTGACTGCGGAGCGAGTGGTCGGCGAGCACTGGTACGTCGACACCATCACCGAACCGAGTGCGAACGAGGTGTTCGGCAGCGCCTACCAGACCCTGGCCGGCAGCAATCGCCTGACGGCCGCCGAGGCCACGGCGCCGCGAACGGATGCGCCGCCGTTCGCACCGTAGGCCTGCGTCGGGGCCGCTATGCTATGCGACCCCGATGACCATCCTGCCGCCGTGAGCGTCTATTCCCCGCGTCTGACCCAGTTGATCGAAGCTCTGCGCCGCCTCCCGGGCGTCGGCCCCAAGTCCGCGCAGCGCATGGCCTTCCATCTGCTGGAGCGCGAGCGCGACGGTGCGCGCAAGCTCAGTCTGGCGATCGGCGAGGCGCTGGACGGCATCGGTCGCTGTCCGAGCTGCCGCATGTTCTGCGAAGACGACGCGTGCCGGTACTGCAGCGCGCAGCGTGCCCAGAGCGGGCAGCTGTGCATCGTCGAAGGGCCGGCCGATTTGGTCGCGATCGAGCATGGGACCCCGTATCGCGGACGCTATTTCGTACTGATGGGGCACCTGTCGCCGCTCGACGGTATCGGTCCGGACGAGCTGGGACTGCCACAGCTGGGCGCGCTGCTCGACGACGGCTGGGTGCGCGAGCTGATCATTGCGACCAATCCGACGGTCGAGGGCGAGGCGACGGCTTACTACATCGCCGAGATGGCCAAGTCGCGCAATCTGCGCGTCACCCGCATCGCCCATGGCGTGCCGATGGGCGGCGAGCTTGAGTACGTCGACGCCGGCACGCTGGCGCACGCACTGTCGGGGCGCACTGCGGTCTGACGGCGCCCCCGCGAGCGGGGGAGTCAGGCCAGCAGTTCGTCGATCTTCGCCGCGCAGATGAAGTCGTTCTCGGTCAGCCCGTCGACCGCATGCGTCCAGTAGTGAATCGTCGCGGTCTTGTAGCCAAAGCTGATGTCGGGATGATGATCCTGGGTGTGCGCGATCCACGCGGCCGCGTTGACGAAGGCGGTGGTCTGCCAGTAGTTGTCGAAGGTGAAGCTGGCCTGGATCGCCTTGCCGTCCTGCACGAGCTTCCAACGCCCGTTCAGCTGGTTCTTCAGGCTCGTGGCCGCGGCCAAGTCCAGCGGCGGAACGCCGCCTTCGCAGGGCACGCATTTTTTCTTGCTCAGTTCAGACACTGGCGGAGTTCCGTATTGGGTATGGCGCCAAGTTTACCCCCGTAGCGCCTGATCGAGATCGGTGCGCAGGTCGTCGAGGTTCTCGATGCCGACCGACAGGCGGCACAGCGTGTCGCTGATGCCCAGCGCCGCGCGCGTTGCAGCGGGCACGCTGGCATGGGTCATGATCGCCGGATGCTCGATCAGGCTCTCGACGCCGCCAAGGGACTCGGCCAGCGCGAACAGCTCGCAGCGTTCGAGGAATCGGCGCGCATCATCGAGGCCGCCCTTGAGTTCGAGCGTGATCATGCCGCCGTAGCCACGCGGCATCTGGCGCTTCGCCAACGCATGCTGCGGATGCGAGGTCAGGCCGGGGTAATGCACGCGCGCGATTTTCGGGTGCTTCTCCAGCCATTGCGCGAGCGCCAGCGCATTCTCGCAGTGCCGCTGCATGCGCACTTCCAGCGTCTTGACGCCGCGCAGCGCCAGGAAGCTGTCGAACGGACCGGCCACGGCGCCGACCGCGTTCTGCAGGAACGCGAGTTGCTTGGCCAGCTCCGCATTGCCGCCGACAATCAGCAGGCCGCCGACCATGTCGGAATGGCCGTTCAGGTACTTGGTCGCCGAGTGCATCACCAGGTCGAAGCCGTGTTCGAGTGGGCGCTGCAGGTAGGGGCTGGCGAAGGTGTTGTCGGCGGCAGCGATCAGGCTGTGGCGATGCGCGATTTCGGCGATCGCCGACAGGTCGGCAAGCTTGAGCATGGGATTGCTGGGGGTTTCGACCCAGATCAGGCGCGTCCTGGGCGTGATCGCCGCCTCGATGTTCTTCGGCTCGCGCATGTCGACGTAGCTGAACGTGAGCCCCGCGCTTTTCTCGCGCACACGCGCGAACAGCCGGTAGGTGCCGCCGTACATGTCGTCCGAGGCGATCACATGCGCGCCGCTGTCCAGCGTATCGAGCACGGTCGCAGTTGCGGCCATGCCCGACGCGAACGCGAAGCCGCGGCTGCCGCCTTCGAGATCGGCGACGCAGCGTTCGTAGGCGAAACGCGTCGGATTCTGCGTACGCGAATACTCGTAGCCCTTGTGCACGCCGGGGCTTTCCTGCACGTAGGTCGAGGTCGCGTAGATCGGCGGCATGATCGCGCCGGTGGTCGGGTCCGGCGTCTGGCCGGCATGGATGCAGCGCGTGGCAAAGCCCTGAGGTGCGTTTTTCATGAATCAACCTTGATAGGTGCGCGCGGCCAGTGCGATGTCGGTGGCGAGACTGCGCACAGCCATGACGAGAAAGGTGCTGAGGTCGGAATCTTCCGCGTAGTTCGCGGAATGCAGGTTGGCGACGCGGCCGTCGCGCACGAACTGGAAGGCATTGCCCCACTTGTCCTCGCGGTGCTTGTCGTAGACGGCGATCGGCATGCCGCCGTTCTGCTTGAGCAGCGAGAAGCAGGGGATGTCGGTATAGCCGTCGCCGACGAAGATCATCTGCCGCAGCGGCACGCGGATCTGGTCGGCCGGCAGCTTGCGGTTGACCTCGAAGGGTTTGCCGCGGTGCGCCGCGCCGACCAGACCTTTCTGCACGTGGAAGATGTAGCGGGTCTTGTCGGTGAAGCTGATCACGCGCCGCGCGAAAGCGGCGGCGCCACTCTCGTCGTAGTGGAACTCGGAGGACCAGATGTCGGTGAACTCATGCGCGATGCGCGTTGCGCGCAGCACGTCGCCGATGCCGCTGGAGATCACGTAGAACTCGATCTTGACCTGCGAGTTGGCGTCGTGCGCCGCCTGCCGCAGGCGCTCGAACAGAGTTTCGACGCCGGGATGCAGCGGCGCCTGACGCCCCCAATCGGCGAGGCTTTCGCGCGTCAGCGGCGGAATGCGGCCGGAACGGCCGGCTTCGATCATGCGATGCAGGTAGGCCGGCACCGGGTCCCAGTCGGCGCGCGTGATCAGCGGATCGACGTCTTCCTTCCAGAAGCGGCCGACGTCGGCCAGCCCGCTGTGGCGCAGGAACCCGGTCGTCGTGTCGGGGGCGAGCGTGTCGTCGAAGTCGAAGACGACGGCGATGGTTTCGTGCATGCAGCCTCAGAGTTGCTTGCGCAGGTAGTTGAGCAGGTCGATGCGCGTCACCAGGCCGAGGAAGCGGCCCTGTTCGGCGACGATCGCGACGTGGTCGCGGGCAAACAGCGGCATCAGTTCGCTGATCGGCGCCGACGGACTGACCGTTTCCAGCTTGGTGACCATTGCCGTGTCGACGCGATCCTTGAAACGCGCCGGATCCATATGCACGTGCTGGACAATGTCGGATTCGTCGACGATGCCGACGAGGCGTTCGCCTTCCATCACCGGCACCTGCGAGACGTCGAACAGCTTCATGCGCCGGTAGGCGAGCAGCAGGCTGTCTTCCGGACGCACGGTCACCGCCGAGCCCTCTGCGTAGCGGCGCACGATCAGATCGACCAGCGTGCCCTCGGCCGGCCGATCCAGAAGTCCCTGGTCGAACATCCAGATGTCGTTGTACATCTTCGACAGGTACTTGTTGCCGCTGTCGCAGACGAAAGTGACGACGCGCTTGGGGGCGGTCTGGTCGCGGCAATAGCGCAGCGCGGCGGCGAGCAGCGTGCCGGTGCTCGATCCGCCGAGGATGCCTTCCAGGCGCAGCAGCTCGCGCGCGTTGAAGAAACTCTCGGCATCGCTGATCTCGTAGGCGCTGCGGACGCGCGCCAGATCGCAGTTGGGCGGAATGAAGTCCTCGCCGATGCCTTCGACCAGCCAGCTGCCGGCTTCCTTCTGGATCTTGCCGGTGCGCACGACGTCGGTCAGCACCGAGCCGAGCGGATCGGCGAGTACCACCTCGACATGCGGTGCGACGCGCGCGAAGTAGCGCGACAGCCCGGTGAGCGTGCCGCCGCTGCCGACGCCGCAGACGACCGCGTCGACCATCTGGTTCATCTGCGCCCAGATCTCCGGCCCGGTCGTTGCCTCATGCGCGAGCGGATTCGCCGGATTGGCGAACTGGTTGACGTAGAAGCTGCCGGGGATCTCCTTGGCCAGGCGTTCGGCGATGTCCTGGTAATAGTCGGGATGCCCCTTGCCGACGTCGCTGCGGGTGATGCGTACCTCGGCGCCCAGCGCCTTGAGATGCAGCACTTTTTCCTGCGCCATCTTGTCCGGGATCACGAGGATCAGGCGGTAGCCCTTCTGCGAAGCGGCGAGCGCAAGACCCAGGCCCGTGTTACCGGCGGTGGCCTCGATCAGGGTGCCGCCGGGCAGGATCCGCCCGTCGCGCTCCGCAGCTTCAACCATGGACAGGCCGATACGATCCTTGATGCTGCCGGTCGGATTCTGGTTCTCCAGTTTCACGAACAGCCGGCAGCGGCCGGTGTTGAATCGGGTCAGTTCCACCAGCGGCGTGTTGCCGATGGTGTCGAGGATGCCGCCGCTGCTGTGCATGTTCGTTCTCCGCGCAGTTCTTGCTGTCATGCAGTCGGTCGTTTCAAGATACCACTCGCCACCACGACCCGTGCGACATGAACGCCGACCCGAGCCACCTGATCTGGATCGACCTGGAAATGACCGGGCTGATCCCCGAGCGTCACCGCATCATCGAGATCGCGACGATCGTGACCGATGCCCGACTGAAGGTCCTGGCCGAAGGGCCGGTGATTGCGGTCAAGCAGGCGGATGCCGAGCTGGACGCGATGGACGAATGGAACACGCGCCAGCACGGTGGTTCCGGGCTGACGCAACGCGTACGCGACAGCCGCATCGGCGAAGCCGAGGCGCAGGCGCTGACGCTGGAATTCCTCGCGCGCTGGGTGCCGCCCGGCAAGTCGCCGATATGCGGCAACTCGATCTGCCAGGACCGCCGCTTTCTGGCGCGCTGGATGCCGGAGCTAGAGCGATATTTCCACTACCGCAATCTCGACGTCAGCACGCTCAAGGAACTGTGCCAGCGCTGGGCGCCACAGATCGCGCAGGGTTTCAGCAAGACCTCCAGCCACTTGGCGATGGACGACATCCGCGATTCGATCGCGGAGCTGGCGTACTACCGGCAGACCTTCATCCGCGTGCCGGACGACGGCAATTCAGCGTAGCGGCAGGGCGACCGAAACCTTTGCGCCGCCCAAGCCGGAGCGGTCGAGCAGCAGACGGCCGGAGTAGGCCTGGACGATTTCAGCGGCCGCGGCCAGGCCGAGGCCCTGGCCGGGCATGCGCGTGTCGGCGCGCACGCCGCGCATCAGCAGCTGCTCGGCGCCGGGCGGGAATCCGCTGCCGTCGTCCTCGACCACGATCAGGCACTGCTTCTGGCCCATCAGTGCACTGACGCGGATGCGGCCCTTGCCGTACTTGGCCGCGTTTTCGAGCAGATTGCCCAGCAGTTCGTAGAGATCGCCCTGGTCGACGCGCAGGCGCATCGCCTCGGCGATGGCGTTCTCAGGCCTGATGGTCTTGTCCGCGTAGACCTTGCCGATCGCGGACAGCAGCTTGTCGACCAGCGGCCGCAGTGCGACCGGCTCGGTCAGTGTGCGTGTGCCCGCCGCGGCTGCGCGCCCCAGCTGATGGTCGACGATGTTCTGCATGCGGTCGATCTGTTCGTGCAGCTGGGTGCTGTGCTCGGGTTCCAGTCCCGGCTCGTCGGACACCCCGCGCAGCACGGCCAGCGGCGTCTTCAGCGTATGCGCGAGATCGCTCAGAGCGTTGCGGTAGCGCGTCTGCTGATTGCGCTCGTTGACGATCATCGCATTCAGGTCCAGCGCGAGCGGGCGCAGTTCGTCCGGGTAATGGCCCTGGATCTGGAGCTGCTGACCCGCTTCGACCTGATGCAGCTCCTGGCCCAGCCGGCGCAGCGGCGCCAGCCCCCAGCGCAGCAGCAACAGCAGCGCCAGCATCAGCCCGCCGAGCATCGCGCCGAACCAGATCCACAGGGTGCGGCGGAACACCTTGACCTGGCGGTCGTAGGCCGCCGCATCCTCAAGGACCACGACCGTGTAGCGGCGGGGGTCGTCGGCCGAGTCGATCCAGCGCAATCCGAAACTCAGCGAGAAGGCGTTAGGGTCCTGCAGGCGATTGAAGGTCCACTCGCCGACTGCCGGCATGGCCGGCAGCGTTACGCGCAACAAGTCCGCGGAGCTCCAGACGACCTCGCCGTTCTCGTCGAACAGCGCCGCTTCGAGGCCGGACAGCGGCTGGCGCAAACGCGGGTCGGGTACTGCTTCGAGGGCAATCGTCAGATCGCCGGCCGCGTCGGGCGACGCGGCGCCGAGCATCGAGTACACCAGGGTCTGCAGCTTGTCCTGCTGCGCCTGCTGCAATCCGCCCTGGAAGGCGCGTTCGAGCACCAGGCCCGCCAGGCTGCCGAAGGCCGCGACCAGCAGCGCGGCTGCGGCGAGCAGGCGGGCGCGCAGCGAATTCATCGCGATGGCGGACGGGTGCGTCGCAGGAGATCAGTTGCGCGGCAGATCCCAGCGGTAGCCGGCGCCACGGATCGTCGTGATCGGGTTGTATTGATTGTGCGGATCCAGTTTCGCGCGCAGGCGGCGGATGAAGACCTCGATGACGTTGCTGTCGCGCTCCTCGTTCTCGGGATACAGATGTTCCGTCAGCTCGGTCTTGGACACGACCTTGCCGGCGTGGGTCAGCAAGTGCTCGAGCACGCGGAACTCGTAGCTGGTCAGTTCCACCGGTTTGCCGTCGGCGATGACCGTCTTGGCGCCGACGTCGACGACGTAGGACCCGGAGGTCAGCTGCGCCGAGGCCCAGCCGCCGGAGCGGCGCAGCAGTGCGCGCACGCGCGCCAGGAATTCCTCGCGATGAAAGGGCTTGACCAGATAGTCGTCGGCGCCCGCTTCCAGTCCCTCGACCTTCGACTGCCAGCCGTCGCGGGCGGTGAGGATCAGTACCGGATACTTGCGGCCGCTGGCGCGGGCGCGGCGGATGATCTCGATCCCCGGCACGCCCGGCAGCCCCAGGTCGACGATGGCGATGTCGGTCGGGTACTCCTGCGCCATGTACGCGCCCTGATCGCCGTCGGCAGCGGCGTCGACGGCAAAGCCGTCGTCGGTCAGATAGCGGACGACCTGTTCCCGCAGGGCCGGATCGTCTTCGATGACCAGTGCGCGCATGGATTCCTTCCTAGGGGTTGACTTGGTAGATGCGGACTTCGCCGTCTTTGAGCACTTTCACGCGGTAGCCGTCGCCGGCCGGCTGCACGGCAAGCACGCGACCGCCGTAGCGGCGCTGCACCTGGCGCGCCGCCTCGGACGGCGACATCGCGCTTTCGTTCAGCCCCTGCTGCGAAGACGGAAGTTCGCGCGGCGCAGCCTGCGGGGCCGTGTCGGCGAGCCGGCGCGAGCGGCCGGAATCATGATCCAGCCCTGCCCAGGCGGACGATGCGCCAATCGCACTGAACAGGCACAGGGTCAGGGTCAGCCGTGGCATTGACTTACTTTAGTAGCCCGCCGGCCTGACGTCGACCTGCACCGCGATGCGGTTGCCCGGATCGTAGGGCATCTGGGTGTGATAGATGCGGCCGTTGTAGCGATACGCGACGTCGTAGCCCTCGACGCGCTGTTCGTAGCGGCTGGCGTCGACGATCTCGCAGCGCTGCTCGTAGGCCACGCGCTCCGGGCGCGGGGCGGAGTGGGCGGCTGCGCTCTGCTGGCCGATGCTGGCGCCGATCAATGCGCCGACCACCGTTGCCGCGTCGCGGCCATGGCCCTTGCCGAACTGGTGGCCGGCGACACCGCCGGCGATCGCGCCGACCACGGTTCCGGCCGCCAGGTCGTTGCGGCGATAGCCGCCGGGATAAACCACGCGCTCGTCCCAGCACTCGCGCCGCGGTTCGTCGACGCGCACATCGCGATAGATCGGCGTGGCGCTGACGACGCGCACGAACTCCACGTTGCCCTCGTCGTAGCGATCGTCGCGGTCGTAGCGATCGTGATCGGCGAACGCGGCAGGGGACAGCAGTATCGCGACTGCTGCGGTGACGAGGCTCGGCTTGTTCATGACGGACTCCACAAAACCTGCACTCAGGTTTGCAGTCGAGACTAGGCTTTCAAGCTGAATTCGTACTGAACTCCGACACTTGTGTGCCGGCCGTCTGCGCGGTAGTTCACTTTTGCGACGTCGTCGCGAAGCGCTTGAGCGTTCCCGGCGTGAAGTACGACGGCTCCATCTCCCAGTCGTACTCGATCAGCTTGCGCTCCTCGTTGGTCAGGTTGATCGCGACGTAGCGGCGCGACTGCAGGTCGTAGTGCACCTGCACGCCGTTGACCACGACCGGCACGTTGGCGAACGTGATCGAATGCGACTCCGCGGTGCGCCAGAACTGGTTGCGCTCGTCGTACATGTCCTGCAGGTGCACGATCCAGGAGTCCTCGTCGAGGTAGAACGTGCGCTTCTTGTAGCGGTGGGCGAAGCCCTGGCGAACCTCCGCCTCGATCACCCAGACGCGGTGGCGCTCGTAACGGGCCAGGTCCTGGTTGATGTGGCCCTTCTGGATGATGTCCTTGTACTTGATCTTGGGATCGTAGAGCTTGTAGCTGTTGTACGGGATGATCATCTCCTTCTTGCCGAGGAGCTTGATCGTGTATCGGTCCAGCGGGCCGTTGAACATGTCCAGCTGGTCGTGCGTCATCAGGCCGTCGAACAGCGGGTTGTCGTAGCCGACCTCGCCGATGCGGCGCGAACGGCCGATGCTGTTGTTGTAGACCCAGACGCCGGTCTGGTCCTGGATGCGGTCGATCGGCACGTGCAGCAGGTGCGCCTCGCCGGCCTTGTTCGGGGGTGAGATCGTCTTGGTCAAGGCATAGAGATTCATGCCCTTGAGCGACTCCACCGTCGACTTCACGTTGTTGTAGACGTAGGTCAGTTCGAAGTAGTTGCGCTCAACGACGTAGGACCCATCGGCCACGGTGGCGGCCATGTTGACGTAGCCCTTATAGCCCTTGGTGTTGTAGCGCATGATGTGATTCCACATCACCTCGGTACCGTTGCCGGGGACCGGGAACGGATAGCCCTGCGCGGCGCAGCAGAAACCGTAACCCTGGTTGGTCAGCTCGACCTTCGTGGCGTTGGCGCGGCTGGCGTCGTAGAACCACTGCGGGTACGAGGCCGAACGCCGTGTCGGGTACACGATCATCTTGTAATCGGGAAAGGTCTTGAACAGGGCCTTGTAGCCCTCGCTCAGCAGCGGCGCGTACTGCGCCAGGTTCTGTGCGGTGATCGTGTACAGCGGCTTGTCGGCGGCGAAGGGATTGTCGCCGCGCGGCATCTCGCGCTGCGGCAGGCCGCCGGTCCAGGCCGGGATCGCGCCGTCGGCGCTGCCCGCGCGTTCGGCACCGATGGGGGTCAGTTCCTTTTCGAGTCGCTGCGCGTCCGCGGCCGACACTTTGGCATGGAGCGGAATGGACGCGAGCGCGGCCGTCAGCGCCAGGAGTGCGGATGCGGTCCGTGAACTGGTCCATGAACTGAATTGGGTCTGCTGCATGATCGATGTTGCGCCGTCTGTCGGCGGCGCCTCTCCTCGGTTGTTCGCCGATTATGCATTTTGCGCCTGAACCGGACCTTCATCGTCCGAACGGCGCGACGGCAGCACCAGCCAGGCCAGCGCCGGCAGCAGCAGGATCGCGCCGAGCAGATTGGTGCTGAACATGAACAGCAGCAGCAGGCCCATGTCGGCCTGGAACTGCAATCCCGAGAACAGCCAGGTACAGACGCTGAGCAGCAGCGACGCCGAGGTGAACACCACCGCCTTGCCGGTGTGGCGCAGGGCCTGAAAATACGCCTCGCGCAGGCGGTCGCCGGCTTCCAGATGTGCCGCGAACACGCTCCACAGGTAAATGCTGTAGTCGACGCCGATGCCGACACCGAAGGCCGCGACCGGCAGTGTCGCCGGTTTCATGCCGATGCCCAGCGTCGCCATCAGACCGTAGGTCAGCAGCGAGCACAGCACCAGCGGCGTGAGGATGCAGACCACGCTCGCCAGCGTGCGGAAGGAAAGCCACGCGAACAGCCCCAGCGTCGCGTGCACCCAGACGATCACCAGCAGTTCGCGCGCCTCGATCTCTTCGTTGGTCGCCGCCATCACGCCGACGTTGCCTGAGGCCAGCTTGAAATCGACGCCGGAGCCGGCGTTCTCCGCGTTGAAGCCTTTGACCGCGTCGAGGATGCGGTCGATGGTTTCGGCGCGGTGATCGGTGGTGAAGATCAGCACCGGCAGCACGCTGCAGTCGGGGTTGTTCAGGCCCATTGCCGTGGGCACCGGCGACACCAGGTGGGCGAGGCCGCCTTGGTTGCGCGGCAGCACGCGCCACTTGATCGAGCCCTCGTACCACGCGGCGCGCACCTGGCGCGCCAGCAGCGGCAGCGACATCGCCGACTGCACGCCTTCGGTGTTCTGCATATGCCAGGTGAAGCGGTCGATCGCCTCCATCTTCTGCGGATCGACGCAGCCGTAGCCCCCGGCCACGGCCAGCACCTTGAGCAGGTCGACGCCGATCGCGAAATTCTCGGCGATCCGCCACGAGTCGAGGTTGTACCGGCTGTCGGGCCGCAGCTCGGGGACGCCGACCTGGCGATCGCCGACGGTCAGGTCGGGATACTTGAGCAGGGCCCAGCCGAGCGCGACCAGCGCCGCCAGGAGTGCCGGGATCGCGTAGCGTCCGGTCGCGAACGCCGCCAGCCGGCGCCACAGGCGGTCGCCGACTTCGGTGCGCTTCCGGGCGCGGCGCCGGAACTTCTCGACGTCCGGCAGGCCGACCCAGGACAGCACGATCGGCAGCATCATCTTGTTGGTGACGATCACCGCGGCCATGCCCATCGCCGCGTTGAGCGCCATCTCACGGATGCTCTCGATCTGGATGAAGGCCAGCGTCGCGAAGCCGATGACGTCGGTGAGAATGGCGACGGTGCCGGGAATGAACAGCTGGCGGAAGGTTTCGATCGAGGCGTCGAAGGAATTGCGGCCGTTCTCGGCGACCTCGTGGCCCCAGGCGTTGATGTACTGCACGCCGTGCGACACGCCGATCGACAGGATCAGGAACGGCACCAGGATCGCGAAGGGGTCGAGACCGAAGCCGGTCAGGCGCAGCAGCCCCAGCTCCCAGACGACGGCGGACAGCGCGGCCGACAGCGGCAGCAGCGACAGGCGGAAGGACCCACAGAACAGCCACAGCAGCAGCATCGTCGACGCCAAGGCGAAGGCGAAGAAGCCGAGTACCTCGGCGCTGGCGTCGGTGACGTCGCCGACTACCTTGGCGAAGCCGATGATGTGGATATCGATGCCGTCGCCGGCCAAGCGCGTGCGGATGTCTTCGAGCTGCCTGGCCACCTCGCCGTAATCGAGACGCTCGCCGGTCTCCGGATGGATTTCAAGCAGCTCGGCGACGATCATCGCGCCGTGCTGGTCGGCCGAGACGAGCCGGCCGATGATGCCGGCCTTGCCGACGTTCTCGCGAATCAGCGCCAGCGTCTCCGGCGTCGGCGTGTAGTTGCGCGGGACGACGTCGCCGGAGGCAAAGCCGCCTTCGACGATCTCGATGTAGCGAACGCCGGGCGTGAACAGCGAAGTCACACGCGAACGGTCGACACCGGGCAGGAAGAACACTTCGTCGGTGACCTTGCGCAGGGTTTCGAGGAAGCGCGCGTTGTAGATGTCGCCGTCGCGGTTGATCAGCGCCAGTGAGATCAGGTTGGCGCCGCCGAAGGATTGCTCGTAGTCCTTGAACACCTTCATGTACGGGTGTTCGAGCGGAATCTGCTTCTCGAAGCCGGCGCTCGGCTGCAGCTGGGTCGCCATCACCGCCATCCAGGCGGTGAATGCGGCGAGCACCGAGAACGTCAGCCAGCGCCGGCCGTACACCAGCGCGAGAAAGAATTGAAGAATGCGCGCGGCGGCGGGCCCCACCTACTCCTCCCGAACCGGGGTGCCGTCGCCGATGCGTTGCAGCCCGGTGACGACCAGAACGTCGCCAACCACCAGCCCGCTCAAGACCTCGGCACGGCCCGGGCTGCGCTGTCCGACGCGGACTTCCCGCAGCTTCGCCGTGTCGCTTTCGACGACATAGACGAACAGGCGCTCGCCGCGCGGAAAGATCGCCTGCTCGGGGACGACGACGGCCTCGCTGCGCTGTGCGACCGCCAGGTGCACGCGCGCGAACTGGCCCGGGCGCAAGCGGCCTTCAGGATTGGGCAGGCGCGCCCGCAGTGCGACGGAGCGCGTCGCATCGGCAACCCGCGGATCGATCGCAAAGACCTCGCCTGCAAAGCGCTCGCCTGGGTAGGCGTCGACTTCCAGCTCGAGCTTCTGGCCGGTGCGGATGCGCGGCAGCGCGCTCTCGTCGACACGGAAATCGACCTTCAGCGACTGCATCGCCTCCAGGTTGACCAGGTCCTGGCCGGCGTTCACGTAGTCGCCCGGGCTGACCTGCTTGAGGCCCGTGGTCCCGGCAAACGGCGCGAGAATGCGCGTCTTGCTCAGGCGCGCCTGAGCCAGCGCCAGCGTCGCCGCCGCCTGGTCACGGTTCGCCGCCGCCTGGTCGCGGTCGGATTGCGAAATCAGCTTGCGGATCACCATCTCGCTGGCGCGATCGAAACTGCGCTGCGCCAGCTGCAGGTTGGCCTGCGCCTGGTCGACCTCGGCGCGCTGCACGGCATCGTCCAATGCGAACAGCAGCTGTCCGGCGGACACAGCACGGCCCTCGGCGAAACCAATCTGCGCGATGCGGCCGGCGATCTCGGGGCGCAGGGTGACGGCCTCGTCCGCGCGCAGGCTGCCGACGGCAACCAGCTCGTCGGTGACGGTGGCGGTGGCGACGCGCTGCGTCTCCACCGGAATCGCCTGCGCTGCCGCCACTGCCTGCGGCGCGGTCGTCAAAGAACCGTTGCCGGGGGAGCAGGCGGCAATGCCCAGCGTGGTACACAGAACGCAGAGGGGAAGCGTCCGCAGCTTCATCGAAATCCTGGGGACATCAGTGAAATGGGATCATGGCGCGGCCAGGCGCAAGGCATCCTCGGACCGTGCGTAGGCGCGAAACATCGTGCGCGCCATCACCGACAGCATGCCATGAACTTCGTCCGCGCTGCGGTGCCGCAGCGGCAGCACGCAGGCTTCGACCAGGGAGATGATCGCGCGCGCCAGTTCGTCGAGATCGCCGGCGAAGTCTAGTTTTCGTTCGTCCATGCCGCGTTGCAGGACCCCGCGCAGCGTTGCGATCGCAGCGTTTTCGAAGGCGCGCTGCGCGGCGTCGATGTGCGCGGTTTCCGGCGTGGACGGCGTCAGCCAGTATCCGGCGACGCCGTTCTCGACGCGGGGATCCTGCAGCATCCGCTGCAGCCCGGAAAACAGCAGCATGATTGACTGGATCGGGTCAGGTTCGCGGCGCATCGGTTCGAGGATGTACCCGACGAAGATCGCGTGCAGCCGCTTCAGGCAGTCGAGATAGAGCTCCTCCTTGCCCTTGAAGTGCCAGTACAGCGCGCCCTTGGAAATGCGCGCCGCCTTGGCGATGTCGCCGATCGACACGCCCTCGTAGCCGAAGCGGCCAAACAGCTCGAAGGCGCGGGTTTCGATGGCGGCGAGCGTGTCGAAGCGCTCGTGAGCGGGCTTGCGCGGCATGTCCGGAGGCGGGCAGGAGGACCAGGGGACGCTATTGTCCGCAAACTCGAACGGATGCGCAGCCCTCGGTAATATCCTTCGTCCATGAGCAACCTGGCGCGTTGGTCGGAGATCTTCGCCGAGATGGGTCTGCGCGGCGATCCGCTGACGCATGCCGAGCTGCGCCGTCATTACAGCGAGGCGAGCCGCGTTTACCACACGCTGCACCACGTCGCCGAGTGCCTCGACCTGTTCGAACTGGTCCGGGGGCTCGCGGAGCATCCGCTGGAGCTGGAGCTGGCGATCTGGTTTCACGACGGCTACTACGACGTCCGCCGCGCCGACAACGAGCTGCGCAGCGCGGAATGGGCGAGCACCGCGCTGACAACGGCGGGTGCATCGCCCCAGGTGGTCGAGCGGGTCTACGGCCTGGTGCTGGCGACGGCGGCGCAGGCCGAACCGCTGAGCGACGACGAATGCCTGATGATCGACATCGATCAGGCGATCTTCGGCGCGCGCCCGGCGCGCTACGCGGAGTACGAGCGCCAGATCCGCCAGGAGCACCGGCACGTGCCGCAGTCGCTCTACCAGAGTGTGCGCAAGAAGGATCTGCGCGACTGGCTGCTGCGGCCGCAGATTTACTGGACCGAGTGGTTTCGCAGCCGCTACGAGGCCGCTGCGCGTTCCAACATCCAGCGCGCACTGCGGCGCATGACCGGCGCGCCCCTGGCCGGCGCCAGCTGAGAAGCGTCGGCCTGCGGGTCAGCCCTCGAGCTTTTTCAGCTCGCGGCGCAGCTCGAACTCATCGTTGGTCACGCAGGCTTCCATGTTGCGCAAGCGCTCTTCGAGCCGCGTGAAACGCGCCTTGATGTCGGTCGTGGAGGCGCCGGTCTCGCCGGATGAACGATGCGTGCCAGTGCCGCAAGGCTCCACCGTGGCAGCGCGACGGCTGTCGCCGTCGGCCGGCTCCATCAGATACCACAGAACCAGATAGATCAGGCCGATCGGGAAGAAGCCGCTGACAATCAGGCCGGCGACAAACAGGACCCGCAGCAGCTTGACGTTCCAGTCGAAGAACTCGGCAAGCCCGGCGCAGACGCCGGCGACCCAGCCGCGCTGCGGGTAGCGACGCAGCCGCTCGAAGAAAGTCCCTTCGCGGACACGATCACGGATGCTCATGGTATTTCTTTCTCCAGCCCGGGGACTCGGCGTCGAGGATCTGCTCCAGGGCTTCGATGCGCTTCTCCATGCGTTCGGCGATCGCAATCAGCTGCGAGCCGCTGGCGCCGAGGCCCGCGGCGGCCTCCTGGATGCCATGGCGCCGCTCCCTGTGGCGCAGGACCAGCCAGGTGATTGCGACCGGCATACCGAACACCATCAAGATTGCCACCAGGGGCACTAAAGCTTCCACAGAGCACTCCCATTACCCCGCGCGATCAGGAATTCGACTCGTCCGGCTTGGCCGCTGACTTGCCGAACTTGCTCCGCAATTTTGCCAGTTCCGCCTCGACCTTGTCCTTGGATTCGAGCTGCGCGAATTCGTCGGCGACCGAACGAGTGCCAAGGTCGTAGGCCTCCAGCTCCGCCTCCATGCGGTCGATCTTCCCTTCGTACTGTTCCATGCGCAGCATCGTGTCCGTCATCTTGCGGTCGTTGATCTGCGTCTTGACCTTCAGGCGCGAGGCTACCGATGCCTGGCGCAGGATGATCGACTTCTGGCGCTGGCGCGCGTCGGCCAGCTTGGCCTTGAGCTTGGCCGTATCGTCGTCGAGCTTGACGATCTCGTCGTTGACGTGGACCAGTTCCTTTTCCACTGCGGTCTGGTGATCCTTCAGGCGCTGGCTCGCGGCGAGCGCGCCACGGGCGAGATCCTCGCGATCCTTGCTCATCGCCAGCTCGGCCTTGCGCGACCAGTCGGTGACGTCCGCGTCCAGCTGCGTGATGTTCCGCTGCAACTCCTTCTTGCGGGCCAGGCTGCGCACCGCCGTCGAGCGGACCTCGACCAGCGTGTCCTCCATCTCCTGGATGATCAGGCGCACCATCTTCTCGGGGTCCTCCGCCTTGTCGAGCATGGCGTGGATGTTGGAGTTGATGACGTCGGAGAGGCGGGAAAAGATGCCCATGATTGTGTCCTCGTGAAACGGTGACGGTTACGGTGTGGTTTACAGCGCCGCGGTCGCGGATGGCGTGGCTTTCGGAAGCGCGGCGTTCGAGGCCTGCACGTCCTGGGTCGGCAGCCACGGCTGAATGGTTTTTTCGATGGTCTGACCCAGCTCCTCGCGGATCTGATCCAGCGCGGCATTGCC
Organism: Sinimarinibacterium sp.; assembly: GCA_041659605.1. GTDB lineage: Bacteria > Pseudomonadota > Gammaproteobacteria > Nevskiales > Nevskiaceae > Solimonas. The sequence continues at coordinate 225,226 of JBAZXW010000001.1, read as the reverse complement.
CTGCGCTGCAATCACTCGGCCGACCCCGGTGGCGACGCGCTGGCTCAAGCTGCCGTCGGCCGAGGCGATGCTGCTGAAGCCGAGAAGGCTGGCGGCAACGAGAACGCTGAGGGACTTGCGAGGCAGCTTGTTCATGTCTAGCTCCGGGTGGCCGGGTGGGTGTGCCCTTCATATCGCCAAGCCCGTGCCAACCTTAAGAATGCGATATAAGCAATTGATAAATATTGAAAACAGTAGACGATTACTGAGTGTTGTATGGGCGGGTCCGGGTCCGATTCCGCATTGAGTGGCGAATATCGCCACCACATAGCAAAATCAGCCGATGGACTCCCGAAACGCTCCCGACTCGATCCTCGGCCAAGCCGACAACTTTCTCGCGGTGCTGGAGCGTGTGTCCCGGGTCGCGCCCTTGTCCAAGCCGGTGCTGATCATCGGCGAGCGTGGTGCCGGCAAGGAACTGATTGCGGCGCGCCTGCACTTCCTGTCGGAGCGTTGGGCCCGGCCCTTCGTCAAGTTCAACTGCGCGGCGCTCAACGAGGAATTGCTGGAGTCGGAGCTGTTCGGCCATGTCGCCGGTGCGTACACCGGTGCTGCGCGGGCGCGCGTCGGCCGTTTCGAGCTGGCCAACGGCGGCACCATCTTCGTCGACGAGCTCTCGTCGATGTCGCTGCGCCTGCAGGAGAAGCTGCTGCGCGTCGTCGAGTACGGCGAGTTCGAAAAAGTGGGTTCGAGCGAGACGATCAAGGTCGATGTGCGCCTGATCGGCGCCGCCAACGTCGATCTGCCTGCGGTGGCGCGCGCCGGCAGGTTCCGCGAAGACCTTCTCGACCGCCTGTCTTTCGACGTCATCACGATTCCGCCGCTGCGCGAGCGGCAGGACGACATTCTGCTGCTGGCCGAGAAGTTCGCCGAGGGCATGGCCATCCAGCTTGGCCGCGAATACTTCGCCGGTTTCGCGCCGGCGGCGCAGCGCGCACTGCTTGAATACGAGTGGCCCGGCAATGTGCGCGAGCTGCGCAACGTCGTCGAGCGCGCCGTCTATCGCCTGGAGCACGCGCGTCAGGTCGTTGAGCGCATCGAGGTCGATCCCTTCGAGTCGCCGTATCGGCCGCGCACGAAGGCGGGCGCAGCGGAGAGCGCGACAAGGTCCGTGCCGGAGCCGGCCCAGCCGCCGGCCGCGACTGGAGCGGCGTCACCCGAGTCGGCGTCGCCGGCCGATTTCGAGACCGCGGTGGCGCAGTTCGAGACGCGGCTGTTGCGCCGGGCGCTCGACGAAGCGCGTTTCAACCAGAAGCGGGCCGCCGATCTGCTCGGCCTGAGCTATCACCAGCTGCGCGGCCTGCTGCGCAAGTACAAGCTGCTCGACGCCGAGCCGCGGCAGGCCTGAGTCACTCAACGACGCCGAACTCGGCGGGCACGCGCGCATAGAACACGCGGATCTGCTCTGAACGCAGCAGGTCGAGCAGCTTGTGCGCCTCCTCGTCGTTGACGATGAACTCGACCTCGATCGTCAGCTCCCCCGCGAGCTCGAAGAAATGCTGCTCGTGCAGCACGCCGTGCCGCCCGAATCCGGCGATCGCGCGGAACGCCGAACCGCCGTGGATGCCGATCTTCTGCGCCGCCTCCAGCAGCCACTCGTAGAGCAGGCGATGGCCGTGCTTGCGGTTCTCGAGCATGTAGAAGCGCAGAAACGATCCGTTCATGGCAGCCCCGCGGATTTGAACCACTGGATGGTGAAAATGCCCAGGCCGGTACAGGCCAGCGCGCCGAGCAGGTGCAGACCGATCGCGGCGCTGGCCCAGCCCAGCTGCTGGCGCGCGATCAGCGTGACCACTTCGCCGGAGAAGGTCGAGAACGTCGTCAGGCCGCCGAGGAAGCCGGTCGTGATCAACAGGCGCACTTCGGCGGGCAGCGCCTCGTACTGCGACAGGTATCCCAGTACCAGCCCCATCAGGTAACCGCCGGAGAGGTTGGCGGCGAGCGTGCCCATCGGCAGCGTGGGGAACAGCGGGTTGAGCGCGAGGCCGAGCCACCAGCGCAGCACCGCGCCGGCGCCGGCGCCGATGAAGACCGCGAAGAACGCCTGAACCGTCATGTCACTCCCCACTCCTCAGACGCGTTCGCCGGTCTGCTCGGCCTGCGTGCGCAGCTCGGCCGCGTGGCGCTCCGGCGAGCCGGTGCGGCGGCACAGCAGGCCGTAGAACGTCGGCACGATATACAGCGTCAGCACGGTCGAGAACGCGACGCCGAAGAAAATCACGACGCCGAGAATCGAGCGCGCCTCGGCGCCGGCGCCGGAGGCCAGCATCAGCGGCACCGCGCCGGCGATGGTTGCCACCGAAGTCATCAGGATCGGCCGCAGGCGGATGCGCCCGGCTTCGATCAGCGCATCGTCGAAGGTGTAGCCGGCATCGCGCAGCTGGTTGGCGAATTCGACAATCAGGATGCCGTTCTTCGCGGCCAGGCCGATCAGCATCACGATGCCGATCTGCGAGTAGATGTTGATCGTCATGCCCAGTGCCCACAGCGCCGCCAATGCACCGAAGAGGGCCAGCGGCACCGTCGTCATGATCACCAGCGGGTGGACGAAGCTCTCGAACTGCGCGGCGAGGGCGAGGTAGACGATCAACAGTGCCATCGTGAACGTGAACAGGATCGCCGATCCGGCATCGCGGAACTCGCGCGAGTCGCCGCGGTAGCCGATCTGCACCGACTCCGGCAGCTCCTCGCGGATGATCGTCTCCATGTACTTCAACGCGTCGCCGAGCGAGTAGCCGGGTGCGAGGCCGGCCGACAGCGTGATCGAGCGCACGCGATCGAGACGGTTGTATGACGCGGCCGACGCGGATTCGTGTGCGCTGACCAGGCTCGACAGCGGCACCAGCGAACCGGCGGGCGCATCGCCGGCGCTGTCGCCGGCCCCGCCGCCGACTTGGGCGCGGACGTAGATCCCGTCCAGCTCGTCGGGGGTGCGCCGCGCCGAGTCCGGCGACTGCAGGATGATTTCGTACTCTTCGCCGTTGCGTTCGAAGCGCGTCACGCGGCGGCCGCCCATGTAGGTCTCCAGCGCCGCGGCGACGGCGCTGACGCGCACCCCCAGATCGCCGGCGCGCTTGAGATCGACGGTCAGCTCGATCTGCGGCTTGGTTTCCTGATAGTCGGAATCAAGGCGCAGAAGTTTCGGGTTTTCCTTGGCGCGCTGCAGAATGCGATCGCGCCACGCCGCGAGTTCTTCGTAACTGCCGCCGCCGATCGCGACTTGCAACGGCAGGCCGGCGCCGCCACCGCCGGCGAAGCCCGGGCGCTGGAAGATCGAAGTGCGCACGCCGGAGAGATCGGCCAGCGAACGGATATAGTCCGCGGCGATCTGTTCGGAGCTGCGGCTGCGCTCGTCCCAGGGTGTCAGGCTGACGATGAAGCGCGCCGTGTTGACCTCTTCGCCGCCGCCGAAGTCGGGCGTGCGCACCAGTACGCGCTCGATTTCGCCCTTGCCGAGCTGCTGCATGATCTGCGCCTCGATGCGCTCGACGTAGGACTGGGTGTACGACAGGCTCGCGCCTTCCGGGGCGACGACGCGGATGAAGAAACCGCCGCGGTCTTCGACCGGCGTGAACTCTTGCGGCACCCGCTGTGCCAGCCAGATGACGCCGGCGGCGAGTGCGCCCAGAATCGCGACCGATCGAAACGGGTGCGGAAGCGAACTGCGCAGCGAGCGTTGATAGATCGACGACAGCTTCTCGAAGGCGCGGTCCAGTGCGTCGAGGAAGCGGTTGCTGTGGTCGTTCTTGCGCAGCAAGGCGGCCGACAACACCGGCGATAGCGTCAGCGCGACGATCGCCGAACAGAACACGGCACTGGCGAGCGACAGCGCGAACTCGCGGAACAGCCGTCCAACGTTGCCCTGCAGAAAGCCGATCGGCACGAAGACTGCGCACAGCACGACGGTGGTGGCGACGACCGCGAACCCCACCTCGCGAGTGCCACGGAATGCGGCGAGCAGCGGCGGTTCGCCCAGCTCCTGGCGGCGGTGGATGTTCTCGACGACGACGATCGCGTCGTCGACGACCAAGCCGATCGCCAGTACCAGCGCAAGCAGCGTCAAAATGTTGATCGAGAAACCGAAGGCGTACAGGAACAGGAACGACGCGGTCAGCGAAATCGGTACCGTGACGGCCGGTATGAGCGTTGCACGCGGGCTGCCGAGAAACAGGAACAGGACCGCGATCACGCTCAACGCGGCGATGAACAGCGTCTTGATCACCTCGTCGAGTGAAGCAGCGATGAAGGCCGAGGAGTCGTAATTCACCTGCAGCTTCATGCCTTCAGGCAGCGTCGGCTGCAACTGCTGCATGCGCGCCTTGACCGCCTCGGCGACCTCCAGCGTGTTGGCGGTGGATGTCTTGACGATGCCCATGCCCTGCGAGTTGACGCCGTTGGCCTTGAACGAGCCCCGCGGATCTTCCGGCCCCAGCGCGATGCGGGCCACGTCGCCGAGTCGGACCGGGAAGCCCTCGGCGCCATGCGCGACGACCAGATCGTTGAAATCCTCGACCGACTGGTATGGACGCTTCGTGCGCAGGCTGAACTCGCGATCGTCCGACTCGATCCGCCCTGCCGGGCGCTCGACGTTCTGCTCGCGCAGCGCGCTTTCGATGTCCTCCGCGGTCAGGCCGCGCGCGGCGAGGCGGCCGCGATCGAGCCAGACCCGCATCGCGTAGCGCTGCGCGCCGCCCAGGCGGACTTCCGAGACGCCCTTGATCGACGTGAAGCGGTCGACCAGGTAGCGCTCGGCGTAGTCGGTCAGCGCCATTCTGTCCAGGCGGTCGCTGGTCAGGACCATCCACACAATCGGCGAGGCGTCGCTGTCGGCCTTGACCACTTCCGGCGGATCGGCCTGGTCGGGCAGGCGATTGAGCAGGCGCGACACGCGGTCGCGGATGTCGTTGGCAGCGTCGTCGACATTGCGTTCGAGCGAGAACTCCACGGTGATCTGCGAGTTGCCGTCGCGCGACGACGACGAGATCGAGCGGATGCCCTCGATGCCGGAAATGCCGTCTTCGAGAATCTGCGTGATCTGGCTTTCGATGATCGCCGCCGATGCGCCCGAGTAGCTGGTGCGGACCGACACCACCGGCGGGTCGATGTCCGGGTACTCGCGCACCGAGGTGCTCTTCAGTCCGAAAAGGCCGAAGACGATCAGCAGCAGGTTGATGACGGTCGCGAGAACCGGCCGCTTGACGGAAGTGTCGGAGATCCACACGGGGGAGAGTCGCCGGAGAACTGCGCAGAAGAGAACTGCGCAGATGATACGCGCTGAGCCCGTCGCGATAATGCCGCAGGGGCGGGGGCGCCGCCGGCGACTCATCCATTGGGACGATTCTGCAGGCAGGCGGCCCGGCGCAGTATCGATCCCGAGAAGGCATGGCCACGACCGTGCTTCGGGGGCAGGAGAGAGGAGAGACGGCACGACCGCTGCGGCGCGTCGGCCATGCGATTCCGGAGGAGACGATGCGGAGTCGGACTGCGCTGCTTGCGGCAGCGCTCGGGGGATGTGCGGCCTGTTGGGCGGTTTGCGGTTGGGCGCAGGACGGAGAAGCGGATGCGGCTCCACCGGCCGAGGCGGAGCTAACGACCATTGCCGTCGCGGATCCCGCACCGGCCGACGCGCCTGCACGACCGGCGGACGAAGACGGCCCGACGGTGCTCGATCAGATCGAGGTGACCGCCGAGCGTCGCGTCTCGACGGTGCAAGAGACGCCGATCTCGATGGATGCGTTCAACGAGCACAAGCTCGCGCTGCGCGGCATCCAGGGCATCCAGGACCTGGCGTCGAACGTGCCGAGCCTGGTGATCGAGCCGTTCCCGATTCACAACGCGACCCTGCGGCTGTCGATCCGCGGTGTCGGCGTCACCGACGCCCAGGTGACACAGGACCCGGCGGTCGGCATCTATCTCGACGGCGTCTACATCGCCCGCTCGGTCGGGCTGGCGCTCGATCTGGCGGATCTGGAGCGCATCGAAGTCCTGCGCGGTCCGCAAGGCACGCTATACGGCCGCAACACCACCGGCGGCGCGATCAACCTGGTGACGCGGCGGCCGTCGGTCGATCTGTTTTCGATGACGCACCAGATCACGCTCGGCTCGCGCGACCAGCTGGTCGGCAAGAGCTCGCTCAACCTGCCGCTGGGCGACGACTTCGCCGTGAAGCTGGCGCTGCTCGGCGGCCGCCGCGACGGCTTCGTCGAGAACACCGGTCCGGGCGGCGATTTCGGTGATCGCGAAGAAACCGCGCTGCGCTTCGACGCGCGCTGGCTCGCGACCGACTGGCTGACGGCCGACTACGCCTTCGATCGCAGCGACCTGGAGTACTACAACTACATGTTCCAGGCCATCCTGCCGCCGCTGACTTCGCACGGCCAAGCCGATCTGTTCAAGCCGTATGCGCAGACGCAGACGGTGTACTCGCAGCAGCGCCTGTCGTCGCTGAACTCGGGCAGCCCGATGGAGGCCTCGGGCTCGCACGTGCGCGGCCACACGCTGACGCTGACGGCGCCGCTGCACGGCTACGAGCTGAAGTACATCGGCGCCTTCCGCGAACTGACTGACGACCAGTACGCGAACCTGGGCGGCGGCGCCGGATCTCTGGAGTACCGGCTCGACCAGCATGCCTACGACGGTCCGGCGGCCAGCATGGCCAACGGTGGACCGACCGCCGGGCCGACACCGGTGGGGATTCCGCAGGTGTTCCAAGAGCAGTGGTCGCACGAAGTCCAGGTCTCCGGCAGCCTGTTCGACGAACGCCTGAGCTTCATCGCCGGCGCCTACACCTTCAGCGAACGCGGCGGCGAGAACGGCGGCCCGGTCTACCACATCCTCAACACGCTGCTCGATCCCGATCAGGCGTCCGACCTGTTCGACGCCGTGCCCGGCATGCGCGAGCTGCTGCGCAACACCGCGCTGCCCCGGCTGGTCGCGTTCTGGGACTACGACCTCGCGATCGACAACTCGGCGGACGCTCTGTTCGGCCAGCTTACGTGGACGCCGGATTTTCTCGACCGCCGCCTGAGCCTGACCGGCGGCCTGCGCTACTCGCACGACGAGCGCAGCGCGCTGAAGACCTTCGAGCAGTCGCAATACGTCGAAGGCCGCGCCGCCGACCAGAGCGCGATCGCGGTCCCGATTCCCGCCCAAGTCCTCGCCCTGCAGGGCAACGACGTCTTCGCCGGCGTACGCGGCGAGAGCAGCTACACCGACATCGCACCGTCGGTGAACCTGCAATACCAGGTCGCGACCGATGCGATCGCCTACGTGTCGTACGCGTCCGCATACAAGAGCGGCGGCTTCAACGTGCGCGATCCGCAGATCTCCGGCGAGTCCGGGCCGGCGTCCGACGGCCAGGACTACGGTTTCGGCTTCATCGAGGGCTTCAAGCCGGAGCAGGTCAAGTCGCTGGAATTCGGCGTCAAGAGCGAATGGTTCCACCGCAGCCTGCGCCTGAATGTCTCGGTATTCGACACCGACTACCGCGACATGCAGACCAACTTCCTGATCGCCGGCACGATCTCGGACACCAAGTCGCGCAACGCCGGCAAGGCGAAAATCCGCGGCGTGGAGGTGGACGCCGCGGTCGTGCCGGCGCGCGGCCTGATCCTGGCGCTGCAGTACGCCTTTCTCGACGCCGAAGTGCTCGAGGTCATCGACGTCGAAGGCAACAATGTCGCAGCGCTGTATCCCTTCATCGCCGCGCCGCCGCATTCGTATGTCGGTTCGGTGGACTGGACTTTCCTCGAAGGCGGGTGGGGCGCCTTGCGCGCGTACGTCAATTACAACTACGTCGGCAATCGCCAGGGCTTCGTCATCACTGAGGCGCGGCGCGGACTGACCGCGACCGAGGGCTATGGCCTGTTCAACGCGCGCCTTGCGGCGAGCGGCTGGCGTGTCGACGAGCACGGTTCGGTCGACATCGGCCTCTGGGGCAAGAACCTCGCCGACGAGGAGTATCCGGCGACCGCGATCGACAATCTGCCGCAGGCCGACCGTGCGGTGATATGGGGTGAGCCGCGGGCCTACGGGCTCGACCTGATCTACCGGTATTTTTGACCCGCCAACCGTTCATCGTGCCGGAAAGAGCCGTCGACTGCCGGTGAAACCGGGTGCGGTGCTTCCGGCGTAGGTTGGACGAACGAGAAATGCTGGAGTAATGATGCGGTGGCTAAGGGAGACCTTATGCACACGACGCACGTGGCCGTTCGTCGACCGGTGTGGCCGTTCGCCGCGCTGTGCCTGCTGATCGCAGCCCTGGTCGGCCTGATGTACAGCGCGATCGTCATCGACAAGGGCGTCCGCGCCTACGCGACTGGCGAAAGCCTGTGGTCGAAGGGACGCAAGGACGCGATGCATGCGCTCGAGCTTTACCTGTTCAGCGCCGATGAGCAGCACTGGCTCAGTTACCAGACCGGGCTGGCGGTACCGCTGGCGGATCGCGCGGCGCGCCTGGAGATGGATCGGCACGATTTCGACGAGGACAAAGCGTTCGCAGCCTTTGTCGCCGGCCGCAACCACCCGGCGGACGTTCTGGCGATGATCCGGCTGTACCGCTGGCTCGGCTGGCATGAGCGCCTGCATGCCGTCGTCGAGGTCTGGGTTCTCGCTGACGTCCATATCCTGCAACTCGAAGCGCTGGGCAATGAAATTCGCCGCCAGACCACCGCAGGCAATATTCCAATTGAACAGCTCAGGCAGCTTGGCGAGGAAATCACCCGGATCGGTACCGCCATCGATCCGCTCGAAACCGAGTTCGCGATGCGTCTGGGCGAAACCGCACGCTGGATGCAGGACGTGCTCGACATCGTCATCGTCACTGCAGCGATGATCATGCTGCTGCTGGTGGTCTACATCTTCGCGTACTTTGTTCTGCTGCACTGAGCCCGAAGACGCTCCGCGCGCGAGCAGCGCTCACGCCGCCATCAGTACCGGCCCACCCTTGTCGATCGCGCGCTGATAGGCCGGGCGCGCATGCATCTTCGTGCGATACGCGGCCAGGTGCGGAAGCCTGCGTTCGTCGCCGCCGCGCGCCAGGGCCGCTTCCACGGCGAAGCTCATCTGGAAGTCCGCCATGCTGAGGTCGTCGCCGGCGAACCATGCGTTGCGGGCCAGGTGGTCCTCCATGAACGCCCGCGCGGTGTCGAGATTGGGATCGATCAGCTTGCGCTCGACGTTGGCGCACAGCGTGCGCGCGATCGGTCGCACAAAGAACGGCATCGGCTGCCCGGGAATCGTCGTGAACACGAGTTTCATCACCGCCCAGTTCATGAACGAGCCCTCGGCGTAGTGCATCCAGAAGCGGCACTGGCGGTGCGCAGCCGTGCCGGGCTCGGGCCGCAACCGGCCCAGTTCGCCGGTGGCCGCATCGCCGTAGCGCTCGACCAGGTGCTCGATGATCGCGCCGGATTCCGCGATCACGTCGCTGTCGTCGGTGATCACTGGCGACTTGCCGAGCGGGTGAATGCGCTTGAGTTCCGGCGGCGCCAGGCGCGTGGCCGGGTCGCGGCGATAGACCTTCAGCTCATACGGCACCGCAAGCTCCTCCAGCAGCCAGAGGATGCGTTGCGAGCGCGAGGTTTCGAGGTGGTGCACGGTGATCATTGCGGCATCCGGTGGGCGGGATCTGATCATGAGTCTGCACGATGCCGAACCCTATGTCGTGGAGCACCCGCAACCGAGCGTCGGCGCGGCCGATCGACCGGGTGTGTATCGGCCCGATTGGCATATCGCAGAGGTTGTCGCTGCCATTCCCGGGTGACGCGAGCGGACCGAGGGTAGTCATCGGCCGCCAGTAGATGGCATCGTGATGCGACGAACCTGTTTGAAGAGAACGAAATGCCGAATCGCCGGATGATGACTTTGCTGCTCCTTCCTGTTGCCCTGCAACTGGCTCCTGCGCAGGCGCAGCAGGTGGACATGGATGCCATGCTGCGCTGGGGCGCCGCCGAGCTGATTCATTACCACATCGTCGGCGTTTATCAGGCGCGAACCGACGTCGTTGGCGACGCGAGCGAGATCGGGTACGCGGATGTCGCGGATCGCGTCGTGATTGATCTGGACTGGAAGCTCTCGGAGTCAAAGCTGGCGGGAACCCCCAAGATTCAGAACGAGAAGTCCACGTCCAATAATCTGCGCAACGCCGAGGCTGCCTGTCTGCCGCCGGTGCTCAAGGGCGAGTATGAACACTACGAACTTCTGGGGATCAGCGATGGCCTGGGCGGCGCGCTCGAACTGAAAGTGCAAACCACCTATCCAGCGGCTGAGGTCGTGCAGTTTTGCACCGGCAGTCGCAAGGCCGTGCCTGCAAGCCGTGACGTGCGGCCCGAGGAATTCGTCGTGCCGTCGCCGGTGATGCTGGCCATGCCGTTGCCGGACTCCGACAGTCTGCGCGCTTCACCTGACAAGAAATCCTTTGTGCAAAGGAAAGACGGCTGGACTTGGACCCTCACGCCGACCATCAAGACGGGCAACTGATCCGGGATCATGAACTTCGGCGTTGAAGATCCTCGCCTGCGTGCTCGCATTGAGTCGGTTCACGCGCTGCCGGGCGTGCGTGCAGGCTCCGCACTGCTGAGTCTGGATGACTGCCTGCTGGCCGTTCAGGATGACGCCTGGTGCGTGGCCTGGATCGCGTTACCCGGCCTGTCGATCACACTGCAGGTTCTCGGCGGTGACGGCGCGCCACTTTCCAAGGCGGAAAAGCCCGACTTTGAAGCGGCATTGCGCACGCACGACGGCGACGTGTACCTCCTTGGCTCCGGATCGAAGCGAAATCGGAGGACCCTGGCCCGCATCGGGCCTGATCGCAGAGTGACTCTGCGCGAGGCGCCCGAATTGTACGACGGTATCCAGACAGCGCTGGGCCTGGAGCAGCGTCCCAATATCGAGGCCGCCGTCGTGGACGACCGGCAGCTGAGACTCTTCCATCGGGGAGCGGGCGCTGCGCCGAGCGCCTGCGTCGATCTGCCCTTGTCGAACCTCGACGGCGGAAGTTTCCAGCTGCTTGCCCGTCACTGGTTCCAACTAGGCGAGTTGGACGGCGTCGCCCTCCATTTCACCGATGCCGTCAGTTCCGGTTCCGGTCGCTCCCTGTTTCTGGCGGCCGCCGAGCGCACCGATGACGCCTTCGCGGATGGTCCGGTCGCGGGTTCGGCTGTCGGTCTGATCGATGGATATGGGCAGGCCCTGAACGTGCGCTGGACGCGACTGCTCGAGCGCGATGGGCAGCCCAGCCGGCGCAAGGGCGAAGGACTTGTCGTCGATCGTGATGGACGCAGCGCCTGGGTACTGACCGACCCGGATCACCCGGATCGCCCGGCGGAGCTGTGCCGGGTCGTGCTCGAAGGATTCACGTGATCCATGCTCGGGCTAGCTGCGCCTCGGCCTGTGCCGCATGAGCGTTTTTCTGGACATCGCGCGTTCAGCTGGCTTGTAGCAGGATGCTCCATGCGCTACGTACTCTTGCTGCTGTCCGCTCTGCTGATCCCGACGACTGTTGCCCGTGCCGACGTCAGCATCAGCATCGGGATCAATGTCCCGGTTTATCCAACCCTGGTCCGGGTGCCCGGCTATCCCGCCTATTACGACCCGCGGATGGATGCGAATTACTTCTTCTACGATGGTCTGTACTGGGTTTTCTGGGGCGACAACTGGTACGCGAGCAGCTGGTACAACGGACCGTGGCAGTTCGTGGACCCGTACTACATGCCGGTCTTTGTGCTGAGCATCCCGGTGCGCTACTACCGCTACCGGCCACATTACTTCCACGGCTGGCATGAGGATCGGCCGCCGCACTGGGGTGAGCACTGGGGTGGCGAGTGGGAACACCACCGGAGCGGTTGGGACCGATGGGACCGGCACTCCGCGCCGGCGCCGGCGCCGCTGCCGAGCTACCAGCGCGAGTACCGGGGCGATCGCTATCCCCGCGAGATCGAGCGGCAGGAGTCGATTCGAGCCGGGCATTACCGTTACGAGCCGCGCGACGAAGTCAGCCGGCAGCACTTTCAACGCGCCGCGCAGCCTGCTGATCGGGTTCAACGCGAACGGCGAGTCGACCGGGGACAACCCGAGCGCCAAGTCGACCGGCAAGTCGACCGGGAACGCCAGCACTCGCCTTCCCAGCAGTCGCCTTCACGGCCGCAGCAACAGCAGCAGCGTCGCCCGCCCGACCCGCGGGAGCAGAGATCCAGGAACCCGGGTGTCGATCGCGATCGGGGCGGCGATCGGGGCGGGGAGAATTCCCCCGTCCGCCAGGATTCGCGTCGTGACCGGCCACCGGCCCACGACAACCGCGGAGCGGAGCGTCCGTCGCCGGCTTCACCCCGGCAGGTGCCGCCGCGCGAAGACCGGGGCAACAAGCCGAGGCCGTCGGGGAAGGAACGGGATGAAAAACAACCGGATGAAAACCGTGGAGAGCGCGGCCGCGATCGTCGGTGAGCGGAGGTGCCGCGGTGAACCCGGCGACGGGCCGCATGAGGGGTCGGCCGCGTTCGGATGCCGTTGACGCTTTCGGCATGGAAATCGCAACGACGAGCTGCCGGGAACGCCCGGGCGGTTCAATGGCCGATGTTCGCCATCGTGGCCGGCTGTCGACATCGTTTCGCGTTGCCGGCCCGGTCATGGCGGCTTGAGAATGCTCTCACAGGTCGGAGCCCAGCGTGGCTCGCAAGACCGGCATATAGACCGGGTGCGTAACACTCGGAGGAGAGCAAGGATGAAGCACCGGTCGCAGACGATTGGTCGTGCTGTGCCGCACGGTCGAGTGCCGACCCGGACGACGCTCAAGGTCGCCGTGTTGGCTGCGCTGGCGTTGCTGGCGAGCATCGCGCACCCGCTGGCGCGCGCCGCCGACCCAGACCCCAACAAGTCGCCGGCCTTGTGCGGCGCCGCCGACACGCCCGAAGCGGGCATTCAGGGTGACGTCAACGCCGCGACGGTCAACTGCGGACTCACGCTGCTCAGCGAGATCCCCTTCGGCGGGTCGGTGCAGGGCTCTGGCCACTGCGCGTACGTCCGCCTCCCCGGCGACTTGCCGTACACCGGCAGCGTCATCAAGGCGTACAGCCTCGCCGACCCCTTGAACCCGGTGCAGACCGACGAAGAGCCGGCGGTCGGCGGCTCGGAGAGCATGCGCGCCATGACCGTCGACGGACGGGCGATCCTGGTCTCCGGAAGGGCGGTCTACGACATCAGCAACTGCGAGGACATGGTCAAGAAGGGCGAAATCGCGTGGCCGAGCGCGAATGCCACGGCGGGTGTCTATGTTGCGGCCACGAACTCCCACGAGATCGCCATCAGCCACGACGCCAAGCGCGTCTACACGGGGCTGGGTTTTGCCGTCGCCGACATCTCGGATCTGGAGCATCCCGAAACCTGGACCGTCAAGAACTGGACCTGTGAGATGAACGCGCAGTCGGGCTATCCGCTGGGAATCCTCCCCACCGCGTGCGATGTGGCCCCCCAGGGGGACTATCCGCGGCAGTACTCGCACTCGTCCGACGACAACCTCGAGGGCACCGTGTGGTACGGCGCAAATCAGAACGGCGACAGCCTCCCTGGAACCGGACAGCCGGGCACCAATCTCGAGCTACCCACGGCGCGGATGGTCGATATCTCCGATCCGAGCCAGATCGCGATCCTCGACACGCTCAACGAATTTCCGGGCCACAGCATGAACTGGTGGCGGACCGCGGACGGGCGCGAGTTCATCATTGGTGCGAACGAGAGCCTATCCGGCCCGGCCGATACCTGCCAGGAATATCCGCGGCCGACCTCGCTCGGCAACAACCTCGAGGCCTACGTCGTCGAGGTCACGGGCAAGGCGTTCAACAAGGAGAAGTTCGAGAGCTACCGGTCTTACCCACTGGTAACGATGGCCATCAACCGGCCGGAAAACTGCGAGGCGGCGACGGCGTCGGGCGCAAGCGCCGTGATCACCGAGTATTCGCTCTACAACAAGAACGGCGCGGCCTTCTTGATGATGGAGTTCGGCGGCGCCGGGCTGCGCGTGTTCGACCTGCGCGACGGCGACCAGCCCAAGGAGGCGGCGTACTACAACGACGGCAAGGGCCACGTGCACTCCGGCGTGTTCCATTACGACGAGGCCCGCGGAATCATGGTGGCATCTGGCAGCGAGGCGATGCATGTGCTGGTGCTGCAGCCTCAGGTCATCGATGCACTCGGGCTGCCGTACCCGACCGACCCGGCCTATCCGTACACGAAGAGCGGGCCGGGCACCGGCTCCGGGGCTTCGAACGGTGGCGGCTCGTTGCCGGTCGGAACGGGCTTCATTCTCCTCGTGGTCGCCTTGGTGGGGCGGCGACTCGGCGTTCGTGTCCAGGCCAAGCGGCATCCCCATCCTTGATTTCAATGAGGGTGCCTTCGCGCGCGAAGCGCACCGCCGCGGCGGGCCTTGTGCTCGCCGGGGCGCCGCTGCCGGCAGCGGCGCATTCCTTCGGCACGCTCTACACCCTGCCGGTGCCGGTGTGGATGTACCTGTATGGGGCCGCTGCGGCGCTGGCGGTGTCGTTCCTGATGATCGGCTACTTCGTCAGCACGCCGGCCCAGGCCCATCGCAACTACCGCACGTCCGGATGGAAGATGCTGCATACCCCGGTGCTTCTGGGGGACTTGCGGCTGCTGAGCGTCGCGCTGCTGCTGTTGTCGATGGTGAGCGGGCTCGTCGGTTCCAGCAACAGCTATTCCAACTTCAACATGACGTTCTTCTGGATCGTCATCCTGCTCGGCTACACCTATTGGACTGCGCTGTTCGGCAATAGCTACGACGCACTGAACCCGTGGCGCGCCATCATCGGCGCCATCGCGCGCTACTCACCCCAGGCATTCGCCGGCCGGCGGTCGTACCCCGCAAAGCTCGCCTTCCATCCCGCCCTGTTGCTGTACATGGCTCTGGTGTGGATGGAGCTGTTCGGCAAGATGCAGCCGCTGTCGCTGTCGCTGATGCTCATCACGTACACCGTCATCACCCTGGTCGGCGCATGGTGGTGGGGCAGTCAAGCCTGGTTCGAGTACTGCGATGTGTTCGGCGTGTTCTTTCGCGTGATCGGCAAGATCGCGCCGCTCGAATGGTCGGCCAAGGGCTTGCGCATACGCCAGCCTTTCATCGGTCTGCTCGATCAGCCCTGTGGGCACACCAGCCTGCTGCTCTTCATTCTGTTCATGCTCTCATCGACGGCCTTCGACGGCGTGCATGAAACGGAGCTGTGGGTGGGCCTGTCGCACGACGTGATGAACCTGGGGCGGGCGGTGCTCGGCACGCAGAGCGACACGACGACTCCCTCGCTGATCCTGCTCCATGCCGGCTTCCAGAGCCTGTCGCTGCTGGCATCGCCGCTCTTGTACCTGTGCGTCTACGTCGCGCTGCTGTGGCTGGCGAAGCAGCTGACGCGCTCGCAAATCCCGCTGCGCCGACTGTGCCTCGAGTTCGGCTACTCGCTTGTGCCGATCGCATTCGTCTACAACCTCAGCCACTACTACACGCTGGCGTTGAGCCAGGGACCGAGGATTTTCAGGCTGGCATCCGATCCTCTCGGTTACGGCTGGAACCTGTTCGGCACCCGCGGCTGGTTCAGCTCGACCATTCTGCTGGACGCCGGCACCGTCTGGCATACGCAGGTCTGGCTGATCCTGGCCGGCCACATCGTCAGCGTGTACCTGTCGCACTTGGTCGCCCTGCGCCTGTTCCCCGGCGGTCGCGCGGCCGTCATCAGCCAGTTTCCGCTGCTGATCCTGATGGTGCTCTACACCACCGCCGGACTGTGGATCCTGTCCTTGCCGATCCAGGTCGGGGTGTGAGTGCGGGGCTGGAACCCGTCTAGAGTCTGCTTCAGACAGCGGTGGCCTCGTTGTAGTCGGACGTCGAACAAAGAAAAACCCCGCAGTTACGCGGGGTTGTAGGTACTTCTTGGATGCTTCTGAACCTTTATTTGGTGGAGCTGGCGGGAATTGAACCCGCGTCCGCCAATTCGTAGCCCTCGGCTCTACATGCTTATCCCGTCATTGGTTTTCGTCGATGGTTGCCGGACAGGCACGGAACGCCACCGCTTATCCCCTTAGGGTTTTAGTGCGTCGACCAAGGGCGGGTCTTATCACGATCCGATGTAAGTCGACATTCCAGACTCTCCAGCATCGGAACCAGGGAGAGGAATGCTCGCCGGATTAAGCGGCGAGGGCGTAGTTAGCGTCGTTCGCAACTAGCTTGGTTGCCACAGGATTTACGAGGATGTGACACCTCGGCATGCACCTCGGATTCCGTTATCAGCGTCGAAACCGGTCAGCCCCGAGTGACGTATAGACTAGCACGGGCACGATTGGTTCCGTTGACTGCCTTCATCCGGCTGCGCCGGGATGCCGCCGCTCAATCTCCTTGATCGCAGTCTTGGCGTCGCCGCGAAAGCAACTGTTGCCGAACCAGGCCTTGATGCCGCTCCCCATGCTCTCCCGCAGTGCGGGTAAGGCTCGCGGGTCGCCCAGTGCGCGCAGCTGTTGAATCGCTTTCTGCTTGTCTTCGCAGGAGACCGCAGTAGACAGATCGCGTGTGCCGGTCAGCACCGGATCGATCCGTTGCGACTGGCCCAGCTCCTCAAGCAGCTCGGCGGCGCGTATTGCACCGCGCGTGCCGAGTTCCCCGGTCCGTTCGCTCAAGGCCGTGATGATCGGCGCGCTGGCATGGGTCCGGATCAGCGGTGTCGCAAGCTCGCTGGCCCAACTCAGGCAGGCGACGAGGCGGCGTGCGAGCAGAGCGTCGTCGCGGAGTTCCGGCATCAGCGCAAGGGCCTGTCCATAGGCTTCCGTGGCGGCGCGTCGTTGATCTTGCTCGAACGCGCGATGACCTTCCTGCAACTTGGCGAGTGCCCGGCTTCGGCGGGCGGCGATGGCGTCGTGGCCATCTCGATCCGATCCCGGTTCGACGCGGACCGCCGTACTCGCGACGGACTGCTGCAATTCAGACGCGGTGGTTTCGGTTCGCGTATGGAGCCAGATCGCGAGACCGAGGGTCATGACCAGCGCACCGGTCAACGGAATCAGCCGCGCGGGCGGCGGTATCGCGGTCATGTCCCGCTTGCTCCAGCGCAGGAATCCGATGCGGCGCTGCGTCCACAGCGCGGCAAGTCTCGCGGTCATGCCGGCGGTCGGCGTCGCCCGATGGTGCATGCCGCCGAAAGGCAGTTCCCCCGGGAGCTGACCCAGGTCTTCGCCGCCGGGAACCAGGCGACTGATTTTGCGCGGCGGCACGCTGAACAGTTTCACCGGCTCGGGAATGCCCCGCAGCTGCTGGACGCCGACGACCGCGCTGGGCACTTCGGCCTTGTTCATCGCCAGATAAACCGCTTCGGTGAAGTAGATCTGATCCGGCGGCGTGAGGTGTTCGACGCGTGAGGCGACGTTGACCGCTTCGCCGAGGACGTCCCTACGGTCGACACGCACCTCGCCGACGTTGAGCGCAACCCGGATGTGAATCTGTGTGTCTTCCGAAAGCTTGGCGTTGTGCTCCGCCAGGATGTCCTGCATGGCCATTGCGCAGCGCACGGCGTCGGTCGGCGAGCGGAAGGTGACCAGCAAGGCATCGCCGATGGATTTGATGCGCCGACCGCCGAAGCGGCTGATCAGCGGCAGCAGCAAGCGATCGTGATCGCGCAGCAATGTATCCGTCGCCGCGCGCGACTGCCGCGACGTGCGCGCGGTGAAACCGACGATGTCGGTGAACATGACGGTGAGGTTTTCGGTCCGCGACATGATGTCCCCGATCAGTGGGCACACTTTAGCCCCGGTCACTGTGCCGTGAGGACACCTATACAGGGGGTGCCGGCGCCGTCAGCGGCGGCTGGCACGGGATTGCCGGCAGGCTGATTCAGGCATCGTGCCGCATGATCCGCTCTTTCTGGCGCTGCCAGTCCCGCTCTTTGATATCCGCCCGCTTATCGTGCTGCTTCTTGCCCTTGGCGAGGCCGACTTCGAGCTTGGCGCGGCCGCGGGTCCAGTGGAGGTCGAGCGGGATCAGTGTGTACCCAGCGCGCTCGACCTTGCCGATCAGGCTGGACAACTCGCGTTGCTGCAGCAGCAGCTTGCGCGTGCGCGTCGAGTCGGCGATCTCGTGCGTGCAGGTCTGCTTGAGCGGCGTGAAGTGGGCGCCGATCAGGAATGCCTCGCCGTTCTTCAGCGTGACGTAGGCCTCGGTGATCTGCGCGCGCCCAGCGCGCAGGCTCTTGACCTCCCACCCCTGGAGCGATAGCCCGGCTTCGTAGCGTTCTTCGATGTGGTACTCGTACCGCGCCCGGCGGTTGAGGGCAATCAAGCGCTGTTCGTCGGTCTCGTCTTTCTTCTGGCTCATCGGCAAATTATAGGGGCCGGCGGCTAGACTTAGAGTCCGTACATCGGGCGCCCGCATGAATATTCGCGAAAGCAGTCACGGATACTGGACGTCGTCGCAGAGCTTTCTGTGGGTGGCGGCCGGCGCGACCGTCGGCATCAGCAACCTGACGCGCGTGCCGTACCTGATGGGCGAGTACGGTGGTACCGCATTCCTGCTGGTCTACGTTCTGTCGCTGCTGCTGATCGCTGCGCCGCTGGTGGCGGCGGAGTGGATGCTGGGTCGCTGGACGCGCGACGACCTGCTGGCCGGGTTCCAGCGCCTGGCGGAGGCGGCGCATGCGAGCCGCAGCTGGCGTGTCGTCGGCGTCATGGCGATGGCCGGCGCGGTGCTGATCCTGTCGTACTACAGCATCATCGCCGGCTGGAGCATCGCCTACACCTTCCGGGTGGCTGCGGGCGGCTTTGGCGGTATGAGCGATGCCGCGGCGACCGAGGTCTTTCTTCAACTGGCGCGCGATCCGGAGCGCAGCCTGTCCTGGCACACGATCTTCATGGTCATCGCCTGCATCGTCGTCGCCCACGGATTCCGCGAGGGCATCGAGCGTACGGCGACGCGACTGATGCCGGCTGCGGCGGTGATGGTGATGGCCCTGTGCGCCTACGCCGTCATCGCCTCCGACGCCGGTCCGGCTGTGCGCTGGCTGCTCTTGCCGGACTTCGGCCGGCTGGGTTGGCGCGGCGTCATCGAGGCGATGAACCAGGCGTTCTTCACGATGAGCCTGGGCATCGGCGTGATGATGAATCTGGGCGTGTACCTGCCGGTGGCGGCGCCGGTGAAGCGTCTTGCGCTGAGTCTGTTGCTGGTCGACATCGTCTTCAGCCTGCTCGGCGGCATCGCGATCTTCACGGTGATCTTTGCGGCCGGCCTGCAGCCGGCGCCCGGCCTCGCGCTGATTTTCCAGGTGCTGCCGCGCAGCCTGCCGCAGACCCTGGGCGGCACCCTGTTCGGCGTCGGCTTCTTCGTCACCTTGTTCCTGGTCACGCTCAGCTCGGCGACGGTGTTGCTCGAACCGCTGACGCGCTACCTGATCGATCGGCTGCGCTGGACGCGCGTGTTCGCGGCCGCCAGCAGTGCGTTGGTGATCTGGTATCTGGGCCTGGGCAGCCTGCTGTCGTTCAACGTGCTCGAAAATTTCGAGCTCTGGGGCAACAACTTTTTCGAATGGATCCGTTTCCTGACGGCCAGTGTCCTGGCGCCGGCCACCGGTCTGTTGGTCTGCGTGTTCGTCGTCAGTATCATGCCGCGCGACATGGTCGCTGCCGCCTGGGGCGAGCGCGACCGCTGGCTGTACCGCGTGTGGTTCTACCTGCTGCGGTATCCGGCCCGGATCGGCTTGATCGTTATTCTGTTTTACGCGAGCGGCCTGCTCGACTGGCTGGTCGGTTTTTGGACCGAACCACCATTGGAATGACCAACCGCGCCCATGGCCGGCTGCCGAAGGAGAGGAAGATGTCGCAGGGTGACCTTATCCAGGTCGAAGTCAGTTACGCGCGGCCGTCCGAGCAGGTGATTCTCAAGCTCGATGTGAATGCGGGGGCGACCTTGCGCCAGGTCATCGAGAAGTCGGGCATCCTGCAGCGCTTCCCGGAGATCGACCTGGCGGCCAACCGGGTCGGGCGTTGGAGTCACGTTGCGGCGCTCGACGACCTGGTCCAGGCCGGCGACCGCATCGAAATCTACCGGCCGCTGCTTGCGGACCCCAAGGAGATGCGGCGTCAGCGCGCGGCCGCAGCGAACAGGAAGTAGAGGGAAGCCAGCGCGGCTACTGGTTGCTCGGCGTGATGACGACGCCGGTCTGTTTTTCCGAGGACTGCCGTTCCTCCTCGTTTTCCGCACGCTTTTCCTCGCGGATCACGGTCTTGATGTCCGGGGATTCGATGCCCGGCTCCGCCGCGGCTTCCTGGATGCCTTCCATCTTCGCCAGCGTGCCGGCCGCATCGAAATACAGGGTCACCAGCCGCTTGGACTCCTGTCCGCGGGGCGACCTGTAGTAGCCGACATAGTCCCAGCGGTCTTCGCGGAAGGGGCTGGCCGCCAGAGGCGTGCCCATCAGGTAGACGACCTGTTCGCGCGTCATGCCGACCGCCAGCTGGTCCAGCTGCTTTTGTTCGATGACGTTGCCCTGACGGGTCGGCAGCTTGTAGATGAGCTGGCACGCGGCGAGCACGCTCGCGCAGACGAGGACAAGGAGAAGACGCATCGGGTTGCCCGTTCGGAAAGAGGGCGGATAATAGCCCAAACGAAACCCAAGGCGCCGATGGAAACTTCCGACTTACGCAATGCGGGACTGAAGGTGACGCTGCCGCGGCTCAAGATTCTGGAGCTGCTGGAGAAAAGCGATCGCCGACACATGTCTGCCGAAGAAATCTACCGCATGCTGATCGACCTCAACGAGGACGTCGGGCTGGCGACGGTGTACCGCGTGCTGACCCAGTTCGAGGCGGCCGGTCTGGTGAAACGGCATCATTTCGAGGGCGGCTCGGCGGTGTTCGAGCTCGAGCGCGGTCATCACCATGACCACATGGTCTGCCTCGAAACAGGCAAGGTGATCGAGTTCGTCAGCGAGGACATCGAAAAGCTGCAGCGCCAGATCGCCGACAAGTACGGCTATGTCGTCGAAGAACACAATCTGGTGCTGTACGTGCGGCCGAAGAAGAAAGGGAGCTGAACGGAGTCAGCCATGCGTGTCTTTCTTGTGTTGATTGCTTTGCTGGCAACGCCGGCCTTGGCGGCGGAAGAACCGCAGAGCACCGAGGCCCCCAGCGTCGGCGAAGCCGTCAGGGACGCCGGCAGCGACGTGCGCGAAGGCACGCGCGAAATCGGTCACGCCACGCGCGATGCGGCCAAGGACGTGGGCCACGCCGCACGCGACGTGACGCGCGAAGCCGGGCACGCGATCCGCGATACCGCCAAGGACGTCGGTCACGCCGTCCGCGACGCGGTCAAGGGCGACAGCAGCCCGCCGCCACCGTCCGACTAAACCCCAGCGCGTTGCAACAGGTCGCGGGCGTGCTCCAGGGCCGCATCGCTGACTTCGACGCCCCCTTGCATGCGCGCCAGTTCGTCGACGCGCTGGCCGTCGCTGAGCTTGCGGACCTGCGTGTAGGTCTGGCCGGCGCGTACCGTCTTGTGGATGCCGTAGTGCGCGTGCCCCTGCGCCGCGACTTGGGCGAGGTGCGTGACGCAAAGCACCTGCCGGTCGGCGCCGAGTCCGCGCAGCTTCTGGCCGACGATTTCCGCGACGGCGCCGCTGATGCCGGCGTCCACCTCGTCGAAGATCATGGTCGGCGCGCCGTGACGCTTCAGCCCGGTGACTTGGATCGCCAGCGAGACGCGCGACAGCTCGCCGCCGGACGCGACCTTGGCCAGCGGCCGCGGCGGCTGCCCCGGATTGGCGGTGAAGTCGAAGCGGACACTGTCGATGCCGCGCGGGCTGACCGGCGCTGCGGGGTCTGCGTCGACGGCGACGACGAACTGTGCGCTGGCCATGCCCAGGGTGCGGACCACCGTCGTCACGCCCTGGCCGAAGCGCTTGGCGGTCTTCTGCCGCGCGGCGCTGAGTGTCGCGGCGTGTTCGTGATAACGCTTCAGCGCCGCATCGCGCTCGGCGTTAAGCGCGTCGAGACGCTCGGAGGAATGCTCCAGCGCATCGAGCTGCCGGCGCAGTTCCTCACGATGGGCGGGTACGGTGTCCGCGCGCACCCGGTGCTTGCGCGCGATGTCGTGGATCGCCTGCAGGCGCTGCTCGACGTCGGCGAGCCGGTCCGGATCGAGATCGAGGCGATCGAGAATCTGGCGGATCGTGTCGGCGGCATCGCGGATCTGTGTATGCGCGGCGCTCAGCGCATCGACCGCGGCGGCGAAATCGGCGTGCAGCGGCACCAGGCCGGCGACCAGCGTATGAATCGCGCTGAGCTGGTCGTAGAGGCTGTCGTCGCCGCCGTACAGGCGTTCCTGCGCCTGTCCACCGTCCTGCAGCAGGCGCCCGGCGCCAGCCAGCCGGCGATGTTCGGCTTCCAGGCCTTCGAGCTCGTTGCCGCCCAGCTTGAGCGCTTCGAGTTCCTGGACCTGGAACCGCAGGAAATCGGCTTGAGCCGGATCGCGGCCCGCGGCCGCACGCAGTTCCTCGATCTGACGGTCGATTGCAGCCACGCTGCGCGCGGCCTCGGCAACCGCTTCGAGCTCGCGGCCATGGCCGCCGAATTCATCGAGCAGCTCGCGCTGGACGTCAGGACGCAGCAGCGTCAGGCTCTCGGATTGGCCGAAGATCTCGATCAGCTGTTCGCCCAGCTCCTGCAGCTGCGTCGCCGCGACCGCGGCGCCGTTGATGAAAGCGCGGCCGCGACCGCCGGCCTGCACGACGCGGCGGATCACGACGCTGCCGGGGTGCTCGGGATCGTCCATCGCGTTGTCGCGCAGCCAGGTCCCGGCCGGGCTGCGGACATCGACCTCGAACTCAGCGCTGATTTCGGCGCGTTCCGTCCCCGCGCGCACCAGGCCGGCGTCGGCGCGGCTGCCGATGGCCAGGCCAATGGCGTCGATCAGAATGGATTTTCCGGCGCCGGTTTCGCCGGTCAGCACGCTGAATCCGGCGCCCCATTCGAGGTCCAGCGCGTCGATCACCGCGAGATTGCGGATGGTCAGGGCCTTGAGCATTTGGAGTCGCTTGATCAGTTCATCTCGGGGTTCAGCTGCGGGCCGCGCCCCCAGTGAAGTTTGTTTCGCAGGATATTGAAATAGCTGTAATTCTTGGGGTGAATCAAGCCGAGTTTCGACGGCGCCTGACGCACCTCCAGCGTCTCGCCGACGCTCAGCGATTCGCTGTTCTGGCCGTCGCAGGTGCACATCGCCGCGCTCGACTCCGCGCCGCGCAGGACAATGCGCACGGTCTGCCGCGCGCCGACCACGATCGGGCGGTCCGACAGGGTGTGCGGGCAGATCGGCACCAGCGCGATCGCTTCAAGGCTGGGATGCAGCACTGGTCCGCCGCCGGACAACGCGTACGCGGTCGATCCGGTCGGCGAGGAGACGATGAAGCCGTCGGCGCGGTGCTGCGAAATGAACTCGCCGTCGAGCCAGGTCTCGAACTCGAGCATGCGGATCGCCGCCTGGTTGCGGATGACGACGTCGTTGATCGCGAGGAACGGTCCTGCGCTCGACTGTGCGCGGCGGATATGCGCTTCGAGCAGGAGGCGGTCCTCGCGGATGTACTCGCCGGCGAACACGGCGGCGAGCGTTTCGCGCATGTCGACGGGCGCGACATCGACCATGAAGCCGAGCCGTCCCTGGTTGACGCCCAGGATCGGCACGCCATGCGGCGTCAGCGCGCGCGCTGCGGACAGCAAGGTGCCGTCGCCGCCGACGGCGACGACCAGATCGCAGCGCTGCGCCATCTCGGCGCGGGTCGTGCGGATCACCGCGGTGGGGCAGTCGTCCAGCCCGGACGCGTTGGCCTCGACCAGGACTGCGCGCCCCATCGCGCGGATTTCGTTGCACAATTTAAGCAGCGTCGGGGCAACGCGGGGGTCTCCCCGACGGCCGATCAATCCGATTGTTTTGAATTCTGACATTCGCCCAAGTCCGGGCCAAAAAGCGGGCAAACGGTAGCATGAATCTCCCGCGACGAGTTCCGCGCAGCGCTTGTAAAGCGCGCGCAAGTCCTTCATTTTGGCGTATGCCCAATGCCCTCGATCCGCGCGCTGCAGAGCTGTTGAAGCTGTTGGTGGAGCGTTACATCCACGACGGTCAGCCGGTCGGGTCGCGCACGCTGTCGCGCATGGCAGGCCTCGGGCTGTCGCCGGCGACGATCCGCAATGTCATGTCGGATCTGGACGAGATGGGATTCGTGGCCTCGCCGCACACCTCGGCCGGACGCATCCCGACGACGCGCGGTTACCGCTATTTCGTTGACACCCTGCTCGCGCCGGAGACCTTGTCGGACGATGAGCAGGGGCAGATCGTCGACGAGCTGGTGCCGGGCGACCGTTCGGTCTCCGATCTGGTGCAGGCGGCGTCGAACATTCTGTCGCGGCTGACGCATATGGCCGGCGTCGTCACCGTGCCGCGGCGCAATCTGGCGATCCTGCGACGCATCGAATTCCTGCCGCTGTCCGGCAACCGCGTGCTGACGATTCTGGTCGTCAACCAGCGCGAGGTGCAGAACCGCGTCGTCTACACCGAACATCCGTACGGCGCGGACGAACTGGAACGTTTCGCCAACCTGCTCAATGAGCACTACGCCGGCCGCGACCTGGTTGGTCTGCGTAACGCCTTGGCGCAGGACGCCGGCGAGACGCAGGCGCGCATCAACCTGATGCTGCGCGAGGCGGCAACCATGGCGGAACAGGCCCTGCACGGCGACGCCGAGAGCGATTACGTTGTCGCCGGCGGCCCCAACCTGATGCGCTTCCAGGAGCTGGCGGACGTCAATCGCCTGCGTGGATTGTTCGACGCGCTCGACCGCAAGCGCGACCTGCTCACCCTGTTCGACCAATGCCTGCTGGCGGACGGCTTGCAGATCTTCATCGGCGAGGAGTCCGGCTACCGCGTGCTCGACGAGTGCAGCGTGGTCACCGCGCCGTACACCGTCGGCGGCAAGGTCGCCGGTGTGCTCGGGGTCATCGGACCCACGCGCATGTCGTACTCGCGCATCATTCCCTTGGTCCAGCAGACCGCGCGTGCGTTGTCCGCCGGCTTGAAGCGCGGTAGCTGAGCGGCGGCAGTTGCGGCGCGGCGCTTGAAAGGCGGCGCCTGATCCCCAGAAAGGACACTGCGGGCCGGCAAGCGCCGGCGTTTGCGTTGTCCGCCGGCTTGAAGCGCGGTAGCTGAGCGGCGGCAGTTGCGGCGCGGCGCTTGAAAGGCGGCGCCTGATCCCCAGAAAGGACACTGCGGGCCGGCAAGCGCCGGCGTTGGCCGTTATCATTGCGCCCCTTCGACCGCCGGCCAGCCGGTGGGCCCGTGACCCATCCAGACATTCAGAGCATGAGCGAACAGACGGAAACCCGCGTGCCAGACGCCGAGCCCGACACCGCCCCGATCAGCGAAGTGGATGCCCTCAGGGCGCAGGTGGCGGCTGCGGAACTGCAGGCGCATGCGGCGCGCGAAGCGCAGCTGCGCGCGATGGCCGACCTCGAGAACACGCGCCGGCGCCTGGAGCGCGACGCGCAGAACAGCCTCAAGTACGCGACCGAGAAGCTGCTCGGCGAGCTGCTGGCGGTCGGCGACAGCCTCGAACTGGGCCTCAAGGCCGCGACCACGGCCGACGAGTCGGCCAAGGCGCTCGCGGAGGGCATGCAGCTGACCTACCGGCAGCTGATGTCGGTGCTCGAAA
Source organism: Sinimarinibacterium sp. (assembly GCA_041659605.1). GTDB lineage: Bacteria > Pseudomonadota > Gammaproteobacteria > Nevskiales > Nevskiaceae > Solimonas. The sequence continues at coordinate 199,460 of JBAZXW010000001.1, read as the reverse complement.
GACACGGCGTGCGCCAGGTCGATCCGGTGGGCCAGCCGTTCAACCCCGATTTCCATCAGGCGATGACGATGGTCCCCTCAACCGAGGTCGCGCCCAACCACGTGCTCAGCGTGATGCAGAAGGGCTACACGCTGCACGAGCGCCTGTTGCGACCGGCGATGGTTGTCGTCGCCAAGGCGCCTGGCTAAGTCCGCAGCCCTTGAAAATCCGGCACCTGCCGCCAGTTAACGATCAGTCCTGAAACGATTTTCCCGGAGTACCCCATGTCCAAGATCATCGGCATCGACCTCGGCACAACCAACAGCTGCGTAGCGATTCTGGAAGGCGGCAACGTCAAGGTCATCGAGAACGCCGAAGGCGAGCGCACGACGCCGTCGATCGTCGCCTACACCGATGAGCCCAATCCGATCGTCGGCCGCAGTGCCAAGCGCCAGGCGGTGACCAATCCGCACAACACCCTGCATGCAGTGAAGCGCCTGATCGGCCGCCGCTTCGAGGACGCCGAGGTGCAGAAGGCGATCAAGCACTCGCCGTTCAAGATCATCAAGGCCGACAACGGCGACGCCTGGGTCGAGGTCAAGGGCAAGAAGCTCGCGCCGCAGCAGATCGCGGCCGAAGTGCTGCGCAAGATGAAAAAGACCGCCGAGGACTACCTCGGCCACCCGGTGACGGAAGCGGTTATCACCGTCCCGGCCTACTTCAACGACAGCCAGCGCCAGGCAACCAAGGACGCCGGCCGCATCGCCGGCCTCGAGGTGAAGCGCATCATCAACGAGCCGACTGCGGCGGCGCTGGCTTTCGGTCTGGACAAGGCCGGCAAGAAGGATCAGAAGATCGCCGTCTATGACCTGGGCGGCGGCACCTTCGACATCTCCATCATCGAGATCGCCGACGTCGACGGCGAGAAGCAGTTCGAAGTGCTCGCGACCAATGGCGACACCTTCCTCGGCGGCGAGGACTTCGACCAGCGCGTGATCGAGTACATCGCGGCGGAGTTCCAGAAGGAGCAGGGCATCGACCTGCACAAGGATCCGCTGGCGTTGCAGCGCCTCAAGGAGGCGGCCGAGAAGGCCAAGATCGAGCTGTCGAGCACGACGCAGACCGAAGTCAACCTGCCGTACATCACCGCCGACCAGACCGGACCGAAGCACCTTACCCTCAAGCTGACCCGCGCCAAGCTGGAGTCGCTGGTCGAGGATCTGATCGAAAAATCGATGGCGCCGTGCCGCACCGCGCTCAAGGATGCCGGCCTCAAGCCGTCGGAAGTCGAGGAGATCATCCTTGTCGGCGGCCAGACGCGCATGCCCAAGGTCCAGGAGGCGGTCAAGGCTTTCTTTGGCAAAGAGGCGCGCAAGGACGTCAATCCGGACGAGGCCGTCGCCGTCGGCGCAGCAGTGCAAGGCGCCGTGCTGTCGGGTGACCGCAAGGACGTGCTGCTGCTGGACGTCACGCCGCTGTCGCTGGGCATCGAGACGCTGGGCGGCAAGATGACCAAGCTGATCGAGAAGAACACGACGATTCCGACCAAGAAGTCGGAGACCTTCACCACCGCCGACGACAACCAGACCGCGGTGACGATCCAGGTCTACCAGGGCGAGCGCGAAATTGCGTCGGCGAACAAGTCGCTGGGCCGCTTCGACCTGACCGGCATCGGCGCCGCGCCGCGCGGCGTACCGCAGGTCGAGGTGATCTTCGACATCGACGCCAACGGCATTCTGCACGTGACCGCGAAGGACAAGGCCACCGGCAAGGAACAGTCGATCCGCATCACCGCGAACTCGGGCCTGACCGAGGACGAGATCAAGAAGATGGTGAAGGACGCCGAGGCGCACGCCGAGGACGACCGCAAGTTCAACGAGCTGGTCGGCGCCCGTAACCAGGGCGACCAGATGATCCATGCGGTCGAGAAGTCGCTGAAGGATCTGGGCGAGGAAGTGCAGGCGGACGAGAAGAAGTCGATCGAGGATGCCATCGCCGCCGCGCGCGAAGCGGTCAAGGGCAACGACAAGGCGGACATCGAGTCCAAGACCGAAGCGCTGGCGCAGGCCTCGGCCAAACTGATGGAGCGCGTCTACGCGAAGAAGGGCGCGGCCGAAGCCGGCGCGGCCCAGGACGCGGGCAGTGCGCCGAAAACGGAAGACGTCGTCGACGCCGAGTTCACCGAAGTCAAAGACAAGAAGTAGCTTTCAGTCGACAGTTTCGAGTGTCCAGCCGGGTTATCCCGGCTGGTGCTTTTCTGGAAACTGGAAACTGGAAGCTGGAAACTGCTGAATGAGCAAGCGCGACTACTACGAAGTTCTCGGCGTCTCCAAGGAAGCATCCGAGGACGAGCTGAAGAAGTCCTATCGCCGGTTGGCGATGAAGTTTCATCCAGATCGCAATCCGGGCGACAAGAGCGCTGAGGACAAGTTCAAGGAAGCCAGCGAGGCCTATGAAGTCCTGACCGATGCGCAGAGGCGCGCGGTCTACGACAAGTACGGCCACGAGGGTTTGCAGCGCGGCGGCGGTGGTGCGGACTTTGGCGGCGCCGGCGGCTTCGCCGACATCTTCGGCGACGTCTTCGCCGATATCTTCGGCGGCGGTGGTCGCGGCGGGCCGCGGCGCGGCGCCGATCTGCGCTACATGATGGAGTTGACGCTGGAGCAGGCGGTCTTCGGCACCGCCGAAAGCATCCGCATTCCCAGCTGGGACGCCTGCGGTGAGTGCCATGGTCACGGCACCGCCGACGGCAAGAAACCGGCGGCCTGCCCGACCTGCAAGGGCAGCGGCCAGGTGCGGGTGCAGCAGGGCTTCTTCGTCCTGCAACAGACCTGCCCGCACTGCCGCGGACGCGGCACGACGATCAACGATCCGTGCCGCAGCTGTCGCGGTGCCGGCAAGGTGCGCCGCGAGAAGACCCTGGAGGTGAAGATCCCCCCCGGCGTCGACACCGGCGATCGCATCCGCCTGGGCGGTGAGGGCGAGCCCGGCGATCAGGGCGCGGCCAGCGGCGATCTCTACGTGCAGATCAACGTCAAGCCGCACGAGGTCTTCGATCGCGACAACAACGATCTGCATTGCACCGTGCCGATCTCGTTCGTGACCGCCGCCCTCGGCGGCACGCTCAAGGTGCCGACGCTTGAAGGCGAGGTCGAGATCGACGTGCCCGAGGGGACACAGAGCGGCAAGCAGTTCCGCTTGCGCGCAAGGGGCGTGCGTTCGGTTCGCACGTCACATGCCGGCGATCTCTACTGCAACGTCATCGTCGAGACGCCGGTCAAGCTGTCCAAGCCGCAGAAGGAACTCCTGCGCCAGTTCGGCGCGACCCTGGATGAAGAAGGCGGCAAGCATCACCCTGAAGCCAGTTCCTGGCTGGGCAAGGCCAAGCGCTTCTTCGACGATCTGACCGGGACTTGACCGGGACGGACGTAATGGGGACCCGGACTCAGCGTCGCCGGAAGACGCTGAGATAGTCGATCGGCAGGTTGTTGTCGGTCAGCACGCCGGTTTCGGTTACGAGGATGTCGTCGGCCGCGAACATCGGCGGGCGCCCGAGGCGGACCGACGACGGAAAGCTGAAGAGTCCGCGATCGGTTTCCTGCAGCAGCTCGCCTTCGCGCGACAGCAGGAAGATGCGGCCGAGCCCGAAGTCGGTGGCGAGGATGCCGCCGGGCACGAGGCCGAGGTCGTCGTGGATCGCGACTTCAAAGTACAGCGGCTGTACCTCGCCGGCGCTGCCGTCGGGCTGCAGATCCACGGCGTAGATCGTGCCGCCGTCGGTGCCGTAGAAGCGGTCGCCGTCGGCCTGCAGACCGTTGGGGAAGCGCAGGACGTTGTCGAGATTGAGGTGCAGCTGGCCGAGCGGACTGCCCTGTACCCAGACCTCCTGGCCGACGACATGCAGCGGATCGGCGCCGTCCAGGCGGATGCGCACGATCTTCGGATCGGGAACGCAGAAGTTGAGCGGTTCGTCGACGACATAGAGATTGCCGTCGGCCCCCATCGTCATGCCATTGGCGATGCACATGCCTTCGATCTGGAAGATCGGGTGGAGCATTGTGGGCTCGCCGATCGCTCCGCCCCAGAGCGTGCCGTCGCCGCAGGCGACGTAGAGATATTCGCCTTCTGGGGCGTTCCTCGAGGCGATACCCGTGAAACCACAGGCGGTGCCCTCGTAGGCCGGAATGTTTCGGAATGTGCCTTCAGTGTCGCGCACGATTTCGAAGAAGCCGGTGCCGCTGCTGACGAACAGGCGTCCGTCCGCGGTGAAATGCAGGTTCTCGGCGGACGGGATCTGCAGCAGCACTTCACGCTCGCCACAACTGGAACTGACACACAGCGAGGCCGCGTCGACGCCGGGCGCGGACGAGTCCGAGCCATCGTCGTTCGAACAGGCGACGAGCGCCGATGCGAGCAGGCCGATCGCAGCGATCCGGATGTTCATGCGAGACGGTTGAGGCCGTTGTGGGCCGCGACGCGATACGCCTCGGCCATCGTCGGATAGTTGAAGGTGGTGTTGATGAAGTAGCGCAGGTTGTTGATGTCGGCGCTGGCCATCACGGTCTGGCCGATGTGGACGATTTCGGACGCGCGGTCGCCGAAGCAATGCACGCCCAGCACTTGCAGCGTTTCGGCATGGAACAGGATCTTGAGCATGCCCGTGGTCTGGTCGGCCATCTGTGCGCGCGCGATGTTCCTGAACGAGGCGTGGCCGACTTCATAGGGCACGCGCGCGTCCTGCAGCTCGCGCTCGGTTTTGCCGACCGAGGAGATCTCCGGAATCGTGTAGATCCCGCTCGGCACCATCTCCAGGCGCTGCGGACTGCTCTGCGGAGCGAGGATGTGCTGGGCCGCGTGGCGACCTTGCACGTAGGCGGCGCTGGCGAGCGCCGGCGGACCGATGACGTCGCCGGCGGCGTAGATATGCGGGATCGCAGTCTGGAAGTGCGCGTTGACCGCCAGTTGCCCGCGGCTGTTGACCGCCAGGCCGAGCGTGTCCAGGCCCATGCCGTCGGTGTTGCCGGTACGGCCGTTGGCCCAGAGCAGGATGTCGGACTTGATCTTGCGTCCGGACTTGAGGTGCACGACGACATCGCGCTCGCGTGCTTCGACGCGATCGAACTGCTCGTTGTGACGGATGATGCAGCCCTGTTCGCGCAGGTGATACGACAAGGCCTCGGCGATCTCGTCGTCGAGGAAGGACAGCAGGCGTTCCTGGTTGTTGACCAGCGTTACCTTGACGCCGAGGTTGAGGAAGATCGATGCGTACTCGCAGCCGATCACGCCGGCACCGTAGATCGTCACCGAGAACGGATGCTCCGGGTAATCCAGGATGGTGTCGCTGTCGCGGATGTGCGGATGCGTGAAGTCCAGTTCGGGCGGATGGTAGGGACGCGAGCCGGTCGCGATCACGAAATGCTCTGCCTGCAGCTTCTGCGGCGCTGCGTCGGCGCGCTCGACGAGCACCGTGTGCGGATCCAGAAAACGCGCATGGCCCCGGAGAACCGGCACGCGGTTGCGCTCGTAGAAGCGCTGGCGGCTCGCGACCTGGGCCTCGATCGCCGTGTTCTTCCTGTGCAGGATCTGCGGGTAGGTGAGATTCAGCTCGCTGCGGTATTCGCGCAGCAGCGGGTTGTTGCGGATGCGGCTGAGCTGCTGCACCGCGTGCCGCAGTGCCTTGCTCGGGATCGTGCCCCAGTGGGTGCAGCCGCCGCCAACCTCCGTGTAACGCTCGACGACGGCAACGCGACGATGCTGCTTGGTCGCCATCATCGCCGCACCTTCGCCGGCGGGTCCGCTGCCGATCACGACGAGGTCGTAGTGTTCCATCTGGTCTCCGCCCGGCGTCCCGTCAAGGCGGCGGCGGTCAGGCGGCTCGGCTCAGCACGTCGTACAGGCTCTCGTATTCCCGGGTCACGCGGTGACCGCGGTCCAGGTAGATCAGCGGCCGATAGCTCTCGTGCGACTCGCGCACCTTGACCGAACTGCTGAGCGCCTGATCGAGCACTGGCTTTCCTTCGGCCTTGAGCTCCTCGACGATGCGCGCCGGCAGCTTGGAGCGCGACTGGAACTGGTTGACGACGATGCCTTCGACCTGCAGCTCGTCGTTGTGATCCGCGCGAAGCTCGTCGAGGTTGTCGAGCAGCGTGTACAGCGCCTGACGCGCGAACTCGTCGCAGTCAAAAGGAATCAGCACGCGGTCGGCGGCAATGAGCGCGGCGCGCGAGTAGAAATTCAGCGCCGGCGGCGTGTCGATGAAGACCGCGTCGTAGCCCTTGAGCTTGCGCAATGCGTCGCGGAACTTGTAGATCTTCTGCTTCGCTTCGAGCTTGACGACCAGCTCATCCAGGCGCGGATCGGCGGCGACGATGTCGAGATTCTCGTACGGTGTGTTCGCAGCGTAGGTCACGAACGGCGGCGGACTCAGCGAAAAGCCCAGCGTCGTATCGAAAAAATCGCCGATGGTCCGGTCGGGCTTCGCCGGCGAGCTGCCGGTCAAGTACTGCGTGGCGTTGCCCTGGGTATCGAGGTCGATGACCAGGGTGCGCAGGCCGCGCGAGGCGGCGATCGCCGCGAGATTGCAGACGATGGTGGTCTTGCCGACCCCGCCTTTCTGGTTGAAAACGACGCGAGTGATCATGGCTGAACGGTTGTTGACGGCGGGCGCAAGTGTACGGGATTCGATCGCTGAATTTCGGGCCCGCCGGGTCAGCGCTTCGGCAGGGTCAACCTGGCGTCCGTTCGCTGCACGCGCGCGACCGCCTCGGTGCCGCGTTGGCCCGGCAGCAGGCCGCGCAGCTCCGGCACCGTCAGGTCGCGCCATTGTCCGACCTTGAGCGCGCCCAGGTGCACGTTGATGATGCGCACGCGCTGCAGGCGCCGTACCGTGTAGCCGAAGACCTCGCACATGCGCCGGATTTGCCGGTTGAGCCCCTGCGTCAGGATGATGCGGAAGCTGTTGCGGCCCACCGGCGTGACGATGCAGGGCTTGGTCACGGTGTCGAGGATGCGCACGCCGCCGCCCATGCCCTTGAGGAATTCCGGCGTCAGCGGCCGGTCGACGGTGACGATGTATTCCTTTTCGTGGTCGTGCTCGGCGCGCAGGATGTCGTTGACGATGTCGCCGTCGTTGGTCAGCAGGATCAGGCCCTCGGAGTCCTTGTCGAGGCGGCCGATCGGAAAGATGCGTTCCGTGTGGCCGACGAAGTCGACGATGTTGCCGGCGATGTGACGCTCGGTCGTGCAGGTGATGCCGACCGGCTTGTTCAGGGCGATGTAGACGTTTTTCTTGCTCTGTCCGACCGGCTTGCCGTCGACGCGTACGTCGTCGCCGGTTTCGACCTGCGTGCCGAGCGCTGCAGTCTGTCCGTTGACGGTCACGCGGCCCTGCTCGATCCAGCTGTCGGCTTCGCGCCGTGAGCAGATGCCGGTTTCGCTGATGAACTTGTTCAGTCGCACGGGTTCTGGCGCACAAAGGACAAGGCCCGCGGATGCGGGCCTTGTCTGGGTTCAGGCTCAGGCCTTGGCCATCTGCCGCAGCATGTACTGCAGCACGCCGCCGTGCTGGTAGTACTCCCACTCCATCGGCGTGTTGATGCGCACCCTGGCCTTGAAGGACACGGTCTTGCCGTCGGCCTTCTTTGCCGTCACACCGACTTCGCTGGCGCCATTCTTGAGGCTGTCGAAGTCGAACACCTCGGTGCCGTCCAGGCCCAGCGAGGCGGCGCTCTGGCCGTCAACGAAGTTCAGCGGCAGCACGCCCATGCCGACCAGGTTGGCGCGGTGGATGCGCTCGAAGCTCTCCGAGATCACGGCCTTCACGCCGAGCAGGATCGTGCCCTTGGCCGCCCAGTCGCGCGACGAGCCGGTGCCGTATTCCTTGCCGGCGAGTACGACCAGCGGGGTTCCTTCCGCCTTGTACTTCATCGCCACGTCGTAGATCGGCTCGACCGGACCGGCGGCGCCGTTGATGTGGCGCGACACGCCGCCCTCGACGCCCGGGGTCATCGCGTTCTTGATGCGCGTGTTGGCGAAGGTGCCGCGCATCATGATCTCGTGGTTGCCGCGGCGCGAGCCGAAGCTGTTGAAGTCGGCGCGCTGCACGCCGTGCTCCATCAGGTACTTGCCCGCGGGGCCGTCCTTCTTGATGTCGCCGGCCGGCGAGATGTGGTCGGTCGTGATCGAGTCGCCCAGCACCGCCAGCGCGCGCGCGCCCTTGATCGGCTGGATGCCCGGCGGGGTCATCGTCATGCCGTCGAAGTAGGGCGGGTTGGCGACGTAGGTCGACTTCGCGTCCCAGGGATAGGTCTCGGACTTGCTGATCTTGATGCTCTGCCAGCGCGCGTCGCCCTTGAGCACGTTGGCGTAGCTGGCCTTGAACAGGTCGGCGGTGACGGCCTTGGCAACAGCTTCCTGGATCTCCCGGTTGGAGGGCCAGATGTCCTTGAGGAACACGTCCTTGCCATCCTTGCCCTTGCCGATCGGCTCGCTGCTCAGGTCGATGTCGGTGCTGCCGGCGATGGCGAAGGCGACGACCAGCGGCGGCGAGGCGAGGTAGTTCATGCGCACGTCCTGGTGGACGCGGCCTTCGAAGTTGCGGTTGCCCGACAGTACCGCCGAGACGCTCAGCGTGTTGTCCTGGATCGCCTTGCCGATCGGCTCGTTGAGCGGGCCGGAGTTGCCGATGCAGGTGGTGCAGCCGTAGGCCGTGACGTAGAAGCCCAGATGCTCCAGATCTTCGATCAGGCCGGCCTTCTTCAGGTACTCGGTGACCGCCAGCGAGCCGGGGGCGAGCGAGGTCTTGACCCAGGGCTTTGAAGTCAGGCCCAGCGCGCGCGCCTTCCTGGCAAGCAGGCCGGCGCCGATCAGCACGCTCGGGTTGGAGGTGTTGGTGCAGGAGGTGATCGCGGCGATCACGACCGCGCCGTCCTTCAGCTGATAGGTCTGGCCCTTGTCGGTGACGCTGGCCGGGCCCTTCGAGGGGCGCATCTTCTGCTCGGATTCAAAGGCCTTGCGGTAGTTGGCCTTCACATCCGACAACAGCACGCGGTCCTGCGGGCGCTTGGGGCCGGCGAGGCTGGGCTTGATGCTGCCCAGGTCGAGCGCGAGCACGTCGGTGTACTCGGCTTCCGGCGCGTCCGGCGTCCACCACATGCCCTGGGCCTGGGCGTAGGCCTTGACCACGGCGACCTGCTGGTCGCTACGGCCGGTCAGGCGCAGGTAGTTCAGGGTCTCTTCGTCGATCGGGAAGATGCCGCAGGTGGCACCGTATTCCGGTCCCATATTGGCGATCGTATTGCGGTCCGAGGCCGAGAGGTTGGCCAGGCCGGGCCCGAAGAACTCGACGAACTTCTCGACGACGCCGCGCTTGCGCAGCATCTCGGTGACCGTCAGCACGAGGTCGGTGGCAGTCGCGCCTTCGGCCAGCTTGCCGGTGACGCGCACGCCGATCACTTCGGGGATCAGCATGGAAGACGGCTGGCCCAGCATCGCGGCCTCGGCCTCGATGCCGCCGACGCCCCAGCCCAGCACGCCGATGCCGTTCACCATTGTGGTGTGGCTGTCGGTGCCGAAGCAGCTGTCGGGGTAGAGCAGGCCTTCGCTGTTCTCGAACACGACGCGGGCCAGGTACTCGATGTTGACCTGGTGGACGATACCGGTGTCGGGCGGCACGGCCTTGAAGTTCTTCAGCGCTTCCTGGCCCCAGCGCAGGAAGGTGTAGCGCTCCTCGTTACGCTGGAATTCGACCTTGGCGTTGAGGTCGAGGGCTTCCTTGGAGCCGTAGTGATCGATCATCACCGAGTGATCGATGACCAGTTCCACCGGGCACAGCGGGTTGACCTTGCTGGCCTTGCCGCCGAGCTTGGTGATTGCGTCACGCATCGCCGCAAGATCGACGACGCAGGGCACGCCGGTGAAGTCCTGCAGGATCACGCGCGCCGGCGTGAAATTGATGTCCTTGGCCGGCAGCTTCTTGAAGTCGGCGCCGGCGAGGGTTTCGACATCGGCCTTCGTCGTGTTGACGCCGTCCTCGTGGCGCAGCAGGTTTTCGAGCAGAACCTTGATCGAGTACGGCAGGCGTGCCAGTTTGAACTTCGGTTCCAGCGCCTTGAGGCTGTAGTAGCTATAGGACTTGGAACCGACTTTCAAAGTGGACTTGGACTGGAAGCTGTCCGTCATGGCGAGATGCTCCGAAATGATGGGCCCTGGAAGGCTGAGGTCAGCGGCAGCGCCGGCGAACGGCGCCTGAAAAAAGGCGCGAAATTATAGCGGAATCCGGCCGCCGCTTCGGCCTTTCAGTATGCGCCAGTGTGCGCCGACATTGAGCAAGAGCGGGCTTTGGACTAAGGTCGATCCGGGGCCCACGGAGGGGGAATCGTCGATGCGCACTCGAGGTGCCGGTCGTCGGATGATCTGCGGGACGGGCGCGGCGCTGTGGGCGGCCGCACCCGCGGTTGCGGAAGCGAGGATGGCCGTCGATTTCGACGCAGACGTCTGGATCGGCGGCGTGGCCATCGCCGCGCTGATGCTGTTCTGGGTGTTCGTCCTGCGCCGCGAGGTCAGGCGCAGGCGCGCGAGCGAGGCGCAGATCGTCGCCGCCGAGCGCTTGCTGCGCGAGGTGACCGACGGTATACCCGGCAGCGTGGTCTTTCAGTTCGAGCGCAGTGCCGACGGCGTCCTGCGGACCAACTTCGTCAGCAGCGGTGTCGAGGCGCTGACCGGCGTCAGGCGCGAGGACGCGCTGCGCGACTACGGCCAGGTTCTGACCAGCGTCGTCGAGGAGGATCGCGGCCTGGTCCTGACGGCCATCGAGAAATCCGCCCATTCGATGCAGCCCTATGTGGTCGAGTATCGGGTGCGGGATCGGTCCGGGGAGATCGAGTGGATCCGGGGCTCGGCAGAGCCGTCGGCACGACCGGATGGAAGAATCGTCTGGAACGGATTCAGCACGCGGATCAGTCAGCTCAAGCACGTGCAGGACGAAATCCGCGCTGCGAAGCGTCTGCTGCAGCAGGTCACCGACGGCATTCCGGGCGGCGTGTTCCAGTTACGGCGCGGCGCCGACGGTCAGATCGAACTGCTGTTCGTCAACAGCGGCATGCGGCGTCTCACCGGCGACGTCCCGTCCGAAGGACCCCCGAGCATCGCCAACGGTCTGGGGCGATTGCAGCCGGAGGATCGCGCCCTGGTGGTGGCGGACATCGAGGCCTCGGCGCGCAGCCTGCAACCGGCGGCGCGCGACATTCACCTGACCTGGCCGGACGGGAGCGTGCACTGGATACATCTGGCCGCGGTTCCGAGAGCCGGCGACGACGGTGACATCATCTGGAACGGCTATGCGATCGATGTCTCGGAACGCAAGCTGCTCGAAAACGACCTGCAACGGACTCGCGCGCACATCGTCGAGCTTGCGCAGAACCTGCCGGGCGTGGTTTACCAGTCGTGCCTGTATGCGGACGGCACGGTCGATCTCCGGTTCAATCACCAGGGCTATTACCGACTGCTGGGCATCGACCACGACCAGCCGCGCATTCCTTACGTGAAGATTCTGGAGGCGGTCTGCGAGGAGGACCGGGAGGCGGCGCTCGAGGAGCTGACGCGATCGGCGGCCGAGTTGACCCCGGCGGTGCTCGAATTCCGTGTGCTTGGCCCAAGCGGCCCGCGCTGGATTCACATCGAAGCGATCCCGAAATCGGGCGCGGATCGCGAAGTTCTTGCCGTCTGGAATGCTTACGGCGTCGACGTCACCGAGCGCAAACGCCTCGAAGCCGAGCTCGCGGCGGCCAAGGAACTGGCCGAGACGGCGAACCGGGCCAAGAGTGAATTTCTCGCCAACATGAGCCACGAGATCCGCACGCCGATGAACGCGATCATCGGCTTGACGCATCTGGCCCTGCGCCGCGAGCGCGACGTCCGCCAGATCGACTACCTGCACAAGATCGACACGTCGGCGCGATCCCTGTTGCGCATCATCAACGACATCCTGGATTTCTCGAAAATCGAGGCGGGCAAGCTGGTGCTGGAGCGCGCACGATTCGAGCCGGAGTCCGTGCTCGCGCAACTGCGCACGATCCTGGCGGTCCGGGCCACTGAAAAAGGGCTGGACTTCGAGTGCCGCCTGTCGCCGACCGCACCCGCCTGCGTCGTCGGCGATTCGCTGCGGCTCGGCCAGATCCTGCTCAACCTGGCCGGGAACGCGATCAAGTTCACCGAGCGCGGACGGGTGCTGGTGTCGTTGCGCGAGTGGGCGTCTGCGGACGCTGACGATGCGCATTGCTGGCTGGAGTGCATGGTCGCGGACACCGGCGTCGGCATGACGCAGGCCGAGCAGGCTCACCTGTTCCACTCGTTCAGCCAGGCGGATGCGTCGACCACGCGGCGCTTCGGCGGCACCGGCCTGGGCCTCGCGATCACCCGCCAGCTGGTCGAGGCGATGCACGGCGACATTGCCTGCGAGAGCAGTCCGGGACACGGCACGACGTTCCGGGTGCGCGTGCGGCTGGAGCGTGCACCCGACGGGGCGGTCGTGGGCGACGAGCCGCTCGGCCAGTCGGCAGCGCTGGGGCTGCGCGAGGGCACGCTGGCCGGTATTCGCGTGCTGATCGTCGAGGACAACGTCCTCAACGAACAGCTCGCGCGGGAACTGCTCGAGGAGGCCGGCGCCGAAGTCAGCGTGGCGCGTGACGGTTTGCAGGCCCTGGCCTTGGCCGAGACAGCGCGCTTCGACGTCGTGTTCATGGACCTGCAGATGCCGCTGCTCGACGGCATCAGCGCGGCGCAGGAGATGCGCGTTCGCGGCCACGCCATGCCGATCATCGCGATGACCGCGAGCGCCATGCCTGGCGATCGCGAGCGCTGTATGCGGTCGGGAATGAACGACTACCTCGCCAAGCCGGTCAACATCGTCGAATTCGCACGTTCGCTGGGCGCGGCGCTCGGGCGTGACGCGGAATCGCTGCTGGCGCCTGCACGCGTCGTGGAAGATGGGCGCCCCGATCCGGAGGGCACCGTCGACGAGCTGCTGCGTCAACTCGATGCGCAACTTGCCGCTCACGACTCCGAGGCCACCGATTGCGCCGAGCAGCTGGTGCAGCTGCTCCGGCGCGACGTCGGCGATCCGCTGCCGGTCGACGGATTCATGCGGCTGGTGCGGAGCTACCGCTTCGCCGATGCGCGCGCGGAACTCGGACGGCTGCGCGATGCTCTGGGAGTCCTGACATGAGCCTGCAGGACAAGCCGGTGGTGTTGATCGTCGACGACACGCCGCAGAACCTCGAAGTGGCCAGCCGCATCTTGCGTGAGCACTACAAGGCGCTGATCGCGCTCGACGGCGCAACCGCACTTCAACTTGCGGCGGCGGAACGCCAACCCGAGCTGATCCTGCTCGACGTCATGATGCCGGGGATGAGTGGATACGACGTCTGCCGTCGCCTGAAGCAGAACGAACGCACGCGCCGGATTCCCGTGATTTTCCTCACCGCGTTGACCGAGACCAGCAACGAGGAAGCGGCATTCGCAGCGGGCGCGGTCGATTTCATCCCCAAACCGTTCCAGCCGGCGACACTGCTGGCGCGCGTGCGCACGCACGTGCTGCTGGGTGTCCAGGAGCGCCATCTGTCCGCGCTGGTCGAGTCGCGGACGCAGGAGTTGCAAGCGCGGACGCGCGAGTTGGAGCAGACGCGGCTCGAGGTGATCCGCCGGCTCGGACGCGCGGCGGAGTACAAGGACGACGACACCGGACTGCACGTGATCCGCATGTCGCACTACGCGCGGCTGCTCGCGGTGGCTGCGGGATTCAGCGACGATCGTGCCGACGTGCTGTTCAATGCCGCGCCGATGCACGACATCGGCAAGATCGGGATCCCTGATCACATCCTGCAAAAGCCCGGACCGCTGACCGAAGCCGAATGGGTGCAGATGCGCCGCCATCCGGCGATCGGCGCCGGAATTCTCGGACGGCATCGCAGCGAACTGCTCGAAACCGCGCGGGTTGTCGCCTTGACGCATCACGAACGCTGGGACGGCACCGGCTATCCGCGGCAGCGTGCTGCCGGCGACATACCGATCGAGGGCCGCATCGTGGCCGTTGCGGACGTGTTCGACGCGCTGACGTCGAAGCGGCCCTACAAGGACGAGTGGCCGATCGACGACGCGGTGAAGTATCTGCAGGATTTCTGCGGTCGCCATTTCGACCCGGAGCTGGTGCCGCGCTTCGTCGAACTGTTGCCGGAGATCCGCAGAATCAAGCTGGCGTACAGCGAGGCGGCGGCATCGCAGGCCGCCTGAGCCGTCAGCCGGCGCGAACGATTTCGCCGCCCCCCAGGCACCGCGAGCCGTCATACAAAACGCAGTATTGCCCGGGAACGACGGCGCGCTGCGCCGACGAAAAACTGACGTGAACCGACCCGTCGACATCGCGTGCCGAGCACGTCTGAAGGCTTTGTCGGTGGCGAATGCGCGCCAGCAGCGGATCGGCGTCCGCAGGACGCGGCGCGAGCCAGTTGAAGGGCGCGGCGGTCAGCCGCGTCGCCATCAACCAGGGATGCTGCGCGTCCTGGGACACGATCAACGCGTTGCGTTCCGGATTCTTGCCGACGACATACCACGGCGCTTCCCGAGCGCCGCGCGCGCCGCCGACGCCGATTCCTCGCCGCTGGCCGAGCGTGTAGTACATCAGGCCCTGGTGGTGGCCGAGTTTGCGTCCGCCGTCATCGAGGATCGGCCCTGGGTTCGGCTTCAGGTAGCGCGAGAGAAACTCGCGGAACTCGCGCTCGCCGATGAAGCAGATCCCGGTCGAGTCCTTCTTGCGATGCACCGCCAGGCCAGCGCGCTGTGCGATCGCGCGCACCTCCGGCTTGGTCAGGTTGCCGAGCGGAAACAGTACGCGCTCGAAGTGCGCGCGCTCGACGCCGGCGAGGAAGTAAGTCTGGTCCTTGTTGTCGTCGCTCGCGCGCAGCAGGCACGGTCCATCGGCGCGGTGTTCGATGCGGGCGTAATGGCCGGTCGCGATAAAGTCCGCGCCCAGACGGAACGCGTACTCGCGAAACGGCTGGAACTTCACCTCGCGATTGCACAGCACGTCGGGATTGGGCGTCTTGCCGGCGGCATAGTCGGCGAGAAAGCGCGCGAACACGCGCTCGCGATATTCCTTCGAGAAGTCGACCCGGTGCAGCGGGATGTCGAGTTCCTCGCAGACCCGGCGCGCGTCCTGGAAGTCCTCGGCGGACGAACAGTAACCCTGTTCGTCCTCGGTCCAGTTGACCATGAACAGCCCGGAGACCTTGTAGCCCTGCTCCTTGAGCAGGTGCGCGGTCACCGAGGAGTCGACGCCGCCAGACATGCCGACGACGACATGGCTTGTGCGTGGAGGGACGGTGTCCACCGCTGGCTACAAATGAGCGATGAGATCGAGCGGAAAGCGTTTGCCGGCCAGATAGTCATCGACGCAGCGCAGCACCATCGGACTGCGATGCTGCGCACGGCTCGCTGCGATTTCCTCGCGCGACATCCAGACGGCGCGCAAGATGCCGGTGTCGAGATCGAGCTCCGGGCGCTCGCGCTGCGCATGGGCGACAAAGGCGACGCGCAGGAAGCCGTAGCCGAGTCCGGGGGGATCGAAGTGATAGAGGCCGAGCAATGCAACCGGCTCAACCTCCCAGCGCGTTTCCTCCAGGGCCTCGCGCCGGGCCGCGGCGATCAGGGTCTCGTTCTGCTCCCAGTGCCCGGCTGGCTGATTGAAGCGCAGTTCGCCGTTGACGTCCTCCTCGACCAACAGAAAACGCCCGTTGCGTTCGACGATGCTGGCGACGACGACATGGGGAGACCAGTTCATGGCACCACCAAGTAGCCGCCTTCGCTTTCCGGAGCGGCGCTCTGTTCGGGGGACGGCGGCGCCGTCGCAACGGGCGCCGATCTAGAGCGCGCGCGCGCGGAGTCATCACGCACCGGGATATCGTCGATGTTTGGCGGTGTCGCCTTGACTGGTCCGGTTGCCGGCGCAGCAACCGTCGCGGCTTCGGCTGCCCTAGGTGCGGCGCCGGCTCTGCGCAGGCGGTAATTGCCTTGCGAATCCGGCGATCCGAGCTGGCGCAGAAGATTTGTCACCATCGCCGGAGCATCCGAGCGAGGCCGCAGCTTGAGATCCAGCTCGTAGCTGCGATCGGGCTTGACACGACCTTCGCCGCTGACGTCGACGACGCCCGCGAGCGTGCTGACGGACGCGACGATGTCAGCGGCGCCGGTCGTGATCTGCACCCGGTAGTCTCCGAAAGGGACCGGTTCGCGGCCCAGCGTCCAGGCCAGGCCGATGAGGCGGATGTCACCCTCGGCCTGGACCGGCCAGTCGTCCGCAATCCGCAGGTGGTCCATTTGCAGTCCGACCTGGCCGCTCAACGGCACGAAAACCTGACCGAACATCGCGGCGACGGCGCGCAACTCGCCGCTGGCCTTCAGCTCTGAAAACCGGGTTCCGCCCCAGCCGGTCGCGACGGTCCCGTCCAGCAGGGTCGGCGCTGCGTCGGTCTTGACGTGATAGGCCACCCGTCCGAGCAGCAGAGCGCCGGGTTTTGCCGTCCACCGCAACTGGCGCAGCAAGGTCTGCGGTCCGCGGGAGATCTGCAAAGCGGTTCCGGCGAACATCGAACCGTCGATACCATAAAGCCGTACGGGCGCGTCCGGCCGCGACGCCGGCGTCCAGGCGTAGACCAGCGCGGCAGGCGCTTGGGTCAGCAGCGCGGCCGCAAATGCGAACCCGCCGGCGAGCAGGAGATAACGGAGCTTCATCGGCCCATCACCCGCGAACCAGCGTGAGCCGTACGCTCACTACGCCGGCACCGCCGCCGCGTTCGATCTCGGCGCTCGACGCGCTGATCCCGTATCGCGCCTCCAATTCCTGCAGCCAGTGCAGCAGGTTGTCGAAGGGCACGTCTTCGATCCAGATCTTGACCTCGCGATCGCCCTCCGGCTGCAACCGCGACGGCGCCTTGCCCAGCGTCGGCGAGCGGCTGGTCTGGTCGACCGCGGCCAGCAGCGAGGTGCTGCGGTCGATGCGTTGGCCCGATCCCGCAGCCTGCGTTTTGACCGCGACCTCCTCGATGCGGGCGGAAAGCAGGCGCGCGCGCGCCAGGGCCTCGGCACGCTGCGCGTGAGCGACGACGAGCGGTTCCCACGCGAGCAGATACAGCAGCGTGAAGGCGACGAAGACGGATGCCGACAGCACCAGAATGCGTTCGCGCGGCGCCAGCGCTTCAATCGCTGTTCGCAGACGTTCGATCTGCCCGGTCAATGGATTACTCATGTGGGCGTGAGCTTGATGCGGATCTGGACGCCTTCGCTGCCGGAGTTGGCGGCCTGCACTTCCAGTCGCGCGGCGCGCGGTGTTTCGAACCAGGTCTTGAGCTGCTCCAGCGCCTGCAGGTTGCCGGCGCCCAGGCCGACATACAGGGCGGCATCGCGGAACTGCACCGACTGGACGGTCAGGCCCGCAACCGCCGCGGTGGCATCGGCAACCACGTTCATCAGCGCCAGCAGCGCAGCGGCGGAAGGCCCGCCACTCATATGCGCGAACTGCTGATCGAGCTGCGCTTCGAGGTCGACGATCCGTGTTTCGGACGGAAAGATCTCCTGGTAGCGCTGCTGGTTTTGCGCGCGCAGCGCTTCGAGTTCCCGGCCGATCCGGTACGACTGGACGCCATGAGCCGTTGCGCCCAGCACCACCGCTGCGCCCGCAAGCGCTGCGGCGAGCCGCCAGGGGCGCCACAGGCGCAGCAAGTCCTGTCGCGGCGAATACTCGCCCTGCAGCAGATCGACATGCGGATTTGCGGCGAGCCCCTGCAGCATCGCTTCGAGCGGGTGGCCAAAGCCGTGCAAGGCTTCCTGCGCCCACGGCAGCGTGCTCGGGTCGAAGGCCTGATCGCGCGGGATCATCGTGCGCAACACGCGGCTGCGCTCCGGATCGACGACTTGCAGGCACAGTTCGAGATCGTCGCGGTGACAGACGAAACCCGTCGCGGCGCCGCTGCGCACCAGGACCTCGTCGCCGTCGATCAGCAGGCTCAGCTGATTCGCGGGCGGAACCGGCAGCGTGAGCACATCGGGAATGATCGCGTCCGGCCGCAAGCCGCGCTCCGCGAAACATCCGATCCAGCGGGACATGCACGCGCGCGCCACCGCCGCGACCGGCCAGCTGCCGTCCGCCTGGCGCGCACCCAGGGCGAAATGCATTGTGTCGATGTCGTCGGCCAGCTGGTCCTCAAGGGCAAACGGCACCGCCTGCAGTACTTTCGCGGTCTGGCGCGCCGGCACCTGAACGCTGGTCAGGCGCACATCCGCGGACGGCGCGATCAGGACCGTACGGCGCCCGGCGGCCAGCTCGATCAGGTCTTCGAGCGGCGCCTGTTCGACGATGAACGATGCCATTGCATCGCCGCGGGCAATGCAATAGGTCGTCAGCGCGCCCGGGTCGGCGGCACGCATGCGGATGTATAAGGTTTCGCGCACGAACTACTCGGTATCGGTGCTTCGCCCGTAGATCACGGGCGCGCCCCCATTGGGGGGGCGAAAATAGAAACTATACAGTCCCACCCGGCTGCTGCCTATGTAGATTTCCGAGCGCAGCATGAAGAATCTGCTCGACACCGTCAGCGGCACATCGCTGATCCCTGCACCCAGTCGAGGATCGCTGGTTGAATCGGCAGGTTTCTCGACGCGCTCGCGCAGAAACGCCTCGAGTTCTGCGCTCTGCTCGCTGCTCAGTGCGCGCAGCAAGTTTTCCGGCGCGGTGTTGATGTTGATCGCTTCGGCCTTGAACTGGCTCTTGGGCGGCGGCAGGGCGGCGACGAGCTCGCGCAAGTTGACGTAGACAGCCTTGGTCATGCCCTTGACGGCCAGCAGCTCCGAAGGGCTGACCATCGCGCGGTTGGGGACGCGGTAAGGCAGCGGGCTCGCGCCCAGGTACTCGGTGTCCTCGGCACCGCCGAAGCCGGTCGGTTCGCTGTCGGCGTCGATCCAGTCCCGCGTCGCCGCGGCGATTGCCTGCGCGTCGGACTCGCGCTCGACACCGGCGTAGGCGAGCAGGCGCACGAAGATCTGCTGCTGCTTCTCGAAGGTGCCGTCGCCCGGCACGCCAGCCGCGAGGTTGTTGAGGTTGAAACGCCCCTGCAGGTCGATGACCTGGCCGCGGACGAAGCCCTCGTCCACCGGCAGATAGTCGGCGGCCTTGGCCCAGGCGTCGAGGAAGGAATCGGTCTTGTTGTCGTCGGCATCCCGATCGAGGATGGATTTGACGAAGGACTCGACGCCGCTGGCGTACCACCATGCCAGCTCCGACTCCTGCAGATTGGCCGTGCGCCGGATCGCGATGTTGGCCGAAGACAGGATCGCTGCCGAGGCGATTGCGGCGATCGCCACCACCAGAATGGCGGTGATCAACGCGATGCCGCTTTGGCGATGGCGAGGGGTCACGGGACGATGTCTTCCGGGGCCGGCGTGGCGATCGGTGTTCGCGGTTCCGAATCCGGGCAGGCGCCTGGACCAGGGCAGGTGATATCGCCAGGGCCCTGGGAAACGTCGGCGTACTGCACCCCGATCGGGAACAGGAATCGCAGGTCGCCCAGATCCTGGGTCTTCATGCTGACCTCGACCGCCAGCGGCGGCCACACCTCGGCGTCGATCTGGTCCGGCGCCTCGATCGGCCATCGGTCCTGCCACTCGCGCTTGTCGTCGAGGTACTGCCAGGCGATTTCCTCGATGCCGTCGAGCAGCACCGTCTCGACCGGCTTGCTGTCCTGCGCCTGGTCGAGCACGCGCCAGGACATGCGGATCAGCTCGCCATCCTCGAAACGGTAGGCGACGCGTTCCATCCCGGCGCGCGGCAGGTACAAGGGATTGGTCCAGCCGCCGCGCGTGAATTCGAGATAGCCGGCGTCGCTGGCACGCAGCGCCGGCTGCAGATCGCCGAATCCGTCGCGTGCGGGCCGGAAACGCACCTGCTGCAGATCATTGCGCAGGCGCAGGTAGCCTTTTTGCAGCTGCGCCAAGCGGTCCTGAGCGACTTCGACCTGCCGGCGCGTCTTCAGCACCGAATCGAGTCCGCCGTAGGCCATCAACGAGAAGATCGCGAAGATCGCCAACACGACGACGAGTTCGAGCAGCGTGAAGCCGGTCTGCCCATGGGGGCCGGCTGTCCTGAGCGAGCGCCACCTGGGGCGCGAGTGGAAGGGCCGCTTCACTGCCGCCCCGTATCGGCCATGAACGCGGACAGCGATGCGGCCGAGTCCTTGCGGTTCGGCGACAGCACGCGGATGTCGATGCGGCGCAGATGATCGTCGGTGGTTTTCTTGACCTCCGCCTCCCACTTCCATTTCCGGCCGGCCAGCTTCATGTCGCCATCGGACTTGCCGACATCGGGCCAGCCCGGTTCCAGTTCGATTTCGGCCAGCCGGTTGTGCGCCACCCACAGCGCAACGGTGCGTTCGCGCAAGCGGGCTGCGTTGTCCGCGTAGCGCGCCATGCCCGACAGGATCGCCGACATCGCGATCGCGAGCACTGCCACCGCAACGACCATCTCGATCAGCGTGAATCCCCGCGACCGCCTCATAACCGGCCGTCCTTTTCGTCGCGCCGTTCGAGCGTGATCTTGCCAAGCAGCGTTGCGCCGATGCGGTATCCGGTCGTGAGGCCCGCAGCGCTGACGTCGAGCGTGAACGCGGTGAACTCGCCGCTGGACAGGATCAGCACCTGCGGCTCCGGTTCCGGCGCGTTCTTCCCCTCCTGCATCTGCTCCGCCATCGCCGACAACTCCTGCGCCGGCGGCACCGGCCGGTCCTCGACCCTGAGCGCGAGCTCGAGCGGCGCCGGAATCAGGCGTTCGCGCAAGGGCCCTTCCGGAACCGGCACCCATTTGCCTTCGGGACTGACGATCAGAAACTGATAGCGCAGGTCGGTGTAGCGAAAACCGAGCTGAAAGCCCTTCAGCTCGGCTTCCTCCTGCGCCAGATGGAACAGCTGCTCCAGCCGCCGCGCTTCGGTATCCAGCCTGTCGACCACCGCGCGATCGCCGATCGACAGGCTCGCGAAGGTCAGCATGATGCCGATGATGACGACGACGACCATGATCTCGACCAGCGTGAAACCGTCGGCCGCCCGTCGCCGGCACTGTGTTCCGGCCTTCACTCGCAAAGCAGCGCTTATTCGAGATTCCAGTTGCCGATGTCCGCCGCGAAAGCTTCGCCGCCGGGCTGACGATCCGAACCGAGCGAGAACAGGTCGATCTCGCCGCGCACGCCCGGCTGCAGGTACTGATACGGATTGCCCCAGGGATCTTTCGGCAGCGACTTGATGTAGCCGCCAGACGGGTAATTCCGCGCTTCGGGCTCACCGGCCGGCTTGCTGACCAGTGCTTCGAGGCCCTGCTGCGTCGTCGGATAAGTGTAGTTGTCGAGCTTGTACATATTGAGCTGCGATTCCAGAACGCGGATATCCTGCTTCGCCTTGGTGATGCGGGCTTTGTCCGGGTTGTCCATAATCTTGGGGACCACGACCGCGGCCAGAATGCCGAGAATCACGACCACGACCATGATCTCGATGAGGGTGAAGCCGCGCTGGGCACGGCGTATGCGTACGTTCGTCATTGTCTTGTAATCGAAGAAAAATTTAGGCGTTCGCGCCTGTGTCGATGATATCAAACTCGCCCTATCGTTCGGCCGCCGTCTGGGTCTCGCCGGCGCTGCTGATGCTGCTGCTTGCCGGTGTCGAAGTGTTCGGCGATGCCGGCCGCGTGCTGCTGCAGTATGACCGCAGCGCGGTGCTCGACGGCCAGTGGTGGCGGCTCCTGACCGGCAATTTCGCTCACCTGGGTTGGTACCATCTCCTGCTCAACGAAATGGGGCTGCTGGTGCTGGTCCTCTTGTGTCCCGACGCCTTGCCGGTTCATGTCTGGGCCCGGCGCCTGGTGCTTCTGGGAACCGGAATGAGCGCGGGCCTGCTGCTGTTCGTGCCGAAGCTGTCGACCTATGTCGGCATGTCCGGCGTCATTCATGGACTGTTTGTACTCGGACTGGTTCCCCAAGTGCTCAAGCGCGATCTGATCGCACTGGGGTGCCTGCTCTATCTGATCGGCAAAATCGGCTGGGAGCTGTATGCCGGCGCGCCGCTGTCCGATGAGGCGGCGATCGGTGGCCGGGTGGTGGTGGAGTCGCACATGTTCGGAACACTTTCCGCGTTGATCTACGGCGTCGTTTTCCGCAGTTTCTGGGGGAAGGAAACCCGGGTCAGCAAAAAAACGAGTGAGGCGCAGAACGAAACATGAAGTACGCAATGTTGTTTCCGGGGCAGGGTTCGCAGGCGGTCGGCATGCTCGGCGCGCACCCCGACCCGGTCATCGCGCAGACCTTTCAGGAGGCGTCTGATGTGCTGGGCTGGGATCTGGCCGGCCTGGTGCGCGAGGGGCCGGTCGAGGAACTCAACCGTACCGAGCGCACGCAGCCAGCGCTGCTGGCAGCCGACATTGCGGTCTGGCGTCTGTGGCAGCAGCACTGCCTGTCTGCGGGCCTGCCGGCACCATCGGCTCTGGCCGGGCACAGCCTGGGCGAGTACGCGGCGCTGGTCGCTGCGCAGTGCCTGGACTTCGCGGACGCGCTCAAGCTGGTCGAGTTGCGCGGTCGCTTGATGCAGTCGGCGGTGCCCGAAGGGACCGGCGGCATGGCCGCGGTGATCGGTCTCGACGACGCGCAGATCGATGCCTTGTGTGCGGCCTGCCCGGTCGACGGCGTCCTCGAGCCGGCGAACTTCAATTCGCCGGGGCAGGTGGTGGTCGCCGGCCACGCGGGGGCGATCGACTGGGTGCTGGAGAACGCCAAGGCACAGGGTGCGCGCATGGCGGTGCGCGTGCCGATGTCGGTGCCCTCGCATTGCTCGCTGCTGCGCGGAGCGGCCGAGCAGTTGTTCGAGCAGATGGCCGGCATCCGCTTTAACGCGCCTGTCATCCCGGTTGCCCACAATCTGGACGGTCGCAGCGGTCGTGCAGGGGACGCGGTGCGCGAAGCGCTGCGCGATCAGCTCCACCGGCCGGTGCAGTGGACGCAGCTGGTGCAGAACCTGGTCGGCGAGGGCATCGGCCTGTTTCTCGAATGCGGTCCCGGCAAGGTGCTGTGCGGCCTGAGCAAGCGCATCGTGAAGGACGTGCCGGCAATCGCGCTGGAGGATGGCGCGGGCTTCGACAAGGCGCGTGCGGCACTGAGCGGCACCCCGACCTGAACCTGATGCAGCTGATATCCTCAATGGAAATCCAGATAACCGTAGCTTCGTCAGGGACGGCATGAACCAAACAAAGCCCCGATTGGCGGGACAGACCGCCTTGGTCACCGGCGCGAGCCGAGGGATTGGCCGCGCGATTGCGCTGCGGCTGGCGGCAGAGGGCGCCAAGGTCATCGGCACCGCGACCAGCGAGGCCGGCGCTGCGGCCATCGGCACAGCGCTGCTGGCGGCGGGCGGCGAGGGACGCGTTCTCGACGTGCGCGACGCGGCGGCCGGCGAAGCGCTGCTCGCGGCGATCGGTCCGGTGAGCATTCTGGTCAACAACGCCGGCGTCACCCGCGACACCTTGCTGCTGCGTATGAAGGACGAGGACTGGTCGGACGTGATCGAGACCGATCTGACTTCGGTGTTCCGTCTGTCGCGCGCCGTGCTGCGCGGGATGATGAAGGCGCGCTACGGGCGCATCGTCAGCATCGGCTCGGTGGTCGGCGCGATGGGCAACCCCGGGCAGGCGAACTACTGCGCGGCCAAGGCGGGGCTGGTCGGTTTTTCCAAGTCGTTGGCGCAGGAAATCGGTTCGCGCGGCATCACCGTCAACGTCGTCGCGCCCGGCTTCATCGAAACCGACATGACCCGCGCGCTCAGCGACGACGCGCGCCAGACCCTGTTGGCGCGGGTGCCGGCGCAGCGTCTGGGTCAGCCCGAGGACATCGCCACGGCCGTCGCTTTCCTCGTTTCGCCGGAGGCGGGCTACATCAGCGGCGAGACGCTGCACGTCAACGGCGGCCTGTACATGTCCTAATCCGTTGATCGGAGAGGACAAATCCTTCGTACTGTTTCCCCGGTCGGCATCCACTACAATACGCCGGCCTTACACACCCTAAACCCTGCGGAGTCACGCATGAGTACGCTTGAAGAGAAGGTCAAAAAGATCATTGCTGAGCAGCTGTCGGTCAGCGAGGATCAAATCACTCCGGAGGCCTCCTTCGTTGAAGATCTGGGTGCCGATTCGCTCGATACGGTCGAGCTGGTGATGGCGCTGGAAGAAGAATTCGAAATCGACATTCCGGACGAGGAAGCCGAGAAGATCGTGACCTTCGCTGACGTCCTCAACTACATCAAGGCGCACACCAGCCAGGCCGGCTGAGCAGACGCGTCGCTCCCCTCGAATCAGAAAACTTGCATTTGCTATGAGCCGCAGACGCGTGGTCGTCACCGGCCTCGGCATCGTCTCGCCCGTGGGCAACGATGTCGACACGGCCTGGAAGAATATTCTGGCGGGCAAGTCGGGGATCGGGCCGATCACGGGATTCGACGTGACGGCCTATACGACTAAATTCGCCGGCCTGGTGAGGGATTTCAGGCCGGAAGAGTGGATGAGCGCCAAGGACGTCAGACGCACCGACGCCTTCATCCACTACGGCGTCGCCGCGGCCAAGCAGGCCGTCAAGGACGCCGGGCTCGAAATCAACGATGCCAACCGCGAACGCATCGGCGTCTGCGTCGGCTCCGGCATCGGTGGTATCGGTACGATTGAAGAAGAGTGCGGCAAGCTGCACGCCGGTGGGCCGCGCAAGGTGTCGCCGTTCTTCGTGCCGGCGTCGATCATCAACATGATTTCCGGCTACATCACGATCGACCTGGGCATCTCCGGGCCGAACTTCGCCGTGGTGTCGGCCTGCTCGACAGCGACGCATAGCATCGGCCTGGGCGCGCGCCTGATCCAGTCCGGCGACGCCGACATCTACATCGCCGGCGGCGGCGAGGCCGGCTCGGCGCCGGCCGGCATGGCCGGTTTCTGCCAGGCACGCGCGCTGTCGACACGCAACGACGATCCGCAGCGCGCCAGCCGCCCCTGGGACAAGGACCGCGACGGCTTCGTGCTCGGCGACGGCGCCGGTGTCGTCGTCCTTGAAGATCTGGACGCGGCCAGGAAGCGCGGTGCGCGCATCTACGGCGAGGTGATCGGCTTCGGCATGTCCAGCGACGCCTATCACATCACGCTGCCGCCGGAGGATGGCCGCGGTGCGCGCCAGTGCATGCAGAACGCGCTGCGCGATGCCGGCCTCAACCCGCAGCAGATCGATTACATCAACGCGCACGGCACTTCGACCCAGGCCGGCGACCTCGCCGAAACGCTCGCGGTGAAGGGTGCTCTGGGCGAGCACGCGCACAAGGTCGCAGTCAGCTCGACCAAGTCGATGACCGGGCATCTGCTCGGCGCGGCCGGCGGGATCGAGGCGATCTTCTCGCTGCTCGCGCTGCGCGATCAGATCATTCCGCCGACGATCAACCTCGACAACCCTGACGAAGGCTGCGACCTCGACTACGTGCCAAACGTCGCGCGCGAGGCGAAGCTGGAGATCGCCCTGTCGAATTCCTTCGGCTTCGGCGGCACCAACGGGACGCTGGCGTTCAAGCGTTTCGTCTGACCGGGATGAGCGCCTGCCATGCGGCGCACCGTCGTCTCCGGCGACTTCGATCTGCTGGCGCTGCACGAGCGCCAGCCGCAGCGTTATCCCTTCCTGCTTGAGAGCGTCGCCGGGCACCCGCAGTCCGGGCGCTGGGATGTGCTGTTCGCAGAGCCCGGCGAGGCGTTGATCGGGCGCGCATCCGGCCTCGAAGGCCCGGGCGCCGAGGGTGCTGGCGACAATTTCTTCGACGCCCTGGATCGCTGGGTGGCGGCGGAGGGCGCTGCGACGCCTCCGATCGATCTGCCGTTCGCGGGCGGCTGGTTTCTGCTGCTCGGCTACGAGGCTGCACGCTGGGTCGAGCCGCGCTTGCGCTTGCCGGCGTCTCCGCATGAACTGCCGGATGCGCTGGCGGTGCGCTGCCGGGCCGCGCTGATCCGCGATCGCGAACGCGGCGAGATCCACCTCGTTGCCGAAGCGGGGGAGGCGTCGCTCGCACGCCTGCGCGAAGACCTCGAAGCGGCCCGCGCCGAAAGCGCATCGCCGCAGCCGCCCGGACGATGTGCAGCGGTGGTGACCGAGCAGGCGCCGGAGCGATTCATCGCCGGCGTGGCCCGCATCCTCGACTGGCTGCGCGCCGGCGACGCGTTCCAGGTCAACCTGTCGCGTGCCTGGGACGCAATCGTTCCGCTCGACCTGTCGGCCGCGGACTTGTACCGCAGGCTGCGCGAGACCAACCCCTCGCCCTTTGCCGGCCTGGTCCGCTGGGGCGATTGTGCGGTGATCAGCTCGTCGCCCGAGCGCCTGCTGCAACTGGATGCCGGCTTTGCGCAGACGCGGCCGATCGCCGGGACACGGCGCCGCAGCGACGATCCGGCGGAGGATCAGCGCCTGCGTGAGATACTGATCGGCAACGTCAAGGAGCGCGCCGAGCACGTCATGCTGATCGACCTCGAACGCAACGACCTCGGTCGCATCTGCGTACCGGGCTCGGTCGAGGTCAGCGAGCTGATGGCGCTCGAAAGCTACGCGCACGTGCATCACATCGTCTCGAACGTGCGCGGCCGCCTGCGCGCCGGCATCGGGCCCGGGCAGGCGCTGCGCGCAGTATTTCCGGGCGGCACGATCACCGGCTGCCCGAAGGTCCGCGTGATGGAAATCATCGCCGCACTCGAAGGCGAGGGGCGCGGCCCCTACACCGGCAGCATGGGCTATCTCTCGCGCGACGGCCGCCTCGACAGCAACATCCTGATCCGCTCCCTGGTCTGGGCGCCGGGCCGCGTGCGCTTCCGCGCCGGTGCCGGCATCGTCGCCGATTCGGTCGCGCAGGCCGAACTGGAGGAGACCCGCGCAAAGGCGCGCGGCCTGCTACTGGCCCTGGATGCGTGCGCATGAATGACCGTGTTCTGCATGACGGTGCGCCCTGCGACGATGGCTTTGCGCAGAGCCGCGCGCTGCAGTACGGCGACGGCGTGTTCAGAACGATGCTTTGGTCCGGCGGGCGCATCGCCGACTGGGACTTGCAGATGGACAAGCTCGCCGCCGACTGCGCGGTACTGAGCCTCGATTGTCCGCTCCCGGCGCTGCTCCGCGACGAGATCGCTCGGATTGCCGGTGCGGATTCGGAAGCGGCGGTCAAGGTCATCGTCGCGCGCCGACCCGGCGGTCGCGGCTATCGCCAGGCGACGTCCGCCAGCGAGCGCTGGGTGTACGCATTCCCGCTCGCCGCCCGTATCGCGGACGTCTATCGCAGCGGCGCGCGGCTGGATTTCAGCGACGTCGTCCTGTCGGAGCAGCCGCTGCTGGCGGGGGTGAAGCATCTCAATCGCCTCGATCAGGTTCTGGCGTCGCGCGCTTGGCCGGACGGGATCGACGAGCGGCTGATGCGCGACCGCGAAGCGCATATCGTGTGCGGCACGCGCACCAATCTGTTTTGCGTCGTCGGCCGCCAGCTGCTGACACCGCCGCTCAATCGCTGCGGCGTTGCCGGTATCATGCGCCGCAAGATACTGGAGTGCGGTCCTGCCCTGGGCTTGAGCGTCGCGGAGGCCAAGCTGACTGACACCGTGCTGCTTGGCGCCGATGAGGTGTTCGTCTGCAATTCCCTGATCGGCCTGTGGCCGGTCCGGCGTCTGGCCGGGCAGAGCTGGGCCGCGCCGGGAGTTCACTCGAAGGCGCTGATGCGCGTACTCCGGCATCCGCGGATTTCTCTTCAATAACGACCGATTTCGATGCGCAGACTTGGACGTCTCGTGCTGTTGCTCGCGCTGCTTGCCGTCGGCGCGCTGATCGACGCCCACCGCGTTCTGTACGAGCCCGTTGCGCTCGGAAACGAGGCGACGTTGACCGTCGATGAAGGTCTGCCGTTCGCGGCGCTCGCCGAGCGGCTGGCGGACAAGGGCTGGATCGCCGCTGCGCCGCGTGGACCGGCCTACTTGCGCGCCTATGCCCGCATCAACGGGATCGAGCGGAGGCTTCAGGCCGGCGACTACCGCGTCGTTCCGGGGATGAATGCGGCGCAGATCCTGGACCTGATCGTCTCAGGGAAAAGCATCCTCTACGAACTGCGCATCGTCGAGGGCTGGAGCTTTCGCGAGGCCCTGGACGCGGTACGTGTGCATCCGCAGCTGCGGCAGACGCTCGGCGCGGCGGATGCTGCCGCCGTCATGGATGCCATCGAGCGCAAGGGTGAACACGCGGAGGGCAGCCTGTTTCCGGACACGTACCGGTTTTCGCGCGGCACGACGGATCGCGCATTCCTGCGGCGCGCGGCCGGCACGATGGATCAGGTGCTGGCGCAGGAATGGGACGCACGCGAGGAGGGGCTTCCGTACGCCAGCGCGCTCGAGGCGCTGACCATGGCCTCGATCGTCGAGAAGGAAACCGGCGCGCCCGAGGAGCGTGCGCGCATCGCCGGCGTGTTCGTGCGCCGCCTCCAGCTCGGCATGCGCCTGCAGACCGATCCGACGGTGATCTACGGCCTGGGCGAGGCGTTTGACGGCAATCTGCGCCGCCGCGATCTCGAGACCGATGGCGAATACAACACCTATATCCGCGCCGGCCTGCCGCCATCGCCGATCTGTCTGCCCGGGCGGGCGGCGATCCATGCTGCGCTGCATCCGGCAGCCGGCGATGAGCTGTTCTTCGTCGCGCGCGGCGACGGTACCCATGAGTTCTCTGCGACACTGGATCAGCACCAGGCTGCGGTGCGACGCTATCAGCTCAAGGGCAAGTAGACGGCTTATGCGCGGACGGTTCATCACGCTGGAAGGCGGCGAAGGCGGCGGCAAGTCGACGCAGACGCAGCGCGTCTGCGCATGGCTGCGCGAGCGCGGGCGTACGGTCGTGCAGACACGCGAGCCGGGTGGTACGGAACTCGCGGAGGCGATCCGCGCGCTGGTGCTGCGCCAGTGGGAGGAGGGCATGAGCCCGGCCACCGAACTGCTGCTGATGTTCGCGGCGCGCGCGGCGCACCTTCATGGGCGCATAGAGCCCCAGCTTGCAGCGGGCGCGGACGTCGTTTGCGACCGCTTCATCGATTCGAGCTATGCCTACCAGGGCGCCGGCCAGGGCGTCGAGCCACGGCATCTGCAGGCGCTCGAGGCGCTGGTGTTGCCGACACTGCGGCCCGATCTGACGCTGGTGCTCGACCTGCCGCCGGAAATGGGGCTGGCGCGTGCGCGCCTGCGCGGCGAGGCGAATCGTTTCGAGGACGAAACGCTGGCGTTCATGCGGCGCGTGCGCGAAGCCTTCCTCGCACGGGCCGCTGCCGATCCGGCGCGCTGTGTCGTGATCGACGCCGGCGGTGATGTCGACCAGGTGTTCGCAACCATCGCCGCGGTTCTGGAGCAGCGCCTGTGAGCCCCTCGATACGCCCTGACGGGCAACTCGGGACAGGCGATGCCATGTGGCGGCCGCTGCCGTGGCAGCAGGATCTTTGGATCGAGCTGACCGCGCAGATCCTGCAGAACCGGCTGTCGCACGCGCTGCTGCTGAGCGGCCCGCAAGGCGTCGGCAAGCGCTGGTTTGCGCGGGCCCTCGTCGCATTCCTGCTGTGCGAACAACGCAGCGGCTATGCCTGCGGCCGCTGCCGTAGCTGCCAGCAGCTGGCTGTCGGCGCGCATCCCAATGCCAGCGTTGTCGGGCCGGACGGCCTGCTCGGCCTGGCGATGACAGCAACCGGACAGCACGAGCAAGGCCTGGTGCACTGGCAGCCGGACGCCGACAAAAAACGCCGCGACATCTCGATCGACGCGGCGCGGAAGCTCATTTCGCGGTTCGCGCTGGCGTCGCATTACGGCGGCGCGCGTATGGCGCTCGTCGATCCTGCCGACGCACTCAACAGCAACAGCGTCAACGCGCTGCTCAAGACGATCGAGGAGCCGCCGCCGGCGACGCACCTGATCCTGATCGGCGAGCGTCCGCAATCCCTGCCGGCCACTCTGCGCAGCCGATGCCAGCGCATCCGCTTCGCGGTTCCTTCTGCGTCGGCGGCATTGGCCTGGCTCAAGGCGCAGGGCACGCGCGACGAAGAGCAGGCTCTGCAGGCGGCGCACGGCGCGCCGCTGCGGGCGCTCGAACTGGGACAGGGTGATGCGCTGGCGCAGCAGCGTGAGTGGGCGGAGCTGTGGAACGCCGTCGGGCGGCGGCGCAAGGACCCGGTGTCGGCAGCGGCGACGATCGAGCGCGATGCCGTTGCCGCGCACCTGCAGTGGGTCTGGTCCTGGCTGCATGCGCAGTTCCGGACCGCGGCCTTGGCGCCGACCGCAGACGCCAAGGCGTTCAAGGCCTGGACCCAGGTGCTCGACGAAGTGGTCGAGGCGAACCGGCTGATCGGCGGCAATGCGCAACCGCAGATGTTGCTCGAATCGCTGTTCGTGCAATGGCTGCGCCTGGCGCCGGCGCTGCTGGGCTCGCGCTGAGGCGCAAATCGGTTACAGTCTGCGACGGATCGACTCAGCGGACATCAAGAAGGAATGAGCACCCCACCGCGCGCCGGCGGCGCCCAGCCGGGCATCCTGACGCTCAACATCAAGGACAAGGCGGCGCTCTACGTCGCCTACATGCCGTTCATCAAGAACGGCGGCCTGTTCATTCCGACCAGCAAGGATTACAAGCTCGGCGACGAGGTGTTCATCCTGCTGACGCTGATGGAGAACCCGGAGAGAATTCCGGTGGCCGGCAAGGTCGTCTGGCTCACACCCAAAGGGGCGCAGAACAAGCGTCTGCAGGGGATCGGCGTGCAGTTCAGCGTGCAGGACGCCGGTGCGACGCAGAAGAAGATCGAAGCGCTGCTGGCCGGCGCGGTCGGTGCAGAGCGGCCGACTCACACGATGTGAGTCCGTACGTCTTCGGACTCAGCTCGCGACCGG
Source organism: Sinimarinibacterium sp. (assembly GCA_041659605.1). Lineage (GTDB taxonomy): Bacteria > Pseudomonadota > Gammaproteobacteria > Nevskiales > Nevskiaceae > Solimonas. The sequence continues at coordinate 168,445 of JBAZXW010000001.1, read as the reverse complement.
AATGCCCCGCTCGAGAACGTAGGCGTCGTAGCCTTTCTGGGTGAGTACGAACACCGCGACGGAACTGCGCCGTCCGGTGTCGCAGCAGGCGATCCAGGTGATGCCCTGATCCAGCTGCGCCAGCTTCATCCGAATCATGTACAGCGGCAGATTGACCGCGCCCGGCAGCGCGCCGTTCTGGAATTCGCTCGGCAGACGCACGTCGAGCCAGCGCGCTTTCTTGGCATCGACCATTTTCTTGGCTTCCGCGTAATCGATGCGGCGTGACAGCGGATCGTGCAGGAGCTTCTGGAAATCATTCTTGCTCAGGCGCATCAGCTTGCAGCGGGTGAGGGGCGTCACCGTCGCATTGCGCTTGGAATCGGAGATCAGCGCCTCTTCGCCGAAACAGGCGCCCACGTCCAGCTCGGCCAGGCGCACGGCCTTTTGATTCGGCTGCTCCCGGGTGACGATGCAGCGGCCGGACATGATGACGTAGAAATAGTCGCCGTCTTCGCCCTGCTTGACGATCACCTTGCCGGGCTCGACGGTGATCTCCTGCATGCGCATGAACATCGCCTGCAGATTCGACGGCGGCACCAGCTGGAACGTACGCATCTGCAGCAGCTTGGTCATCCAGTCGTCGCTGGCCTCGTCGCTCTCGTTGACCTCGCCGACCTCGAACGATCCGGTCTGGTCCCAGGTGAGCATCACGTCCAGCAGGCCGGCGTCGACCGCGAGATACTTCACCTCGCTGGCGCAGGTCGCCTGGACCTTGCGCGGCGACTGATGGGCGATCCTGTGGAAGGAAGCGGGCTCGCCGGCATGGATGCCCGAAACGATCTTGCCCTGCGCATCGGACAGGTCGATGTCCCCCGACAGCAGATAGAGCGCCTGTGTTGCCGTGTCGCCGATCTTGAACAGCGTTTCGCCCTTGCGTGCGGTGCCGACCCTGCACTTGCGGGCCAGATCCCGCTGGCTCTCCGGGCGCAGCGCGTTCAGCGGAATCAGCTTGGCGAACAGGCCGGTTTCGATCGTCGTTTCGGTCATGGCAGTAGCGTTCGCGGCGTGGTCGAGAGAGTCCCGAAGGCGCGGATCGATCGAGTCGAAAGTCTCGTAGGAGGGCGTAGGAGCGTCAAATCCTAACACCTGCCGCTGCCACGGAGCAGGGCAGGGCCCGGCTCAATAAAAAACGGCGGCACGGGTACGTCCCCCGCGCCGCCGTTCATTGACGAACTCAGCTGATGTGGCGGCTGACCAGCTTGGTCATCTCGAACATGCTGACCGAAGTCTTGCCGCCGAAGATTTTCTGCAGCTTGTCGTCCGCGTTGATCTGGCGCCTGTTCACCTTGTCCTGCAAGCCGTTCTTCTTGATGTAGGCCCACAGATTCTTGGTGATCTGTCCGCGCGGCATGGGCTTGTTGCCGACCACTTCCGCCAGCGTCGGGCTCGGCGTCATCGGCTTCATCAGCGCAGCGTTCGGCTTGCGCTTGGCCTTCTTCACCGCAGGCTTCTTCGCGGCGACCTTCTTCGGAGCCGCCTTCTTGGCTGCCGGCTTTTTCGCCGCAGCCTTCTTGACGACCTTCTTCGCGGCGGCCTTCTTAGCCGCCGGCTTCTTGGCCGCGGCTTTCTTCGCCGCGGGCTTTTTCTTGGCCTTAGCCATGTACCGTCTCCCAGAGAGTGCACCCAATACGGGCACCGTATCCTAGCTCGAAAAACACGCTGTGACAGCAAGCGCGTTACAGAGCGACGCCGGCGCCCGCACTTCGGCGTGCCGCCGACTGCCCGAAGGATCGGCTTGGCGCGTGGATTACGACCGCGATCGCACGCTCCCGTCGGCACCGGCAATGCCGCCCGCAAGCCGGGAGCCACCCTCCAAATGGGTGGTGTACAAGTTCGCGCCCGGCGCCGAAGATCGTTCGCGGTACGGGTGGTCCGCTGCGGTCCTGCGGCATCCGGTGCCGCCGAATGTTCGGAGTCCCCCCGGTGATCGCATCCGTCCGTTTCGACAGAGCCCAGGCTCCGCTGCCCGGCGTGCAGGACGGCGCGCGCCACGCGTCGCAGAACCCGATAGTCGTCGCACTCAACCAGATGATGGTCAGCGTGCTCGGTGAGCAGGTGCGCGAAATGTTCGATCGTGCCGACGACGTTTTGTTCGACTCCGCGGAGAAGGCACAGGCCGCCGAAGAGCAGCGGCTGTTCATGGACACCATGCGCACGCTGCGGCTGCAGCGCGCGCGGATCATCGAGCATTTCAGCCACTCCCTCGAGGACGCGTTGAGCCGTATCGAGAACATCGGCGAGGACGGCCACGCGGATATCGGCGACATCAGCCAATGGTCGCTGCAGGATGGCGACGCCCTGGAAGAACGGCTGGCGGTCAGCAGCATGGAAGGCAAGGCTGTGGCGATGCACGCGCACGAGCTCGGCGAACTCAAGCGACGCCTCGCAAGCTTGTCGATGCTGGTCGGCGGATCGCTCAGCGACGAGGCCATGTCGCCGGGTCGCATCATCCGTGCGTTCCGGGATTCGATGAAGAACCTGGCCGTCGACTTCCCGAGCAAGCTGGTGATCTACAAGCTGTTCGATCGCGTGGTGTTGAGCCGGCTTTCGGAACTGTTCACCGGTGCCAACCAGCTGTTGGCACTTAACGGCGTGGAGCCCGTCGCTGGCAACTCGCCACGGCCCGCCACTGGCGCGAACCGGGCGCGAGCGCCGAATCGCCATCTCGCCGCGGCTCCGGCGTGGGCCTCGCAGCTGGACACGGCGACGATGGGGGGCTTCGGCGTCCCGCAGGCCGGCGACGGGTACGACGCACCCGAGACACTCGGAGGTGCGGCTCCGTCCGTTGCGCCGGCGGGTTGGGGCGGCGGCCCGCCACTGCTGCCCAATGAGTCCTTCGACGCCGCACTGACGCATGAGATCGGCCATATCCTGCACGGATACCGTGAAGGGCGCCGCCCCGATACACCGGCGTGGTTGCCGCCCGAATCAGTGGCCCTGATCGCAACCATGTTCGATCGGTATTACCGCGACTCGCGCATGACCGACACGCTCAAGCCCATGCTCGGCCGACTGCAACTGCCGATCATGAAGACCGCTCTGAGCGACCCGAGCTTCTTTGCAAACGTCCAGCATCCCGCCCGGCGGGCGATCAACGACGTGTTCGACCTGATGCTGCGCTTCGGGACTGTCGAGAACGGCGACAAGCATGCCGCGCAGTCCGAGCTGCACTCGCTGATCGATACATTCGCGGCGTCCGTCCGCCTCGATCCGCAGCAGCTGCAGAAAACGCGGATCGCGCCGGTTGACGAGCAGGCGGCCGAAACTTTCATCCGCGAACAGGAAGAGCTGCAGCACAAGAAGAGCGATGCACAGATCGAGCGCGTCCGCCGGATCGTCGCTCATGAGCTGCGACGCCATGTCGGCGAGCGGGCGCTGGCGCCCGGCGTGATGCGCCTGCTGCTGTCCGGATTCGGGCCGATGCTCAGCGCCGACTACATCCGCGGCGGGCCCGGCGGCGCTTCATGGCGCGAGTCCATACAGCTCGTCGACCGCGTGATCAACAGCTTGCAGAGCACCCATGGCGATGCCCAACAGCGCCGCGTCGAGGAGGCTGGAATCGTCGCCACCGTTTCCAACCGTCTCGCCCGGGTCGGGTTCTCCGACAGCCGCTTGTCCGAGGTGATCGCCGGGCTCCTGGAGGTCTACCTCGCAAACGAGGAGCGCAGATCCGAAGAGCCGGCGGCTGGCGGCGGCGACGTCAGCGAGGACGACCGCGGCGAAGAACAGCCGATGGCGGCAGTGGCGCAGCTATCACCGGAAAAGGAACTGCAGGGCCTGCTGTCCATCCTGCTGGTGCCGAACACCTGGTACACCTTGGTTGACGGCGACACCGCCACCAAGCACTGGGTGCGCGTGAAGACCCACTATCCGGCGCAGCATGTTGTGCTGTTTTCGCATTACATGGAGCCGCGATTCGTGCGCTGGCGCACCACCAGCCTCGCGGCCGGGCTGATCGACGGCAGGGCGTCGCTGATCGACCCGTCGCCGGAACTGCATTCCGCGCTGGCACGCCTCAAACAGATCCCGTTTGCGCATACGCACGATCCGCTGGAATGGACCAGCGAGGCCGGCAGGCATGTCGAGATCGGGCGGTAGTGCTGCGCGCTTCTCGATACGCAGGTCGCCCCGACCACTATCTGGCCGACATCTCCTCAAGTTTTTTCTGCGCTTCGCGCTTGCCCATCGAACGGACCGTCGCAATCGCGCCAAGCTGCGCCGGCCGCGGCTTTGCGGTTTGATGCTCCCAGTTGTAAACGCTCTGCGCGCTGACTCCGACGAGCGTGCCGAATTCCTCCTGGCTCAATCCCAGTCGGGACCGAAGCGGACGCAGCCCTTTCGCGACGAAGCGATGCTTGGTGGAAAGCGGCTCCTGAGCGATGACTTTGCGTTCCTTGGTGTTTGCGCGTTGCAGGGTGGCCACTGCGCGTTCGAGGCTGGCGATCTGCTTCTTCAGCGCGGCGATGTCGTGTCGATGGGACGCAGTCGAACGCTGCAACGGCGCGACTAATTGACGGGCCGTCTTCTTGGACAGTCGGACGATTTCGGCCTTCAACAAGCTGGCGATGTCAGCCATGGGGGGATTTATGGAAGGGGTGGAACAACAGTATGCAATAGCACGCGCTATTGTTGTTGCAACTGCCTGATCCAGAGTGTTCATGAAGTCGCGCACGCCCAGGGCCACGACCGTGGCACCGTCGTCTACCCGTCGGACGGCCGGTTAGGGGGTGACTGCTCTCCTGCCGCTTCTCGAGCCGTCCACGCTTCTAACAGCGTTTTTGTAGACGGGGTCTTCCGGGTGGACTCTACAAAGACCAACCTCTGGTGCGCCACGAGCGGGTCCGCCCGGAGGATTGGATTTGGGAGATTGGATTTATGTGGCCGCGAAAAGGGATCGCGAAACAACGTGCGTCAACGCGCCAATCATGCGTTCGCGTTGAGTGGCCTTCTGGGTCGTCAGTAATTGCAGGCAGCAGCGTTCGACCATCCAGGTCAGCGCATCGGCCACTTCCGGCGTCACGTCGAGACGGACCCAGCCCTCCTTTTGCCCACGCTTCACGACCGCGCGCGTGTTCGTCGACAGATTCGACATTGTCTCGCGGAACATGCTCGCGACGTCTTCATCGTAGGCGGCAGTCTCGGTAATAGCCTGCATGATCGCCTGGTATTTCAGATAGACGTGCGCAATACCGCGCAGGCTTTGCTCGAGGCGGGACGGATTTTCCGGATGCTCGCTTTCAAACCAGACATTGGTGGCATCCAGCAGCTCATGCGTGACGCGCTTCATGAGCCGGCGGACGAGCTCCGACTTGTCGTGGAAATGCAGATAGAACGTAGAACGGGCGATGCCCGCTTCGGCCGCAAGCTCTTCGACGCTGACCGCCGTGAAGCTATGTCCTCCAGCCGACAGCCTTCCCATCGCTCCAATGATGGCGTCCTCGACCGCGGTGCGGGTCTCGGGTCCTTTTGATCGACGCCGGCGTGTGATGGAGGACATGGCCACTGTGCAAGGAACTGAATCGAAGGATGCAATTACACGGACACGATGTCCACGACAGAGTGACTGGACATGGTGTCCATCTATTGGTATGGTGCGGCGCACAATGTTGTTGCTCCCCTTCCGCTTGCGCCCCATGTCGCCACGAACTGATGCCGCGCGTCAGACCCTGCCGAGTCGCCGATGATCGGAATCACGGCGATCTGCCACGAGATTCCTGCTGCGCGCGTGGAAACCGCCGACTTGGCGAGTGCTTTGGGTGTTGCAGCTGAAACGCTTGAGCGCCGGATCGGTGTGCGCCGCATGGCCCGCAAGGCGCCGCAGCAGGACAGCTCGCACCTATGTGTGGCTGCGGCGCACAAGCTGTTTTCCGCCGGGCTGGCCACGCGATCCCAGATCGAATGCGTGATCGTCGTGACGCAAAATCCTGACGGAGGTGGGTTGCCGCACACCGCCGCCCTCGTTCATGGCGCGCTGGGCCTGCCGGATGCCTGCGCCGCCTTCGACCTCGGTCTGGGCTGTTCGGGATATGTATACGGACTGTCGGTCGCGCAGAGCTTCATGCACGCCAATGGCTATCGATGCGGCCTGCTGTTCACGTCCGATCCGTACTCCAAGATCGTCGACGAGACCGACAAGCGAACGGCGATGTTGTTCGGCGACGCGGCCACCGTGACCTTGCTCAGCGATCGGCCGCAATGGCACATCGGCAAATTCGACTTTGGAACCCAGGGTGCGCAAGCGAAGGCCTTGACCGCCGGCGCCGGCACGGGCGAGCGGCGCAAACTCCACATGGACGGTCGCGCGGTGCTGGCGTTTTCGGTTCAGCAGGTACCCACGAGTCTCAAACGGGCGGTGGCTGCCAATGGCCTCACGCTCTCAGAGATCGACCGATTCGTGTTGCACCAGGGTAGCCGCGTGGTTGTGGAAAACATTGCGCAACGCCTGGATGCCGTAGGGCGCGCGGATTTCCACGCGCAGGACTACGGCAACGCCGTCAGCTCGTCGATTCCGATCGTGCTTGCTGACAACCTGGGGCCGGATGACCGCAAGGTCGCGATCTCCGGTTTTGGCGTCGGCCTGTCCTGGGCGTCCACCGTGCTTGAACGGATCAATTGAAGCGATGGCCTGCATGCCGCAGGCATTTTGAAACAGGAGTCGGATATGAGTGAGATGGAAACAAAGGCAAAGGAACTGATCGCCAAGCACCTGAGTATCAGCATCGAGTCGATTACGCAGGATGCCAAGTTCGTCGAAGACCTCGGGGCCGATTCGCTGGATACCGTGGAACTGGTGATGGCCCTCGAAGAAGCATTCGAGATCGACATTCCGGACGAGGTTGCCGAAAAGATCCTCACGTTCCGCGATGTCATGGCGCACCTGAAAGGCAAGGTCGGCAGCACGGCCTGAGTGCGAGTGGAAGCACGCGGATCGTGCATTGAGCGCGTGCCTCGAAACCGGAAGTCCGTATGAATCGTCGTCGTGTTGTCGTGACCGGCCTGGGCATCGTCTCTCCGGTCGGATCCACTGTGGAAGCTGCGTGGGCCAATGTCGTTGCCGGCCGCCCGAGCATGAGCTTCATCAAGAAGTTCGATGCGCAGGCGTACTCCACGCGTTTTGCCGGCCTGGTGAGTGACTTTCAGGCGGAGCAATACCTTGGGCCAAAGGAAATCCGCAAGACCGATCCCTTCATCCACTATGGTGTCGGAGCCGCAAAGCAGGCGGTCAGGGATTCGGGTCTCGATATCACCCACTCGAATCGCGACAGGATCGGCATCTGCGTCGGCTCCGGCATCGGCGGTCTCGGCACGATCGAGGAGGAATGCACGTCGCTGCAATCCGGAGGGCCGCGACGCGTGTCGCCGTTCTTCATCCCGGCGTCGATCGGAAACATGATTGCCGGGCATATCTCGATGGAGCTGCAGATCCGCGGCCCCAATCTCGCGGCGGTGACCGCATGCACGACCTCCACGCACGCCATTGGTCTGGGGGCCCGGCTGATCCAGGCCGGTGACGCCGATGTGTTCATTGTGGGCGGCGCCGAATGTGCATCAACGCCGGCCGGCATGGCAGGGTTCGCGCAGGCCAGGGCCTTGTCCACGCGCAACGAAGATCCGCAGGCGGCCAGCCGGCCCTGGGACAAGGATCGCGATGGCTTCGTGCTGGGCGATGGCGCCGGCGTGCTGGTGGTCGAGGAGTACGAACATGCGCGGCGACGCGGAGCCCGCATCTATGCCGAGCTGATCGGGTTCGGGATGTCCGGCGACGCCTATCACATGACGCTGCCGCCCGACGACGGCGATGGCGCGCGTCGATGCATGGAAAATGCGCTCGGCGATGCGCAGCTGAATCCGTCCGACGTCGACTATGTCAACGCGCATGGCACGTCGACGCCGGCGGGTGACCTGGCGGAAACCAATGCGCTCAAGTCGGCTTTTGGCGAACACGCCAAGCGGCTCGCGGTCAGCTCGACGAAGTCCGTGACCGGACACCTGCTGGGGGCTGCGGGGGGCGTCGAAGCCATCTTCTCGGTGATGGCGATCAAAGACAAGGTCATCCCGCCCACCATCAATCTGGACGCGCCGGGCAAGGGTTGCGATCTCGACTATGTCCCCAAGACGGCGCGGCAACACACGGTGCGGACGGTGATGTCGAACTCCTTCGGCTTCGGCGGAACCAATGGCTGCCTGGTGTTCAAGGCGCTGGACTGAGCAATAGACCACAGATGGGATTTCTCGCAGGGAAGAGGGCGCTGATCACGGGCGTAGCCAGCGACCGATCGATCGCAACGGGCATCGCCGAAGCAATGCGACGTGAGGGTGCAGAGCTGGCGTTCACGTATCAGGGGCCGCGTCTGAAAGACAGAGTCGAGGATTTCGCCGCCCAATGTGGCAGCAAGATCGTTCTGCCGCTCGATGTGACCGTGGACGCCGAGATCGACGAAGTGTTTGCGGAACTGGCGCGCCAGTGGGGCGCGCTCGACGCCCTGGTCCATTCGATCGGATTCGCGCCGCGCGACCAGCTGCAGGGCAAGTATCTCGACGCAGTCACCCGCGAGGGTTTTCGCGTCGCACACGACATCTCGGCGTACTCGTTTGCCGCCATGGGCAAGGCAGCCCGGCCGCTGATGACGGGTCGCGACAGTGCGATGCTCACGCTGAGCTACCTCGGCGCGGTTCGCGCAATTCCGATGTACAACGTCATGGGCCCGGCCAAGGCCAGCCTCGAGGCCAACGTGCGCTTCATGGCGGCGGAGCTCGGTGAAGAAAAGATTCGCGTCAATGCGATCTCGGCAGGACCGATCAAGACGCTTGCCGCAGCCGGCATCACGGGATTCCGCAGCATGTTGTCGCAGGCCGAGTCCGCCTCGGCCCTCAAGCGTAACGTCACGATCGAAGACGTCGGCAACGCCGCCGCGTTCCTGTGTTCGGATCTCGCGTCCGGCATCACAGGCCAGATCCTCTACGTGGACGCCGGATACAGCGTGATCGGGATGGCTGCTGTGTAAGTGCCTGGATCGCGGAGATAAGGACGCCCGCATGGACGTTCGCCCGGTGCTTGCCGAATCGCGAGACGGCCCAGTCAATGATCCTCCTGCGCGACCTGCTTCACACCTTGCCAGGCGCTATGACGGCACGATGGAACCGGCTAACACTGAGGAGTGCCATGAGAGCAACAGGCATTTTGGTGCAGGGAGCTTGCGCGGCGCTGTTGGCGTTCTCGGCCGCGGCCGCGCCGGTGCCGGGCACCTCGTGCTCGGTTCTGCCCGCGGACAACATCTGGAATACCGACATCTCTGACCTGCCGGTGCACGCCCGCAGCGACGCCTGGCTTGCCTCGATGTCGGCAGCCACGCGCAATCTGCACCCGGACTTCGGGGCCTTTCCCTATGGCCTGCCTTTCATCGTCGTCGACAGCCGGCACGCGCTGGCGACGATTGCCTTCGACTATGCCGATGAGAGTGACCCCGGCCCGTATCCCTTCGACGGCAACACGCCGATCGAAGGCGGCGCTGGCTCGGGCGGCGACCAGCACGCCTTGATGATCGACAAGGACACGTGCGTGCTCTTCGAGCTGTACGACGCCAACTGGAACGGCGGCGACCCGACCGCCGGATCGGGCGCGATTTTCGATCTGGGCGCCAACGCCTTGCGCCCTGACACCTGGACTTCCGCTGACGCCGCAGGCCTGCCGATCTTTCCTGGCCTGGTGCGCTTCGACGAGGTGCAGGCCGGAGCCATCAACCACGCCATCCGCGTGACCGCCAGCCGTACCGACCGTAGTTATCTCTGGCCGGCGCGCCACCAGGCCGGTGCCGCCAACGACAGCAACCTGCCGCCGATGGGCGCGCGCTTCCGTCTCAAGGCGAGCTACGACATCTCCGGCTTTTCCGCCGAGGCGCAGGCCATTCTCACGGCGCTCAAACGCTACGGCTTCCTGCTCGCCGACAACGGCTCCGACTGGTTCTTCCAGGGCGTGCAAGACGCGCGTTGGGGCGATTCGTTGCTGGACGAACTGAAGTCCGTGCCGGCCGCGCAATTCGAGGCGGTGGACGCATCCAGCTTGATCATCGACCCCGACTCCGGTGCTGCACGTGTCAGTGGAACAGGAACAGGTGGCGGCACTGGCGCCGAGCCAGGGAGTGGAACAGGGTCTGATACGGAAGGCGGGAGCGGCGGTGCCTTCTCACTGTTCGCTGGTGTGGTCGGACTGCTGCTGGGTTTCCTGAGGGCGCGACAAGTCTCCCTTTTCGGGCGAACGAAAGTGCCAAACCCGGCGATCGAGAGCGGCCCACCGCTGGTTGCGCCAGCGCGCGTCTGGCTCTGAATCAACTCCCTCGCTTGCACTCGATTGTGTCTTCACGCCGCTGGCACTCGATCCGAGCAATGCCAGCAGTGAAGCGGGCGCTGCCGCTGGCGTCCAGCGCCAGTGTGGTCGGCTGCACCTTCGCGTCGGGCGAGAACCACATGAGTCCCTCGCGAGCCGGAAAGCGCGTCGAGTAGCGGATGTCGTCGTGATCGATGGCCGAGTCCGCCGAGGTCAGGTTCTTGCGCGGCGTAGTCCCAGGGTCCGACTGCTTGGGCGCGTTCCCGTCGGGCACCATGATCACGACAACCGGCTCGACCGAAACGAGCTGCAACCTGTATGGGCACTCCAGCAGGTCGCGCCTCCAGCGCTCGCCCGGGCGGCGCATACGCTCGTCGGTGCGCGGCCAGTCCTTCGAGATCGGGGCGCGCAGCAGGAAGTCACTGATCCAGTAGTCGTAGGCGTAGACCGGGTAAGCAAGACGCTCACCGATCTTCCAGCGAACCTCATCGCGGCGGCCATACTCGTCGTAGCGACCGCCATGCAGGTAGGCCTCGACGCGCGCGTCCGGCGCGATCCACGGCAGCGGCTCGTCCTTGTCGACCCGCTTCCAGCGGCTGGAGTGCTCCAGAGCATCGGCCGAGATCCAAGCCTGCAACGGTTCGGCATCGTCGCGATAGGAGCCGCCTGAGTCAGAGGGCTGCTGCTGCTGCTGCGCGCCAAGCGGCAGCTGCGGCAGCAGTTGGGCTCCGACCGGCCCCGTCATCGTTGCAAAGGCGAGGAAGACAAGGATATGTACGCGCATGACGGAATAGTAACTCCGGTGAGTCGGACAAATCGGCACTGCATATCTCGACGGGCGTCGAGTGTCTCGGTCTTGCTAGGGCTGTCGCTCGGGGAGGGCGCCGACAAGGTCCCCCGTTATCGGGAGTATCGAGCATCAGGCTCCGTCCTCGGTTCAAATCACAATTCTGCAATTTCTCGCTGTCACAACAGCGCCTTCTCTCGACGAAGTGCCCAGTTTTGAGTAGATGTTTTTAAGGTGCCACTTAACTGTGTGAACCGAGCAATTGAGCGTTCGAGCGATATTCTTCGTGGAGAATGCCTTGGCGAGCAGTTGCAGAATCTCCAGTTCGCGTTCTGAAAGCGACGCGGCTTGGCTGCTCGTTCCGGCAGCACTGGTGGCGCCCTTGTCAGGCTCGCATGCGTGCTGTGCGGACTGCAGCGCACGCTCGACATACTGCCGCTCTGCGTCGGCAAGGTCCTGCTGCTGCAGTTCGCGCAACAGTTCCAGGGCAGCGTCGCCTTCATCCAGGAACACGCGTTTCATGCTGAACGTGCTAGCAATCCGCAGCGCCTTGCCAGCGGCGCCCAGCGATCGGGCGCGATCACCCAACGCGGCATGACTGGTCGCGGAGCGCACCTGCAGCAGAGCAACTTCATGGAGGCGGCCGCGTGACTCGCTTTGTGCGATGAGGGGCTCCAGAATCTTCAGCGCATCGCCGTGCTGGCCCAATGCGGCCGCGATCTGTGCCTCCGAAATCGAGGCGGCCCGCGGAATCTCGGCGAACGCGCAGTCGCGCCGGGCGCGATACTTGGCCGCCAGCGGGCGTAACCGCTGCATCGCCTCTAAGGCGATCGACAGCTGCCTGCCCTGGACCTCAAGATGAATCTGCTCGGCGATGCATACAGCGGTGATCCGGTCCGCGTTGCGCCGCCGCGCCGCCTCCTCGAGCCGCTCCAGGATGCGGGCACCCGCCTCGGGCCGACCGCGCACGCGGCACAGGTGCGCCTGCGTGCGGCAGGCGAACAGCACACTGTCCGTCGGCCCCATGGAATCCACGATATCGCCGCACTCGCTGAGCAGGCGCTCCGCCTGCACCAGCTCATCGAGCTGGAAATGGACTTCGGCCAGATAGCCGCAGACATAGCGCTCGACTTCGGCGCTCATCGCCGCCGAGCGCGCGGCATCTTCGACCAAGCGCAGCAGACACTTCCTGGCCTGAGGCAGATTGCCCTGGACCAGGAAGCTGACGCCGATGACGGCATCTGCGAACGAGCTGGGACGGTGCGGCCGCTCCGGCAGGACCGCGTGCGCCCCGCTGCGCACCACGTCGCGGGCTTCTTCGAAGCGGTTCGCGTAGAGCAGTGCCCAGCCGGCGATGCTGCTCAGCAGGATCAGCGACAGCGCGCTCGCGTCCGGCTTGCGCGCGATGTACGGCGCAACCAGGGCCAGCGCACCAGCAGTGTCGTCGAGCTGGTTGAGCCTGAAAGCCTGCAGCAGTTCCACCTCGAAGTGCGTGCCCGGCCTGGCGGTGCCGGGATGTTCGAGGATCGCGTCGAGCGTCCAGTCGAAGTCCTTCAGGCGACCGCAGCAGAGTTGCGCCCAGCCGATGCACAGCAGCAGATTCAGCCGATCCCGCAGCTTGTCTCGGGGAAGCGGGCTCACCCACTTCAGCAGTGCGACGAAATTCGCGCTGTTGATCGTTGAGCGTGCGGCGCGATCGATGAGCTCGATGCAGAACGCCTCATCGCCGGCGTACTGTGCGTGGCGGATGGCCTCGACATAGAGCCCCTTGCTGCCGAACCAGTGGCTCGCCAGCTGGTTGAGCTTCTTCAGTTCGTCCTCTGGCAGCTGCAGCAGCCTTTCGTTCAGGAACTTGGCGAACAGGCGGTGGAACCGGTACCAGGGCGTGGCATCATCTGATTCGATCGGAATCAGAAAGAGATTGTCCGACTCGAACCGTGCGAGCAATTCCCCGGCGCTGGAGTTGCCGGTGATCAGCTCACACAGCTCGCGATTGAATCTTCGGCAGGCGGAGATCTTCGCGAGGAACCCGATATCTGCGGCATCGACATGATGGGTGATCGATTCGTGCAGATACTCATGGAAGTTGTTGCCCTGAGCGGAGGTCAACGAAGCCGCGATGCGACGCAGGTAGTCATCGGGGTCCGACGATTTGTTCAGAGAGAACGCCGCAAGCTGAAGTCCAGCCGCCCAACCATCGGTCAGGTCATGTAGTGCATGCAACTGGGCGGCAGTCAGCGTATCGACGCCACGGCTGAGCAGAAACTGGACGGATTCCTCGTAGGTAAAGCGCAGGTCGACGAAGCTGATTTCCGTGAGCTGGTCCTGGACGGTCAGCGGCAGCAGACTGAACGACGGTCGCACTCGCGAGCTGATGATCAGGCGGAAATTCGGAGGTGCCAGCGCCAGCAGGCGTTCCAGAAAGCGGGTAATCGCCGGGGACCTGACGTCGTGCAGATCCTCCAGCACCAGATACAGAGGCTTTGCGTAATCATTGATGTCGTTGATCAGAGCCGCGAGGCAGGCATCCAGAGACTTGCCGCCGTAGCGGTTGTAGATGTCCAGGGAGTCTGCCCCAATGAACAGCCCGTTGACCCCAAAACTGCTGGTCAGGTAGGTCACGAACTGCGCTTCGTCATCGTCCGAGCCGCAGTTGTACCAAGCCACGTCGAAGCCCTTCTGCACGAGCGCCTGGCGCCATAGCGCCGTCAAGGTCGACTTCCCGGATCCGGCCGGACCGAGAATCAGGGTCAGCCGCCGGTCGAGCCGGCTCTCCAACGTCGAGAGAATTCGTCCGCGACGCAGGGGCGCGCTGCCGATGCGTGGTGGCAGCAGCTTGGTCTTGACGATGGTCGTGGTCAGCTCGCTCTTCATCGGCTCGCTCGTATGCTGCACGTTCGTCGGAATGGTCCCCCAGCGCCTGACAGTATGACTTCCACCCGCGCCACCCGCCCACCCGCCACGAGGGGGTGTCCAAACGGGAAACTGCCCCGAGAATGGTCCCCAGTGCAGGCATGACGGCTGTCATTGCCGGGGAGAGGGGAGCGAATGATCCGCCACCTGAAGATCGCGTCAGCGTTGTTCATCGGTCTGATCGGCCTGCTCTTCTTTGTGGGCAACGTGTTCAATGCGGTGACGGCCCACGCCGCCGTTTCGATGGTGATCTCCGGCGTCGAGCAGCCTTACTACAGAATGATCGGTCCCGGGCTACACGCACCCTGGATCGCCACCGTGGCGTTGATCACGATTATGGCCGGTGAGTTGTCCATCACCGTGTTCGGGTTGAGCGGCGCATATCGAATGTTTCGCATGCGCTGCGGCAGCGCAGAGTCTTTTCACGCGGCGAAGTCGGCGGCCATCGGCGCCGGCGCGATTGGCATGCTCGTCTGGTATGGGTTGTTCATCGTGATCGGCGAGGGCTACTTCCACATGTGGTCGCCGTCAATGCTGCAGTCGGTCGAGGGCGCCTTCCGCTACGGCACCGTTTGTGTGGCGCTGGCGCTGTTCATCGCGTCCAGATATGACTGAGTTCTCCTGAGCAGGAAATACGAACATGGAACTGGATAGACAATCGCGGGCGCTTTGGGAGCTGCAGACCCGGGGGCAGCTGGACCAGGTCGGCCTCGCGTCCATCGAGCAGCAGAGAATCGACTTCCGGCAGATCGCATTGGCGCTGGCGCGTCCGACGCTGGATGTTGGCCGGGTCGAGAACCGGACGGTGCCGGGTTCCGGGGTCTACGTGCCGGTGCGTCTCTACTGGCCGCAGGCAGCAAATCCGGGCACGCCGCTCGCCGCAATCGTTTACGTGCACGGCGGCGGCTATGTCGTCGGCGATCTGGACACGCATGACGCGATCATGCGCGAGATCTGCGTGCGAGCGGGCATGTTCATCTGCAGCGTCGATTACCGGCTTGCCCCGGAGCACAAGTTCCCCATGGGCCTTCTAGACATCTGCGCGGCGGTTCGCTGGATCGCCGCCAACGCGGATACGCTGGGCGTCGATCGCAAGCGGATCGGCATCGCCGGCGAGAGCGCCGGCGGCAACATGGCCGCGGGCGTGGTCGTGGCGGCGCTGGACGATCCGACCCTTCCCATCGCCGGGCAATTCCTGTTCTATCCCAACACCTGCACCCTGCAGGACTTCACGACGCCGTCACGGACCCGCCTGGGGGATGACGGCGGCTTCATTCCGACCCGGGCGCAGATCGAGGGCGTGATCCAGCACTACACGCGGTCTGCGCAAGACCGGCGCAGTCCCCTGGTCTCGCCGTTGCTCAAGGAAGACCCGAAGGGCATGCCGCCGACGCTGATCGTCACGGCTGCCTATGACCCGCTGTGTGACGACGGACGGCTCTATGCCGAACATCTGAAGGCCGCTGGCGTGCAGGTCGAGTACCGGTGCCTCGAGACGACCATCCATGGCTTCCTGAATTTCGGTAAGGCTCTGGATATTTCACAGGAGGCATTCGATTACTTTGCAGCAAAGGCAAAGGAGATTCTGCTTGCCTAGGCAGTGTTTCGTGGCGGATTGAACTGCGTGTCGTGGTGCACTTCCCCATGCCCTCGCAGCCCGAGCAAGTGAACGGAGACCGTCCTCATGGCGGACTTGATCAATCGCCGTGATCTTGAGTTTCTACTTCACGAAGTGCTCGGTATCGGCGCGCTGACGGCGCACCCCCGGTACGCGCATTGCGACCGCACCAGCCTGGACGCCGCTGTCGACGCCGCGTACGCCCTTGCGACCCGGGAGTTTCTGCCGCACGCGGCGGCCTTGGACGCCCAGGAGCCGCATTTCGACGGTCAGCGGGTTCACATCATCGGGCAGGTCAAGCAGGCGCTGGACTCCTACATTGAAGCGGGCTTCCTGACCGCAGACTTCGATCTGGATGTGGGCGGCATGCAACTGCCGAATGCGGTCGCGCTGGCGGCGCAGGGCATCTTCAACGCTGCCAACGTCGGCACCAGCGCCTATGTGTTCCTGACCTCCGCAGCAGCGCGTCTGCTGCGTGCGCATGGCAGTGCGGAGCAGCAACGGCGGTACATGCAACCCATGCTGGCGGGCCGTTTCTTCGGCACGATGTGCCTGTCCGAGCCGCAGGCGGGTTCGTCGCTGGGCGACATCCGCACGCGGGCGATCCCGCGCGCCGACGGCCGCTACAGCCTTGTCGGCAACAAGATGTGGATCTCCGGCGGCGAGCACGAACTGTCCGAGAACATCGTGCACCTGGTGCTGGCGCGAATCGACGGCGCGCCGGCAGGTACCCGGGGCATCTCGATGTTCATCGTGCCAAAGTTCGAGGTCGACGCAACCGGTCGCCTCGGCGGCCGCAACGGCGTGCGCCTGGTGGGGCTCAATCACAAGATGGGCTACCGCGGCACGGTCAATACCGCACTCGCGTTCGGTGACCCCGATGAATGCATCGGTGAGCGAGTCGGCGCCGAGAACAGCGGCCTGGCCTGCATGTTCCACATGATGAACGAGGCACGCATCTACGTGGGCATGGGTGCGGTGATGCTGGGCTATGCGGGCTACCTGTATTCGCTGGAGTACGCCAAGGCGCGGCCCCAGTGCCGGCTACCCAAGATCCGCGACCCGCTGTCGCCGCAGGTCATGATCATCGAGCACAGTGATGTACGCCGCATGCTGCTGCAGCAGAAGGCGTACGTCGAAGGCGGCTTGGCCCTGTGTCTCTACTGCGGGTATCTGGTCGATCAGGCGGCCGTTGCACAGAACACGGAGGAGCAGACCCGCCTGCGTGCGCTGCTCGACCTACTGACGCCGATTGCCAAGGCCTGGCCCAGCGAGTTCTGTCTGGAGGCTAACAAGTTGGCGATACAGGTGCTCGGGGGCTACGGCTACACGCGCGACTATCCGGTGGAGCGCCTGTATCGCGACAACCGGCTCAACCCGATTCACGAGGGTACCAACAGCATCCAGGCACTTGATCTGCTGCATCGCAAGGTGCTGATGCAGGGTGGCGCGGCATTGCGTGATTTGCTTGTGTGCATCGCCGCCGATGCCGATGCTGCTGCGGACACGGCGTCCCTGCAGGAGTTCGCACAGGCCTTGCACGCCGGCGTCGACAGCGTACGGCGCACGACCCACGCGCTTCGTGATGTAGCCGACCACGGTCACCGCGACCTGTGCCTTGCCAACGCCTCGGCCTATCTCGAGATGCTCGGTCATACGGTGGTGGCCTGGCTGTGGCTGCGTCAGGCGCGGGTCGCCGCGCAGGCGCTGGCCACGGCCAGCGGACCCGATCGCGCCTTCTACGAAGGCAAGTACTGGGCCTGCCGCTACTTCTTTCGTTACGAACTGCCGCGCGCCGGCCGTGCCGCCGAACTGCTGATGCGCCTGGACGATACCTGCCTGATGGCGCCCGTGTCCGCATTCTAGGAGAGCGTCGCCCATGCAAACCGTGAAATCGACGTGCCGGTTGTGCGTCAACTGTGGATTCGAGTTCGACGTTGAAGACAACCGGATCGTCGCGGCGCGGCCGGACCGCGACTACGCCGTCTCGCACGGCTATGCGTGCACGAAGGGAACGTCGTTCATCGAATTTGTGCAGGGCAGGGGAGTTGCGCGCCTGATGCACTCGCTCAAGCGCGACCGGGCCGGGTCGACCGCCGCGATTGACGCCGAGCAGGCGATGGACGAGATCGCGGTCAAGCTCAGGCACCTCATCGATCGATACGGACCGCGCGCGGTGGCGTTCTATACGGGAACCGGATCGTTCGGCAACACGATTGCCTATGGCATGGCGCGCTCCCTGATTCATTCGATCGGTACGCCCAATCTGTTCTCGACCGTCACCATCGACCAGCCGCAGAAGGTGATCACGCCGGCCCGCATGGGGTACTTCCTCGGCGGCAAGCGCAGCCACCAGGATGTGGACGTCATGCTCACCGTCGGCAACAACCCGCTGGTGTCGCATCTGGGCAATCCTCTGACGCCGGCGGCGGGTCTCGATCCGGGCCGCGCGGACAAGGCCTGCAGGGCGCGCGGTGTCAGGCATATCGTCGTGGATCCGCGCAGAAGCGAAACGGCGCGGCGCGCCGACCTGCACCTACAGATCATTCCCGGGGAAGACGCCACCTTGATCGCGGGCATCGTGCGCATCATTCTGCAGAACGGCTGGCAGAACGCGGCGTTCTGTGGCCGCTGGGTGAAGAATCTCGACAGGCTGCGCGAATACACCGCCGGCTTCGAACTTGAGCTGGTCGCAGGGCGCTGCGGCGTGCGCGCGCAGGATGTGCTGGAGGCGGCGCGCCTGTTCAGTCACGCGCAGCGGCCGATGGCCGGCTGCGGCACCGGCACCTGCATGGCGCCCTTCTCGAATCTCGCTGATTTCCTGATCGAAGCACTGAACGCGCTGTGCGGCGGCTACCGGCAGGAGGGCGAGGTCGTCCGCAACCGCGGCTTGCTGCTGGGGTGGCCCGCGGTCGCCGACGTCCTGCCGCCCGATCGGACCTGGGAGCATGGGCCGCGCTGCCGCTCGGAACCCGCGGGCCGGATCGGCGGCGAATTTCCCACGCCGCTGTTGCCGGCAGAAATCCTGCACGAGGGCGATGATCGTATTCGCGCACTGGTCGTTTTTTCGGGGAACCCGGCGGTCGCCATCGTTGATCCGCAGATGACCAGAGCCGCGCTGCAAAGTCTGGAACTGCTGGTCACCCTGGACCATCGCAGCTCGGAGACGGTTGCGATGTCCGACTATGTGATCGCGACGTCAACGTTCTACGAGCGCCACGAGCTGTCCGGGTATCTCGAGATGATGTTCGACAAGAACTTTGTTGACTATTCGAAGCCGGTCGTCTCAAAGCCGGATGACGTTCTGGATGACTGGGAGTTCTTCTGGGGCATTGCGCGGAGACTGGGCCTGCAGATCGAGTACAAGTACATGGGGCTTCTGATGGACTACGCAGCGCTGCCGCCGGGCTTGAGGCTCAATATGGACAAGAAGCCGCGCCAGGAGGAGATCATTGCGTGGATCTGTCAGCAGCGTGGCCTTTCTTTTGAGCAGCTGGCTGCCTCGCCAGGTGGCGTGACGTACAACCTTGAGCCCATCAAGGTCGCCGCGACGCCAGGGGAAGGATCCGGATGCAGGCTCGATGTCTGCCCGGATGATGTCGCCGATGAGTTGCGCGAACTGCGCGCGAGCCAGTACGACAGTCGGTACGCCTATCGCTTGGCGTCGCGCCGCTTACCACATGTCATGAACAGCGTCCTGCGCGGCGCGCCGAGCCTGGGCGACAAGGGCATGGTCAACTACGCCTACATGAATCCGCAAGATATGCAGCGCGAGCAACTTGAGGATGGGAGCCTTGTGGTCATTCGCTCTCGCTATGCGGAGATATCTGCCCCTGCCATGAGTGACAGTACGGTTCGCAGCGGCGTGGTGTCGATGGCTCACTGTTTCGACAGTCCGGGGGGCTCCCATACGGGACGGCTTGTTCCGTTGGCGGCGGGGTATCGCGAGCGGATCAGCTTTATGCCACATCAAAGCGGTGTGCCCATACAGGTCCGGCGCGCCCCGGCGTAGGTGACTACTCCCCGCGGGGGGGTGTGCAGAGCGCGCCCTTATCTAACAATCCAATCGGTGCCTATGCGGTACTGGTGCAGTTGATCTGATGCGCTAAGTGAGCTGGAGGGCAGTATGGCGAGGTGTCGTTCATGTAGCCACGTGGCCGTCGTGATGGCCGTCGTGCTGCACGCCTCAATCCCTACCGCTTTCGCGCAGGACACGGCGGCCGTACCCGGTGAAACTGCCGCAACAGTGGCGCCAGAGCCATACTCAGACACCATCCTTATCGACTTGATTCAGACGAAACAGCAGCCTGATGAAGTTGCGCAAGAGCCGCAAGACGCGCAAGAACCACAGCGGAAGAGTCGGGAGATAGAAGCGATTGTAGTAACGGCCCAAAGGCGTGAAGAGAACCTGCAGGACGTCCCGATCTCGGTAACGGCATTCAGTGCGGGCGACATAGACAAGCGGAGTATGACGTCGTTCAGCGACGTTGCCAGAAGCACTCCGGGATTCGTATTTGGGCAGAGCTTTGGCCAAGTCGCACCGACAATCCGCGGTGTAGGTGCGGACCGATTCACGGTGTCGAGCGAGCCGGGTGTTGCTCTGTACGTGGACGATGTCTACTACGGCAGGCCGTACCTGCCGCAGGCCGCGCTGACTTCACTGGAGCGCATCGAGGTGCTCAAAGGGCCGCAGGGCACGCTGTACGGACGCAATACCTCTGGCGGTGCACTCAAGCTGGTGAGCAAACGGCCGTCCGACGAGTTCGAGGCGACGGCGGGCGTTCGCTACGGTTCCTTCGACCGGATCGTCGGCCAGGGTGCACTCAGCGGACCGATCGGCGACCACCTCAGAGGCGGACTTTCGCTGTACGGGGAGAATCGGGATGGATACGTGCGCAACGTAACGCTCGACAGAACCGTTGAAGGAAGCAAGGTGTTGTCGGCACGCGGGGTCCTGACACTCAGTCCCTGGGAGTGGCTGAATATCGACCTGAATGGCGATACCTCGCGCCAGCGCGACAGCGGGCCGGTGGCCCATGCAGTCACACCGCTGGTGTTCGGCTTTGGCGAATCTACGGCCACTCCGGCGCTGGCGCCTTTGGACCAGGTGCTGGCGCAGATCGAACAGCAGTTCGGCGTCGTCCTGGCGCCATTGCGAGAAGCGATCGTTGCCCGTCTGGTCGGCGGCCGCGTCAGCGATGATCCGCGCGTGGTCTATCAGGACGCGCCGACGCGCACCGACATCGACAGCAGTGGCATCGGCCTGACGCTCGCGGGCCAGTTTGCAAACCTGGGCGCAAAGCTGATCCTCGGCTACCGTGATTCACGAAGGGATTTCACGATGGATGGGGACATGACCGATTTCTCCGGCCTGGCCTTCGTGGACCCGAACTTCACTGAGGCGCAGCAATTCAGCGCCGAACTTCAGCTTGGTTCCGATTTTGAGGTTCCGTTGTTCGGCGGGCCGGCGCACCTGCTGATCGGCGCGTTCGCTTATGACGAGCAGGCGGCGGAGTGGATCAATGCCTCGATCCTGCCGCTGGGCATCGATCAGCTGACAGCGCTGGGTTCGCTCGTCCCGCCTTCTATTGTGCCTCTGTTCCAGAACGGCGGCCTGTCGCAGATCCTGTTTGCTTCGACCCAGCAGACGCAGTCGGCCGCCGGGTTCGCAGATCTGGAATGGCAGTCCTTTGACTGGCTGAAGCTGCATCTAGGCGGTCGCTACACGCGGGACGACAAGAAAGCCGTGGGGACCGTCCGCGAGCCACCTGGCCTCGCGGACACCTGCGAGAACGAAACGCAATCCAAGAGCTTCGAGGCGGTGACGATTCGCGCCGGGGCGGACCTGCTGCTCGCCGATGATCGAATGGCCTACGCGTCATACAGCGAAGGATTCAAGTCGGGCGGGTTTAACCCCGCAACCTGCAATTCCGGCCCCTATCGGCCTGAGTACGTCGCGGCGATTGAGGTCGGTCTGAAAAGCCGCTGGCTGGACGGATCGGTGCAGGTCAACGCCGCTGCGGTCAGTTACGACTACACGGACATCCAGGTCGAGAAGGTCGTCGGATTCGCCACCACCGTGGTCAATGGCCCGGAGGCCTCGATCAACGGGGTGGAGCTTGAGCTAATTGCTCTGCCGTTCGAGAGCCTCTCCTTGGATGCGGGCGTGGCATGGCTGGATGCGCGCTACGGCAGGTTCTCCGACGACGACCCCTTTACGCAGGCCGACAGCGCGGAAGTGGACCTGTCGGGCAATCGCCTCAACAAAGCCCCGGAATGGTCCGGCAATTTCGGGCTCACGCTGACCCCCCGCCTTGATCGTTGGGGCGAGGTCAGCGCGCGCGCCGAGTGGAGCTATACCGGACGCATGTTCTTCGACTACTTCAATCACGACTTCGCTGAGGGACCCTCGTACCAGATCTGGAATCTGTACTTGAACCTCGAATCAGAGAGCGGCCGCTGGAGCCTGCAAGCGTTCGGGAAAAACCTTTCCGATGAGTTCTACTGGGCAGGCCAGGTCACGCCATCGGCCGTCGTGGGTGGTCCGTTCACTTACTTCGGAGCGCCGCGAACCCTGGGTATCGGCGCGTCTTTCAAGTTCTGAGGTGCGCGGGATCAGGAGATAGCCAGTTTGTGAGACTTGTTCGTTACGTTATTAAAGGAAGCAAGGAGTTGGCCGGCAAAGCTGAACCGGGCTCCGCCTTCAGTGTCATGACGGTTTGAAGCTAAAGGGTGAAACCATGTCCGAGATCAACGTTCCGCAAATGCTGTGGCCGCGCAACATGAACGAGCTTCCCAAAGAGATGTTCGTGCGGGAAGACATCTTCAATCTCGAGCGTGAGCGCATATTCCGCGGTGCCGAGTGGCACGCCGTGGCCCACGCCAGCGAAGTGCCTGCGGCGGGCGATTTCAAGACCTTCGACGTCGGCGGCGTGCCGCTGCTGATCGTGCACAGCGTCGACGGCGTCATCCGCGTGTTCTACAACTCCTGTGCGCATCGCGGCAATCAGATCGAAACCGAAACCTTCGGCAACCGGAAAACCTTCCAGTGTCCCTATCACCGCTGGACCTTCGGCTCGGATGGAAAGCTGATCGGCTGTCCGAACAGCGACCAGTACTCCCCCGGATTCAGCCGTGACAACTATCCTTTGAATAGCCCGCGAACCGCGCGCTTCTGCGATCTGATCTTCATCACGATGAGCCAGGACACGCCACCGCTGGAGGACTGGCTCGGGCCGGTCAAGGACACGATCAGGGAAGCGCTCGGAGACAGCCCGCTGCGCCTGCTCGGCTACCAGAAGGTGAGCTTCAAGGCCAACTGGAAAGCGCTTTCCGACAACGACGGCTACCACGCCCCACTGCTGCACAAGGCCTTTGCGATGCTCAAGTGGCAGGGTGGCAAGGGGCGCCAGTTCATGGACATGAACCGGGGGCATATCGGTTACGAGGGCGAGATCAAGCCGGTCGGCCAGACCAGCCTGGTCAAGGATGCGTCGATCATCTCGTTTCGCGAATCCGATCCGTTCAAGGGCGCTTCCAGAATCGTCAACCTGTTTCCGGTGACCGGGATCGTCAAGCACCTGGACATCATCAACATTCGCTTCACCATCGCGGTCAACGTCGAAGACACGGAGTGTCATTTCGTGTACTTCGCCAAGGCGGACGACGACGAGTCGATGGTGCGCCAGCGCATCCGCCAGTCGTCGAACCTGCTCGGACCCTGCGGCATGGTCAGCATGGAGGACGCATCGATCTTCCATCGCATTCATATCGGCAGCCATACGCCGGGCAATGCCATCTTCCAGAAGGGCGTCCGGTCGGTGGACCGGCTGGAATCCGAGGTGGGGCAGAACGACGAGTCCGGAAATCTGGCCCGCTGGGAGTACTACAGAAAGTTGATGGGCTTCGCGAGGTCCGCCGTATGAATCGACCGTCTACCAATGATGTCGGTCTGATCGACGACCTTCAGGCGCGCTACATCCACGCGCTCGACAGCAAGAACTTTCGCGCCTGGGCCGACACTTTCAGCAGCGCCCCGGATGCCGCCTACTTCTGTATTTCCGCCGAGAACGTCGAAAGGGACCTGCCGATCGCGCTGATGTACGACGATTGCCGTGACCGGATCGAGGATCGAATCGTCTTCATCGAGAAAATCTGGGTGGACACCTTTCAGGACTACCGCACCCGGCATTTCATCCAGCGCACCCACTGCGACGCTCTCGCATCAGGCATCTATGTGGTGGAGACGAACTTCTCGATCCTGTACACGCCGGAAACCGGGCGCTCGGATGTTCAGGTCGTCGGGGTATACAAGGACGAGGTGGTCATTGAAGCGGATGGCGCACGGTTCAAATCCAGGCGGGCGATCTACGACACGGTCGTGTTGCCCCGCTACATCGTTTATCCGTTCTAGGGGAGCTGCCGATGAGCATCCACAACAAGTCGACTGTGCCGCAGACGATGACGCAGCCGTCCTGCCTGGGCTACTGCGTGTTCGAGGTGTCGGATCTGGGAAGGTGGAAGAGCTTTGCAACCGAGGTCATCGGGCTGCAGCTCGGACGCGCGATCGCCGACCCGAGCGTGCTCCTGCGCATAGACAGCCACGAGAGCAGGGTCATTCTGCAGCAGGGGCCGGCGGATGACATCGTCGCCGCGGGATGGGAGTTTCCGACCGAACCGGCGTTGGAATCCTATGTCGCCGGGCTGCGCGAACGAGGCGTCGACGTCACCGCCGCGGATGCCGATCTGTGCAGTCGGCGTAACGTCAGAAAGCTCTACTTCTGCAAAGATCCCGATCACTGGGCGCACGAATTCCACTTCGGCGCAAAGATCGCGCCATCCGATGCACCGTTTAGCTCGCGCCTGGTCAGCGGCGGTTTTCTTGCCGGCCGTCTGGGTGTCGGCCACATCGTGTCGGTCGCCACCCATCCCGAGCAGACCAACGCGTTCTACAAGGACGTGCTGGGCTTCTCGATCAGCGACTACATCACCGCGAAAACCGAACTGGTGGAGGGAGCGGAGCTGGAGGCCAGCTTCTACCACGTCGCCAGCGGCCGTCATCATTCGATCGCGGTCGCAGCACTGCCCAACTACCCCAAGCGCCTCAGCCATCTCATGCTGGAGGCCAGTGATCTGAGCGATGTCGGGCTGGCCTTCGATCGCTTCGTCGCGGCCGGCATCACGATCTACTCGGGCATCGGTCAGCATCCGAATGATCGAATGATCTCCTTCTACGCCCAGACCCCTTCCGGATTTGCGATCGAGATCGGCTGGGGTGGCGTCGTCATCGACGACGCAAAGTGGGAGGTCAAGAGCTATTCGCAGGCCAGTTTGTGGGGCCACAAGCCCCCTTCAGCGTGACGGCGAGAAAACCATGGCTCCATCAGGTCAACGGGTCAGAAACACTCCTGCGTTCGAGCGGATTCGCTACGAATCTCCGGCTGCCGGGGTCGCCCGGGTCGTGCTCGCGCGACCGGAAAAGCGCAATGCCCAGGACCGCAAGATGCTCTACGAGCTTGATCGTGCGCTTGGCATGGCGGTCGCAGACGGTGCGGTCAAGGCGATCATTCTCGCAGCCGACGGGCCGGATTTTTCGGCCGGTCACGATCTGAACGACGTCGAGGATCTGCGGCACTATCCCACCGTCGGCCTGGTCGGTGGCTTCGATGAAGAGGGGCAGGCCGGGATGATGGCCTGCGAGGAGGAGATCTACCTCGGCTTCTGCTGGCGCTGGCGCAACATCCCCAAGCCGACGCTCGTGCAGGTTCAGGGCAGGGCCATCGGCGGCGGGCTGATGCTGATCTGGCCGTTCGACTTGGTCATCGCCAGCGAGGAGGCGACCTTCTCCGATCCTGTCTGTGCGCTGGGCGTGAACGGACACGAGTATTTCACGCACGCCTGGGAGGTGGGGGCACGCAGGGCAAAGGAAATGCTGTTCACCGGCGCAGCGTTCACGGCCGAGGAGTGCCGGCAGCTGGGAATGGTCAATCACGTTGTGCCCTTGAAGGAGTTGCAGAACTTCACGCTGCAAATGGCACAAAAGATCACCCAACGTCCGGCGTTCGCTTTGAAGCTGGCCAAGCTGGCCGTGAATCAAAGCCTCGACGCCCAAGGACAATGGACCGCAATCCGTTCGGCGTTCGGCCTCCACCAACTGGGACATGCCAACTGCAGAAGCCGGCTCGGCACGCCCGTCGAACCCAGTGGGATCGACCTGATCCGCAAGGAATCCAAGGGGCGTCGTTGAACCGATCCCAAAACAGGAGACCAGTCGCATGAACACAGCAAGCCATCGCGTCCTGTTGTCCGGAGGACTGGAGCTGCACTACCACGAGGCGGGGCGCGGAGAGCCGCTGGTATTTCTGCACGGCGGCGGTCCCGGTGCCAGCGGGCAGAGCAACTATCAGCGCAACTTCACCTATTTTGCCGAACGCGGCTATCGGGTGCTGATGCCGGATCTGATCGGCTGGGGGCAGTCGAGCAAGCCGGCAGGGCTCACCTACAACTTCGAGCTGCTCGCCGGCAGCCTGCGCGCCTGGCTGCGTGCGCTGAACATCGAGCGCTGCAGCTTCGTCGGCAATGCCATGGGCGGTTCCGTCGCCCTGAGCCTGGCCCTGGACACGCCGGCGCTGGTCAGCCGCCTGGTGCTGCTCGCGCCCGCCGGGATCGCCGATCCGCAGATGTATGCGCAGATGCCGGGCCTCAAAGCCCTGATCACACTGGTGACCGGCGGCAGGCCTTACACCGCCGAGTCGATGCGGGAGTTGTTCGCACTGATGTATCACAGCCCGCTGGATATCGATGAGCGTGTCGTCGCCGAGCGCACCGCCGCGGCCAACACGCAGCCCGCGGATCTGTACGCCAACCTGAAGCTGGACAGTCACAAGGACCGCCTGCACGAGTTGAGCTGTCCGACGCTGCTGTTCTGGGGGGCTTCCGACAACTTCTGCCCGCTGGAAAGCAGCTCGGGATTTCTGAAGCAGTGTTCCGGCGCGCGGCTGGTCGCCGTTGCGGCCTGCGGCCACTGGCTGCATTTCGAGCAGGCCGAACTGTTCAACCGACTGACCCTGGACTTTCTGCGCAACGGCTGAAGCGCGCGCATCCGTTTTCCGATCCGGGAACCCGACCGTGCAATTCTCTGGCAAGTCGATCGTCGTCACGGGTGCCGCACAGGGCATCGGCAGGGCCTGTGCGCTGCGTTTTGCCCGGGAGGGCGGCAGCGTGGTCGTTGCCGATTGCGTCGATCCGCCGGCGCGCGCGGTCGTTGATGAGATCCGCGCGAGCGGCGGAATCGCCGAAGCGTACATCGCCGATCTGTCGACGAGCGCAGGGGCCAGGGGCCTGATGGCGACCGCCTGCACGCTGTTCGGTCGCATCGATGTGTCGGTCCACAACGTGGGTGGAACGATCTGGGCCAAGCCCTACTGGGAATACAGCGACGCGCAGATCGAAGCGGAGATCCAGCGATCGCTATGGCCGACGCTGTGGTGCTGCCGGGCGGTTCTGCCGATCATGCTCGGTCAGAAATCAGGATCGATCATCAACATAGGCTCGGTCGCAACCCGCGGCATTCATCGAGTGCCCTACTCGGCCGCCAAGGGTGCGGTACAGGCTCTGACCACCTGTCTGGCGATGGAGACGGCGACGCTCGGCGTTCGTGTCAACTGCGTCGCTCCGGGCGGCACGGTCGTGACCGATCGCACGGTGCCCAGGCCTTCGGGCGAGCTGACCGAAGCGGACCGGGCCGGCTTCGCAGCGGTGCTGCAGCAGACCATGCGCGATACCCCGCAGGGCCGGTTCGGGACAGTTGAGGAGCAGGCCGCGGCGGTGGCGTTTCTCGCCTCCGACGAGGCGTCCTATATCACCGGCCAGACTCTCTACGTCGCCGGCGGGGGCGTCGGCTGATGACGACCGCGTTCCGCCGCCGCCGGGTTTGCAGGAGGTAGTCATGCAGACGCTGGACTGGATCATTCGGCACGCCGAGACGATGTACAGGAATCAGCCTGCGATCGTCGATGGTGACACGCGCCTGAGCTATGGCGAACTGGGGGCGCGCTGTCGTCGGCTCGGGTCGGCGTTGCGCAGGCGTGGCGTGAAGAGAGGCGACCGGGTGGCGACACTGCTTGCCAACTCGCATCGCTATCTGGAACTGCATCTGACCCTGCCTTCGATCGGCGCCGTGGTCGTGCCCCTGAACAACCGGCTGTCGCCGCAGGAGATGCAGTACATCCTCGACGATTCCGGCGCCAGCCTGCTGATCATCGACACGGCCAGCGAAGCACTCGTGGCCGCGCTGCGCCCGCACGTGCAATCAGTGCTCGTGTGCCCGCATGAGTACGAGGCGGCCGTGGACTCGGGCGCGGTCGAGCCGCTGCCGGGCCCCGAATCCGAGAACTCACTGGCGGGGCTCTACTACACCGGTGGAACGACCGGTCCGGCCAAGGGCGTCATGCTGACGCACCGCAATCTGGTCAGCGAGAACACTGCGCTCGGCCTGTCCGGATTCCTCGAACCGGACATGACCTTTCTGTACGTGTTCCCGTTGTTCCATCTGGCCAGCATCGCGGTCGTGTACGGGCTCAACTGGATTGGTGCCAGGCAGGTGTTTCTGCCGGCGGTCGATCCGCGCCGAATTCTCGCAACCATCGGGGAGGAGCGAATCACCCATACCTCGATGGTCCCCACGGTGATCAACACCCTGATTCATCACCCGGACGCAGCGACGGCCGACTTCTCATCGCTGCGCGTGATCACGCACGGTGCCGCGCCGATCGCTCCCGATCTGTGCAGGGCGGCTGTGAAAACCTTCCGCTCCAACTTCTGCCAGGCCTATGGCATGACCGAAGCCTCCGGTGTGGTGACGCTGCTGCGCAACGAGCAGGACTATCTGGCCCATGAGCGCATCCGTTCGGCGGGCCGCGTGCTGCCGGGAATGGAGGTAGTCGTGCGCCGGCCGGACGGCACACCCTGCGATCCGCGCGAGGCGGGGGAAATCACGGTGCGCGGACCGAACATCATGCTCGGGTACTGGAACAAGCCGAAGCAAACGGCCGAGGTGCTGCGCGACGGCTTCTACTGGAGCGGCGACGTCGGCTTTCTCGATGAGGACCACTATCTGTTCATCGTCGACCGCTCCAAGGACATGATCATCTCTGGCGGCGAGAACGTGTACTCGACAGAGACCGAGGCCGCCCTGATGTCGCATGAAGCCGTCCTGGAATGCGCCGTCATCGGCATCCCCGATCACAAGTGGGGGGAAGCGGTGCTGGCGGTGGTTCACCTGAAGCCAGGGCACGCTGCCGAAGAAGCCGAGCTGATCGCGCACTGCCGTCGCCAGATCGCCGGATACAAGTGTCCAAAGTCCATCGAGTTCGTGAGCAGCGAACTGCCCAAGTCTGCCGTGGGCAAGATATTGAAGCGGGAGATCCGGGCGGGTTACTGGGCAGGCCGCCCAGCGGTGATCTGAACATGGCACAGGTTGAGAGCAGCTTCGTGTTGATTCGCAGACCCTACTAACCGGACGACAAGCATGCGAGCAGGCGATGTGTTGATGCAATCGTTGTTGAATCACGGCGTGTCCTGCATTTTCGGCAATCCGGGCACGACCGAGAATGCGATCCTGGACCGCTTGATCGACACGCCGCAGTGCACTTACTACATGACCCTGCACGAAGGCGTCGCCGTCGGTGCAGCGACGTTCTATGCGCTTGCAACCGGCAAGACCGGCGTGGTGAATCTGCATGTGGCCCCCGGCCTGGGCAACGCCATCGGCCTGATCTTCGGGGCATTGAAGGCCAACGCACCCCTGGTCATCACCGCGGGACAGCAGGACACGCGCATGCGCGAGCGCAAGACCATGTTTTCGCACGACCTCGTCGGGATGGCCGCGCCGGTGACCAAGTGGAGCACCGAACCACGCTCTGGCGACGAGGTCGGACCCGCCATGCAGCGGGCGTTCGAGATTGCCAACGAGCCGCCCTTTGGGCCGGTGTTCGTCTCTCTGCCAGTCGACGTGATGGAGCAGGAGGCGAGCAAGCTGGCGCGCCCTCGTGACAACGTACAGTCGCGTCCGGACAGCGGGTCCATCAACGTGGAACCGCTGGTCGAGATGCTGTTGCAGACCAGGTCCCCGGCGATCGTCGTCGGGGACGACGTAGCAGCCACCCGGGCGGTCGGCGCGCTGGTCCGGCTGGCAGAGACCGTGGGCGCCTGCGTCTATCGTGAAAGCGTGCACGCGCAATGCGCATTTCCCACCGATCATCATTGTTTCCGCGGCCGGCTGCCGTTTGATGCCCGCAGCATCAGCACCGCGCTTGCGGGCCATGACCTCATCCTGCTGGTGGGCGGGCAGTTTTTCGAGGAGCTGTGGTTCGAGGCGACGCAACCCCTGCCGGAAACCGCGCGGGTCGCTCGCATCGAGTTGTCCTCCGCCCAGCTGGCTGCCAGCTATCCGATCGATGTCGGCATCGCTGGAGACATATCCGCCATTGTTGAGAGGCTTCTTGATCGGCTGTCGATCCAGGGCACCCAGCGAGATCGCGAGGCGGCGGGACGGCGGAACCAGGAGGTTCTCGAGGCCGGTCAGCGCCTGCGACGCGACATTCATGAGCGACTGCAGAGCGTGCCGGAGACGAGCCCGATGTCGCCGATGCAGGCGATGTACACGCTGTCGCAGGCACTGCCCAGCAATGTCGTGGTTGCGGATGAATCGCTGACGGCAGGGTTCATGGATTTCTCCGCGTCCAACGACGCCATCGCCAAGGGAGCGATCTACACCTCCCTGGAGTTCGGCTTTGCGCTCCAAGGGCAGGGGAGCTACTTCAGCGGGCGGGGTGGCGGCTTGGGTCAAGCCATGGCCGGCGCAATCGGACTGCAGATCGCGAATCCCGATCGGCCGGTCGTCGCATTCATTGGCGATGGTTCCGCCATGTACAGCGTCCAGTCGCTGTGGACGGCTGCGCACTACCACCTGCCGATCATCTTCATCGTTTTCTCGAATAGAGAATACCGGGTGCTCAAGCACAACCTGGATATCTATCGTCACCGCTTCGGTATCGATCCGTCGCGTCCATACCCCCACATGGATCTCTCCGAGCCTTTGCTGTCGTATCCGGCGATCGCCAAGGGCATGGGTGTCGAAGGCGAATCCGTGACGACAGCAGATCAGTTGTCAAAGGCAATCACCAAGGCGCTGCGGCTCAAACAACCGTATCTGATCGAGATGGAAATCACTGGCAAGGCATCACGCCCGGCCGCATGAACGCGGAAGACCGCAGATGAATATCGAAAGCGACTTTCTCATGACCATCAACGGTCATGGTGTGACTGCTCCCTCCCGGATCGACGTCGTGAACCCGGCCGACGGCAAGACCTTTGCGCTGGCCCCGAACTGCACGAAGGAGCAGCTGGACGAGGCGGTGCTGTCGGCGCGGGCTGCCTTTCCCGATTGGGCCGCCAGACCCATCGCCGAACGGGCGGACATGTTGAAGCAGGCGGGCGAAGCGCTGCGGGCTCACGCCACTGAACTGACGCAGCTGTTCACCCGCGAGCACGGTCGTCCCATTGAGGCGGCACGCCTTGAGGTACTGGGGGCCGCGGACTGGTTGGGCGCAGCTTCGGAGCTGAGGCCACCCTTTCACATAGTCGAGAACTCTGCCAGCCAGCGCGTTGAAACCCGCTATGTGCCCCTGGGCGTTGTGTGCGCTATCGCGCCGTGGAACTTTCCGATAGTCCTCGCCATATGGAAGATCGCTCCTGCCCTGCTGGCAGGAAACACGGTGGTCCTGAAGCCGTCTCCCTTCACGCCGCTGTGCTCGCTGAAGCTCGGAGAGCTGCTGCGTGAGGTCTTTCCGCCGGGCGTGCTCAATGTGGTTTGCGGAGACGACAGCCTCGGACCGATGATGACCGCGCACCCAGGTATCGACAAAATCTCCTTCACAGGATCGACGTCAACCGGCAGGAAAGTGATGGAGAGTGCGGCGTCGAGCCTGAAGCGCCTCACGCTCGAACTCGGCGGCAACGATGCGGCGATCGTCATGCCGGACGTGGATCTGGATGCTGTCGTCCCACAGATATTTATGGGCAGCTTCTACAACTCCGCGCAGGTGTGTATCGCCACCAAGCGACTCTATGTCCACGAGGACATCTATGACGGGGTGCGGGATCGTCTCGCCGCCATAGCCAGGGCTACGAAGGTTGGTGATGGAACCGAAGCCGATACGATGCTTGGACCGGTGCAGAACAAGCGTCAGTACGAACGGCTGTTGTCTCTGCTCAGAAGTGTGCAGGAAAGCGGAGCACCAATCCTTCAAGGTACAGAGGTTCCAAGCAACGGCGGGTATTTTGTGCGGCTGACGATCGTTGACAACCCGCCCGAAGAGTCGCGGGTCGTTCAGGAAGAGGCGTTCGGCCCGATTCTTCCAATGATGAAGTTCTCTGACGTGGATGACGTCATCGACCGCGTGAACCGCAGCGAGTATGGCCTCGCAGCAGCGGTATGGTGCAAGGACATCCAGCGCGCAACCGCCATCGCTCATCGCCTGGAGACAGGGACGGTGTGGATCAATCAGAACCTGAACTTGCGGCCCGACACGCCATTCGCCGGGCGCAAGCAATCTGGATTTGGCGTCGAAAATGGCGTTGACGGTCTTCTGGAGTTCATGGCGCCTCAGTCGATCTATTCCGCTCTGGCAACGTGACACGCGTCAAACACCCGGAATCGACATCGGCGCCTATGTGCGCCTTCATGCCGGTGGCTTCTGGATCGTCGACGACACTGGCTTTCGGAAAAAGGGGAAGCACTCAGTGGGCGTGGCGCGCCAGTACTGCGGGGCACTCGGCAAGCAGGACAATTCCAGGTGGCGGTGAGCGTGTCGTTGGCGAGCTCGACGGCAGGCCTGCCAGTGAGCTGGCAGCCCTATCTGCCGAAGGAGTGGGCCGAGGGGATTCCGATCGATAACGCGACAGGAGCATGTCGCGCGGGTCCTTCGCCGAGTTTCTCAACAGAATTGGCCCAATGCCGCCTTTGCAGGGCTTTTCTTTTCGTGCTGGCCCACCCATGCTGAAGGAGAAGTCGACATACGTGGAGACCATCATGTCCAAGTTCATCCTGTCCACAGCGCTTGCTACAGTTGTATTCGCACTCCCGGCAATCGCGACTGAGGTCGCGGGCACGGACGGTTCAAATACCAGGGCCGAGCGATTCGAACCCATCGCTATGCAGATCCTGCAGAAGATCCGTGGAAACTGGGTGCAGCCCAAAGACGCCCCGGACAGCTTCAGCTGCAAGGTGCATGTTCAGCAGGCACCCTCGGGTGAGGTCCTCTCGGTCGAGGTCGATCAGGATTGCGGCAACGATGGATTGATCAAATCGATCAAAAGCGCGGTGATGAAGACCAGCCCCTTGCCCAAGATGCCGCCCGATCTCTTCGAGAAAGATCTGATCATGTATTTCTGCCCCGCATTGGACCACTGCTAGGGGTGCTTGCAGCCTGGTCGGTTGCCTGCAGGGCCGTTAGCCGTTTTCCACACCATGGCACGGTGGGACAGGCGGCATGGCTGCCAGATCGGTAACACCCGGATCGATGCCGGCCTGCATGAGCAATGCAGTGACCTGACCGCGGTGGTGGGTCTGATGGTTGAAGAAATGCATCACGGTGAGCGCCAAAGGAACCGAGCGCGGTTGCGGATTCGTCATGGGCGTGTAGTGGAGCATGCCCGCGAGTTCTTCTTCGGTGAGCGCAGCAGCCCAGGCGTCAACGGCCGCGTCGGTCTTGCGGCGCTCCTGGCTCAGTTCCTCGAACCCGGCATACAGCTCCTGATCGAGCGCAGCCGCATTGAAGGGCTGCTTCATAAAGCGCCCTATCCAGACTCGGTCCGCAAGCAATAAATGATTCAGGGTGCCATGGATGGATTTGAAGAAGGCTCCCACGTCCTTCTTGCGCTCGACGTCGGCGAGCTTGGCGCAAGCCTCGTACAAGCGTCCGTTCATCCAGGCGTTGTAGGCAGCCATGGTCTGGGCGTATTGGCGCGTGATCATGCTCATCGACTCAGCTTTTGTCCCGACATCTAGACTACATGCTCGGGCGCGTCCCGACACCTCAAGCCTGCTTGCGATGTCTGTAGTCTTTCGCGCTCAAGAGGCGGTGCCACGGAGGTGCGGTTGTGAGGATTCAGGTGGTCGTCGGCGGTATGTTGGTGGCCCTCGGCGCGGTCACGGCGTGGGTTACCGTCGGCGCGTGTCAGGCCCAGGGAACGACGGTCTTGCTGGTGCGCCACGCCGACCGCGAACCGGGCAAAGACGAGCTATCGGCGGCAGGCCGGGAGCGTGCGCTGAAGCTCGCGCGTTCGCTGCGGGATGTCCGCATCACGGCGATTTACCAGACACAGTACCGGCGCACACGGGAGATGGCTGCGCCCGTGGCCGCCGGCTTCGCGCTGACGCCGATCGAAGTGGACGCGCGCGACAGTGAGTCGGTGGCGCGGGACATCCGGAAGAGCTACCCGGGAGAAACCGTGCTCGTCGTCGGCCACAGCAACACGGTGCCGAAAATCGTTGCGGCATTGGGCGGCCCGTCATTGGCAGACATCGCGGAAGACGACTTCGGCAACCTGTGGGTTCTGCAGGTTTGCCGGTGCGGCTTTAAGCGGGCCTCACTGACACGGCTTCGCTATGGCGATTGAGCGCATCTGAGCGGACGACCCGCGAGTCTCTCGCCACAGCCATATCGAGTTGAACGAAGTACTTCGCCTGCATCTCGCTCACGAATTGTGAGCCAAGGCGGCGAAGTCGATCACCGTGGGCGCACTGTGACCGTCCCAACCAGCGGCGGCGGCGATGCCTTGCGCGAACATCTGCTGCAGCGCCGGCGTCGCCTCGAGCAACTCGACGATGGTCTGCTCGCCGGCCACCGGCGGCGCGAAGTATACGTAGCGCCCTCCGGTCGGCATGTTGATATCGCAGATCAGTTCGAGACCGGCGTCGCGCAGACGCTGCACATCGGCGCCGATCGACGACGACAGCCACGCCGTATGATGCAAGCCGAACTGGCGCTTCCCGATCCACGGCCGGTAAGGCGACGCGGCGTTGTTCGTCTGCTGGATCAGCTCCAGCTGCACGTCTCCGCGATAGCCGAAGGCGACGTCGATCAGCGGCGTGCTCGGCTTGCCGCGGTACACCGAGGCAAGCGGTACGTTTCTGATCACCGTCCATGGACCGATGCCGAGCCGGCTCCAGGCGGCGATTGCAGCGTCGACGTTTTCGACCACGTAGCCGAGTTGGCGAATCGATCCGGGCAGCAGGTGCATGGGGTCTCCGGTTGGGAAGGGTTCAGCGGGGGGCGGCCCTTTCAATGAATCCAGGCCATGGTCTCGTCCCAGATTCTTGCTGACGTCGCGGCGTCCATGGCCTGTGCGGCGGGTTCCGCGGCCCGGCAATTGCTGAAGTAACGTCCGCCGGCGAGCCCCGTCGCGGTCGCGCAGTGCACCGAGGTCTGTGCCCCTTCCTCCGGCGTGAGCAGGAAGAACGATTCGATCGGTGTCAGGGCACGGCGCAGCCGCCCCAGTACGGGGTGTCCGGCGAGGCCCTTGTCTGCGATGCGCGTGTAGACGGCGCCGGGATGCAGACAGTAGGCCTGCAGCGGCGCGTGGCGGCGCTGCAGTTCGAACGTGGCGTGGACCAGCGCGAGCTTGGAATTGCCGTAGGCCGTCCACGAGTTGTACGGCGCGCGCGGGCTGAAGAGCTGTGCGTTGCTTCCACGCTTGTGAAGCATCGAGACGACGTTTACCACGCGCGCCTCGCCGACGCTGCGGGCTGTGTCGCGCAGCGCCGGCAGCATGGCGTGGGTCAGGTCCATCGTTCCAAGGTAGTTCGTACGCCAGTGGATCTCGTGGCCGTCGCAAAGCTTCGGCGACTTCCACTCGGACAACAGATCGAGGTGGACCCCTGCGTTGTTGACCAGGACGTCGAGCCGTTGGTGCGTGGCGAGAAACTGTTCGGCGAAGTCCGCCACGGACCGCCGGTCCGCAAGGTCCAGAACATAGCCCTCGACAGTTCCCTTGCCGCCCAGGCGTTCACGCAGCTGCGATACGGTCTCTGCGGGATTGGAACGCGTGGTGATCACCGTGCTGGCGCCCCAGCTGGCGAGCGTCCGCGCCGTCTCGAAGCCGATCGAACCCGGGCTGGCACCCGTGACGAGCAGGCAGCGCCCGGACAGATCGGTCGGCGTTGACCAGCGAGGATTGAGAAACAACCTGCGCAGCATCCTGAGCATCGAATCGCGTCCTGATCAGCCTGGAGAGATATTCAGCTTTCCGGCGCAAGCCTATTCGCGCCGACCCTATCGGTAGCAATGGATGGTCGGCGGTGTTCACTCAGCTCGAATGCTGCCACCAGATAGCGGGCGAACAAGCGGTGTGCCCAGGCCTCCGCGAGCCAGCCCTCGAAGAAGGCGCAATGACTGCCGCGAGCCGTGCGCACCAGCATAGCGTCCGGGAGGTGCCGGATCGTCTCCACATGGTCCAACGCATTATCGATGACACAGACAGGATCGTCGTCCGCATTCAGGATCAACACCGGCACGGCGACGCCATCGAACACCAGTACAGGATTTGAGCGCTCGAGGTAGTCGGCGACATTGGCGCTGCCGGCGATTTCATAGAAGTGCTGATGGAATTGTTCGATGTCGCGCGTCGCGAGGCACAGGCGATACGTCGAGAGGTTGCCGAACATGGCGAAATTCGGTTCCAGAAAATGCCGCTTGAGGCGATTGGCCATCCAGCGGCTGTAAGGGCGATGGACGCGGCTCCACGCCACGCTGATGTCATAGCCTGGACAATACGCAATCCCGGCTCTGATCAATGAGCGTCCCCCTTCTTCGCCCAGGTAGCGCACGAGCAACGCAGAGCCGGCGGAAACTCCCACGGCATAGAGCGGCGACTCTGGAAAGTGCGCGTGAATACGCTGCAACTGCTCGCGCAGGTCGTCGGTTGAGCCCATCGTGTTCAATACCGGCGCCGTCAGTGGCAGGCCACCATGACCGCGGCGTGTGCAGAGCACGATGCGCCAACCAGTCTGTCGTCGCAGGTCAGCGACGATCCCGCGCATGCTCTGGGCGTCGCCGGTGATGCTGTGCAGAACCACCACGGTCGGTACCGTGGCATCTTCGTCCAACCCCAGCCAATCGAGCGCCGTGGTACCGCCGTCACGCATGGTGAGAACGTCGGTTCTGTCGTACCGCAGCGATGGGGTGAGGGCTTCCCGCAGGAGCAGCCACAACAGTTGCAGGTGCGCGTTGTAGAGCCAAGGCGTTGGCCTGAAGGGAATTTGCAACTGCTCCAGCCGCTGCAGGACCAGCCGGTTGAAGGTCGATGGATTGAATGCCAGGTGTGGCTTGCGAACCGCAACCAGGCGGTAGTGCGCGGCCCAACCGAGCAGGAACAGCCCGGCGACTGTCAGCGTGAGCCCAGCGATCATGATCCGACTAACCTCCGCGCGCCGATATCGAATCCCATTGGACCACCGTTGAAACCAGTTCGACACCTCTCCTGATGATCGTTCGGAACCAGACGAAGCGACAACACACCGCCGAGTGCGCCGAAGGAAGTGGCGGACCATCGTTGTATCGTGCTGCGACTGCCGACCTACGGTGGGTTCTACACCTGGCCCTTCAAGGACGGCTGTAACGAGATCAACGTGAGGGCCTACAAGCTGGTGGTTGACGCGTTGCGATCCGAACCCAGTCGGAAAGCCAGCGGCGCAGCGGACCGTTCAGTGTTCGCTGTCTGTTCAATACAGCACGGCAGGTTACGCGCAGCCGGCGACCTCCATCGCCTGGGCGCTGCGCGCGTCGCCTAACTGACGAAGCGCTTTACCCAGGCCGCATATCCATTCATCCAGCCCTGCAGGAGACCGCGGCTGGCAGCGCCGATCTCGCCGCTCTGATCGATCAGTCCGTCCTTGAACTGGACATAAGCCTCGGGCTGCCCGAGGGTCGGAATGTCGAGATAGGCCAGCACGACGCGTAGGTGCTGTTGGGCCACTGCGGTCCCGACATTTCCCGGCGAGGTGCCGATCACGCCGGCGGGCTTGCCGGCCCAGGCGTTCTGCCCATAGGGCCGTGAGGCATGGTCCAGCGCGTTCTTGAGCACACCCGGAATGGACCGGTTGTATTCGGGCGTCACGAACAAGAGCCCCTGGCACGCGAGCACCTCAGCCTTCAGCCGTTTGGCTGCAGCGCTTGGGCTGGCGTCATCGTCCTGGTTGTACAACGGCAGGTCGTCAATACGCAGGTGCTTGAAAGCGAAGACAGTCGGCGCGAGCTTGGTCAGCGCATCGGCGAGCCGACGGTTGAACGACTCTTTGCGAAGGCTGCCGACAACGATACCAATCGTGATTTGGGTCATGACTTGTTCCTGGTGGAGGCCGCTGCCGGCTTCGAGAACACGTTGCAGTCGAGATCGTCGAAGGTCGCGAGGTGCGACGCGATCAGCGCCGCCTCGTCCGCATGCGGCCTGGCCGCCAGGACCGTTCCCGAACCGGATGCCACCAGACTGGCGGCGAGGGCGAGTTCCGGGACCAATGCACTGCTCTTGCGTGTGCTCATGGCTCAACTCCTTCCGCGGGTGTTTGAATGGAATTCCCGATTGGGACGGACGAAGGCATTTCGCGCGGGACGGGGAACCATGCGCTCGCGCGGCGCGATAGGTCTGTGCGGTATCGAACTGTACGGCTGTGGATTTGCGGCTGTCGCCGGGCTTATTGCCGACACGGATCTTTATGCGCAAATCGATCAATGGGTCCGCGAGCGTCCGAAGTCGGCAGCGGCGTTGGCTGCTCGTGCATTCTGCGCTGCAAAGATCGGATGGAAGTTGCGAGGACCAAAGTGGGCTCGCGAGACGCCAGACCATGCATTCGAAGGCATGTACCGAAGCCAGGCGCATTCGTCGCGCAGCGAGCGAGCGCCGGTTCGTGATGCTCAGCTGTTTGGACAGGGCAGGCGGTCGCTGACGAAGCGACAACACGCCCTAGTCACGGGTATCGAAGTGGAAAAGGGAAGGTCCGTGCCAGAGCGGCCGACCGCGAACGACCGCAATTGAACTACGGGATCGACGGGAATACGGAAGTAATCCGCATGTTGCACGTTGTTATCGCTTCATTGACTAACAAAGAGCGGTGATTCGGAATCCGGAGTTCGCCCAGGTGCTGATGCATATAAAAGCGACTCGAATGGGGCTCTCGACTTGCCGCAACCCGCGAGAACAGCACCTGATGGATAACCATCCGTGGCCCAGCGGCGCAGCCGATCGTGAGCAGGCGCGAAACACACCAGTCGCGCGAGGTGAAGATGATAGAAGGGAGTGTCGACGATAGGCAGATATTGAATTTCTATCGTGACGCCTTGACCCTGCAACTCGGCCACGAGTTGCACGAGCGCATCGTGCGAATCAGCAACGGCGACGCCGACGAGGTCGTATCGACCCAGGCAGGTCATCAGCCCGACCACCTCGGATCGCGCCTCCAACCACTGGCGGCACGCTGACTGCCGGCCGGCGGCGCTTCGCACCAGGAAGTAGGTCATGACCGCCTCGCCGAACGCGAACGGGTCGTACACCGTCGTCAAGCGCACGAGGCCGCTCTGTTCCAACTGCTTCCAGCGAGTCCTGACGGTCGCCTCGCTGACCTGCAGCTGATGGCCGATCTGCCGGTAGGACTGATGCCCATCCTCGATCAGACAACGCATGATCTTGCGATCGAGCGCGTCGAGGGCGCGCGCTGTGGGCTCGAGCGCGTCGGGGTTCCAGGGCTCGAGCGGCAACGGTGTCCGGTCGATCGAATATCGACAGTAGTCCGTTATCAGCAGGATCTCGTGCACGTCGGCCGATGCCAGCGCCGAGATCTCCGCTGCAGATCGTTCCAGCGTGGCGAGGTCGCGCCCCAGCAAGTGCACGACGGCCGGGGCGCCACCCACCGTGTGCGTCAGAGACTGGACGTCCGGCCGTCCCGTTACCTTCTGAATCCAGTCCGTCGATCGCTGGAATGGCCCCGTCCGCAGGAATAGCAGGCAGGACGTTTCAAATCCGACCAGGCGCCAGTCCACGACCACGGTGGCGGCGAAGACATTGTCCGCGCGCAAGCGGTCGAGCCGCGCCGCAACCCCGCGTTCCGAAAGGCCTACGGCCGCGCCCATCTCGCGATTGCTCGCGTGCACATCCCGCAGGAGCGATTCGACGAGCTGCCGGTCGATTGCGTCACCGCGCAAGGTTCTATCGCGCACAATAGTCATTAGTTGACGCTGTATTGCTGTTTGAGTAGTGTCTTAACATAAAGTGCCTCGCATATTGTATATGTGAGTCACCATACATCAATTGTGCGAACGGAGAGTTCTCAGATGGCTCGCTACGACTTGCTGGTGCGCGACTGTACGCTCATCGATGGTACCGGACGCCCCCGAGTAGCCGCGGATATCGCCATCATTGGCGGCGTCATCCAGAAGATCGGGCTTGGGCTTGCGGCCGACACGGCCGAGCAGTGCATCGAGGCCCGGGGGGCGATCGTGGCGCCAGGCATCATCGACCCGCACACTCACTACGACGCCCAGATCCACTGGGATCCCTATTGCACCAGCTCAGGGTGGCACGGCCACACGACGGTCGGCGTCGGGAATTGTGGCTTCGGCTTCGCGCCGTGCGCAGCCGACAGTCGCGAGCGTTACATGCGAATGATGGAGAACACGGAGCAGGTTCCGCTGGACGCCCTGCGAAAGGGACTGGCGTGGAACTGGGAGACATTCCCGGAGTGGATGGAGCGCATGCGCGCGCTGCCCAAGGGCGTCAACGTCGCCAGCTACCTGCCCCTCAACTCGCTGATGATGTACGTGATGGGTTATGAGGCCGCGAAACGGCGAGGCGCCACGACGGCGGAGCGCGGCCGCATGCGTGACCTCCTCAACGAAGCGATGGATGTCGGTGCGATCGGCTTCGCTCTGTCCCACCTGAACGAGCGGAACAGTCACAAGGACTGCGACGGAACGCCGATGCCGACGGACATGATGCACATCGAGGACGCGTTCAGCCTTGCAGAAGTGCTGCGGGAACGCGGGCAGGGTGTCATCCAGTGCCTGTGCGAGATCCCGGGCGGAGGCACGAATCGGGCAACTGCCGAGGAATTGGCGCGCCGCTCTCGCCGTCCCATCCTGCACAACATCATTGCGCCCTTCGATGCGCTGCCGGACTATCACCGGAGCATCCTGCGCTGGCTGGATGAGATGGAACGGGAGGGCCTTGAGATCTACAGCCAGGCGTTCTGCTACCGCGAGTGGAGCGAGTTCAACGTCAACGACTACAACGCCTGGTCGCACATCCCGCTGTTCAACACGTTCTCCCACGCAGGTGACCCAGCGGCGAAGGCCGCGCTCGCTTCCGACGCTGCATTCCTGGCGCGCGCACGCGCCGAGTATCAACCGATGATGATGATCGGCGCCGGCGGACCTCTGGAGACCTTCATCTTCCATCGTGGTCCGGAAGTGATGAAGTCGATTGAAGGCAAGACGCTCGTTGAGATCGCAGCCGCCCGCGGGGTGCCGGTGACCGATGTGTTCTTCGGTCTCGTCGCCGAGTCGGGTTCCACCGCAGAATTCCGCACGCTGGATCCGGTGAGCCAGTCGCCCGAGTTGATGTGCGAGGTCGTCGGTCATCACCGCGTCGTGCCCGGCACGTCGGATGGCGGCGCGCATGTGAAGTTTCACGCCGGCGGTCAGTATTCGACCGACATGCTGATGCACCTGAGTCGCGACAGCGGCCTGTTCTCGCTCGAGGATCTGCATCACCGGCTGAGCGCCGTTCCAGCGCGCGTGCTCGGGCTCGAGGGGCGTGGCACGCTCGTCGAGGGAGCTGCGGCCGATCTGTACATGTATGACATCGATCGCCTCTCATATCCCTATCAGCAGTACGAGGTCCTGCATGACCTTCCAGGTGGCGACTGGCGACGGACGTGCCGCCCGAGCGGGATCGAGGCGATCGTGGTCAACGGAGTGCAGACCTTCTCCCAGGGCCAGAGTACGGGCGCCACACCCGGAGTGATGCTTGGATCGTCATCCGCGCCCAGGGGCTGACCCATGCGCCGTCAGAGTGCCTTGGCCGTATTCCTGGCTGTTGTGAGTTTGGCCCAGGCCACTGAATCGGCCGGACAGGCAGTCGGAGATGAGCCATCGCTTGATGAGATCTTGGGGACGTACGAGCCGGAATCTCCGCAAGAGGGTAGTGCGACGCCAGGAGTCGGTGAATCGACCGAGCAAGACGCGCCTCAGGAGCGCATCGATGAATCAGGAAGACGGAACGAATCGCAATCGGAACCGTTGGACACCATCCCGGTAAACGCGAGTTCAGGCGATGAGGCTAAGCAGAAGGATGATGGAGTAAAGGACAGCCGGTCACCTCGGATCGAAGAGATCGTGGTGACCGCACAGAAGCGCTCCGAGAATCTCCAGGACGTGCCGATTGCGGTATCGGCATTCTCCGCGGAAGCTATTCGCGACCGCGGAATTGACGGCATCGCTGACCTCAGCGGGCAGGTCCCCAGCCTCAAGTTCGGCGAAGTCGCCGGCGGCGGACAGGCTTCGATTCGCGGCGTGGGCTTTTCCCTGGTGACCGGAATCGGTGAAGGCTCGGTGGCTCTGTATTCCGATGGCTTGTTCCTGTCCAGGCCGGGTGCAATTACGATGCTCCAGTCCGACGTGGCCGGCATTGAAGTGCTGCGCGGACCGCAGGGCACGCTCTACGGCCGTAATGCGACGGCGGGCGTGATCAATCTCATCACGCCGGCAGCCCCCGAATCCTTCGAAGCCGGCCTCTCGGCAGAGGGCAGCAGCAGGTCCAGTTCAGAATACGGCGCCCATATTGGATCGGGCTTCTTTGACGGCAAGTTGCGTCTGCGAGCGAGCGGCCGCTTCGCGAAGGTGGGCGACGATCTCATCAACGAAGCGTTTCCCGACCGCGACCAGGGCGGGCGTGAGGGTGTCGGATTTCGCATATCGGGCGACTGGCAGCCTGCAGAAGCTCTGGAAATCCATCTGCGACTGTTCGACGCTGATGAGAATCTGAACGGTCCCGTGTTCGGCGCTTACAAGCCGCCGCCGAATTCGGTTCTCACGCCGCAAGGGACCTACTCGGAAGACCCATACCGGATTCGCACAAACGATGCCGGCAACTCGGAAAAGACGTTGCGGGGCGGCTCCGTGCGCGCCAACTACACGATGTCGGACGAATGGAGCCTCGCCAGCATTAGCGGGTACGTGCGGTATTCCTTCCTGACCGGCGGCGCAGACAACGACGGCACCAGCAACGACGTTTTCACGGCGTATCGATTCGACCAGTCGCGGACTTTGACCCAGGAAGTAAACCTCACCTTCAACGGTGAAGAGCTGACGTGGCTGCTCGGGGCGTTCTACTTGTCGGAAAAGTTCGGGCTCGACAATGACGTCTACACGTCCGGCGCCGGCGTCACCGGACTGGCTCTGTCGAGTGTCCTGCCGGGGCTTGCCCCCGCGGTGCTCGAGATACTCTCGGTGCCCTTTGCCAGTGGCGATCAGCTGGACATCCAGAATCTCATGGCGGAGACCACGCGGAGCGGAGCCATGTTCACGGATGGAACCTGGCACGTGAGCGAGACCTTCCGGATCTTTGCGGGGTTGCGCTATCTCGAGGAGCGCAAGCGACAAACGCTCACGAGTCGGATCATTGCAGTCGCAACTCAGACACCCTTGGTGACGAACTGCGAAGACCTTCTGTCGCAATCCGACGTGTCCAGCACGACCGGACGACTGGGCATTCAGTTCGATGTTGCGACCAGCACGATGATGTACGCGCAGCTCTCTTCCGGATTCAAGTCCGGTGGATTTTCCCTGGCGTCCTGCGGGTCGGAGTTCAAGCCGGAAGAGCTGCAGTCGGCCGAGATCGGATCGAAGTCCGAGTTCATGGACTCAAGGTTGCGCCTCAACACAGCGGTGTTTGCGTACGACTATTCCAACCTTCAGGTCGAGCAGGTTGTCCTCCCGTCGGTTGTCGTCAACAACGCCGATGCACGGGTCTATGGCGCCGAGTTCGAATCTTCGGCCCTCCTGTGGGATGACCTGGAGGCGTCGTTGAATGCCACGATCCTGGATGCCCGGTACACCAAGTTCACGAATTCCGATAACACGGAAAGTGTGCTCGGTGGTTCCGAGCAGGATCTCAAGGACAATCGCC
Organism: Sinimarinibacterium sp.; assembly: GCA_041659605.1. Taxonomy (GTDB): domain Bacteria; phylum Pseudomonadota; class Gammaproteobacteria; order Nevskiales; family Nevskiaceae; genus Solimonas. Next base: position 124,522 of record JBAZXW010000001.1, on the reverse strand, counting down.
TCAATCGGTCGCCCACGTTTGCGGGGACATTCTCGCTCCAATACCCATTTGAGCTCGACGCCTGGGGCGCGCTAACCCTTCGAGGCGAAGCGAACTACAGCACCCGCTTCTACCTCCGCGAATTCAATAACTCAACCGACGTTCAGTCCGCCTATACCACCTATAACGCATTCGTGACCTGGCGCAGTCCCGAAGGCCGCTGGTCTGTCCGTGGGTTCGGGAAGAACCTGAGCGATAAACCGGTGCTCGGCGCGCTGATTGGAGTGGCCGGTTACAAGGCCGCGGCGTTCCAGCCACGCCGCACGATCGGCGCCTCGCTTTCCTATGAGTTCTACTGAGTCCGAAAGACTGAGCCGCAACCGGTGTTCAGGCAAATGGACCAGGACACATTGCTCAGAAAGCTTTCTTCAAGCGCGACGCTGCAGTCGGATACGAGGAGACACGAGTCTCTTCGGTACCCCTGACACGCGTGCTCTGGCGCTCAGCAAAGGTCAATCGGGAGAGTCTCCATGGATTTTCGTGAAAAGGTCGTATTCGTAGCTGGTGGCACGACGGGTATCAACTTCGGCATCGCCCAGGCATTTGCTAAACGAGGCGCCGCGGTGGCGGTCCTGAGTCGCAGCCAGGACAACGTCGATAACGCCGTCAACCAACTAAGAGCCTTTGGCGGTCGTGTCATGGGGTTTCGCGCCGACGTACGCAGCATCGACGCGATTGACTCGGCAATGCGCCACGTCGCTGAGGCGTGGGGTCCGATAGATATTCTGGTATCCGGCGCGGCGGGAAACTTCGTCGCAGAGGCTGAGAAATTGTCCGCGAACGGCTTCAAGACCGTGATCGACATCGATCTGATCGGTTGCTTCAACGTGATGCGTGCGGCATTCCCACATCTGCTCAAGCCGGGCGCATCCGTGGTCAACATCTCCGCGCCGCAGTCCTGGTTGCCAACTCCGGGCCAGATCCATGTGTGTGCAGCCAAGGCGGGGATTGACCAGGTAACACGAACCGCCGCCATGGAATGGGGACCGCACGGCATTCGGGTCAATTCGATTGCCCCGGGGCCGATCGAGGATACCGAAGGGATGCGGCGACTTGCCCCGACACCCGCGGCCAAAAGGGCGTGGACCGACAGCGTGCCGCTCCGTCGCTGTGGAACCAAGGAGGAGGTCGCTAAGGCGGCGATGTGGTTGTGTTCTGACGAGTCCACCTACGTCACGGGCGTTGTGCTGCCGGTGGACGGTGGGTGGTCACTGGGAGGTTCGAATGCGATGGCGACAGCCTTACAGCAGGGGCGCGCCGAAAATTGACCAGCGCATTCCGATTAGGCCTGCGAGGCTTATGGCACAGCAGCGAGAAGCGGTGCACGCCATAGCGATGCCCGTAAGCGCGAGACGGCTGCGCGCGACCAGCTCCGCGACAGTACGGCCTGCGCACGCGCGGCGCATCCAGATCGAGAGAGAAGCATAGCTGTCACGTAGCGACTGAGTTTCGATGTCTCCGCCGCAACGTCGATCAGGGCTACGCCGACAACACGCCCTTATCGAAGGTAGCGAAGACGCAGCTTCCCTGAAGCGGTTGCATGAAATGCGGCGCATGATTCCTGGTCAGGGATACCCCGACGACATATCTCCTACTCGAAGAGGGTCTGATTAGCCGCCCGGCTTCTGGCTTGTACTCGCGCCGCGTCAGATAATTGAGCTCATCCGTGCGCGCCATGAGTGCGATGTACTAGCCGCTTGGCTAGTGGCGCTCGTGAGGCCGTCGGATTGATAATTCGACATAGACGCGCGTACGACGCGTCGATTGAGGAAATGTCCCGCTGTTTGGGGGCGAGGAACGAGGACTAACCATGCGATTCTGTCTGCCAGTCGTCCTGGCGGTGGTGCTGTGTGCTTGCGGGCAGCAGTCAGCTCCCGAGGGGGCGAAGGCCGCCTTGGATACCGTTCCAGATGCGGGTCCTTGCGACCGGTTCGAGGCACCGCTAACGATTGAGGTCATAGCCTCGAACTGTAACGGTTGCACGATTAGCAATCCCGAGCTTGCGATCGACGGGGATCTGCGTACCTACGCAATTGTCACCGTTCCGGCCAATCCGCTAGGAACAGGCACCATGGCAGTGCGCGTGTCTTCACCTACTGCTATGCCACCGCACCTGCTGCCGGGCGCATTCATCAGCTGGCAGGCATCGCTAACGGCCCCTTTCGTCGGCGAGGGCTATGACGTCAATACCTACCTTCTTGGGGAGTTCCAGGAGACGTCTGATTACGCCCACACAATCGGAAGAACGGGGCCGTCCGCGGGGTATGCCGGCGGCCAGACGACGAAGCCGTTCGATGCAGTCGAGTTCAAGTTGTTTCAGCCGACACAAACGGCGGCGATCGTGAATCTCCACGACTTCTGCAGCGATGGGGGCTGAAGCCATGCGCACTATTGTCACGTTCGTGCTGGCGCTCATCGCCGTCACCGCAGAAGCAAGGGTTTTCGATTCGGTCTCAATCGTACCTTCCAACGCGGTCAGAATGACTCAGTCGTTCGAGTCGCTCCTGCGCGCTCAGGACTCGCTCCTCGTCAATGTGCCGGGAGGGCGTCAGCTTGCCTTCGCCACGCAGGTGCAGATGTCCGAGCCTGGGGTGACCAACCTGACCGGATACTCCGCGGAGGGTTACAGCATTTGGCTGTTCGGTGCGGATGACCGGATGTCAGGTGAGATCTTCTCGGATGGCGGGCATTATCGGTTGGCGCCGCAGGGCAATGCCTACTTCTGGATCGATGCGCGAGACGACGCTCGCATTGCGGCGCCCTCCGATGGGTGGGAAGCCATGTCAAAGCAAGTCCGCGTACCTTTTGTCCCGTATGGGTTGAACGCTGCCACTGAATCGCCCAACGCCGAAGGATTCTTCGACGTCGATGTCTTCGTTGTCTACACACCGCTGTTCGAGGCGCGCTTCGGAAGTCGCCGTGATGCGGGCATCGAGGCGCAACGACTGATCGCCGCCTCCAACTTCTATTTCGAAACGTCCAGGGTTCCGGTGCGCTATCGGCTCGTGGGTGCCGAGAAGTACACCGGAACTTCGGAAACGGCGGGTCTCGCGCGAAATCTGTCGGTTACGGCGAAGGATCCGGTCGTGAAAGCGTATCGAGACCGAGTTGGCGCTGATCTGGTCATCCACCTGCGTACCACGGATGGGTGCAGTGGCCTTGTTGGGCTTTCGCGAGGTTTCAACAACTTCGATGACTCCGATCCACCCGAGAGTGTCGATCCCGACGCCGATGGTTTTGCCGCCGCCGCGATGGGGCCCGGTGAAGACGGCGTCCAGTGCGAAGATTGGGTCTTTGCCCACGAGCTCGGGCACAACCTTGCTGCCGGCCATCACTGGGCGCAGCACACCAGCGACGCTCTGTACTGGAAACCTTACTCACATGGGTATCAGTGCGGCGTATCGCCGCAGGGCGGAACCTACGTGACCATCATGACTTACGTGGCGCCGACCGACGACCATGGGCCGTTCTTTTCGAGCCCCGGTTTGATGCAAGGTGGGGTGCCGTGTGGCAGTGAAGGGCTTCCTGCTGAAGCGGTGGAGGCAGACAACGTTCGGGCTATGACCGAAGCCGCGCCCTATGTCGCGGCATATAAGCGTCGACGCTGAAGCATGTCGCTGATGCCGTGCACCGCTGACGTCCCGTGGACACGATCTCGTCCGTGGTGCTGCACGCCAAGATCTCGATGGAACTAGTGACATGATCAAGATTGCAAACAAACTCGTAGGCCGTGCGGCACTCCTCGCACTCGCGCTGGTCGTATCGGCATGCGGTGGTGGTGGGGGCGGTGGCTCGGGGGTCACTGCAAAACTAACCCTTTCTTCGCCAGTGGTTTATGCCGGCGAGGTTGTCACGATCACCTGGGAATCCCGCAACGCTGACTATTGCGACGCGGCCGGCTCCTGGAATGGCGACCTTCCCCCCAACGGCTCGCAGACGTATGCGACGAGTTATGTCGGCGACTATTACTTTGTCATCACTTGCTACAACGAAACCAGCTCTGCTGCTGCGTCGGCGGCCCTGCATGCATCTTCGGGCAACGGCGGACCTTTGATTTCTATGTCGGCTACGAATGAGGCGGTACCGGTCGGGCAAAGCGTCACGCTGACCTGGAATGCTCCTGAGGCTACTGGGTGTATTGCCTCTCAGGGTTGGGACGGCGCTAAGCCTTCACAGGGACAGGAATCTGTGATCGTTCAGTCGGCCGGGACGAACATGTACGAGCTGTCCTGTACAAATTCGACCGGAACAAGCACGTTTGGTGTAAGCGTCACGGGCCTGTTGCCTACCGTCACATTTTCTAGCGATCAGGACACCGTCGGTGCGGGCCAGTCTGCCACTCTGAACTGGTCGAGTGAGTATGCCGATTCTTGTGAGGCCTCCGGAGAGTGGTCCGGTAACAAGGCAACTGCCGGATCGGAGTCGGTGCCAATCTCAAGTCTCGGAGGCCATAGCTATACGCTGACGTGCACCAATCCCGGCGGGTCTGTTTCGCAGACCGTCGCCGTGACGGGCGCCGCACCCGCACTCTTTCTACAGATGTATCCCGTCAACGTGGCCGCCGGCAAAACGGTCACGGTGCATTGGAACGGACAGTATGCGACCGGTTGCAGCGCATCCGGAGCTTGGTCGGGAGCCAAGGCCGCGTCTGGCTTCGAGACCTTCGTGATGCCGGAGGTGGGAGACAAGATCTTCCGGATGACCTGTACCAATGCGTCAGGATCTGATTCGAACTACGTATCGACTGTTGTTGATGCGCGCCGAGACTTCCCTTCGGCGACTGCATTTCGAATGAACGAGGGTCATGACGGTGTTGTTGTGACCTCCACGGGCGCGCAGACGCCGCTGACCACGACACCATTTTGGACGCGCGATCTGGGCGCTCCGGCCTCATATCCATTGATTGCGGACGGTCGTGTGTTTGTGGCCACCGCCAATCCCGATGATTCCTACGGCAACCAGCTGTTTGCTTTGAATGGCCAATCCGGGGCCACCCTCTGGGGACCCGTGGCTGTGCCTGGTACTTACTTCGGCTCTGGACTCACGTACGAAAACGGCCGCGTCTTCATCTTGAATTTCGACGGAGACATCCGCGCCTATAACGCCGTCAACGGATCAGCACTGTGGAGCACTAAGCTTCCGGGATACTGGTACAGCGCGACGCCAAATGCCTATGGTGGCTTGGTATTCATCTTGGGTAATGGGGGCCTCTCTGCGGTAGACCAAGCCACCGGTGAGATCCGCTGGACCGTCGGGGCGGCGAGTACGACATGGAGTTCGCCGGCGGTGAACTCTGAGGGCGTATACGTCACCGACGACTGCCAGTCACATGCATTTGAACCCGTAACCGGCCAGACAATCTGGCAGTACGCAGGGCAGTGTGGTGGCGCCTGGTCTTACACCTCGCCGGTCAGAAACAACCTGTACTTTGCCCGTTCTGACGGCGCGATCGACATTATCGATACGCGAAGTGGGATCCGGCAGCGGCAGCTCGCGTCTGATACGCCTGTGTCGGTGACCGACACGTTACTGATTGCATTGAACGCAGGGACGCTTTCAGCTACGCGCCTGAGCGACGGGGCTCCGGTGTGGACCTTCAGCGGAGATGGCCAGTTGAGCACTGCGCCGGTCGTGGTGAATGACACCGTTTTTGTCGGCTCCAGCAGCGGCACGTTGTTCGCTGTCGATCTGCAGACCGGTGAGCAAACGTGGACTGGACTGGCACCTGAGCCGCTGATTTCGAACAACGAGAACGGTGGCCCGATGCCTCAGTCAGGCGCTGCTGCTGGCGAGAATCTGCTGATCTTTCCTACGGAGAATTCACTCGTAACGTGGCTATTTCCGGAATAAGGGCAGGGCATCCGGAGGACATGCACCTGGGCGCCCGAAGCGCCTCTTACGACAAGTCGCCCTTATCGTGACTACGCCAGTCACGCATGTCGCAACTCCGGCACAGATACGAAGTGCCCAGGGTTAGCCCGTTGGACTTAGCAGGCCACCTGCGATGTAGTCGATGAAGTAGCTGAGCATATCCTCGGGCCGATTCTTCAGTAGCTTCGCAACGCTACCGCTCGTTTGCCGGCTGAGAAGTGTCAGATCCGAAAGGCCGTGAATCAGGTTTGCGGCAGCGAGGTAGAGCTGGAAATCCAGCGCATCGTGTGGTTTGTCAGGACAGGCGGCCTCGAGATACGGAAGTATCTTGAGAAAGTAAGGGCGCACCTTTTCGAGCAGCAAGTCCTGCGCGTCCGGCCCGGACTCCCAAGTGAGGCGAGACAAGAATCGCAGACAAATCTGGCCCTCCTGCGAGGACAGGTACATCTGCACGTACGGCGCAAAGCCGATGCTGACGATCTCGCGGACGTTGAGCGCGCGCTGGCGCTTCATGCGTTTGAGTTCGAGCAGTGCTTCATTCTGTGGCGGCGTCAGTTGCTCGTTGACATAGTCGAGCACGGCAAGGATAAGCCCATCCTTGTTGCGGAAGTGGTAATGGACGGCTGACTGGTTCGCCGCGCCGGCGTGCGCTGTGATGCTGCGAATCGACGTTGCATTCACGCCTTCAACGGCGAACAGCTCCAGCGCTGCGAGGACGAGCTGATGACGGGTGGGGTCGCCGGATCGGGTGGCGGGCGACGCAGCGAGCTCAGCATTGGTCATGACGCAGTGTAGCGTGGCACATTCCGATTGCCAATGCGGTTGCATTAATGCATCTGCATGAGTAGCCTCTCGCACCCTTGACTAGTCGTGGAGGAGATTCATGGCGATGTGGCGGCCAGGCGTCGCAGCAGTTGCCGGACTGACTCTGCTGGGGCTCGTGGGTTGCGGCAGCTCGGAAGGGGATGCCGTCGATCCGGGGCGCACCGGAAACCCCGGATACTCGCCGGACACAACACCCACCTCGGCTCTCTCCGAAATGGGCTGCAGTTGGGTGCGCATATTCGATCCAGTCGTTGACGGTCTCGCGTTTCCGGACACCTCCGCGAACTACTGGCTCGCGCTTGTGCCAAGTCCAGGCCCGCTCGGCCGCATTCGCATCTATGGGCGCGTTCCGGACGTGCGCTATTTCGCGTTCAACTCCTACGATGCCGCGACCGCACCATACGACGCCATTGCTGACTACGAGATCGCACCGGATGCTTTCGGACCGACGCCATTCCTTGGGCCAGTGCAGGTGGACCGGCATATTCCTGTTGGCGCGCAGTACACCGTCGACGTCGAGTTCGCGCCAGTACCGCAGGAGAGCACGCTCAACACGCTCTACAGTGCGGTGCTCGCGTCCGTCGCGGATGTGGCGATTCCTAACACCCAGTTCGCACCGATCGTGTATCGCACCTACCTCCCGGTTGGTGACACGACCGGCGGGGCAGGCTTGCCGGAGATTCGCCTGGAGATGGCGGATGGCTCCAGCTTCGCGGTCGGCGGCGGCGATCGCTGCTCGGCGACGGTACGTCAGATCATGCAGGCCACTGGCGCGTCGCGCCTGGTCGACGTCCTGAATGAAGTCGGCCAGCCGCCGCTGCCGTCACAGCTACCGGCGCCACCTGGCTCTACAAACCCGCCAACTTTTCACGTGTTCTACGGCATCCCCGCCGGCGCACAGGATGCCGGCATTCCTGTCCCGGACGAACTGGCAGAAGGACAGAATGGCGGCTTCTTCAGCACGCGTAGTTCGCGCTACGCGTACGCCTACCTGTCGCGGAACTTCGGTGAGCTGGCGATCGTGCGTGCGCGCGCGCCGCGCTTCGTCGATCAGTCCGGCGGCAGAGATCCGCAGCTGCGCTATTGGTCGGTGTGTCAGAACGAGTTCTTCACCCAGCACGTGTTCGCCTGCGCGGCCGATCATGCGACGGTGGTCGCGGACGATGGACTGTTCTACATCGTGATCAGCGACGGCGGCGACAGACCTGCCGCCGCGGATGCGGCGCACGGCTTCAACTGGCTTCCATGGGGGCCGTTCTACGATGCCGACGTCATTTACCGGCATATGCTGCCCGCCGAGGACTTCGCCCAGGCTTTCCATCGGATTCCGCGCGATGCGGATCCGACGTCGATCGCCGGGGACTACTTCCCGCAAGCAACGTACTGCGAGCCGACGGAGTTCGAAACCCTAGCGAGAACACGCACCCCGTCGCAGGTATTCGAGGCGTGCCGTCGGAGTGCCGCGCCGTAGCCCGGCGGGCGCATCATGCACTTGCATTAATGCAGGCGCATGACTAAAATTCACCATGAGATGCAATGAGCTCGATCCCTGTGAGCCGTGTATCGAAGATCAGGGCCGATAGAGCCCGCGGCATAGCAGCGAGGAGATGCAATGAGGAGTGGCTGGGCGTTATCGCTATGTGTGCTGATCGCCGCCTGCGGCGGAACGTCGCAGGAGTTGCAGAACGGCAAGGATCCTGGCGACGAACCAGGCGCTGTACCGACGCCTGAGCAGATCGTGCGCGACTGTACCTGGGTGCTGCACTCCGACCCAGACCTCATGAACATCGCGTTTCCCGATACTGCGGCCAATTACTGGTACGCGCGCTTCGCCGTGCCACCGGGCGGCGAAGTGCGGATCACGGGCAAGTATCCGCATGCGCGCTACATGTCATACAACGTCTACGACCCAACGCTCGCGGCGTTCGACGCGCTGGCCGACATCGACATCCAGCCCGATGCGGGCAACAACAATCCCTTCGAGCCCGGTGCGGACCGCTACGCTCAGGCACGCAGCTACTCCATTCGCGTGGTCGCCGATCCGCCGCCGGGCGAGGGCGAGGCACGCGCGCCGAACACGCTGTACCTGGGAAACACAGGCGTGCCGACCTACACCGGCAGCATGCTCTATCGCGTCTACGTGCCGGACGAAGGCACGTCTCTGTCGGGCAACACGGATCTGCCGGTATTCCACTTCGTGCTTCCCGACGGCACGGAGCTGAGCGCCGAGCAGACCTGCGATTTTCTAGAGCAGACGCGACTAGGGCTGGGGCTCAACGACACGCTCGCGAACTCGACGCTGCTGCAGAACGTCTCGTTGCGTGAGGGCACCGATCCGATTGTCTGGACCAAGTTCTTCGGTCTGGCCAACACAGTCGTGTCGATCGCGCATTACGCACCGGTGTTCGCAGACCTGCCGGCCGACGCGCTCTGGCAGCTGCTCAACGACCTGAGCACGAGCGGCGAGGCAAGCGGCGGTCTGCTGAGCAATCGGCACAATGCCTACGTTAGCGCGACGGTCAACCGCGAGTACGGCGAAATTGCGGTGATCTCCGCGCGTGCGGCCACGACACCCGATACCTTCTCCAATGTGCCGCTGATGCAGGATGCGCAGCTGCGCTACTGGTCGTTGTGCACCAACGATCTCTACACGACACGCTTCTACGACTGCGCCTACGACCGGCAGATTCCCCTCGACCGTGACGGCCACTACACGATCGTTGTCAGCACAGCGGAAATGCGGCCGGTGAACGCGCGACCGGAATGCGGCGTGACCTGGCTGAACTGGGGACCACGGGCGGACAGCCTGCTGATCTTCCGCAACATGCTGCCGTCGGCCGATTTCCATAACGCGGTGCAGGACGTGCCGGACGCCAGCGGCATGGAGCGCGAGGTGATGGGCGACTACTACCCCTACGGCCTGCACACGAGCAAGGCAGAGTTTGAGGCCTTGAGCGCCGACGCGAGTGGAGATGCCGGCACGTGCGCAGTTGATGCGTCCAGCCTCAGAGTGCGTGCGCGCGGCGGAGGCTGAGCGCCACACCTTCGCTGTCTCCGTTCACAGACCCGGAGTTTTCCCTTGAATCGATTGTCGTACTCGGCGCCCAAGGGCGGCCTGGCCAGGGCCGTTTTGCCCGCCTTTCTGACCGCCGTGTTGTGTCTGCTCGCCGGCTGCGGGTCGTCCAACCCGCCCGGCGATCCAGCGGGCGACAGCGACCAGCTGCAGTGGTTCACCTACGAGCGCGACGCCGACTACCCGGCGACCGTGTCGGAGACCGGCCAGACGCTCACGCTGCGCGACGGCGTGCGCCTGTCGGTCAACGTCATGTATCCGGCGGGCGCGGACGGTGTACGTGTGCCCGGCCGCTTTCCGGTGATTCTCACGCAGACCGGCTACAACAAGAGCGTGCCGGTGTTCCGCACCTCGAACCCGTACTTCGTGCAGCGCGGCTATATCCACGTCAGCGTTGATGTGCGCGGCACCGGCCAGTCCGAGGGCGACTGGGAGGCATTCAGCGAGACCGAGCAGGCGGACTATTCCGAGGTGCTGGACTGGGTGATCGCGCAACCTTGGAGCGACGGCCGCATCGGCACCTGGGGCGCGTCGTTCGCCGCGATCACGCAGCTGTTCACCGCAGCGCGGCAGCATCCGGCACACAAGGCTGTGTTCGCGATCGTGCCGATGGGCGATGCCTACCGCGACATCGTTTTCACCGGTGGCCAGATCAACGCCGGCTTCATCCCGCTGTGGATGGGCATCGTCACGGCGATGGGGCTGATTCCCGCGGATCCGAGCGCGATGTCCGCCGGCGTGCTGACCCAGCACATCGTGAGCGCGTTGACCGATTTCCAGGTGCCGACGATCGCCAGCGCCGCGCTCGGCGTCGACGGGCAGAACTACGACGGTCCATTCTGGCAGACACGCTCACCGCTGAACGTTGCCGACAACATCGACACGCCAACCTTCATCGTCGGCGGCCTCAACGACATCTTCCAGCGCGGCCAGCCGCTGCTCTACGAAGCGTTGCGCCGGCGCACCGCAGCCAAGCTGTTGATCGGGCCGTGGATGCACGTCGATGGCTCCACCGGCGCCGGCCTGCCGGACGGCGAGGTGCCGGACCTCGACCACATCGCGCTGATGTGGTTCGACCGCTACGTACTCGGCATCGCCAACGCGGCGGAGTTTGTGCCGCAGGTCACGCAGTACGTCTACGGTGCGGACCGCTATGTCACCAGTTTCGACTGGCCGCATCCGCAGGCCGCCGCCATGCGCTGGTACTTGCGCGGCGACGGCGGCCTGAGCAGGGACATGCCGGCCGCGGATGAGGCTGCGACGACGGTCCTGCAGCAGCCGCTCAACGGCGTCTGCTCGACGAGCAGCGCGCAATGGACTGCCGGCGTGCTCGGAAATGTGCCGCTCGACTGCTTCAGCGACAACCAGCTTAACGAGCGCCTGTTCGAGCAGGCCTACAGCACGGAGGTGCTCGACGAGCCGCTCTACGTCAACGGCCCGATCCAGGCCGACATCTGGATTTCGAGCACCGCGTCCGATGCCGGGCTGCTGGTGCGCGTCACCGACGTCCATCCAGATGGCACCTCGCGCGAGATCAGCAACGGCATTCTCACCGCGTCGCTGCGCGCGGTCGATGCCGCCCGTTCGCGCTTCCTCGACGGGCAGATGATCCAGCCCTGGCATCCGTTCACAGCTGAATCGCGTCAGCCGCTCGAACCCGGCGTGCCGGTGAAGCTCGCGGTCGAGATTTCGCCGACGAGCTTCGTGATCCAGCCCGGCCACCGCCTGCGCGTCTCGATCGGAGCCAGCGATTTCCCGCACGGCGTGCCGCCGTTGACCGACTTTGCCGCTGCGCCGACCGGCCTGCTGACGATCCTGAGCGATGCATCGCACCCGTCGAGCATCGTCGTGCCCGTGGTGCCGGCCGCGGCGCTGCAACCCTGATTGACCCTTTCGGAGATTCCTCGTGGTGTATGCACACGGCGTTTCATCTGGATCCCTGCGAGCCGCGCTGGTTTCGACGGCTGTGCTGCTGGCAGTATCCGGCTGCGGCGGCGGCAGCCGCTCGTCCGATCCGTCGCCGGGCCCCACGCCGCCGCCGGCCGTCACCTGCGCAGAACCCGTTCTGAAAGCGGCTTCGCCCGGGCCGGCGGGCGAGGCGGCCGCTGGCCGCGGTCAGATGTTTGAGCAGATCGAAATTCCCGGTCTGACCGACGTCCAGGTGATCGACGGCAACGGCGGCGTCGCGCTCACCGACGTCAACCGCGACGGACAGGTCGATATCCTGCTGGTCAACGCGATCGCGCCGATGCCGGACGCGCTCAACTTGTTCATCAACCGCGGCTGCTGGCAGTTCGAGCGCGAAGCCGTGACGGTGACGAACGCCGACGCGCTGACCGCCGACAACAACGCCATTCCGACCTTCGCCGATTTCAACGATGACGGACTTCTGGATCTGTATCTGACCAGCGATCCGGTCGCGAACTTTCTGTTCCTCGCGCGCGGTGACTACAAGACCTTTGAGGAGGTCGGCACGAGGATGGGCGTCGACAACGACACCGCGTACAGCCGCCAGGCGCAGTTCGCCGATGTCAACGGCGACGGCTGGCTCGATATCGCCGTTGGCTCCGACCAGATCGGCGACATGACGGTGATCAAGGGCGTGCCCTGGCAGCGCCTCTACGTCTACAAGCCGGGCGGCGCCGGCTTCGAAGCCGGACTTTTCGAGGATATCGGCGGCACGGATCTGATCCCGGACTTCGGCGGCGAACCGAACAGCGACCCGGAACACGACCGTGCGTCGCCGACGATCCTGGTGCGCGACATCGACGACGACAGCGACCTCGACGTCGTCCAGAGCTACCACGACGACATGCTGCTGGCGCACTGGTTCCATCCCGATGCGACTGGCGAGAACCGTCACGGCGTGTACGTTTGGAAGAACCAGCTCGCGGACGCAGGGCAGTTCCGCTACGAGCAGGAACTGCCGGGCAACGGTGGCCTGGCCGAAGTCGGCTGGTCGGTCTACAACCCGACGGCGCTGGTCTACGACCCGGTGCAGCACGCAGTCAGCCATCCGTACCTGAGTTCGGCGGACGTCGACAACGACGGCCGGCTCGACCTGCTGACGGTGGGGCCGACCGATTACGAGTGGCATGTGCACACCGACTCGATCGGCGCCAAGTTCTGGCACAACGAGGGCGGGGGCGTGTTCCGCGCCGCACTCGACGAGTTCGGACTCGGCAGCCTCGACTACACCTACGATCAGTGGGCCGAGCACTTCGGCCTGGTGTTCGACGACACCGACCAGAGCCAAGCGTCAAGCTGCCTGCTGCTGTCCAACCAGATCCCCAAGTGCATCAACCGCACCAAGTGGGACTGGAAGTTCTACCACGCCGATTCGATCTGGGCCGACTTCAACAACGACGGCTGGATCGATCTGCTCGCCGTGGACCGTCATGAGGTGGCCGAAGGCTTCGGCGTGTTCCGCAACGTGCTCTATCTCAACCAGGGCAACGGCCGCTTCGCGCCGGTGCGCACGGAAATCTCCGGCATCGACGAGAACAGCGTCGCCGCCGAGGTCGCCGATCTGAACGGAGACGGCCTGCTCGATCTGTACTTCATGACGCAGATCCGAAACTCGTATCCGTTCTTCAGCTACCTGCCCAACGTCCCCGACGCCGAGTACCAGGACAAGGTGTACTGGAACACCGGCGCGCAGGGCGGCGTCGGCAACCACTGGGTGCAGATCCGCCTTGTTGGCGCACCGCAGCGCCAGCTCATCGGCGCTAAGTTGTTCCTGCGCAAGGCCTCGGGTCAGCTGCTCGGCCGGCGCGACCTGTTCCCGGTCACGTCCTACAAGTCCTCGGTCGACTTGTCGGTGCATTTCGGCCTGGGTGCGGAGACCCGTGCGGGACTGCGCATCGAGTTGCCGGACGGCAGGACCGTCGAGGTCGCGCAGATCCCGATCGACGGACTTATCGAAGTCGATGTCGCAACGGGTGCAGCGAAGCTCGTGCGGCGCGCGACCGTACAGCTTGGCTCCGCGGTGTCGCCGTCGCCATGAGCACATCGTTGCGCCTGATTTCGATCGCGCTCAGCGGCGCGGTCCTGCTCGGTTGCTCCGGATCGGATTCGACACCGCCGTCCGACGGCGGCCGCGTCGCTCAAACCTACGGCGAGGGCTGGTCCGCCGTGCATGCCGACGCGGGCAACTCCGACTACTCGCCGGTGCGTGGTGCCCGCAACCTGAAGCTCGCGTGGCAGCGCGTCTTCACCGGCAACGTCAATCTCGGTCCGACCAGCGATCCCTGGGGCCAGACCTATGTGACGGTCAACGCACTGGTCGGCTGCGCGCTGTACGCGCTGGACAGCGCGACCGGTGAAACGGTCTGGTGTTCCGAAGAGGTCGACCGCTTTGCCGCGATCTCGTCACCGCTGATCGACCGCGAAGGCAATCTGTACCTGGCCGACGGCAGCGCGATGCACGCCTTCAGGCGCGACGGCACCGTGCTCTGGGAGACGCCGATCCAGGGCGTGCCGCTGTCGGCGCAGTTCACCGCGCAGGGCAACGTCGTCTTCGTCACGCACATCGGCTACATCTACCTGCTCGACCGCCGCAGCGGTGCGAATCTCGTCGAACCGCTTGCGCTGGATCCGGGTGCGACCTGGAACCCGGCGCTGGGCGTCGGCGCCTGTGCGACCGGGCGACCGGAGTGTCCGAGCGCCAACACGCCGGCGATCGATCCGGCGACGGGCCGATTCATCTTCACGTTCTGGACGCCGGGCGCCCAGACCTCGGGCATCCGTGCGGTCCAGGTCAGCGAAGGCGCCGCGCCGTCGCTGACACCGCTGTGGACCAACGAATCGCTGCCGGAAGGCAGCGCATCGAGTCCGACCCTGTCGGCGGACGGATCGCGCGTGTACGTCACGGACAACGCCGGTTCGCTGCATGCCTTGTCGACTCGATCCGGCGACATGATCTGGAGCTTCGAGATCGGCTATCCGGCCGCGGGCAGCCCATCGCGCTCGCCCGAGGGCCTGATCATGCCGGCGGGCGGACGACTGGGCGCGGTCATGGCGATCGCCGACAGGGGCGATCACGCCGAGCTGGCATGGCGCAACGACACGTTGATCAACGGCGGCATCTCGACGCAGGCGGCGGGCGGACTGGCTTACGTGACCGCTTTCGGCGCGATCAACGAACTGGTGGTCGTCGACACGCGCGACGGCACCGAACTCGACCGCGAGCCCCTGATCGGTGTCACCGGCTTCACCGTCGGCACGACCGTCGGCCTCGACGGAACGGTCTATGTGCCGGCGTTCCTCGGCGAGCTGTTCGCATTCCGGCCCGACACCGGAGTAGCGGAGGGGACACGATGATCATCCGGCGTCCTTCGCCGCTGAGTCGGGCGATTCTGTGGCTTGCACCGGCGCTCGCCACGCTGGTCGTTCTGGGTTGCGGCAACAGTTCGCCGCCACGTCCGCCGGCGCCGGGCGCGGCGGTCTGCGACGAGCCGTTGCTCAGAGCCGCCGCGCCGGGCGATGCGCAGACCGATACCGCCGGACGCAGCCAGTCGTTCGAGCAGATCGAGCTGGCTGGGCTGACGGACATCCCGGTCGAAGCCGGTACCGGCGGCGTCGCGACCGCGGACCTCAACGGCGACGGCCTGCCGGACCTGTTCGCGGTTAGCGAGGAGGGTGCGTTTCCCGAAGCGATGCGCTTGTACGTCAACCGCGGCTGCTGGAAGTTCGAGCGCGAGGAGGTCACGCTGATCAACGGTGAGGGCCTGCCGCTCGCCAACCACGGCATTCCGGTGTTCGCCGACTTCAACGACGACGGCCTGCTGGATCTCTACCTCACCGGCGATCCCGACTACAGCCTGCCCGGCCAGCCCGTGCCGCACCCCTGCCTGCTGTTCCTCGCGCGCGGCGACTACAAGACCTTCGAGGAAGTCGGCCAACGTGTCGGCGCCGACTGCGGCGGTGTGACGTACGCACGGCAGGCGCAGCTCGTCGACGTCGACGGCGACGGCTGGCTCGACATCGGCGTGGGCGCCGACCAGATCGGCGATCGCACCTTCCGGCCGGGTCTGCCGTGGCAGCACCTGTATCTGTACCGGCCGGCAGCCGGGTCGATGCGCTTCGAGGACGGGCGCTTCGAGGATGTCGGCGGTACCGGGCAGGCCGGAGGCTTCGGCGGCGAGCCGAACGGACAGCCGGACCATGATCGCTCGTCGCCGAGCATCCTGCTGCGCGACATCGACGAGGATGGCGATGTCGACCTGGTGCAGAGTTACCACATCGACATGGTGCTGACGCCGTGGTTCGCGCCGAACGGCAATGACGAGCGCCACCACGGCGTGTTCGTGTGGAAGAACCAGCTGCGGGAGACGGGGAAGTTCCAGCTCGTGCAGGAGCTGCCGGGGCAGGGCGGGCTCGCCGAAGAGGGCTGGTCGGTCTACAACCCGCTGCTGCAGGACTACGAGCCGGTGCAGCATGCGATCGGCCACCCGTACGTTAACGCCGCGGATTTCGACAACGACGACGACCTCGACATCCTCGCTGTCGGCGCCACCGATCTCTACTGGCACATCCATACCGACCAGGTTGCTGCGAAGTTCTGGCGCAACGAGGGCATGGGAGGCTTTCGCGCGGCAATCGACGCGGTTGGCCTGGGTCCGCTGAACTGGGTCTACGGCCAGTGGTTCCAGTTCTGGGACGCGCCGCCGCTGCCTGAGACCGAAGCGCAGCTGACCGTGTCTTGCATGCTGTCGTCCAATCAGCGGCCCGCGTGTCTGCAGCAGAGCCTCTCCGAGAGCCACTTCTATTTCGCAGATTCGATCTGGGCGGACTTCGACAACGACGGCTGGCTCGACCTGCTCGTTGCCGACCGCCACGAGTTCACCAGCGGCTACGGCAACTTCCGCAACGTGCTGTTCATGAATCAGCGCAATGGAACGCTGCAGCCGGCGGACGCCGTCTTTTCCGGAATCGACGAGAACGGCATCGCCGCCGAGGCCGTCGATCTCAACGGCGACGGACTGCTCGACCTCTACGTGATGAAGGACATCACCAACACGGCGCCGTTCTCCAGCAACAACGGCACGGTGCCGGCCGGTGAGTTCACCGACAGCGTGTTCTGGAACACAGGCGCGCACGGTGCACGCGCGAACCACTGGGCGCGCGTGCGTCCGGTCGGACTGCCGCACGGGCAGCTCGCCGGCGCCAAGCTGCGGCTGTATGACGCCTCCGGACGCCTAATCGGTCGCCGGGACCTGTACCCCGTCACCTCGTACAAGACCTCGGTGCACCTGGACGCCCACTTCGGTTTGGGTGCTGAGGCGCGACCGGCGCTTGAGATCGAGCTGCCGGACGGACGTCGCATACGGGTTGACCGACTGCCGGTCGACGCTCTGGTCGAAGTGGACGTGCGCACGGGTGCTGCGCGCGTGCTGCGGCAGGCCACGCTACAAAACGACACCGCTGGAGAAGGATCATGACGCGTCCATTGCGCTTCTCGGGGCCCAGGCCGCAATGGCTGCTCGTAATGGCAGTGATGTCAATCGCGGCCTGCGGCAGCTCGGTACCGTCGCAAGCGCCGCCGGGCGCATCACCGCAGCCCACGCCGGGACAAGTTGCCGAGTGCGGCGATTACGCGCCGACGCGTAATGCCTACTTCGGCGACCTGCATGTGCACACGGCGAACTCGTTCGATGCCTACCTGTTCGGCAATCACATGAACAACCCGGAGGTGGCCTACGACTTCGCGCAGGGGCGCCAGATCCAGCTCAATGACAACACGGCCGGTCAGCGCTTCGTCCAGCTGCGTCGTCCGCTCGACTTCGCCGCTGTGACGGATCACAGCGAGTATCTCGGAGAAGTACGCATCTGCACGGACGCCGAGCAGGGCGGCCTCGGCTACTACGATCCGCTGTGCGCGGAGTTCCGCGTGAACCGCCCACAGGACAACCTCGCATTCCTGGTCTGGGGCGTGCCGTTGACACAGGACGATCCGTCGCGCCTGCCGATGTGCACGTATGCCGACTGCGCTACGGCCGCACGGAGTGTTTGGGAGGAAACGTCGCGCATCACCGACAGCCGCAACCAGCCGTGCCGGTTCACGGCTTTCAACGCTTATGAATACAGTCCGTCGACCGCAGGCTCGCGCCTGCACCGCAACATCGTGTTCCGCAGCAGCGCGGTGCCCGAGGTGCCGGTCAGTTACTTCGAAGCACCAGAGCCGATCGAGCTGTTCAATCAGCTCAACGCAGCCTGTGATGCCGAAGAAGGCTGTGAGTACCTCTCGATTCCGCACAACTCCAATCTTTCCCACGGACGACTGTTGTGGGCCGATCCGGAACGCTTCTCGGATCCGCAATACGTCGCCGATCTGCGCGAGATCGCGCAGGTCAACCCGGTGCTGGAGATGATGCAGATCAAGGGTAACAGCGAGTGCAAGCTCGGCCTCGGCACGACCGATGAGGAGTGCGAGTTCGAGCAGCTGCGTGACAAGCCTCTGTGCTGCGATCCGGCGAACGGCATCACGGAGAACTGCACGGAAAAGCTGCCCAGCCTGCCGTTTGTGGACGAAGTCAGCTGCCACGAGGTCTGCCCGAACGACCGGCCCGACTACGACACGCGCTCACCCGACAATTCCACCGGCTGCGTCGCGACACACGACTTCGTGCGCGGCGCATTCCTCAAGGGCATGCAGGCCCAACAGCAGCTCGGCTTCAACCCATTGCGCTTCAGCCTGATCGCGTCGACCGACAACCACAACGCCGCCAGTGGGGACGTCGACGAGCAGGGAAATCCCGGTGCGCCCTACGGCTGGGAAGGCGGGCACGGCGGCCAGGACGACGATCCCGAGGAGCGCCTCGACGTGCTGACCAACATCGGCCGGATCACCAACCCCGGTGGCCTGGCGGGCGTCTGGGCCGACCAGAACACGCGCGAGTCGTTGTATGCATCGCTCCGACGCGGCGAGGTGTTCGCCACCAGCGGCACGCGCATGCGCGTGCGCTTGTTCGCGGGCGACTACCCAGCCGATCTGTGTGCACTGCCGGATGCGCAGATGAAGGCGCTCGCCTATCAGCGCGGCGTGCCGATGGGCGCAGACGCCCGTCTCACAGCGGACGGCGGTGCTCCCGCATTTGCCTTGCAGGTCATGGCCGATGAGCAACCGTTGCAGCGGCTGCAGATCGTCAAGCTGTCGGTCGACACAGCGGGAGATGCGCACGAGAAGGTCTACGACCTGGCAACCTTCGCGCCCGTCGCCGACGTCGACGATGACTGCACCATCCACTACAAGGCCGCGACCGAGACGCGCATGTCGGCCTGCATGCTGTGGCATGACCCGGACTTCGATTCCACGCAGACCGCGAGCTACTACCTGCGCGCCTTCGAGGATGCGAGCTGCCGGTGGACCGGTCACATGTGCGCTGCGTTGCGACGAACCGGCGACGTGGACTGCGCCGCGACGCCCGATCACGCCTGCTGCCCGACCAGCAGCAGTCCAGTCAAGGCGGTGGTCCAGGAACGCGCCTGGTCGTCGCCAATCTGGTACACGCCGGAGAGCGGGTCGTGACGCGCCATTCCTGGCTGCGGACCCCCGAGATTCTGATGGTCTGCCTGGGTGTCGCTGCCTTTGCGGTTGATCGGCTGCGCGGCGACCCCGTATCTGCCGGAGACACCGTAATCAGCGTTCCGCCCCGTGCGCAGGTGCTGGCCAGCCCTCAAACGGTGGTGGGAGACGAGATCGTCGCCGGCGAAAACCGCGATCCGGTCGAGCGCTGGGTTCGCGCGGAGGTGCTGTACCGCGAGGCGCTGCGACTGGGTCTGGACCAGAACGATCTGATCGTCCGCCGACGCCTGGTGCAGAAGATGGAGTACGCGCTCGACAACATGGCGGCGCTGGATGCGCCGCAGCGCGTCGAACTCGAACAGTTCTTCGCGCGCAACGCCGAGCATTATCGCGAACCCGCAGCCGAGTCATTCACCCAAGTCACGTTTTCGCTGCGCGACGGCAGCGAAGCCGCGCTGGAACGGGCGGCGTTCGCGCTCGACAGGCTGCAAGGGAAGGGCAGAGACGCCGGTAGCGACTACGGCGATCCGAGCGCGGACGGGATGCGTATCGCATCCGCGACCGACGCCCGACTGGCACAGCTGTACGGTGCCGAATTTACAAACGAACTCAAGCACGCAGAAGTCAGTGTGTGGGATGGGCCGCTGCGCTCCCGCACGGGCGTGCACCTGGTGTTCCGCGAGCGCTCCGAACCGTCGCGCATCCCGGAGTTGGACGAGGTCTACAAGCGCGTCGCACGTGACTGGGTCGAACACTCGCGCGCCGTCGCTCGTGAGGAGCACTACGCGGAGCTGGCGGCGCGCTATCACATCGTCAGGGCGGACGAAGAATCAGATCCGGCGGGGTCGCGAGCGGAGCTCGCCACGGCTGCTGCGCTTGCGGCCGGGGGTGAAGGACTTTCGGGGCGGGCGCCGTGAGCGGTGCGTGGATGCGCCTGCTCTTGCTGACGACCTCGCTACTCGCGAGCACATCGGCGCTGGCACACGAGTTCCGCACGAGCTTCCTTGTCATCCAAAGCAGCGACGGGCTCCATCACCGCCTGTCCTGGCGACTTCATATCAAGGATGCAGACAGCGCCAGCGGCGACTGGGTCGCCGGGCCGGGATGCACGCTGGTGCTGCTTGGAACGTCGCGCAGCGCTAGCGTAGAGCAGCGCGACTACACACTGTCGTGCGCGCAGGCGCCGGCTCGGATATCTGCGCCGCTGTTGGAAGGTGTCCCGTTCGACGTGTTAGTGAAGATCGTCAGTCCGGACGGCGTGGCGCGCTTCGACCATCTCGACGCGTCGCGCCGTGATCTGTCGATCGAGGCTGCGGAGACGCAGGGCGGTGCGCGTAGCGACCTGCTCGTTGACGGCGTCACGCACGTTCTCGGCGGCCCGGATCATCTCGCATACATCTTGCTGCTGTTTACCTTCCTGCGACGGCGGCCCTCGAGCCTGTACTTCGGCATCACGCTGTTCACGGTCGCGCACAGCCTCACGCTGGCTCTGAGCGTCCTGGGTTCACTGCGCGTTGCGCCTGCACCAGTGGAGGCTGTGATTGCACTCACGATTGCGTACTTCGCCTCGGCTATAGCGCGCGGGCGGCGGGTTGGCACCCAGTCGAGCCTGCCGGCGTGGCCGGCAATGGTCGTCGTCTGCGGGCTCGTTCATGGCCTGGGTTTCGCCAACAGTCTCGCAACAGTCGGCCTGAGCGGCACCTATCTCGCATGGAGTCTCGTCAGCTTCAACATCGGCATCGAACTTGCGCAGATCACCGTGGTCTTGCTCGCCGAGTGTGTACTGAGCGTCTTCAGCGCTTTCAATCGGCAAGACAGGTTCGTGCCGGCGAACTATCCGGTCGGCGTTGGAGCTGGCGCGCTGGCGATATTCTGGTATCTGGACCGGCTGGTCTGAGTCGTTCTTTGCCGCCGCTTGAGGTGTATCGCTACAACACACCCTTACCGTCGGTCGACCAGAGAGACGTTGAGCAAAGGCTGCGCCCGAGCCATTGCGGTCGCTCCCGCCTTTAAACTGCGTGCTCCGGAGCGACCGCTCGATCAAGAAAAGCTGCGCTGACTAACCAGGACTCTTGGCGCCGGTCACAGTTGCCAATGAAGGTCTGACCGGCCCACCCGCTACCCTTCCGTTTGCTAGGACATCTCAAGTGGCTAGTCACTCATGAGTGCTGAGCGAAAGTGTCCTGTGCAGAATGCGAGCAAAAACCATTGCTGACCTCCCCATCGGCTCGTAGTGTGGCCTCGAAGTCGAGAGACAGGTGCACAACTATTACGGCGCTCGGGAGGAGATCGTTTGGTGCGTTCCGATGCCTTGGCAGCAAAGTTTGCTCCGCGTGCCAGCGCAACGATGCTTGCGATCGCGGTGATCCTTGCGATGTCAGGCGGCCAGCCTGCAACGGCTGCGACCTCTGAGGATCAAGAGCTCGATGACCTGCTCGCGCTGGAGCCGGGCAAGCGGAGTAGCGAACCACAATCCGGGCAGGGCGATGCGCCAGCAAGCGGTGGGCAGCCTCTTGAAGGAGCCTCCGCGAGCGAAGCATCAGCCCCCGCCGAGTCCACCGGCAGCGCGGAAACCGCGGACTTGGCAACTATTCCGGTTGTGCCTATTTCGGCGCCGGCCCCCGTCGCGCCGGCGCCCAGGCAGGCCTCCGAGATCGAAGAAATCATCGTGACTGCGCAGAAGCGCTCCGAATCCATCAACTCGGTGCCGCTTTCCATCCAGGCATTCAGCGGTGACACGCTCAAGCAGCTCGGCATCACCGATACCCGTGATCTGCAAGCAGTGGTCCCGGGATTCACCTTTGCGGACAGCGGCAACAACACCCCGGTCTATACGCTGCGAGGCGTCGGCTTCAACGACACCACGTACAACGCGACCCCGACGGTCGGCATCTACGTGGACGAGATCAGTCTGCCTTACTCGATCATGTCCAAGGGTCCGGACACCGACCTGGAGCGAATCGAAGTTCTCAAGGGCCCGCAGGGACTGCTGTACGGTCGCAACTCCACCGGCGGTGCAATCAACTTCATTACCAACAAGCCGGGCGGGCAGCTCGAAGGCGGCCTCAGTGGCACATATGGCCGCTTTGCGACCGCTGATGTGGAAGGGTTCATCAGCGGCCCGATCACCGACACCATCGGCGGCCGGGTGGCGGCGCGACACATACGATCCACCGAGGGATACCAGACGAGTCACACGCGCCCGGAAGACACTCTTGGAGAGCTGGACAAGCTGTCGTGGCGCGGCATGCTGAACTGGGATGCATCGGAGGCGCTGGCTTTCGCACTCACCGTTTCCGGCTGGGACGACCACAGCGACGCCACGGCGGCACAGGCGATGTTCCTGAGCCCGTCGCCGATCGCGCCGGTGCAGATGCCGCACGAGAGGGTCGCCGACTATCCCTATTTTTCGGCGGATGCCACGGACAACCGCAGCGCGGATTGGGATCCCCATACCGACTGGAAGCTCAACGACAGCTTCTGGTACGCGGCGATGCGTGCCGACTGGCAAGCAGCTGACGACACCAATCTGGTGATGCTGCTCAATCACGGAGCGGTGAGGAGCGACGGCTCGAAAGTTCCTCAGTCCGGGATCGATGTCTATAACGCAGAAGTGGACATCACGGCGAAGATCGCTTTCACCGCGCTCGAAACGCGCATCGACGGCATCGCCTTCGATGACAGCGTCCAGTGGATGGTCGGAGCCAACGGCGCCGAAGATGAAACAGATATCGATTACTTCATCCTCATGGACACTGGCACTGCCCAGTCGCCATGGGGCCCACCGACCGAACAATCGCCCTACGGCGTGGCATTTCTGGGCAATCGTGGGGCAGGCTTTTCCTACGGCGACTCGCAGTCCTACGGCGTTTTCGGCAACGTGGACGTAAATCTTGGAGAGGAGTTCAGGACGCACGTCGGAGCGCGATATACGCAGGACAGCCGGAGCAACTCGGCTTGCATCTACGAAACTCTGGACTCCGAGGGGACCTTGGGATTCGCGGCGCCGATCAATGTTCTCAGCGCACAAAGGCGAGCCCAGGCCGGGTTGCCGCCGGCGCCACCGGCTAGCAAAGGCGATTGCCTGACCATCGTCGAGGACGAGGAATATGTCACCGAGCGATCGGAGGACAAGGGAAATGGCCGGCCAGACCTGCTGTGGCGAGACGAGCTCAAAGAGCGCAACTTGGCGTACAAGGCTGGCCTGGACTGGGTACCGGACTTTGGCCTGATCTACGCCTCTTACACTCGGGGCTACAAGTCCGGCAGCTACCCCCTTCTTGCTGCAACGAGCTCATCCTCCTTTCTGCCCGCCAGGCAAGAGCGCCTCGATGCCTATGAGATCGGCGCCAAGATCGGATTCCTGGGGCGCGCCCTGCAAACCAACGCGGCACTCTTTTATTACGACTACAAGGACAAGCAGCTGCTGGTGAGAACACCGGATCCGCTCTTCGGACCGCTGCCGGTGATCCGCAACGCGCCCAAATCCCGTGTGATGGGCGCAGACCTGAGCGTCAGCTGGCAGGCTACAGAAGGCCTCTACCTGTCTCTGGCGGGATCGTATGTCGATACCAAGGTACAGGGCTTCACCGGATACGGCTTCGTCAGCGGGGAGGCCACCGATTTCGCCGGCAGCAGTTTCAATTTTTCACCGAAGGTCCAGATCAACGGCCTCGTCAACTACACGACCCCGCTAGGCAACGATCTTTATCTCGTGCTCGGCGCGTCGTGGTCACGCACGGGTGAAACCAACTCGACGCTGGAGGGCGATAGCCGCTTCCGTCATCCGCAATATGACTTGTTTGGCGCAACGACAGCGTTGCACACCATTGATGGCCACTGGCGGGTGACGGCATTCGGTCGCAACCTCACCGATGAGTTGGGCGTGGTCAGCATTTTCCAGACCGGCGATGTAATCGCTCGTCGTGTCGCGCCACCGCGCACCTATGGACTGACGTTGGCTTACAACTATTTCTGAATGGATACCGTCTGAGGAAGGACTGTGCATGGCTACTTACGACTTGCTAATCAAGAACGGAACCGTCGTCGACGGCACGGGAGCGCCACGCTTCAAGGCAGACGTGGGCATCAGCGACGGCAGGATCGTCGAGATCGGCCAGATCACCGGCGGCGCCGCCGAAGTCGTGGATGCCAGCGGGCTCATCGTGGCACCGGGCATCGTGGATCACCACACGCACTACGATGCCCAGATCTTCAGGGACTCGACCTGTGCCGACGGAGGGCAGAACGGTGTCACCTCCGTCGTCATGGCCAACTGTGGTTTTGGTTTTGCCCCGTGCCGGAAGGAGCACCAGGACCGCTACATGGTCATGATGGAGAACGTCGAGCAGATTCCCGTGGCGCACCAGAGGGCGAGCCTGCCCTGGGACTGGGAGTCGTTCCCCGAGTTTCTCCAGTCGCTGCGACGGACCGACAAGGCCGTCAACGCCATGTGCTACGTGCCGCTGAACGCGTTGATGATCTTCGTCATGGGCGTCGACGAGGCGAAGAGCCGCCTGGCCACCCCGGCGGAGCTTGCCGAGATCAAGCGCTTGCTGAACGAAGCCATGGATGCCGGCGCGCTCGGGTTCTCCTGCTCCTCGCTGGGCAGGAACAATCTGCACCTGGATTTCGATGGCAGCCCCATGCCCTGCGACGTCATGGATATCGGCCAGTTGTGCGAAATCGCGTCGGTGCTGAAGGAGCGGGGCAGCGGCATCATCCAGTGTCTTTCAGGCCTCGCTGGCAAGGACGAGACGGTTGCGGTCTCCGCACGGCTCGCGCGCGAAACCGGCCGGCCGGTGTTCCACAACGTCATTGCAACCCACAACGAGTTTCCGATCCACAAGGCGGGTCTTGCGTGGCTCGATTCGACGCGAGCGGAGGGCCTCGACATGTGGGCCGCGTCGTTCTGTCATCGCGTCTGGGCCGAGATTTCGCTGGGCACGCTGACGTTGTTCGATTCTGACGAGACCTTCCGGGAACTCACCTACGCAGGCTCGATCGACAAGAGCCTGGCGATGTTGCGGGACGACAAGTACCGGGCGCGCTTGCGCGAGGCCTACGATCCGCAAAAATTCATGATCGTCGGCGGCGACCTCGATCGGTTCACCGTGATCTCGGTGGGCGAGAGTCAGGAGTACAAGGATCTGGAAGGCCAGCTGCTCGGCGCGGCGACCAAGGCGCGCGGGGTCAAGACGATCGACCTGTTCGCGGAGATCATCCTGAGCTCCAAGGGCGCCGCCATCTTCAGGTCACCCAATGCCACCGCCACGAATCCCGAGATCCTGCGCGAGCTGTTCACGCACGAGCGCATGGTTCCCGGCGGGTCGGATGGCGGTGCGCACCTGAAAATATTCTGCGGCGGCCACTGGGGCACGGACTTCCTGGTCAACCTCGTGCGCGATCAGAAGATCGTCAGCCTGGAAGAGGCGCATCACAAGATGAGCGGCTTGCCGATGCATATTTTCGGCATCAAGGATCGCGGCACCGTCGAGAAAGGCAAGGCCGCTGATCTGCTGGTGTACGGTCTCGACAAGCTTTTCGTCGATACCTCGTCGTACAAGCACGCCTACGATCTCCCCGATGGCGACTGGCGCAAGCAGCCGAGTGCCGGCGGCTATGACCTCGTCTGCGTCAACGGCAAGGTCACGTTCCGCGGCGGGAAACACACCGGCGCATCGCCGGGTCGCGTC
Organism: Sinimarinibacterium sp.; assembly: GCA_041659605.1. GTDB lineage: Bacteria > Pseudomonadota > Gammaproteobacteria > Nevskiales > Nevskiaceae > Solimonas. The sequence continues at coordinate 98,493 of JBAZXW010000001.1, read as the reverse complement.
GTCCCGCATTGAACATGGAGATCACCGACAAGGTCACGATCATCACCGGCGCCGGTTCCGGCATCGGCCGCTCCCTCGCGCAGCGCTTCGCCGCCAAAGGAGCGCGCTTCGTCGTCTGCGTGGACCTGAACGGCGCCGATGCTTCCGAAACCGCAGCGTCGATCGGCGCGCGAGCCTCCGCCGAGCAGCTCGACGTCGGCGATGAAGCGGCGATCGAGGCACTGGTCGCGCGCATGGAGAAACTCCACGGGCGCATCGACGTGTTCGTATCCAATGCCGGCTACGGCCGGATCGGCGGGCTGGAGATGCCGACCGCCGAATGGCAGCGGATGATGAACGTGCACACGTGGTCGCACCTGGCCGCGGCGCGCGCCGTCGTTCCCGGGATGCTCGCTCGCGGCAGCGGGTACCTGCTGAGCACGTCGTCGGCGGCGGGCCTTTTGTCCCAGTTCGACTCGGGTGCGTATGCGGTGTCCAAGCACGCGGCGGTCGCCCTGGCCGAATGGCTCGCCATCAACTACGTGGACCGGGGCATCGGCGTGTCGGTCCTGTGCCCGCAAGCCGTGCGCACCAACATCATCAAGTACATGGCCGATCCGAACGCGCTCGTCGATGTCGTGCAGGCCGCGGGCGACGGGATCCTGGAACCGGACTTCGTCGCCGACCTGTGCATCGAGGCCATGGCCGCCGGTCGCTTCCTGGTGCTTCCCCACAAGGACGTCGAGCTCTATTTTCAGAGGAAGGCGTCGGACTACGACCGCTGGCTGGCGGGCATGCGACGCCATCGTCGCAACTTCCAGAAAGGCGCCGGGTGAAGCGCGCGGGCGCCTGGTGCCGGTCGCCTGCCGCGCGCCTATACTCCGGAGACCGTCGCCCAAACGGGTTTTGAACTGGAGCGATCGACGTGATTGCCGAAACCAAGCACCGGACTTCGCAGATCTCCATGAAAGACCTGCGGGCACTCATGGAGAAGTCCAGCTACGGCGTGGACAACATCGCCGATCTGCTCGAGCGCTCCGGTTCGACCGCGTCCTCGTTTTCCAGCAGCGATGACTACATCGATTCGGGAACGGTGTGGACCTTGTTGTCGTCCGTCGGTCAGCAGGTGGGCGACGAGCTTCTCGGCCTGAGTTCCCATCCGGTAGCGCCGGGCAGCACGGAATTGATGGTCGCCCGCGCGATGCAGGAACCGACGCTGGGCGCGGCGATCAGCGCCTTTGCCGGCGCGGCGAACATTCTCTGGCCGGACGTGCACTCCGAGGTGAAATTCCGACTCGGCGAAATGCACTACTGCATGACGTTCAAGGCCGGTTCCGCGGACGCTCGCCAGATCTTCCTGGAACTGACCTGCATCCCGTTCTATTGCACGTTCCAGTGGCTGGCCGACACCACGTTTCCGGTGATCCGCTTTCGCACCGCCAATGGCCGCCCCTCCGCAGTGATCCATCATCTGGCGGCGCCCGACTGCGGCGTGCAGTTCGGCGGACAGGGCGTGGATATCGTCCTGCCCCGAAGCGTCGCCACTTTGCCGACCGCAAAGCGCAGCCTCGCCGACTGGCGTTCCGGGATCTACCAGATCTTCCTCAACATCCTCGACAAGCGCCGGAGCGGCTTGTCGACGCCGAGCCTGCAATCGTTCGTGGCCAATGCCCTGCGCACCGGCGTCACCAGCCAGGAGCAGATCGCAGCCTCCGCGGGGATCAGCGTGGCAACCTTGCGGCGCAACCTGGCCCTGGAGAGGACCTCGTTCCGCGAGCTCAGGAACCACGTGTTCCGCGAGTCTGTCAGCAGCCTGCTGGCCTTCGGCGAGCCGGTCGACGTCATCGCTGCGCAGACGGGCTACGCGGACCCGCGCAGCTTCCGGCGCACGTTTCAGCGCGTGTTCGGCGTGAATCCATCGACCTTCCGGAAAAACATGTTCGCGACTTGAGGCTGCGGCACGCTGCTGACGTCGCGCTCCACGAGAGCGAATTTGTCCGCTGCAGACTGCTGAAAACGGCCCTTGTTGGCTCCTTCTGCGACTCATAGCCTCTAGTCCACTCCTGGAAGAGAGCGACAGATGCGCGCGCCGGAAAAGCCGCCTTCCTACTACGACGAGATCAAGCGTAAGTTCGGCGAGGAACGCGAGCTGCGCCTCTCGCTGCGGCCGCAAGGCAGGGAGCAATTCGTCTCCGACTTCGAAGGTGAGCTCGAAAAGTACGCGATCAATCCCTTTATCGCCGAAGTGCCGCCGCGTGAGTCGATCGCCGATTCGATCGCCGATTCGGTCGACGTGTTGTTTATCGGTGGCGGCTTTTCGGCGCTGCTGACCTCGGCGCGCCTGCGCGAAAAAGGCATCGACAGCCTGCGGATCGTGGAGCGCGGCGCGGACGTCGGCGGCACCTGGTACTGGAATCGCTATCCGGGCGTCACCTGCGACGTCATTTCCTACGACTACCTGCCGCTGCTGGACGAGATGCAGTACGTCCCGGCCAACCAGTACGCGGGCGGCCCGGAAATCTTCGCGCATTGCCAGGCCATCGCCCGGAAATACGGCCTCTACGACAAGGCGGTCTTCCATACCACCGTGACCTCGACGGTCTGGAACGAGGACGAGCAGATGTGGCATCTCGCCACCGACCGCGGCGATCACATGCGCGCGCGCATCGTCATTTGCGCAAACGGCACCCTCTCGCAACCCAAGCTCTCGAAGATCGCCGGGATGGAGACCTTCACGGGTCATTCGTTCCACACGTCGCGCTGGGACTATGCCTACACCGGGGCGAACCTCGAGAAGCTGCGCGACAAGTCGGTGGCGGTCATCGGCACCGGCGCCAGTGCCGTTCAGGTCGTACCCGAGTTGGCGAAGGCGGCGAAAGAACTATTCGTGTTTCAGCGCACGCCGTCTTCCATCGACCTGCGTCCCGATGGGCCGACCGATCCGGCCTGGGCCAAGTCTCTTGCTCCAGGCTGGCAGGCGAAACGTCGCGAAGAGGCGATCGCGATGTCCGAATTGCCTCTCGTGCAGCGCATGGCGACGGACCAGACGGCGCCACTGACGGACGAACACCGCGCCGAGATGGAACGGCAACACGCCCGAATGAAGGCGATGTCGCGGGAGGAGCGGATCCAGGCGCAGGAGCAGGCCAACATCGATTACATGATGGGAATCCACCGGCGCATCGAGGCCATCGTCAAGGACAAGGCCACGGCGGAATCGCTCAAGCCCTGGTACATGTTCATGTGCAAGCGGCCGTGCTTCCACAACGACTATCTGCCGGCCTTCAACCTGCCCAACGTGCACCTGGTCGACACGCGCGGCGCGGGCGTGACGAAAATCACGCCGGAAGGGCCGTGGTTCGACGGCAAGAGCTACAAGGTCGACCTGCTCGTCTACGCCACCGGCTTCGAGGTGCAGAAGACCGGCACCTACAACCGCATCGTCGGACGGGGCGGCCTCGAACTCGACCGCAAGTACGCGGACGGCATTCGCACGCTATTCGGCATCCACAGCCACGGTTATCCCAACCTTTTCATCATGGGCGGATACCAGGCGAGCTACCAGTTCAACTTGACCGAGATGCTGCAGACGCAGGGCGATCACATCGCCGCGTGCATCGACTACCTGCGCAAGCACGGCCACCGCACCATGGAGCCCACGGCGAGCGCCGAGGAGATGTGGGTCCAGGAAGTGATCAAGGCCCGCGGCAAGACCAGCTGGAACCAGGATTGCACGCCCGGGTACTACAACTTCGAGGGTGAGTCGAACCGGCGGCAGGACGGCAACTACAACGGCACGTTTCGCAGCTACGTGCGGCACATGCAGGCCGCGCGCGATGACATGCCACGGCACTTCATCTTCACGGGCGCCGAGCCCATGTCCAAGGTGAGCGGGGGAATGACCCATGCATCCAGGTGAAGTGGCGGCCGCAACGCCCGACAAGCCCGCGTACATCATGGCGAAGAGCCGCGAGGTCGTGACCTTCGCCCAACTTGAGGCGCGCGCCAACCAGGGTGCGCACCTGTTCCGCAGCCTCGGCCTCAAGCGCGGCGATCACATCGCCATCATGCTGGAGAACCATCCGAGGTACCTGCAGATCTGCTGGGCGGCGCAGCGTGCTGGCCTGTACTACACGCCGGTGAGCTGGCGGCTCCAGACCGACGAGGTCGCGTACATCGTCAACAGCTCCGAGTCACGCGTGTTCATCACCTCCGCAGCGGTGAAGGACGCGGTGCGGCCACTCGTCGGCAAGACGCCCAACGTCAAGCGCTACTTCATGCTCGACGGCGTCATCGACGGCTTTGCCAGCTTCGAGGATGCGATCGCGCAGATGCCCGAGCACCCGATTGCGGACCAGAGCGAAGGCGCCTTGATGCCGTACTCATCGGGAACGACCGGTTTTCCGAAGGGCATCCGGCGGCCGCTGTCGGAGAAGAAATACGGCGAGGAGGAGCTGTTCGCGGTCATGACCGTCCTCTACAAGGCGACCCCGGAATCCGTTTTCCTTTCGCCGGCGCCGTTGTATCACTCCGCGCCGCTGGGCTTTTGCATGACCTCCATTCGCAACAGCATCACCGTCGTGGTGATGGAGCACTTCGAGCCCGAGTTCGCGCTGCAATGCATCGAGACCTTCCGGATCACCCATGGCCAGTGGGTGCCGACGATGTTCGTGCGCATGCTGAAGCTGCCCAGGGACGTGCGCGCGCGCTACGACGTGAGCTCCCAGCGCTACGCCATCCACGGCGCGGCGCCGTGCGCGGTGCCGATCAAGGAGCAGATGATCCAGTGGTGGGGGGAGATCCTGTACGAGTACTACGCCGGCAGCGAGGCCAACGGGTTCGTCCAGCTCAACAGCGCGGAGTGGCTGAAGCACAAGGGCTCGGTAGGGCGCGCGATGGTTGGACAGATTCATATCTGCAATGACGCGGGCGACGAACTTCCCACGGGCCAGACCGGCGTCGTCTATTTCGGTGGCGGGCCCACGTTCGAGTACTACAAGGACGTCGAGAAGACGACGAAGGGCCGGCATCCGCGCGGATGGAGCACGCTCGGCGACGTCGGCTATCTCGATGCGGAAGGCTATCTCTACCTCACCGATCGCAAGGACTTCATGATCATTTCCGGGGGCGTGAACATCTATCCCCAGGAGGCCGAGAACGTCCTCATCCTGCACGACATGGTCATCGACGTGGCCGTGTTCGGCATCCCCAACGACGAGTTCGGCGAAGAGGTCAAGGCCGCGGTGCAACTGAAGGAGGCAGACCGGGCCGGGCCGCAGATGGAGTCTGAGCTGATCGAGTTCTGCCGCAAGCAGCTCTCCGCAATCAAGTGTCCGCGCAGCATCGATTTCCACCTCGAGTTGCCGCGGCATCCGACCGGGAAGCTCTACAAGCGCCTGCTCAAGGACGAGTACTGGCAATCCCGAAGCACGCGCGTGTGACGTGAGACGACCGTGATGCGACGTCCTGCGACTCTGGTGAATGCGGGCCTGGATCCCCTGAAAGTCGAGCAGCTCCTGGGCCGCGTGCGCGGCGATGTCGACCAGGGCTTGCTGCCCGCGGCGCAAGTCGCGTTGGCGCGCAATGGCAAGCTCGCGGTCTGCCAAAGCTTCGGTTCCGCCACCGACGAATCGCTCATCTGCCTGTTTTCGGCGACCAAGGGCATCGTCTATGCCGCCGCCTGGTTGCTGTTCCAGGAGGGCCGGCTCGCCGAGGACGAGCTCGTCGCCGACATCATCCCGGAGTTCGCCAGCCAGGGAAAAGATCGCATCACCGTGCAGCAGCTGTTCACGCACACCTCGGGATTTCCCCAGGCGCCGTTCGCGCCGCTGCAGTGGAAGTCCAAGGAAGAGACGCTGCGGCGCTTTTCGCAGTGGCGCCTGAACTGGGCACCCGGCTCACGCTACGAGTACCACGCGACGTCTTCGATGTGGGTGATCGCCGAGATCATCGAGCGTCGCGGCGGGTTGCCCTATGCCGAGTTCATTCGCAAGCGGGTGCTCGACCCCCTGGGGATGGCTTCGATCTTCGTCGGCTTGCCCCAGGACGAGAATCCACGCGTGTTGCCCGTGACGCACCACGGTGCGCCGCTGACGGAGCAGGACTACGCGAAGCTGGGAATGCGCGTCCCGACCGAGATCAACGAGGAGTCGCTGCTCGCGTTCAACCGCCCGGACGTTCGCGCCGTCGGCGTGCCCGGCGCCGGCGGTTTCGCCAACGCTGCGAATCTTGCGCTGCTTTATCAAGCCCTCCTGCATGGAGGGCTGGACGGCGTGGAGGCATGGAACCAGGACACGCTGGCGAGCGCGCGACGGGTCCGCACCGGCGAGCTCATCGATGCGGCATCCAGGCAACTGGCGAATCGCGCCCTCGGCACCGTCGTCTGCGGCGACCGCGGCGGAGAGTTTCGCGGATTCGGCAAGGCCAACTCTGCGCTCGCGTTCGGCCACGCGGGCGCGGGGGGCCAGCTGGCATGGGCAGACCCGGCGACGGGCCTGTCACTCGCGTTCCTGACGCCCGGCCACGACCGCAACTTCCTCAACCAGATGCAGCGCGCCGCGGCCATCAGTCACCTTGCCGCGCAATGCGCCCTTTGATGGCTCCCGCGTTTCACCGCACTCCACTACCGAGGCACCCATGATTCAACAGAGAAGCAAGAGCTGGCTGGATTCGGTACAGGAAAAGATCATCGATCCCGACCGTCGCATCATTGATGCGCACCATCACCTGTGGCGCACGGGGATCATCTATCAAGTCGAAGACCTGTGGGGCGATACCCAGACCGGACACAACATCCAGAAGACGGTGTTCGTCGACTGCCACGCCGAGTACCGGGCCACCGGCCCGGAGCACTTGAAATGCCTGGGCGAGACCGAGTTCGTGGTCGAGCAGGCCAGGCGATCGGAGGCCGGCAAGAACGGCGCGGCCGTCGTCGCCGCCATCGTCTCCAGCGCCGATCTCACCCTGGGCGACGCCGTCGGCGAAGTGCTCGACCAGCACATCGCGCTGGGCCAGGGGCGCTTCCGCGGCATCCGCCTGGCCGCGGCACGCGATCCAAACCCGGAATCATTGATGCTGCCGGGGCCGGCGCCCGAAGGCTTGTATCGGATGCCCACCTTCCGCCGCGGCGTGAAGGCGCTCGGCGATCGAGGTCTCACGTACGACGCCTGGCACTACCATCACCAGAACCGGGACTTTCTCGAGCTCGCGCGGGCCGTGCCCTCGACGCAGATGGTTCTCGACCACTTCGGCACGCCGCTCGGCGTGGGCCGCTATGCGAGCCAGCGCGAGGAGATCTTCCAGCAGTGGCAGGCCGACATCCGGGAGATTGCGCGATGCGACAACGTCGTGGCCAAGCTCGGCGGACTGTCGATGCCGGACAATGGCTTCGGCTGGCATCAGCGGGACACCGCGCCGACCTCCGATGAATTCGTCTCAGCGCAGCGGCGCTATTTCACCCATGTGATCGAATGCTTCGGGCCGGACCGATGCATGTTCGCGAGCAACTTTCCGGTCGACAAGCTATCCATCTCATACTCGGTCCTGTTGAACGGCATAAAAAAAATAGTTGCCGGGTTCTCGGACGACGAGAAGGATGCAATGTTATATCGAACTGCAGCACGCATTTACAGGAGTCACTGATTAAGGAGGGCTCGGGACACTCGGGACTCGGGTACTCTCGCTCCGATAACGTCCGCCTGCGGGGTCGATATCGACGGACGTGACGTCCGCGGGGCAGGCTCCGCCCAGTGACCTATGGGGCTGTTGCAGCCGGTGATGCGAGGGGTAGGGGGTAGGGGCGACGACAACACGCCCTTATCAAGGGTAGAGCACGCGAGTTGACCGTCGCGAACTGCCAATAGCGGACGTTCCCGATGGAACGGCCGGCCGCCTCAGTTCGACCCGAAGCGGCACCCAGTTGCGGCGAATTCTTCGACTGCAAGCAGCTACTCAACGCTGCAATTCAGCCGTGGTTCGTCGTCAAATCGCCCAGTTCCCTCGTTGAATGTTGAATCGGCATTGGCGCTTGTCGCTACTGCGGCCTGACAACCCGCCGAATTGAGCGGCGACGCTCGCTGCTGGCGTCGGGTCATGCACCGTTGCAGCGGGCGATCCGTCTCTAGCCCCCTCTGGGCTCCGAGCTATCGATACCGGCCTGCACAGCAACGCTGGGACTCCCTCACAGCCACCGCGTCCTGCTGGACAAATGCGGCCGCCTCCGCGTCCGTGAAACGCCAATCCGGACCGCCACGCGCCCGAGCGTCATCAACCAAGCGGCGCAAGCGATACGCCTGGTCCCTGAACTGGATACCCTACACACCAGCATTCAGGCAGCCCCCAGAGGCCAAGCAGCACGGTCGTGTCGTGCACGACGTGCGCCGCCGCGTCTTCCAGTCAATGCGGACCTCATGATTCGTCTCGATAACATCAGCAAGCAGAACGGCCATCAGATCCTGTTCATCGACGCGTCGATGGGCTTCCAGAAGGGAGAGAAGGTCGGCCTTGTCGGGCCCAACGGTGCTGGCAAGACGACGCTGTTCAGGATCATCACCGGCGAGGAGGAGCCCAGCGACGGCAAGGTGACGATCGATCCCGGCATGACCATCGGCTATTTCAGCCAGGATGTCGGCGAGATGTCGGGCGTGAGCGCGGTGGCGGCGGTGATGGATGGCATCGGGCCGCTGAGCACGCTGGCCACCGAGATGGCCAGGCTCGAGGCGGCGATGGTCGATCCAGCGCAAGCCGCCGACATGGATGCCATCGTCGAGCGCTATGGCGACGTGCAGGGTCGCTTCCAGGAGCTGGACGGCTATGCACTGGATGCCCGGGCGCGTGAGGTGCTGGCGGGCCTGAGCTTCAGCCAGGAACGCATGGACGGGGACGTCGGCTTGCTCTCCGGCGGCTGGAAGATGCGCGTGGCCCTCGCCCGCATCCTGCTGATGCGCCCCGACGCCATGCTGCTCGACGAGCCGAGCAACCATCTCGACCTCGAGAGCCTGATCTGGCTGGAGGACTTCCTCAAGGCCTACGAGGGCGCGTTGCTGATGACGTCGCACGACCGCGAGTTCATGAACCGCATCGTCGGCAAGGTCGTGGAGATCGACGGCGGCGAACTCATCACTTACTCGGGCAACTTCGATTTCTATGAGCAACAGCGCGCGGTGAGCGAGCGGCAGCGCCAGGCCCAGTTCGATCGGCAGCAGGCGAGGCTTGCCAAGGAGATCAAGTTCATCGAGCGTTTCAAGGCGCGCGCCTCACACGCTGCCCAAGTCCAGAGCCGGGTGAAGAAGCTGGACAAGATTGAGCGGGTGGAGCCACCCCGGCGGCGCGAGTCGGTCCAGGTCGAGTTCCGCAGCCCGCCGCGCTCTGGCGATGAGGTGGCGAACCTTAAGAACGTCCACAAGAGCTATGGCAGCCAAGCCATCTATGCGGCGTTCGATTTCCAGCTGCGGCGCAAGGAACGCTGGTGCGTCCTGGGAGCCAACGGCGCGGGCAAATCCACCCTGTTGAAGCTGGTGGCCGGCGCTACCGAGCCGGACCAGGGCAGCGTGACGCTGGGCGCCAGCGTCCGCATGGGCTACTTCGCCCAGCACTCCATGGACCTGCTCGACGGCGACGAAACGGTCCTCGAATCGCTGGATGGTTCATTCCCGTTGGCCGGGCAGGGTTCGCTGCGCTCGCTGGCCGGTTGCTTCGGGTTCTCCGGCGACGACGTCGAGAAGCCCTGCCGCGTGCTGTCGGGCGGTGAGAAGGCCCGTCTGGTCATGGCTAAGATGCTGTTCCACCCACCGAACTTCCTGGTGCTCGACGAGCCGACGAACCATCTCGACATGGCGACAAAGGAAATGCTGGTCGCATCCCTGGTGAGATTCGAGGGCGCCATGCTGTTCGTGTCGCATGATCGCCACTTCATGGCCGCGCTCTCGAATCGCGTCCTGGAATTGACGCCAGACGGTGTCCACCAGTACGGCGGGGGCTATACGGAATACGTGGCACGCACGGGCTACGAAGCGCCGGGCCTCCACCCGGGCCACTAGAAGCCTTCGGGCCCCGAACGAGCGGGCTGCACGCGGACACGAACACCGGCGGCGACGCGGCGACGATGCCCTTCCCCGAGAACTTCAAACCGGGTTCGATCGGAGTCGAGCGGCAGTCCGGTGTCCACCAATGTGACCACATGGCAGCCCGAAGAGTGCAACTCCAAGCCGGAGAAGCACCGTTCGGAAGCTGCGCAATCCAGCAGTTGGCAGCCTGCCGGCTACCGTGGCTGCTGGAAGCAGTCGGTGGAGGAGGGTGCCGATTCTCTGCCCTTATCATGACTACGACTTATGCGGATGCCCCGTGGGACGTCGTGGTGGAGAAATAGCGACTCGCGACCAGCTGCGATGAAGAAGCTGCGAGAAGCGCTGGGCGTAAACGTGCGACGGATGCGCCAGTCGAAAGGCTGGAGCCAGGAGGAGCTGTGCGCCCGATCCGGAGTGAGTCAGTCGTATGTCAGCCAAGTTGAGTCGGGCCTCAGGTCAGTGTCGATCGATGTCATCGACCAGCTCGCCAGTGCGCTTGATGTGACGCCCGACCAGCTGCTAAAGGGACGTTAGCGGCGCCTCGCAAGACGCGTAGCGCCCGCCGAGTTTCATCTTGCGCTGTCGAGAACTATGTCTTAATACGTTGATATAAAGTATATTGCCCATCACTAGTAATAAGTAATAAAGTGATGGGCAGAGCGATGAAACTGACACCCGAGCAGCTCCGAGCGCTTGAAAATCTGGCAGTCAGTTACGACGGCTGGATGCAGGCGCTGCGCGCCGCGCCCCAGCTCGATGGGTGGCTGATGTGGAAGGCGCGCAATGGCAAGGAGTACTTGTATAAAGCGCGCAATCGGCGCGGGCAGTCGCGCTCGCTGGGGCCACGATCCCCGGAAACCGAGGCGCTGTACGGCGAATACGACGCCCGGCGCGCAGGGCGCAATGCTGCGCGCAAACGGGCGCGGGCCACGTACTCTGCGATGGCAGACACGCTTCGCATTTATCGAACTCTGCGACTGCCGGTGATCGATGCGATGGCCGGCCGGATTCTGCGCGAGGCCGACGAGCGTGGGTTGCTGGGAGGCACTCTGCTGGTGGTCGGCACGAACACGATGGCCGCCTACGAGATCGAGGCGCGCGAGCGGTTTGCCACGGGCTACGACTCCACCAACGACTTCGATCTGACTTGGGCTGCGCGCGAGCCAACGGTGCGGACGATGCGCTCCGTGAGCGATGCACCAATCATGGACATGCTCAAGGAAGTGGACGATACGTTCACGCTGAACCTGGAGAAGGAATTCCAGGCACGCAACGCCAAGGCATATGAGGTCGAGATCCTGATTGCGCCGTCGTTGGCGGCGCATTATCCGCACGGCGAGCCACTACGACCTGTGCCATTGCCGGAGCAGGAGTGGCTGCTGATGGGGCATCCAGTGAGCCACGTCGTGCTGGACCGCGATCTTGTGCCGGCCAGAATCGTTGCGCCGGATCCGCGCTGGATGGCGCTGCACAAGCTCTGGCTGGCAGACAAGCCGGGGCGTAATCCGCTCAAGGTCGACAAGGATCGAGCGCAGGGCGGGCTGCTGCTGGCAGCTGTACGCCGGTGCATGCCGCATTATCCGGTGGACGATGCATTCATCGCGGATGTCCCGGAGATGCTACTGCGGTATCTGACCTGAGCCTCAATGGTTAATGTACTTAACATAATATACATTATGCCTCATCATGTTGCGGCGCTGGCTCTTACGCTGGCATCGTCTGCCGCGCTCCGACAATCTATCTATGTCTTAGCGGACAAGAATGCATGCCTTAAGACAATCTTTATATGCCAGTGTCGGCACGTTGTGCCTAACGACACGACCTTCGACTGTCTGTGACTGTCGGCTCGTCGTTAATTGAGTCGCATTTTCGCAAATGACGATGCAGGCACCCTGCGTCACGTTTTGCGTGTGCCTGACGACAGGATTTGTAGCCCTCAGTGACAGGAAATGTTGCATTGGTGGAGCAATGAGTTGGGCTTGACGATTTCGCCGCAGTGGGCAAACCTCCGCAGGAGGTTGCCTAACGATCCACTGACGGCGGTGCGAGCCGACCAGAATCCGAAGCTGGAACTTGGGAAGCGCCGACCATGAAAAAGCTGATTCGGAATGTGTATCTCGAAAAAATTCCGCTCGACATGTTCCTCGAGCAGGATTCCGGGCCTCCGTTGCCGTTGTCGCTCGAATTGCAGATTGATCGCCGTAGTCGCGCCGTCGTTTCTTATGCTGTTCGCGGCGCAAACCTCAAACCCTCACTCCCTGCCAAAATTGTCACAGACCGATCGCCGTAGATTCAGCTGATCGGCTTCACGGCCGGCTATGCAGTGACGGGAATCTCCGCCGCCATCTCAGGCACCACTGCTACGGCTTCCTGAATTTCTTCTTGGATGAGGGCGAGGCGGCCGAGCGCTGCTTACCCCGACTGAGCGCCGGACGAGTTAACAGCTTGCGCAGGCCATCCAGCTCGGAACCGACATTCGCTTGGAGCTGCAGTGCCGCTGCCGACTGCTCGTCCAGCAGCTTCCGAGCGGCGCGCAGGTCGTCTTCAAGGCTCTTGATCCGTTTACGTGCCGTCGTTCCGTCAACGTCACGGGCGGTCTTCTCTTGCACTAGGCGCTCCATCAGTCGCTTCTCCGTGCCGGCGAGTCGCTCCGCGAGTTTGGAGGCCTCTGCAGCGTGGGCAGACTGAGCCTTGGCGAAGGCGACTTTGGCGGCCGCCAGCTCAGCCTGAGTGGCCTTTAGCTCGGCCGCGGTTCTCTCAGCGGTGCGTTTCGCGTCTTGGAGCGCCTGGTCGCGCGCAGCCAGCACGGCCTCGAGCTCGCCGATTCGACGATCCAGGGCGATTCGGGCCTCAGCGAACTGATGCCGTTGCTGCTCCAATTCCGCCTCGGCGCGCTGAAGATCCTGGCCGCGGGCCTCCACGGCGCTCGCGGCTTCGCCCATCCGGTCCTTGGCCAGCTCCGTAGCCTTTGGCAGCACCTGAGCCCAGATCTTGCGCGCCAGCTCGACGACTTCGCCCGGCACACCGTCGGTTTGCGGCGCCAGACGCTTGGGCAGCGTCGCCCACCAGGCGTCCAGGTGTCGGTTGACGGTGTTCGGCGAGCCACGGCCCAGTTCGGCGCGGATGGGGGTTCGACCAAGATAAAGCCGAATTGTCCAGTTGTTTCGCTAACTATATGATTTTATTATAGTTGTCCGTTAGCGTGAATTGTCATGCACATTCAATGACTTGCAGGCATAGACTCCGCCAAAACTCAATCAGAATAAGGCCTGCAGCTCTTTGGCGGCATTTACTGCAGATTCTGACTTGTAGAGCATCCCGAGCTTATCAGGTCAGCAAGTTCAAGATGACCAATCTACGGCCTACCGGGCACGGGGGCGACGCTCTGTCGCCTTCGCCTTTGTGACCCGCCTCGCTGGGGATCGAGATAACAGCTTCCGAAGTCCATCGAGCTCACCACGGAAGTTAGCTTGAACGCTTAACGCTGCAGATGACTGCTCGTCCAGAAGCTTTCGAGCCGCGCGCAGGTCTTCCTCGAGGCTCTTGATCCGCTTACGCGCCGCTGTTGCGTCGACGTCCCGGGCGGTCTTCTCCTGTGCTAGGCGCTCCATAAGGCGCCTTTCTGTGCCCGCAAGGCGCTCCGCGAGCTTGGAGGCCTCCGCCGCATGGGCTGACTGAGCCTTGGCCAGCGAGGCTTTGGTCGCCGTCAGCGCAGCCTGAGTGGCCTTCAGCTCGGCCGTGGTTCTCTCAGCAGTGCGCTTTGCGTCTTGGAGCGCCTGATCGCGCGTGCTCAGCACGGCCTCGAGCTCGCCGATGCGGCGATCCAGGCCAATTCGGGCTTCTGCAAGCTGATGCCGTTGCTGCACCAGGTCCTCCGCGGCCCGCTCAAGCTGCTGGCTGCGAGCCTCCACGGCCGTCGCAGCTTCTCCCATTCGGTCCTTTGCCAGCTCCGTGGCCTTGGGCAGCACCTGCGCCCAAATCTTGCGCGCCAGCTCCACAACCTCGACCGGGACGCCGTCGGTCTGCGGCGCCAGGCGCTTGGGTAGCGCCGCCCACCAGGCGTCCAGGTGCCGGTTCACAGTATTCGGCCCAAGGAACCGGTTGCTGCCCTATACCGCCAAACGCGCGGCCATCACATTGTAGTTAAAGAGAAATCTCTAATAACTCGAAGCACAGGATGTGGGCTGATAAGAGCCTGCGGACAAATTCCCGCATCGCTCAAATCGTGTCTACGGTTGCTGCCCTGAGCCGCCAAAGTGCCTTCCAACTATCTGATTATTCGTAAAAACCATCTCAAATACTTGGTAGCTCTACTTCACCACCTTCCGCTGCCCGAAGGCATTGAACAACTCGGTCGCCATCTGCTGAGCGATCAACTGTGGATCCCCGCCGGTCGGTCTGACGTGTTCCGGCCATACAATTTCCGGCTTTCCAAAGGGAGCGCCGAATTTCTGCATCCATGTGGACTCGGTCCACAAGCAGGTGTCCTGCGCGCAGAGATAGGCGCAGGTCATGAGATATGTCAGATCCGAGCTCGTGTCTTCCAAAACGGCAGTCAGCACGCCGGCAAAGCCAGAGAATAGGTCGCAGAACCCCGAGTGGACGACCGGATGCTCCGTCCCGCGCTGATCAACCGGATGGGTTTGCTTGTTCCAGCAGAACAGGGACAAGTAGCCCGTCCTGTGCACCTCGATCTCCCAGGTCGGCTCGTCGCGCTCATCGGATACCAGGACGCCATCGATGGTCGGCCGCGGAGAAAACCCTGTCGAAAAACTGATGTACTGGGCGCGGCATCCGTGCGTACCGCCATTTCTCAGGGTTGCATCGACCTTCTTCGAAAACACGTCCCACGGATCAGGGGGTGCAATCAACGGCATCGCCTGAAGAAAGAACGCCGGGGCGTCCTTGTCCTGCGCCTTACGACGAGCCTCGTTCAATCGGCGTTCGACAAAGCCACGGGCGCGCATCTCTGCCGACGCCGACGTCAGCACCGCTTCGCGAATCTCGTGCGTAGTCATGTGGTCGGTGGACTCCGAGTGCCGGATATGAAAAGAGCGGTGCCCTTCATGCTGAACCATGTGCGGCCGTCCGAGGCTCGGCGGTACATGCACTACGATGCAGGAGCGGCCGGACTTGCGTGGCACATTAACGACTAGCAATCCCGGAATCCTCGGATCGACGCAGCTGTTGGCCAGTCGCTCGAGCGTCTTCGCGAGCGCTTCTCCATCCTCGAGTCCTAAACATTGCTCATCGACAGTGCGGTTCTCGCTCGGCTCGAGCACGCCGATCAGCAGCGTGCCGCCAGCCGCATTGGCAAAGCCGGTGACGTCTTTCAAGAACTCGCGCTTGGCCTCTTTCGCTGACGTACCTGACAACGCCTGTTTGTAGTCCAGATACGGGCCTTCGGCGATCGACAGCGCCAGGAATGCGTTAAGGCTTTCCTCGGTCATTCGTGCGACTTCCGCAGCTGACAAGAGCATAAGTTACTCCTGAGCGATCATCACGTAGGCGGCTTCGGTGGCCTACGACCCCACGTAACTGCCGCGCGGGTCATAGCTGTACGATCGCTCGAATCCGAACCCGTTCCACAGTAGATCGAAAAGCGGTCGAAGCGCGCCGTGAAGATCGGCCGGCCGGTCCTCGAGCCGCAGCTCGGGAAGCGAGAGCAAATCGCGGCGCACCGGGCGAACGATTGCGCTGAAGCTGCGATCACCGATGTGCGCGGCGTGCCCTCTGACGCCCGTCAGTGAAACGGCCACGAAGTAAGGTGGCTCGATCTCCAGTCGCTGAAAGCTTTCGAAGACATGCTTCAAGTGCGACAGGATGTCTCGCTCGGCCGGGCCGAGCGATATCCACCGTGAGCGGTCCTTGCCCTCTCCGCCGATGGCTGCGACCGCTTCGATCACGCCGGTCCGAAATGCGAGCGTATACGCTCTCACATCGTTGGTTGGCGCCTCTGGACCGCTATAGGTGACCAAGCCTTCCAATGCGTGGAACGAACTCCATCCGAACGCGCCGATCGGTGGAAACAGCCCCATATCTTTGATCTGTACGTTCGGTGGCTCGGTCAGTGCTGAGAGTGGCAACACATGAACGACGAGCTTCGCCTCCTCCCGTAACGGTAGCGGGCTATCTCCCGACTCGATGATCGCAATCCGGTCCTGCCGGAACTTTCGAATCCGTTCGGGTATGGCCTCGGTGTTCAGAAATGCCGCGCGAAGCTCCGCGACATCCAGCGGATGCTTTCCGGCACTGCTGCGCGCATAAAACTTGGCATCCTTGTAGGCAGTGACTCGATGCGGCGCCGCCCAGCTTCGTGGAATCCGCACGATGAGGACGCCGGACGCACCGTTGGGCAGCCAGCGGAACTCGATTTTTGGCAAACGCGGTTCGAGCCCGGTGCGCGTGATGTGCTCGAGCCGAAGGATCTCCGCGTCAGCATCGGGGAGAACGATTCCTTTCAAGGACGTTGCCACTCCTGCCGTTTCTTCAATCCCGAAAACGAGGTCTCCGCCGATCGTATTGGCGAACGCCGAGATGTCCGCCAGCCATTCTCGCTTGTCGTCGTCGCGGTGACCGACGGCATCTCGCTTGAACTCGAGGCTGCGGCTCTCTCGCTCTCCGTTCGCAATCAGGTTCTCGATATCGGCGATTTCCAGGGCCGACAATGCTTTCTGAAGCATTCACGATCTCCTCTGAGCAACGCCAACTCCAATCGCAGCGAGCATCGAGTTGAGCGCCAGCACGACGGGTGTTGGCCTCGAATCAGGCAGTCGCTGCGAATCTGTCGATGAGCATCTGCGCTTTGGCCAGTTCATCGTCAAGATTCTCTGGCCGCTCGTCGCGCATCTTGGCGATGAACCGTCCAGTCGTTTCAAGGTCCACGCGCCATTTGCGCGCGTGGTATCGGGCAGCAATCTTCTCGACAGGATGTCGTCCCCACGCATCCTCGCCCGTACCGTCCGGATGCAAGACGAAGCTGTGAACATAGCCATCCTTGTTGGCGCTGCTGACGCCCCATGCCGGATCCCACTCCTCGGCGAACATGGCAGCGGCAGGAAGGCCCCGTGTCTGGCTGAGCTGGTGCGCGTAGAACACGCAAGTGCCCCACGTGTATCGGGCGGCTTGATGGGCCGGCAGGGTTGGCAAAGCCCTTGGGGGAATCTGTGCAAGGTATCCCGCGTTCGCGCGGATTGCAGCGTCGGCTTCCGCGATCTTGCTCTCGGCGACCTGGATGCCGGTGTTTCTCAGCTTCGTAAGATCGAACGCATCGTAGTGACGCGTAGCGCACACTCGTCTGTGGATACCAAAGCGAATCGGCTCTCGATGGATGAGGGGCTCGACGATTTTCGCAGCGAACGCCGCAAGCGTCGTTGACCCCGTCACGTCGAAGACGTCGTCCGCGTCTGTCCCTACATACGCGCGTATTGGTATGACGAATCGAGATGTCTCGAGAGCTTTGCTTTCCGCGAGCCAGTCGACGTGCAGCAACCAGTCCGTGCGTCGCGCCAACGCAATCGCGAAGGCAACGCAACGATCACGTTCCCACCGTTCGATCTGATCGGATGGAAACGACCTGGCTTTCAATGCGTCGATCTCAGCGCGCCGCCGCTTCGATTCACCCATGCGGACACTCCTGAATCCAGGATCGACGACGACGACGCGACTCGCGGGCCACTCCTGTGCTGGACGAGGGTCGGGTCGCCCGCGGAGGTTCAGGCACTATCGGCGCGGCTTTTGCGTGAGCACGCTCGCCGCAATCGCCTTCTGCACAGTGCCCGAGCCGGGGGCGTTGAGGATGCGCGCTGCCTTTTGTGCAACGGCGGCAGAGGTCACCTTCGACGTGCGGGCTTGCGCCAGTGCGGCGCCGGCGATCGACTTGGCGGTCGCATTGGCTTGAGCATTGCGCAGCACTGACGAGGCGGCGCTGGCCACTCTCGGACTGGTCTTTTCGTTCTTTGCCATGGGGAGTCTCACGTCCGCGATGGGGGAGATACGCGCGTCGGCCTCGCGGTTGGCCGCCGCGCGCCGGGATCAGGCGGCTCGCCGCAGGGGCTGTTGGAGCTCCTCGACGTCGAGCGTGAAGTTCAGGGGCATCTGGATTGGCGTTGCCGGCTTGCGTTTCTCGTTGTAAACGTCGACATCAGTCTTGAGCTGCAGGCAGTCACCGACGATCTGTTGACGCCTTTGCCCGAACGACTTCACGAAATGGCTGTGCGGCGCGGCAGGGTCGTCCAGATCTGCCCAGAGCGACTGAGTGCGATTGCCCTGCTTGTGCGTTGCCGCGTGCTTGGCGCGGTAGCGACGCCCTTGTGGATCGACTCGATACTCTTCGCGGAACACTTGGGCAATGTCGGCGGCGATGGCGTCGATGACCGTCTTGAGGTTGGGCTTGTGCAAGCCCTTGTGATACGCCCAGGCAGCCACTTCATGCAGATCGATCAGCCCGTCAGAGCCGACCTCGGCCTTGTAGCGTTCTACGTAGTCCTTCACGGCGTTCGAATAACCAGACATCTCAGTACCTCCTCAAGCTGTATGCACCACACCCCAGCCGTCGGTGAGGGCTGAAGCCGTTACAAAAGCGCGCACCTTGACCTGGTGGCGCCGAAATAGATCGTAGCGATCCAAGCGGCGCTGCAACTGGCCAACGACCAGGCCGGGGTGGATCTGCAGTCGCTGAGCAAACCGCAGCACACGTTCTTCCTTGAAGAACGGGGACACGCGCGCGATGAAGTCAGTGATATCGGCGCTGTCGACGCAGAAATCCGTCGCAGCGGTGTTGGCTGCGCGTTCTTCCTCGTTGATCTGCTCGCCGGTGGCCGCATCGATTTCCTGGTCGATGACGTATCCGCGATCGCGGCCGTGCCTCTTGAGGACATGCTCGAGCTCGTGGCGCAGCACGAACCAGAAGTTGTCGATGCGATCCAGCCGTAGCGACAGGGCCACAGCCGGTTGATCGTTGGCGAGCCAAATGCAAGCGCCATCGATCTTGGTACCCGCGATCGGTTCGACGATGACAAAGCGTACGCCGCAGTCCTCGAGGATACGCGCAACGTGACGGGTCTCCTCCGGCGCCGTTCGCAGTGCGGACAGCCGGCTCAGAGACTTGAGAAGCGCCGATTCGTCATAGGAGCGACTGACCAGCTCGCCGGCAACCTGGCGCGCCCGGCTCAGCCACGCGAGTTGCAGGTTGGAGGGCGGCGCTTCGGCGTCAGTCTTGCGGGCTGCGTGGTCGATTGACGGCGTCACTTCGAGGTTCGGGATATCGAAGAAACGAAGGAACTGTTGCTCGAGAACCTCAATGCTCTGGGACGCCTCAATCCAGCCGCGGCGGATCATCTCTCGAACGGGAAACCGTTCGTAGAGGCGCGCGCGGCGCGCGATCAAATTGTCCGCCGAGCGGACTTTGGAGAGCTGCCACTGGCTTTCCAGGTTCATCCACACCTCGGCGCCCGTTCCCAGGGAGTCGCCCAACTGGATGGCAGTTTCGGGCGTAACGGCGCGCTTGCCCGCGATGATCTCGTTGATCAGGCGCACCGGCCGGTCGATGATTTCGGCGAGTTCAGTCTGCGTCCAGCCCCGGGCTTCTAGTTCGTCCCTGAGGAACTCACCGGGCGGGAAGATTTCGGCAACGTTGTTCACGGCTCTATGCTCGATTCAGTGGTAATCGGTGATGGAGATGATCACGACCAGCTTGCCGGTATCGTCCTGCTCAAAGCACAGGATCAGGCGCCATTGATCATTCAGGCGCATGGAATGTTGGCCGTTGCGACCTCCTTTCAATTTCTCGTAGTGCAGTGACTTCATCGCGCGAAAGACCCGTTCATCCGGGGCGCTGCGGATCAGCTGCATCCGTTTGCGAAACGCCTTGACGATCGCGCCGTCCAGACCGGCTGTGTATGACGCATCAACTTCCAGCCGCTGGAGGGAGGGATCCTCGAATCGCACGTGCATGCCGCCGCAAGCCTCATTGCTATTATTACACTATTACATCAAGTGTAAAAGAGGCAGTTTTGTACTGCAACTCGGCTATCGATTCGGCGTTCCAAGGCCAAGAAGGCGGCTCTTGCCGCCGCCCCCGCCGGCAAAGCTCATGACGCTCACTGCACTCTAGCGGACCGACGCTTTCGATCACCCACAGTCCGCGCGGTCCCCACCTCAGGCGCAATCATCCCCTGCATTCTCCTGTGCGGCAGCCGCACGCGCCGGTCCAGGTCCTCCAGGAGCGCCGTGACGTGTTTCAGTACCGCCTCCTGGCTCTCGAGCGCGCCGCGCTGGGCGCCCTGGGCGTCTGCCATGGCGCTGCGCAACTCAGTGAGCACAATAACGGCCTCGCCGGCGCTGACGATCGCCTTGGGTACGTCCGTCAGCGTGTCGGCAGCGCGTTTCTGGACCTGCTGAATGTCGGCGAGTTGCGCCTGCAGCGCGTCGAGCCGGGCGGTCCAGGCGTCGCGTTCGCGATCGAGCTGCGCGGCTAGCGCGTCCTGCGCCCGGTCACGTTGCACGCGCAGATCGTCGAGCAGCGGCGCCAGACGGCTGAGCTCCAGATCCTTGTCCGCCAGCCGCGCCTCGGCGTTTGCGCGCGCGCGCTGCGCCTCTTCGGTGACGACTTCCATTGCGTGCAGGCGCTCATCCAGCTGCGTGGAGAGCTGCTCCAGCGCGGCGCGCTCGGCGGCTAGCCGTTCTTCGGCCTCCCGTCGCGCCTCGCTCCACAGCGATTCCAGCTGCGGCGGCACCGGCGGTGCGGGCGCTGGGCCGGTGGGCGCCTGTTCGGCATACCAGCGATCCAAGTGCTTCTTGATCGTGCTGAAACTGCCGCGGCCGAGCTGCTCGCGCACGGCGATCGTGGTGACTTTCTCGCCGGCGTTGGCCAATGCTTGGGCGGCAGCGGCTACATCCTGGTAGGTAATCGGTGCGGGGGCGTCGGACATGATTGGTCCCAGAGGGCAGATGGTGTAATTATAGTGGTGTTTACAACATTTACATATTATAATTACATGTCCGACAATGGCACTTGTCGGACACATCGGATTGGGGCACACTGCGCCCATGACCGACACACCTGTCATTCCCGAACCCCGCGATCAGGCCGTCGCGGAACTGCTGGCGCACACGCCCGAGGCACTGGTCGACCGTCTGCGCGCGCTTGCCGACGACCTGAAACTCGCCTATGCGCCCAACACGCTGCGCACCTGGCGCGCGGACTGGCGTGTGTGGACGGCCTATTGCGCGCGCCACCGCGAGCCCGCCCTGCCCGTCACCTTGCCGGTGCTGCGCGGTTTCCTGCTGGACCGCATCGCCGCCGGACGCAAGCGCGCGACCTGCGAGCACTACATCGCGACGCTGACCATCGTGCACCGGCTCGCGGGTCTGGCGTCGCCAATGGATTCGATGGACGCCAAACTGATGTGGCGCGGCCTGCGTCGCGAGCACCTGAGCGCACGCCAGCGCCAAGCCCAAGGCCTGACGCTCGCCGACGTCGACGCGATCCTGGCCACGCTCGATCCATCAAAGCCGCGCGATCGGCGCGATGCGGCGCTGATCAGCGTCGCCTTCGAAGGCATGTTTCGGCGCTCGGAACTCGTGGGCCTGCGCATCGAGGATCTGTCGCGCGAACCCGACGGCTCTGGGCGCATTTTTCTCGCGCACAGCAAGACCGACCAGGAAAGTGCCGGCGTGCTGCAGTACCTGTCGCCGGAGACCATGGAACGCGTGCAGCGCTGGATCGAAACCGCGAGCCTGACCGACGGTGCGATCTTTCGATCGGTGCCGCGCTCGAACAAGGCCGATCGCTACAACACACCGCTGTCCGACCGCGACGTCGCGCGCATCTTCAAGGCGCGGGCCTTGGCCGCCGGCCTGGATCCTGAGCGCATCTCCGGACACAGCACGCGCGTGGGTGCGGCCCAAGACCTGCTCGCTGCCAACTTCAGCGCGGCGGAAATCATGCGCCAGGGCCGCTGGAAGTCGGAACGAATGATCGTGCGCTACGGCGAGAGCCTCTCCGCGGGCCGCGGGGCCATGGCGCGGCTGATTCGATCTCGGCGGCGCGATCCGTAGGCTAATTGATGCGGACTTCCGTGCGCTGGCGCAGTCACCGCGAGTTTGCCGCGCGCCGATGGTCCCAAAGGAGCGCGCAGGACAGTGCGTTCTAGTCGCCGCGAATGGCCAACAGAGCCGGCCTTGACGCAAGCGTCGCCGTTGACCTGAGTCATTGCTGCCCGTGCCGGCGACCTTTAGCTTGAGGCTCATCGTTCCCCACAAACCGTCATCCACAGACGAGTGCCGGCCTTTCTGCCATGGACACCGCCGTAGCTCTCGTCGAATCCTATCTGCGTATCAACGGTTACTTCACCGTGACCGAGTATCCCGTGCTGGAAGTCTCGCACCGGGACGACGCCCACATGATCAGCGACTTGGACATCCTCGCCTTCCGCTTCCCGGGCGCGGGGCATGATTTACGCGTGCGCCGGCATGGCGCTCTGCGCGGAGACCTGCACAGCCGCCTCGATCCCGCGCTGGGCGCGCCCTCCGACCATGCCGACATGATTGTCGGCGAGGTCAAACGCGGCCAGGCACGCTTCAATCCGGCGACGCGCAGCGCTGAAGTCTTGGCGGCCGGACTGCTTCGTTTCGGCTGCTGTCCGATCGACGATGCACTCCCCCTTGCACGTCGAGTGTTGGCACATGGTGTGGCGGAGTCGGTGCACGGCCACAGAGTCCGTATGGTGGCGTTCGGTCAGCCAGGAGAAGTTCCCGTACAGGGCTGGCACACCGTCGCGCTCGCGGACGTTGTTCAATTCCTGCAGCGTCACCTGCAGGAGCACTGGGACGTGCTTCGGCATGTGCATTTCAGCAGCGAGGTCCTCGACCTCTTGGCGCTTCTGGAGCGTGCGAAGGCGGTCTCGCCCACTGCAGAGAAGCCGGCCCAATGAGCATCGATCACGATCTGCATGCCGCTGGATTGATGCCCGTGCGCATGGGTATCGACGCGCACCACGAAGCCGTTGTCTTCATGCGGCGAGATTGTCCGGTGTGCAGGTCCGAAGGATTCGAGGGACATTCGCGCGTCCAGATTCACGTGGGCGAACGTTTTGTAATCGCCCAGCTTTTCGTCGTGGATGGCGACCTTGTCGCACCCGGGGCCGTGGGGCTTTCGGAAGCCGCATGGAGTGAGCTTGCGCCAGCGTCCGGTGAACTCGCACGATTCAGCCATCCGCCCGCGCTGGCGTCGATGAGTGCCGTGCGCCGCAAGATTTACGGCTCCACGCTTACCGACGCCGAGATCGATGCGATCGTGGCCGACATCTCCGCGCGCCGCTACTCCAATGTCGAACTCGCGGCGTTTGTCGCGGCCAGCGGAGGCGAACGGATGAGCCAGGCGGAAATCGCCGCTCTGACACGCGCGATGGTGCGCACCGGCCGACGGCTGGAATGGCCGGCCCCCGTGGTCGTCGACAAGCACTGCGTGGGCGGGCTTCCCGGCAACCGTACGACGCCCATCGTCGTGGCCATCGTTGCCGCCAACGGCCTTCTGATTCCCAAGACATCGTCACGCGCCATCACCTCGCCGGCCGGCACGGCCGACACGATGGAAACGCTGGCACCCGTCGATCTGTCGCTGGACCAGCTCCGTCGGGTGGTGGAAAGCGAAGGTGGCTGCGTCGTCTGGGGCGGTGCCGTCGCGCTCAGCCCCGCAGACGATGTACTGATCCGCATCGAGCGGGCGCTCGATATCGATAGCGAAGGCCAGCTCATTGCCTCGGTGCTGTCCAAGAAGGCCGCGGCGGGATCGACGCATGTCGTGATCGACATTCCCGTCGGTCCCACTGCCAAGGTACGCAGCCAGGACGCCGCCGATCAGCTCGCGAGCGGGCTGAACGCGGCGGCACGCGCGGTCGGTCTGCACCTTTCCGTCCTGATCTCCGACGGGATGCAGCCCGTAGGCCGCGGCATCGGCCCGGCCTTGGAGGCACGGGACGTTGTGAAGGTACTCAAGCTCAGTCCCGACGCCCCACGGGATCTGCGGGAGCGCGCGGTGCTGATCGCCGGGGCGGTGCTGGAAATGGCCGGCCGCGCCGTGCAGGGACAAGGTGTCGCGCTTGCGCGGGCAACGCTCGACGATGGACGCGCCTGGCACAAGTTTGCGGCAATCTGCCAAGCCCAAGGTGGGCTGCGGGAACCGCCCACAGCCGCTGTCCGCGAGCCTGTCCTGGCGCAGATCAATGGCCGAATCGCAGGCGTCGACTGCCGACGGCTCGCACGCGCCGCGAAGTTGGCCGGCGCACCGGCGGCGCCAGCAGCCGGTATGGAGCTGCACGTACGTGTGGGCGATCGGATCGAGAAAGGCCAACCGCTGTTCACGCTGCACGCGCAAACCCGAGGCGAGCTGCACTACGCGCTGGATTACCTGCGGCAAGGACCGCCACTGCATGCCGTTGAGGAGTTGTCCCGGTGAAGACCTCTCCATTGATCTTCGTCTGGCCCGGCCACGAGCCGCTCGGTCGCACATTGGCGGCCGACTTGCCGGGGGAAGTCGTCGCGCTCGAACGGCGGCAGTTTCCAGACGGCGAAACCTACCTGCGTGTCCCCGTCGACTGTACCGGGCGTCAGTGCGTGGTTCTCGTGTCGCTCGATCGGCCGGACGCGAAGGCAGTGCCGGTTATGCTGCTGGCGGAGACGCTACGCGATCTAGGCGCCGCTTCGGTGGGCTTGCTTTCGCCCTACCTGGCCTACATGCGACAGGACCGGCGCTTTCATTCCGGAGAAGCCGTCACCTCTCGCTACTTCGGGAAGTTTTTGTCTGCGCGCTTCGACTGGCTGGTTACCGTGGACCCGCACCTGCATCGCTACGCGTCACTGAACGAGATCTTTACGATTCCCTCCCGGGTGGTTCATGCCGCCGGTGTCATCGCCTCATGGATCGCTTCCCACGTCGAAAAGCCGGTGCTGATCGGCCCCGACAGCGAAAGCGAGCAGTGGGTGACGGATGTCGCACGACGGGCTGGTGCGCCGCATGTCGTGCTCCAGAAGTCGCGCCATGGAGATCGTGACGTCGAGGTGTCGGTTCCGCAGGTCGAGCGATGGCGCGACTACAGGCCGGTTCTGGTAGATGACATCGTTTCCACAGCACGAACCATGATCGAGACCGTGAAGCATCTGAAGCGGGCCGACCTGCTACCGCCGGTCTGCGTCGGTGTGCATGCAGTTTTTGCCGGCGACGCCTATGCCGATCTGCTGCGTGCTGGTGCGGCGCGCATCGTGACGACCAACACGATCCCTCATGACTCGAATGCACTTGATATCGGGCCGGAAACCGTAGCCGCAGTGCGCGAGTTGCTCGCCGGAGTGAATCGATGAGAACGGACAGTCGCTGGACCCTAACCTTTGCCGGTGGCGCCGGAACGGTGACCGGCTCCAAACACCTACTTCGACACGGAGACGAGCAGCTGTTGCTGGACTGTGGTCTCTTTCAGGGCCCCAAGAATCTGCGGCTGCGTAATTGGAGCGATCCGATCTTTGATCCGAAGGCCCTCGGCGCGGTGGTCCTGAGTCACGGACACCTTGATCACTGCGGCTACTTGCCGCTGCTGGCGCAGAAGGGATTTACGGGGCCCGTACATTGCACGGCCGGCACTGCGGATCTCGCGGCCATCGTGCTGCGCGATGCCGCACGCCTGCAGGAGGAAGACGCCGAGGACGCGAACAAGGGCGGCTACAGCCGGCACACGCCAGCACTGCCGCTCTACACGATTGCGGACGCCGAGCAAGCGCTGACGCTCCTTCGGGTACACAATTACGGCGAACGCTTCCACGTCAGTCCTTCAGCGACCGCATTGTTTCGGCGAGCCGGGCACATCCTGGGCTCGGCGAGTATCGACCTGGAGCTGATCGATGGCACCGACGCCTTGCGGTTGGTGTTCTCGGGAGATCTGGGGCGCTGGGGTCGCCCGATCCTCCGGGATCCGGAATTCGTCCCGGAAGCTGACGTGCTGCTCGTGGAGTCGACCTACGGCAATCGAGTGCATGTCAGCGACACCGCCGAACAGCTGGCCCAGGTCGTCAACGAGGCCGCCGCCAACGATGGCGTGATCGTCGTGCCTGCGTTCGCAATCGGCCGCACACAGGAGCTGATCTGGACGCTGCGCCAGCTCGAAGACGCGGGGCGTATTCCGGCCTTGCCTGTTTACATCGACAGTCCGATGGCCATCAACGTGACGGACGTCTATTGCCGCCATCCCGAGGACCATGATCTCGACATGACCCTGCTCATGGACGAGAAGCGGTGCCCACTCTGCTGTCGCAAATATCAGATGGTGCGCGACGTGCGCGAGTCGCGTGCTCTTACGCGAAAAAAAGGACCCATGATCGTCATCGCCGGCAGCGGCATGGCCACCGGCGGGCGCGTATTGCACCATCTCAAGGCACGCCTTTCCGATCCGACGAGCATCGTCCTTCTGTCGGGTTACCAGGCCATCGGAACGCGCGGTCGGCTTCTGCAGGACGGGGTGACGACCTTGCGCATGCACGGCGACGACATCCCGATCCGCGCACAGGTGCGAAACGTCGTCGGATTGTCAGCGCATGCCGACCGGAATGAGTTGTTGCGATGGCTGCGCGGCTTCTCTGGGGCGCCTGCACACACTTACGTTGTACATGGAGAGCCTGAAGCGTCAGCCGCGTTCGCCGCATCGGTTCAGGAAGAACTCAACTGGAATATCAGTGTTGCGCAGGACGGCGCAACGGTCGAACTTCGGAAAGTGTCGTAGCCGCATCGCCCCACAGGAGAGTTCGGGGCATCAGATCGACACCTGGCCGCGTTACGCGGTCGTCGCTTGGCGTAGCCTCGCGAATTGAGTGATCGCGTCCTCGACCATCTGTCTCACACACCAGCGTGCGTAGGCTGCGCCCAGAAGCTTTCCAAGCACGCGAGGGACACCAGATAGCGGATCGTCGTATTCGATGAACACCTGCAGCTGACGTCCGCCGGGGGTGGCGATCGACTCGAACCCCATACGGTATCGGCCGATCACCAGCAGCCGCGGCTCGCCGACGGTCTCCCAGACTTTGCGTACAGGAGGATCGCGCGAGATCACTCGCGCCTCTACGTACAGTCCGAGTCCGAACAGTCGCCCGCCCAGTCGGATATGTGAACCGATCAGCCGGCCTTGTCCTTCGTCCAGTTCGATCGTCATTCGGCCTCCACCCATCTTCCATGACGACTCGGTCATGTGGCCGGAGAGGCGGCGGTGATCGTCGAGATAAGAAAACAACGTCTCGGCGTCGGCGCGCACCAAGCCCGAATGCACCACGCGCTTAGCGTAGGCCACCGGAGTAACACCGCCGCCAGTGATCGCTCCCGGCTGCATGGGGCCGTATTCAGCCAGGAGCGATCGGGCGGTCCGTCAGTTCGCCTTGTGGACGTGCCGTGTTGCGTAGGGATTTCGACACCGCCAGCACGGCCTTGAGCCCTGAGCCAAAACGGCTCATCTGCTCGCGGTGCTGGCGCAACTCGCTGTAAGGCAGGAACTGCAGATCCAGCTCCGACACACGGCTGAATGCGGGTCGTGCGAACTGCGATCGCACGTCAGCCTCACGATCGTCCGGCGCAACCAGAAAGTAGGCGGCCGCCGTGTGCTCCGGCAACCCCAGTGCCAAATCCAGCATGCGCACGATGCCGGAATAGATGCTGGTCGTGTGCTCGACCTCAAACGCTGCCTCCACGCGTTCGCCGGCCGGATTCAGCCACAGCACGTCAATCAGCCGAATCGTCTCCACCGCAAGCGAGTTTTCGAAAGTCGTCGGCAGGCCGTCGAGGCAGCCGTCTGCCAGGCGCCCGCCGGTATAAGCCCGATTTCGATCATTGGCTGCGATCCATACTTTGAAACCCAAGGCGAGTCCGAGATCGCGAAGCCATCCCTGGATTTCCGTATGCGTGTGGTCGCTTTCGCGCGCAGTCTGAAGGGCCTTGGCAGCCCGCGCGCCTTCATCCCGTACGCGTGCGAGGTCTGCTTCCCACCGGGTGATCGCCGCGCCGTCCTCTGCGCGCGGAGGCGGCACGTAGCGACCCGATCCGACGTCGAACAGGAAACCGCCAATCGCACCCAGATCGTTCGACAGCAGGTCGCGATAGCGGCGGTTCAGCTCCAGGGTGCCCTGGCGCATGGCCAGAAACTCGTCCCACCGACCCAGCTTGACCTTGGCACCGGTGAGCTGGTTGTAACCTTTGACAATGGCCGTATTGAACGGCGGCACCAAGGTCGGATGGAGAAAGTACAGCAAGTTGGCGGCAGCCGGGCCCAGTCCTTTGATTGCACGAGCCTCCAGTTGCCGGATGGCCTCGACAATCTGCATTTCGCCCTCGCAGCACGCACAGGTATGCAGAAAGCGCCCAAACGCGCGCTGATGGTCCGCGTTCTCGTAGATGTCGGGAATGCGCAGCTTGGGCTTCCACAGAAACGCGTGATCGGCACCCTTGAACAGCTGCCGTTGCTCCGCGATGGAACCCACGACCGTCTCCAGAGAAGACCCCTTGTAGACGTTGCCGAAGCGGTTCTGCTCGATCTCCGCGACCACCACTTCCAAACCGCGGCGGATCGAGCGGAAATTCTTGAGGCGCTCTTCCCAAAGGAACCAGCTCCGGTAGGTTCCGCCCGCATCCTCACGCCAGCGCGCGATCAGGGCCCGCAACATTTTGTCGCGGTCAGGCACCAATTCTTGACCCATATTCCCCCTCTGATGTCGGCTCAGTCTGCGCCGCTTCCGAGCCCGGTAAACCAGGCTGTCACCGGTTCTTGATCCGGCGCGGTCACGGTGACAATCACGCGTCGTATCGCTCGCTGCAAGAAACTGCCCCTTGCCTCCAGTACACCCGCACTGCCCGGGCTGAAGTCGAGGCTGATCGACTCGCCGGTGCTCCACACCAACGCAGTGCCGGCATGGTCGCGCGGATCGATCGGACGATTCTGCCGATCGCGAACATACAGTTCGAGCTTTCCGTCCGCCGCAACGAGCTCCAGATTGTAGCCGCCGGCCGACGCCGCGATACCTCCGTGAAAAACCACGGCCCTCTCCGGCGCGCTGTGTGCCCATCCGACGCCAGGGGTGACGACCAAGTGTGCAGCCACGATGATGGCCCAATGATGAAGTCGCCGCGGCCCCGCGTGCGAAGACAGCGCAGCATCACGGCGCATGCGGTGCTCCATCAGCGCCCGTCGGCCAAGCACCATGGCGAGCAAAAACCTGCGTCTCCCCTGCCCCATCGAACAGCAAAACCTCGTATGGATCATGACGCTCGCCCATTTCCATTCCGGGCGAACCGACCGGCATACCGGGCACGGCGATGCCCTTGGCATTGGGTTTCTCCGCGAGCAGGCGCCGTATGTCCTCGGCAGGTACGTGACCTTCGACGAGGTATCCGTTGACGACGGCGGTGTGGCAGGCCGCAAGCGTAGCCGGCACGCCCAGTCGCGTTCGCACCGGTGCGAGATCCCGCTGCGCCTCGACCCGGGTGGCGAACCCGCTCTGTTTCAAGTGCTCGATCCAGACGGAACAACACTGGCACGTCGGACTCTTGTACACGGTGACGATCGGTGCGCCGTCGGGTGCCGCCTTGGAGCAGGCGGCGCTCAAGAAAACGGTCAGGACGAAGGCGGCGATGGTCGTGATGCGCATCATGATTCACTCCTGGTGTCATGGCAGTGCTCGGGGCAGGCGTTTCGATCAGCCGCCACGTAGACGAGAACGGGTTCTTTCCATCCCTTGAGCAAGTGGCGATCCGGCAGGGCCACAAACTGCGCGGCGAGATCCGGATCGGTGCGCTCGGCCTGATCGACGACGCGCCCGGTCGCGACGATCCCGCCCGGCGGCGCGAGTTTGAGGATGCGTGCGGCGGCATTGACGCAGGGACCGATGAACGACAACGCGCGGCGCTCCGCGGCGCCGATGTGGCCGACCACCAGCGGGCCGGCATCGAGCGCAAACCGCGCCTGCGGCAGTTCGGGCAGTTCGTGCCGCCGGCCGTTCAGGGCCGCGCGCAGATTGAACGCGGCCGGCACGGCTTCACCGACGCCGGCGAAGTACAGCATCGCACCGTCGCCTTCGAAATCGTGCACATCCCCGCAGTGCTGCACGGCGACGTTTACAACGACTTCCATGAA
The DNA here is from genome assembly GCA_041659605.1 of Sinimarinibacterium sp. Lineage (GTDB taxonomy): Bacteria > Pseudomonadota > Gammaproteobacteria > Nevskiales > Nevskiaceae > Solimonas. The sequence continues at coordinate 68,291 of JBAZXW010000001.1, read as the reverse complement.
CGCCTGCACCAGCCGTAGCACGTCTTCCGGCCTGCGCGTGAATAGCAATTGCGTCGAATTCACCATATCGACGAACAGCACGGCCATGTCGCGCCGGACCGGCAGTTGTTCTCCCGCCAGGAAAGCGCTCTCCGCAATCAGGCGGCTGCCGACGGCTGCAGGCGCCGGCGTTGGCGGCGGCGCGACCCACGCACCAACCCGAGTCCGATCGTCGGGGGAGATCGGCGCAAGCGGAAGCTTCTCGGCTTGCCAAGCAGGCAACCCGCCTTCGAGGACGGCAACGTCCGTGTAGCCCGCTGCGGTCAGCCACAATGCCGCGCGGGTGCTCGATGCCTGGCCGGAACACAGGCAATAAGCCACGACCGGCGTTTCGCGGGGCACGTCCGGAATCCATGGTTCCGGCGCATCAAGCAACAGCGGAACTGCTCCGGCGATGCCGGCCGGCTTTCGCCTGAACGCCTCCGGTCGCCGGACGTCGAGAACCAGCAACGGCCCAGCGCCGTCGATGCGGCGCTTCAACTCCGATGGAGGAATGCGACGCAGGCTCATCGCATCAGCCAACGGCGGGATAAGACCGGAATGCAGGCGTCAGTCATGGTGCTCGCTTCCCTCGCCCGCACTGCTCTCGTCGTGCTCCATGCCGCCGTCGCCTCGCGCGGTGAGGATCTGGTACTGCGCGGGCGTGAGCGTCGGCAGTTTCTGCAGGAACGCGACCATCGCCCAGATTCGCGCATCGTCATGCGTCGGCCCCCATGCCGGCATCGCGGACGCCTTGATGCCGTGCTTGATGATCCAGAATTGGCGCGCAGCACTGGCCCGCGCATCGTCGTGTTCGTGGCTGTCGCCGTGCGCATCGGCAGCCTGCGCGAGGTTCGGCGGCTTGGGATAGAGGCCAATGCTCATGTCCGACTCGGTCCGGCCGGGCTTGAGGTGGCAGCCGGCGCACATGTCGTTGTAGTCGGCCCCACCGGCGAGCAGCATCTGCGGATCGTCCAGCGGCGGCGCGTCGATGCCGCCGATGCGGGCGGCGATGGATCGCTCGCGCACGGTCTCCAGCAGCCAGTACACCGGCCGCGTGTGCGGGACGTCGGCGCCGATCGGATAGACGCCCATGTAAATGAACCCGACGGCGCCCAGTCCAGCGAGCAGCACCAGCAACAGTTTCAGCACTTTCATCGTCCTTTCTCCATTGCATCAGCCGCCGTGTTTCGAGTGATCCATGCCCGGCATGTCCGGCATGGGGCTCGATGGACCCGCCGCGGGTGCCCGCAGTGTGCGGTAGGGCTGACGCCGGACCGGATTGCCAAAGTCCCCGCTGGCGCTGACGCGCCAGGACTGCGTGCCCGTGGGATTGCGGTACCAGCCGGGGTCGCGGTAGTCACCGGGCGCGAGGTCGTCGCGGACCTTGACCACAGTGAACATGCCGCCCATCTCCAGGTTTCCGTGCGGCCCCTGGCCCATCATCATCGGCAGCGTGTTCTCCGGTCCGCGCATGTGGCCGCTGTCGGTGTGGTCCTGGTGCTCGGCCATGCCGGCTTCGCCCATCGCCATGTAGCCGGGCAGCATCGAGCGGATCGTGCGCTCGACGCCGGACTGGTCGACGCCGATCGTGTTGGGCACGCCATGGCCCATCGCGTTCATCGTGTGGTGCGACATGTGGCAGTGGAACGCCCAGTCGCCCGGCACGGCGGTGAACTCGATGTCGCGCATCTGCCCGACGCCGACGATCTCGGTCACCTCGCTGCGCCAGCGGCTTTGCGGCCAGCGCCCGCCGTCCCCGCCGGTGACCTCGAACTGCACGCCGTGCAGGTGGAGCGGGTGATTCCACATCGACAGGTTGCCCATGCGGATACGTACGCGCTCGCCCGTGCGCGCGACCAGCGGCTCGATCGCCGGGAACACTTTCGAGTTGAAGGTCCACAGGTCGAAGTCGACCATGACCGACGGGTCGGGCCGGTACGTCCCTGGATGCAGCGCCCAGTTGTGCAGCAGGAAGCAGTAGTCGCGGTCGATGGGCTCGGGCTCGCCGTCCTTAGGATGGATGATGAACATGCCCATCATGCCGACCGCCATCTGCACCATTTCGTCGGCATGCGGGTGGTACATGTGCGTGCCGTGCTGGCGCAGCGTGAACTCGTACACAAAGGTCTCGCCCGGCTTGATGTGCGGCTGGTTGAGTCCGCCGACCCCGTCCATGCCGCTGGGCAGCAGGATGCCGTGCCAGTGGATCGTCGTGTGCTCCTTGAGCCGGTTGGTGACGTAGATGCGCACGCGGTCGCCTTCGACCGCCTCGATCGTCGGCCCCGGCGTCGTGCCGTTGTAGCCCCAGCATTTCGCCCGGCTGCCGGGCGCGAACTCGTGCTCGACTTCCTCGGCGACGAGGTGAAACTCCTTGACGCCGTCCTTCATCGTGTACGGCATGGTCCAGCCGTTGAGCGTGCGTACCGGCACGTAGCCCTGCGGATGGGGCTTGCTCGCTGCGGCCGACGGCGCCGGGCTCGCGCCCGGCACAGGCGGATGTCCTTCGTGCTGCGCCCGGGCAACGCCGGTCAGAAGACCGGCGCCGCCCAGGCTCATCGCCTGGATCAAATTGCGTCTGGTGACCATCAGTGACCTTCGTGCTGGTGGTCGGACTTGGCGGGCGCCTTCTGACCGGCGCTCTGGGAATCCATGCCGTCGTGATCCATCTGGCTCATGCACTTCTCGTGCATCGCCTTCATCACCGGGTCGTTCATATCCATCTTGGCCATGTCCATGCTCTTCATCTGCGCACAGTCGGGGGCGGCGTTCTTCGCGGCGGCTTCCTTCTCGTGCTCCTTGGGATCGTGTGCGCTAGCAGCCTGCGCGGCCAGCATGAGCGCGGCGATCAGCGTCGACGGGATCAGTTTGTTCATCGATAAAGCTCCTGTTAGATGGCGCGGTGCGCCGGGTGTGTTACTTCGTATGTGTCACTGCTGGGGGCGCTCGTGCGCATGTGGACGCTCCTGGGCGGCTGCTGGCAGCTCGACCTGTTCCTTCCCGGAAGTCGAAGGAGCGCCGTGCGTGCCGTGCTGCATCCCCTTCATGCCGGGCATGTCTTTCATGACATGGCCGGAGTGGTCCATCTCTTTCATTCCGCCGGCGCCGTCCATGCGCATGCCACCGTGCTGCATGGAGCCCATGCCGCTGTCCTTTGGCAGAATCAGATCTTCCGCGTCGAGCGTGGCGTCGCGGACCTGCGCATCGCTGGGCAGCGACGTGCCCACGTCCCGTGCCAGCTCCACGCGCGCGAGCCAGTAGTCACGCACCGCTTCGAGATAACCCCGATAGGCGTCGTACTCCTGCTGCTTGGACAGCAGCAGTTCGAACTGGCCGACCAGCATGAAGTTCACCTGCTCCTGCGTGCGCGCGACGATCGACTCGCGCAGCGGGATCAGCGACTGCCGGTACTGCGCGGCGCGGGACTTGGCGGCATCCACCTCGGCGGCCGCGCGGCGGACGTCGTTGCTGATCTCGACTTCCAGCGCCCGCAGCTCCGCTTCCGCCACTTGCAGCGCAGCCTCGGAGCGGGCGACGCGGCCCTTGCCCTGATTGAAGACCGGCAGTTCCAGAGACAGCGTCGGGCCGGTGATGCGCGAGCGGTCGGGTTCGCGCTCGGTCTCGACGCCGACGTCGATGTCGCCCAGATAACGGAAGCGCCGCGTCACGCCGAGCGCATCGGCCATCAGCGACACCCGTGTGCGCGCCGCCGCGAGATCCAGCCGGCTGCGATCGGCCAGATCGAGCAGCGCGTCCGTCGCGTCCTCGTCGGCCACGGGTGCCGGCAGGCGGTCGGCGATTTTCCAGCGCGCCTCGCGGGCGGACAGGCCCATCAGCGCGTTGAGCGCGCTGCGTGCCGCGTTCACGTCCGAACGTGCCTGCAGGACCTCGAGTTGCGCCTGCGACGCGGCCGCCTGCTCCAGCGCCAGCTCCAGGCGATTGATGTTGCCGGCTTCGAAGAAGCGCTGCGCCAGCTCGGCCGATGCCTGGGCGGCCTTGGCGACCGCTTCGCGCATCGTCACCATCTGCCAAGCGCCGACGAGTTCGTAATACGCCGCACCGGTGTCCGCCGCGAGGTCCAGCGCCTGCGCGCCTACCGCCTGCTTGATGCGCTCGAACTCGCCCTCGGCGAAACGGCTGCGCGACGGCAGAAGCAGCAGGTTCGTGAAGCTCTGCACCAGGCCGAAGCCGACCTGGTTGGCGTCGCCGCTGACGTTGGGAAACAGCACCGACGCCGACAGGCTCGGGTTGCTGAGCCGGCCGGCATCGTAGACATCGGCCGCGGCAAAGCCGAGCTGCGCATACTCGGCAGTGAGGCGCGGGTTGTTGACGAGCGCCAAGCGAACCGCGTCGTTCAGGGTGAGCGCGTGGCCTTCGATCCCGGCCAGCAGCTGACGGGCAACGGCGGGATCGGACGCGGATTCGATGGCCTGCCCGCGTGCCTGTAGCAGCGCAGCCACGTCGTGGCGCCCGCGATCCTCCGGCAGTGCGGCGCAGCCGGACAGCACTGCGCCCAGCAGCACGGCCGGAATGACAAATCTGTGATTCGACACGAAACCTCCCAATTGAGCGTGAACGCTGCACGCGAGCGTGCAGACCGGCGGGCGTACGCCCGCCCCGGCCGCGGCGCGGCCGAACGTTCAGCTCATACTGGGGGGTCTGAAGGAATCGCCTGGATGACCAGCCAGCGCGCGACCGGACGCGGGTGTGGGCTGGCAGGAATCTACGCCCGGACGCAGGACTGCCGGCCCGGCACTGCCGACTAAACCGCCTGCGCCGGCCCCGCAGTGCGCGATGCCGCCGCAGGTGCAGCCGCATTGACATCCACCGGTGGCCTTGCCGCTGTCAGATGCGTCCTGAGCCATAGCGTGATGCGCTGGCATCGCATGCGCACCGTGTATTGCGTGCCCGGCGTGCTGTTCGGAAACCGCCGGGCTGATGCGCTGGCATCGACCCTCATGCACCACTCCAGCCAACGCCGTGGCGGGCACGGCGCAGACGAGCAGCAGCAACAGCAAGGTGCGGAACAGGTTCACGCGCGCAGCCTACGCGGGCAACCGCGCGGGGGCAAGGCGCTGCCACCACCGGTCGGGCTCGAAGGCGACCGGCGGCCAGCCGTCGCGTCCTCGGCCGCCGATCTCTGCCACGCCATTTTGCGCCATCGTCATTTCAATGCCGGTCAGTCTTCAACGGCCGGAGGCTACACCCTGGAGGCGGGTCCAGAGTCAAGACAGGTGGGCGCCCGGACCATGGCTGCCCGCCAGCATCATGATTCCGACCATCATCAGCAGAAGGAAACCCGCAGCCGCGAACACCCTGACCCAGAGCGGCACGATCGCGACCGCCGGGAGGTCGGCGCCTCCGCCGGCACCGCTGCGCTCGCGCAGCCTGCGAACCCCAAACGGCGTGAGCCCCGCCGGCTTGTAGATGGCCAGCGTGGTGGCGGTGAGCAACACCAGGAGTCCGCCGATCGCGTGAACCAGGACGGAGACGCGCAGACCGATCAGATCGTCACGCGAGAATGCCCCCTGCATCGCCGCGTCGGCGAGGCCGCCAATCGGCGGCAGCTTCAACAGCAATACGACCGTGGCGAGAACGGTCAGCAGCAGTTTCGCCAGCACCCAGTCGTGCCGGATCAGGCCCCACGCGCTCCCCAGCGCCTGGATGATCCCCGTCAGCAGCGACGCGATACTGAGCGGAAAAATCACGAACCACGCGGTCACGCCCATTGCGATGCACGCGCTGCGGACGATCAGTGCGTCCTGGCTGGCGACGCTGGCGATCGCGTGGGCGAGGAATACGGTGAGCGCACCAACCCATCCGACCGAAGCGGTGACATGCGTGGCGAGCGTGAGTTTTCGAAGTGACGGCGACAGGATCACGGCCGCCCAAGACCCGCATCACGCAGCGTCGCCGCATCTGGCCCACGCGCGGCGCAACAGCCGGCGAGTTGCCCGTTGATCGCGACCGCAGGCACCGAGCGCACACCGAGTTTGCGGGCGCGCGCCGCGACGGCGGCATCGTGCATATCGAGTACCGTGATGTCGCAAGACTCGCAGGCAATGTCGTGGACCAGCTTGATTGTGTCCTCGCAGGCCGGGCAGCCGGCGCTGAACACTTCGATTTTGCGTTTGGAGGTCATAGTGGTCTCCTTCGTTGGTCACGAGGAAGCACCCGGCGTGCAGGCCGGGCAGTGGGATGCGCCGCGCCGGAGCGGCCACGCGTTCCAGACGCAGGCGACGAGCAGCAGCCCCGCGCCGGTGTAAGCCGCAGGGTTGCTGGGAATCAGGAACTTGGCCGCCAGGACGAGCGCGCCGGCACCCAGCGCCAACCCCATCGGTCCATAGCCGCGTCGGCTCGGGGCGCGCCAAGCCAGTGCCGCGACGATCAGCGTCAGCGCCGCCAGCGTGATCCAGAACAGGAACCTCGCCTCCAGCAGAAACGGCATGCCAACGGCGCTCGCCAGCGCGGCGTAGGCAGGCCAGCAGGCCGGGCAGACCAGCTTGGGCAGAAAAGCGATGCCGACGCCGGGGCCCCAGAGCCCCGCCGATTTCCAGCCGGACGGCGTCGTGCCGGCCTTGATCGCGGCGACGAGCGTGTCCATCGGCGGCACGGCGGCGAGGCCGTTTGTAGCCATGTAGACGCGACAGCAGGCGGCAGCATTGTCGATCGGCACAACGTCGCGGCCGCCGACGAGGATGGTCGGCGACCCCAGACCTTGAACGCGGCCGGGCGCAGCGCGATCGTCCGATCGCCACTCGCGCCAGCGGGCTGCGCGGCCGGCGGCGGCGAACGCACGCAGCAGCTGTGCCCGGGCCTGGCGGACGTTCGGACAATCGGCGTCGTAGACCAGTTCAACGTCCGGTGTCATGTTCGTCGTCCAGTGCGTCGAGAATCGGACAGTCGCGGATCGGCGCGTCGCCCGGACAGGCTTCGACAAGGCGTTCGAGCACGCGGCGCATGCGGTTCAGATTCTCGACTCGCGATGCGATGTCGGCGATCTTGCGCTGCGCGCGGGTGCGCACGTCCGCGCAGGAGTGCCGAGGATCGAGCTGCAGCGACAGCAGCTCTTCGACTTCGCTGAGCGAGAAGCCCAGCTGCTGCGCGTGACGAATGAAGCGCACGTGGCGCACGGCATCGGCGGAGTACTCGCGGTAGCCGGACTGGCGCCGGCGCGGTGGCGGCAGCAACCCGCGGCGCTCGTAGTAGCGGAGCGTCGGCACGCCGACACCCGCCGCCTTAGCGAGGGCGCCGACGGTCAGCGCGGCCTTGAATTCCTTCATGGCGGAATCCTAAACCCTGCACCCCGGTGCAGGGTCAAGTGCGCGATTTCGCCGCGTCTGGATTGCCTGGGAACCAGGGTCGTGCGTCAAGCGGGCAGAACATCCCGACCACTCCGGTGCCCAGCACCGATTGAATGCTCAAGTACTTTATTGAATACTGTGGCATGGGCCAATCACCCCGTATCTTCAAGAACGCCGTCTACGAGCAGCTTGCCCGTCTCGGCAAGGCAGCCGCGGCGCCCAAGCGACTCGAGCTGCTCGACCTCCTGTGCCAGGGCCCAAGGACCGTCGAGGTTCTGGCGGCGCAGACCAGTCTGTCGGTCGCCAACGCCTCGCAGCATCTGAAGGTGCTCAAGGCCGCACGTCTGGTCGACGCGGACAAGAAGGGCCTGTATGTGGAATACCGCCTGGCCGGCGACGAGGTGCGAGTGTTCTTCCACGGGCTGCGTACGCTAGCCCGTTCACGCCTCGCCGAAATCGACGCGGTGACCCGCGACTACTTCGAGCGGCGCGGCGCGATGGAGGGCGTCGAGAGCAGGGAGCTGCGGCGGCGCGTGAAGTCCGGTGAAGTGACGGTGCTCGACGTCCGCCCGGTCGAGGAATATCGCGCCGGCCATATCCCCGGGGCGATCTCCATCCCCGTCGGCGAGCTCAAGGCGCGCATCCGGGAGTTGCCGCGGGCGCGCGAGGTTGTCGCTTATTGCCGAGGTCCTTACTGCGTGATGGCCGCCGAAGCGGTCGAACAGCTGCGCAAGCGGGGCTTCACCGCACATCGCATGGAAGACGGCATCGTCGAATGGCGCGCGCGCGGCCTGCGCGTCGCAACCGAAGGGGCTCGATCGTGAAACACGTGCGTCTCGGCATCCGCGAAAATCTCGCGCAGTTCTCGCTGCTGGTGCTGGTCAACGCCTTCGTGGGCGCGATGGTGGGGATGGAGCGCAGCATCCTGCCGGCGATCGCGCAGGACGAATTCCACCTGGCGGCGCGCACCGCGATCCTGTCGTTCATCGTCGTCTTCGGCGTCACCAAGGCGCTGACCAACTACTTTGCCGGACGCTGGTCGGACACGTGGGGACGCAAGGCCGTGCTGGTCGGCGGATGGCTGGTCGCGGCTCCGGTGCCTTTCCTGCTGATGTGGGCGCCGTCGTGGAGTTGGATTCTCGGCGCCAACGCGCTGCTCGGCATCAGCCAGGGCCTGACCTGGTCGACGACGGTCATCATGAAGATCGATCTGGCCGGACCGAAGAATCGCGGGCTGGCGATGGGCCTCAACGAATTCGCGGGCTACTTCGCCGTCGCGCTGTCGGCGCTGGCGACCGGCTGGATCGCGGCGCACCACGGCCTGCGTCCGCACCCGTTCTACCTGGGGGTCGGCTTCGTCGTCGTGGGCATGCTGCTGTCGGTGTTCCTGGTGCGCGAAACCCGGCACCACGTGGCGATCGAATCGCGCCTGGCCGGAACGCACGCGGCAACGGGCATGCCGTCCGCGCGCGAAATCTTCTGGCGCACCTCGCTGCGCGACCGCAATCTGTCGGCGGTCAGCCAGGCGGGTCTGGTCAACAACCTCAACGACGGCATGGCTTGGGGCCTGTTCCCGCTACTGTTCGCCGCTGCCGGTATGTCGCTGGGCGAGATCGGCACGCTGGCGGCGATCTATCCGGCGGTCTGGGGGCTCGCGCAGCTGTTCACCGGCGCCTGGTCGGACCGCATCGGCCGCAAGGGCCTGATCGTCTGGGGCATGTGGGTGCAGGCCGGCGGCATCGCCGTCATCGCGCTGTCTTCCAGCTTCAACGGCTTTGCCGCCGGCGCGGTGCTGCTCGGCGTTGGCACGGCGATGGTTTATCCGACGCTGCTGGCGGCGATCGGCGACGTTGCGCACCCGTCGTGGCGTGCCTCGTCGGTCGGCGTCTACCGTCTCTGGCGCGACCTCGGCTATGCGGTGGGCGCGCTGCTCGCCGGAATCGTCGCCGATGCGCTCGGCATCGCCGCGGCCGCCTGGGCCGTCGCCGCGCTGACCTTCGCGTCCGGCTTGGTCGCCTTGCTGCGCATGCAGGAGACGCTGGGCCTTGGCGCCGCGGTCGCGCCGGCCGACAGCGGCGGACCGTGCATCAGCGTCGAGCAACTCCGCGCCGCCGCCGCCGCGGTGGTCATCGATGTGCGCACGCCGCAGGAATTCGGCGAAGCGCATGTCGACGGCGCCGTGAACATCCCGCTGGATGCGCTGGCCACGAGCGCGCTGCCGTTTGCGAAAGATGCGCTGATTGTCACCGCCTGCGGCAAGGGCGGCGGCCGCTCCGATCGCGCCGCGGCGCAGCTGCGCGCGCGCGGGTTCCCGCAGGCCCGCGCCCTGTGCGGTGGCACCCAGGCATGGGTGCAGATGGCTGCGGGTGGCAGCTGAGCGCGGGGACAGCGAGGCGCTCGGTGTACGGCCGCGATACTCAAACGCCGCCCCAGGCCGCGTGGTCGCTCCCGCCAGCGGTCGGATGCGGCGACAGCAGCCGGGCGAACGACGCGAGGCTCGGCGTTGCCGGCATCCGCAGCCACGTCGGACCGTGCTTGCGCAGCCGTAGGTACGGCAGAAGGAAGTCGACGATTTCGGCGAGCGCGGCCGGTGTGAACAGCGCGAAGGTTTTGGCAAGCATGTCCGGATCCACAATGCGGCCGCGGCGCACGCGGGCCGGTACAGCGCAGGTTGACCTGAATCAGTGACGAGGGCCAGCGCGACGGCGCAGCCTCGGTCCAAGCTTCGCGGCGACCGGGAGTGCAGCGTGCTGTGGTGGAGGTGACGGATGGGCTTTCACGGTGAATGGGGCTTCTGGGGCATGCACTTGTTGTGGTGGATAGTCATCGTTGTGATCCTCGCGGTGGTGCTCAAGCCTTTGGTGAATACCGCGCGCCGCCGCCGCTCGACGCCGCTTGAAGTGTTGCAGCGCCGCTACGCAGCCGGCGAGATCTCCACCGAGGAATACGAGAAGCGGCGGGCCACGCTTGCGCGCGACAACGATTCCTGAACGAAGGAGGAATACCGATGAACATGCGCGTGTCGAATATGGTGGCTGGCCTGCTGGCCGCGCTCTGGTGGCTCGCCGTTCCGGCGACCGCGGGCGGCGCCGAACTCAAGATCGGCGATCAGGCGCGCGTGGACGCCGGGTTCTGGACGCAGATCTGGTACCAGTACGTCGAGGACGGCGGCGTGGAGCAGAACGAGCTGCATGACTTCATGGCGCGCAGGGCTTATCTGTCGCTCAAGGGCACCGCCGGTTCGATCGCAGAGTTCTTCACCCACATCGCCGCCGACCGCGTCGGACAGGAAGGGCTCGACAATCCGGGACTGGGGCTGGGAAGCGGCGTCGCGTTCCGCGATCTGTGGATCACGCTCAATCTGAACGAGGCCTTGAAGATCCAGGCTGGACGCATGTACGTGCCGCTGACGCGCAGCTACGGAACCACCTCGACCAAGGCGCTGCTGACGACCGACCTGCCGTTCCTGCAGGGCGGCGTGCGCGGAAGCATCTTCTACGCCAGCAAGGTCGGCCGCGATGATGGCATCGCGGTCTGGGGCAATCCGTTGGGTGGCCGCATGCAATACCGCCTCATGGCTGCGGAAGGCGTCGAAGGCGCCGACAACCCGGACAACGGTCCGCGCCTGGCCGGTCGCGTATCGTTCAGCTTCCTGGAGCCGGAGACCGGCTGGTTCAACCAGGGCAGCTATCTCGGCAAGAAGAACGTGCTGAGCCTGGGGGCCGGCTACGACACGCAGCACAACCTGATCCTGAGCGGCGTCGAAGGCCAGGACAACCGGGTGTGGACCGTCGACACCTTCTTCGATCGCGCGGTTGGCGGGGGCGCGGTGACCGTCGAAGCCGCATACCTCGTCATCGACAACGGCACGCAGACGCACGCCCTTTCCGGCTTGGCCGCTGGCGACGACGCGACCAGTGGCTACGTGCAGGCTGGCTATCTACTCCCCGGAACAATCGGCCCTGGACGCCTGCAGCCCTACGCGCGCTATGAAACGGTGGATGTGGACAACAAGGGCGCCACCGATTTCCTGGGTGCCGGTGCGAACTGGCTCATCCGCGGCCACGACGCCAAGCTCAGTGTGGACTACAACACGATCGATCCGCCGGACGGCCGCGACCGGCAGGACATCGTGACGATCCAGCTCGCGATCGGCTTGTAGACGGCTGCCGCCGGCAACTGGGCGCGGCAAGGGATGCGAGACATGCGGCGCCTGTACCCAACGAGCGGTGAGAATTCCGTCACGCCGTCGGATTACGCGCGCTGGCGCGCGTCGCGGCTCGGCGCCGCCATCGAGCGCCTCGAAACCCGCCTGATCTTCGATCTGGCCAGCCCGCTCGCGGGCAAGCGGGTGCTGGACGTTGGCACCGGCGACGGCACCTACGCGATCGGCGCGGCCGCGCGCAGCGCACGCGTGACCGCACTGGACCTCGACCGCGGCATGCTCGCGGCCGCGAAGGCCCGTGCAGACGAGCTGGGGCTTGAACTGACGCTGCGCCGCGGTCGCGCCGAACGGCTGCCGTTCGGCGACGCTTCGTTCGACGTCGTGCTTGCTGTGACCGTGCTGTGCTTTGTCCCGGATGCGCAGGCGGTACTGCGCGAGATGGCACGCGTGCTGGCTCCGGGCGGCCGGCTCGTGCTCGGCGAACTGAACCGCTGGAGCCTGTGGGCCGCCCGGCGCCGCGTCCGCGGCTGGCTCGGCAACCGCACCTGGCGCTCGGCCCGTTTTCGCTCGCGATGGACGCTGGCGTGCTTGGCCGGAGGCGCCGGCCTGCGCGTTGGCCGCACGCGCGGCGCGGTGTTCCTGCCGCCGTGGGGTGCGGCCGCCCCTGTGCTGGCGCCGCTGGATCACCTGTTGACGCGGCTGCACGCACCCGGCGGCGCATTCCTTGCGCTCGCGGCAGACAAGCCCCTCAACGGACATCGACGATGACTTCAGACCGCCCCATTTATCTCGACCACAACGCAACGACGCCGCTGCTGCCTGAAGTCGTGGACGCGATGCTGCCGTATCTGCGCGAGCACTTCGGCAATCCGTCGAGCGGCCATGTCTACGGACGACGCGCGCGCGACGCGGTGGAGAACGCCCGCACCCAGGTCGCCACGCTCATCGGTGCCGCGCCGGAGGAGATCGTGTTCACGTCCGGCGGAACCGAGGCCAACAACCTGGCGATCCTCGGTGTCGCGAAGATGCCGGGACGGGCGCGCCATGTCGTGACGTCGGTGATCGAGCACCCGGCGACCGCCGAGCCGTGTTGCTGGCTGCAACGGCAAGGCTGGACCGTCGCCTGGCTGCCGGTGGATCGGGCCGGTCGCGTTCGCGCGGACGACGTTGCCGGCGCGCTGGCCGAGCAACGCGCCGCGTTGGTCAGCGTGATGCACGCCAACAACGAAACCGGCGTGATCCAGTCGATCGCCGATGTGGCGCGCGCCGCACGTGACGCTGAAACCCTGTTTCACACCGACGCGGCGCAGTCGCTCGGCAAGATCGCCGTGCGCGTGAACGACCTTGGCGTGGATCTGTTGTCGATCGCGGGACACAAGCTTTACGCGCCCAAAGGCGTCGGCGCCCTGTACGTCCGCAAGGGCGTCGGCATCGAGCGCGTTGTGTACGGGGCCGGGCACGAGCGCGGACTGCGCCCAGGCACCGAAAATGTCGCATCCATCGTCGGTCTCGGCACGGCCTGCGCGATCGCACATGCGACGCTGGCCGACGAAAGCGCACGCCAACGGCGGCTGCGTGATCTGTTGTGGGAACGCATTTGCGCGGCAGTCCCGGACGTGGCAATCAACGGCGATCCGTTCGAGCGCTTGCCCAACACGCTCAACCTGCGATTTCCTGGCGTGCGTGCCACCGAGCTTCTAGCGCGCACACCGGGCATCGCCGCCTCGACCGGGTCGGCGTGTCACGAAGGCGGCGAATCGCCGTCGGCGGTGCTCACGGCGATGGGGCTGGACGCGGATACGGCATTGGGATCGGTGCGGCTTTCGCTCGGGCGGCGGACTACCGAGGATGAGGTTGTGCGCTGCGCAAGTGTCCTTTCCGTGGCTTGGCACTCGATCCGGCGACAGGCGTCGCTCCTCAGCTTGCGCCGTGTGAGCGAAGCAAGCTGCGCGACTTCGTATCTCCTCGTGGAGCCTCCGGCGCGTTGAACGGGTCGCGCCTGCGTACGCGACATGTCCGACACGTCGAACTCAAAACACCAGCACGCGCTCGGCCCACTGCGTCCAGTCGGTGAGCTGCTCCAGCGTGCTTCGGCGCGCGCTGTCGACCAACTCGGCGTCGCCGATGCCACGCGCGTCGAGGCATGTCCCGCATACACCGATCTCACCGTTGTGGCGCGCTACGTTCTTGAGCATCGTTTCAAGGTTGTAGTAGCCGGTGGGCACCTTCTGGCCGGCCTTGGCGCAGGAGGCGGCATCGCCGATCAGGAAGACCTTGACTGCTTCACCCTCGCGGCGCGACAGGCTACCAGCCAACCGCAGGCCGTTGTAGCTGCGCTCGGTACCGTAGGGCGCATCGTTGAGAATGATGAGAGTCTTGGCCACGACGAACTCCGTCGACAGCGTTCACGATAACCGCCATGCCAGCGACGCCACATTGACTCGGATCAACGCGCGCGCACGCAAGCGCCGAACTTGAACTTGTTCTGTACCTGCTACACTAACCGCCATGCTCCGTGAAACTGCGATCCACACTTGGCTGCTGGCGCTGCTCTGCGTCCTGCTGCTGAGTGCGCGTGCGAGCGGCGCGCATCTGCACCTGTGCTTCGATGGCAGCGAGCCGCCGGTGAGCTTTCACGCCTACGATGTCGGCCTGCACCACGACGAGCCGCAGAACGCAGCCCCGCATCAGGACAGCGATGTCGGTGTGCTGGGGCAGATGCTCACGAAGCTGCTGACGCTCGACCTGGATCTGCCGCCTGCCCTGCTGGCTGCGGTGATCGCGCTGTTTCTTGTACCGGCTGCACGCATCCTGCCGCAGTCCGCGGCGCCCAGGGTGGCCCTTGCCGCCGCCCCGTTTCTCCGTCCGCCGCTGCGCGGACCGCCCCTCTCCTCCTCCCTCTGAAGCACTGAGGTTTCCCGCCGCCTGACGCCCGCACGGGTGCAGCGGCCCGCCTGCCATGCCGCTCGAACTGCGGCGGCGATGGTGATGGGAGGACACGATGAAGATATTTACTGCACGCGCGATCCGCGCGTGCTGGATGGCGCTGGCGCTGCTCGCGCCCGCCGCCGAAGCCGACGCAGCGCCGGATGGATTGACGCTGCGCGAAGCGATTTCCGCGGCGCTGGCCGACAATCCCGCGCTGCGCACGTTTACCTTTGATCTGCGCGCCGCGCAGGCGCGCGAGCAACAGGCGGCCTTGCGTCCGGCGCCGGAACTGGCGCTCGATGCGGAGAACTTCGCCGGGTCCGGCGAGACCCGCGCGTTCGACAGCGCGGAAACGACGCTGGCGCTGTCTCAGGTCATCGAGCTGGGCGGCAAACGCGACGCCCGTGTCGACTTGGCGCGCGCCGGCAGCGGCACCGTCGAGATCGAGCGCCAGGCCGCGCAGCTCGACGTGCTCGCAGAGGTCACGCGACGCTTCATCACCGTGGCGCGCGCGCAGGAGCGACTGAGCCTGGCGCGTTCGGCGACCGCGCTCGGAGAAAGTACTGTTGCGGCCTCACAGCGCCGCGTCGACGCCGCCAAGTCGCCGCATGCAGAACTGGATCGCGCGCAGATCGCCCTCGATCGCTACCGGCTCGATGAGCAGGCCGCCGCAGCCGATCTCGACACGGCGCGCAAGCAGCTCGCGGCGATGTGGGGCGCGTCGCAGCCGGTCATTGATGGCCGCAGCTTCGGCGAGGTCAAGGCCGAGCTCTTCGCGCTGCCGCCGACCGGCGACTTCGCGGCTCTGGCCAGGCAGCTCGCTGCCAACCCGGACTTCCTGCGCTTTGCCTCCGAAGCACGATTACGCGATGCCGAGTTGCGCCTCGCGACGACGCTACGCCGCCCGGACGTGACATTGTCTGGCGGTCTGCGCCGTTTCGAGGACTCCGGCGACCAGGCCTTCGTCGCGTCGCTGTCACTGCCGCTGTTCAGCGGCCGGCGCGCCGAAGCCTATGTCGCCGAGGCGCAGGCCAACCGCGAGCGCGTGGACGCGCAGTGGCGCGCGGCCGAGGTGCGCGCCGAAGCCACGCTCTACGAGCTGCACCGTCAGCTCGCACGCGCGGTCAACGAGGCGCGCGCGCTCGGCAACGACATCCGTCCGCGTGCCGCCGAGGCGTTGCAGGAAACGGAATACGCCTATGCACGCGGGCGCTACAGCTATCTGGAGCTAGTCGATGCGCAGCGCGAGTACCTGTCCGTGCAGGCGGTGCTGATCGAGTCCGCCGCGTCCGCGCACGCACTGCGTACCGAAATCGAGCGCCTGACCAATGCGCCGCTGTCCGCCGGCTCAGCTGCGGCTGCCGAAGTAGATGACCGCCATGCCGGCGAGCGTCAGCGCGACACCGGCGATGTCAGTCATTACCGGTCTCTGTCCGTCGATGCCCCACAGCCAGCCCAGCGCGACGGCGACGTAGACGCCGCCATAGGCCGCGTAGACCCGCCCGCTGGCCTGCGGATGCAGCGTCAGCAACCAGGCGAAAACCGCGAGGCTGACGGCCGCGGGCAGCAGCAGCCAGGCACTGCGCCCGTGTCGCAGCCACAACCACGGCAGGTAGCAGCCGAGGATTTCGGCGATCGCCGTCAATACGAACAGACCCAGCGTCTGCGCAACAGCCATAGCGAGTGACTCCATGAAGACCCTGAACCATATCCCACAGCGCGCCGCGTGGCTGGCGCTGATCCTGTTGCTGACCGCCTGCGGAGGCAGCGAATCGGCGGCGACTGTGCAGGCGCCCATGTCCAAAGCCGAATCCGAACATGCCGAAGGCGAAACTGAACACGAGGGCGAAGGCGAGCACGTCGAGCTGAGTGCCGAACAGATCGCCGCCGCCGGCCTGGAGCTGGTCGAGGCCAGCCCTGCGCAGATTCACGAAACGCTGCCGCTGTACGGCACGATCGTGCCCAACGCCGAGCGCACGCGCGAAGTTGCGGCGCGCTTTCCGGGCGCGGTGCGCGGCGTGACGAAGCGCATCGGCGATCCGGTGCAGCAGGGCGAGACGCTGGCGACGGTCGAGGCCGACGAAAGCCTGCAGACCTACGCCGTCACCGCGCCGCTGACCGGCGTGGTCACGGCGCGCAGCACCAATCCCGGCGAGCAGACCGGCAACAGGCCGCTGTTCACGGTCGCCGATCTGTCCACAGTCTGGGTCGAGCTGTCGCTGTTCCCACGCGATGTCGCCAAGGTCCTCGTCGGCCAGCAGGTGCGCGTGACGAATCCCGACACGAACCAGAGCGCGCAGGGGGAGATCATCTACGTCGTGCCCTTCGGCCGCGCCGAGAGCCAGACGCTGACCGCACGCGTGCTGCTCGACAACGCCGAGCGACGCTGGGCGCCCGGCCTGTACGTCACTGCCGCCGTGCTGATCGACGAATCCAGCGTGCCGCTGGCGATCCGTAGCGAAGCCGTGCAGACGCTGGAAGATCGCAGCGTCGTGTTCGTGCAGACCGACGACGGCTTTGCGCCACGTCCGGTCGTGCTGGGGCGTAGCGACGGCGAGCACATCGAGGTGCTGTCCGGCCTGGAACCCGGCGCGCGCTACATCGCAAAAAACAGCTTCATCCTCAAAGCCGAGCTCGGCAAGGGCGAAGCCGAGCACGGGCACTGAAGGGAGACCAACCATGATCGACGCATTGCTGCGCCTCGCTGTCTCCCGTCGCGGCATCGTGCTGCTGCTGGTGCTCGCCGTCGGCGCGTTCGGTGCCTGGAACTACCAGCGCCTGCCGATCGACGCCGTACCGGACATCACCAACGTCCAGGTGCAGATCAACACCCAGGCGCCGGGCTATTCGCCGCTGGAGGTCGAGCAGCGCATCACCTACCTGGTCGAGGTCGCGATTGCCGGCCTTCCGGCCCTCGACTACACACGCTCACTGTCGCGCTACGGCCTGTCGCAGGTGACCGTGATTTTCCACGACGGCACCGACATCTACTGGGCGCGCAACCTGATCAACGAACGCCTGCAGGACGTGAAGAGCCAGCTGCCGTCCGGGATCGAGCCGCAGATGGGGCCGATCGCCACCGGTCTGGGCGAAATCTTCATGTACACGATGGCGGCCGCGCCCGATGCGCGCCAGCCGGACGGGTCGCCCTGGGACGCGACCGCGCTGCGCACGCTGCAGGACTGGGTGATCCGTCCGCAGCTGCGCCTGGTGCCCGGCGTCACCGAAGTCAACACCATCGGCGGCTTCGAGAAGCAGTTCCACATCACGCCGGACCCGGCGCGCCTGCTCGCTTACGGGCTGTCCTTCGACGATGTCGTGAACGCGCTGGAGCGCAACAACGCCAACGTCGGCGCCGGCTACATCGAGCGCAACGGCGAGCAATACCTGATCCGCTCGCCGGGCCAGGTCGCCGACATCCCGGCGATCGAGCGTGTCATCGTCGCGCATCGCGGCGGCATTCCCGTGACAGTACGAGAAGTGGCCGACGTCGCCTTCGGCAAGGAGCTGCGTACCGGCGCGGCCACGCGTGACGGTGAAGAGGTGGTACAGGGCACCGCGGTCATGTTGCTCGGCGGCAACAGCCGCACGGTGTCGGCAGCCGTGGCGGACCGGCTGGCCGAGATCAACAAGACGCTGCCGCCCGGCGTGAGCGCCCAAACCGTCTACGACCGCACGACGCTGGTGGACAAGACCATCGCCACGGTGCAGAAGAACCTGCTCGAAGGCGCGCTGCTCGTCGTCGCCGTGCTGTTGCTGATGCTCGGCAACCTGCGCGCAGCACTGCTCACGGCCGCCGTGATTCCACTGTCGATGCTGATGCTGATGACCGGCATGGTCGAGACCGGGGTCAGCGCGAATCTCATGTCGCTGGGGGCGCTGGACTTCGGCCTGATTGTCGACGGCGCGGTGATCATCGTCGAGAACTGCATCCTGCGTCTGGCCGAGCGCCAGCATCACGCCGGCCGCCTGCTCAGGCTCGACGAACGCCTGCAAACCGTGTTCGTAGCCACGCGCGAGGTGTTCACGCCGAGCCTGGTCAGCGTGCTCGTCGTGGTGCTCGTGAACCTGCCGATCCTCGCCCTGACCGGTGTCGAAGGAAAAATGTTCCGGCCAATGGCGGAGACGGTGATCATGGCCCTGCTGGCGGCGGTCGTGCTGTCGCTGACCTTCGTGCCGGCGGCTGTCGCACTGTTCCTGCGCGGCCGGATCGAGGAGAAGGACAACTTCATTGTGCGCCATGCCAAGCGCATCTACGCGCCGGTGCTCGATCTTGCCCTGCGGCTGCGCTTCGTCTTTCTCGGCGGTGCGGTGCTGCTGGTCGTGTTGTGCGGCTGGCTCGCGTCGCGCATGGGCGCCGAGTTCATCCCCAGCCTCGATGAGGGCGACATCGCCGTGCAGGCGCTGCGCATTCCCGGCACCAGCCTGACGCAGTCGCTGGAGATGCAGTTCCAGATGGAGCGGGCGCTGGCTGACGTGCCGGAAGTGAAGACCTACTTTTCGCGTGTCGGCACCGCCGAGGTGGCGACCGACCCGATGCCGCCGAACATCTCCGACGGCTACGTCATGATCAAGGACCGCAAGGACTGGCCCGATCCCGACAAGCCGAAGGCGCAGCTGCTGTCGGAGGTGCAGGAAAAGCTGGAAGGGCTGTCCGGCAACGCCTACGAGATCAGTCAGCCGATCGAGCTGCGCTTCAACGAGCTGATCTCCGGCGTACGCTCGGATCTGGGCATCAAGGTCTACGGCGACGATCTGGGTCAGCTGCTCAGGACCGGCAACGACATCGCCCGGGTGCTGAACTCGATTACCGGCGCCGAGGGCGTGAAGGTCGAGCAGGTCGCCGGCCTACCGGTGCTGTCGGTCGAACCCGACCGCGCCGCGCTCTATCGCTACGGCCTCAACGTCGCGGACGTGCAGGACGTGCTGGCCGCGGCCACCGGCGGCGAGGAAGCCGGGCTGGTGTACGAGGGTGACGCACGCTTCCCACTGGTCGTGCGGCTGCCTGAGCATCTGCGCGGTGACCTCGCCGCACTCGAGCGCCTGCCGGTGCCGCTGCCATCCGTCGACCGCGGCTACGTGCCGTTGGGCGAACTGGCGGCACTCAAGCTCGCACCGGGGCCCAACCAGATCTCGCGCGAGAATGGCAAGCGGCGCCTGGTCGTGTCGTCGAACGTGCGCGGTCGCGACCTCGCGAGCTTCGTCGCCGACGCGCGCGGGAAGATTGAACAACAGGTCAAGCTGCCGCCCGGCTACTGGCTCGACTACGGCGGCACCTTCGAGCAACTGCAGTCCGCCACGCAGCGGCTGACGCTGCTGGTGCCGGTGACACTGGCGATGATCTTCGGCCTGCTGATGCTCACCTTCGGCTCGGCGCGCGACGCGGCCCTGGTGTTTTCCGGCGTGCCGCTGGCGCTGACCGGTGGCGTCATCGGCCTGTGGTTGCGCGGCATTCCGTTGTCGATCACCGCCGGCGTCGGATTCATCACCTTGTCCGGCGTGGCCGTACTGACCGGCGTGGTCATGGTCGCGGCGATCCGCGACCGGCTCGCACAGGGTCTGGACATCGACACGTCGATCCGCGAGGGCGCGCTGCTGCGCCTGCGGCCGATCCTGATGGTCGCCCTGGTCGCCGCGCTCGGCTTTTTGCCGATGGCGCTCAACACCGGTACCGGCGCGGAAGTGCAGCGACCGCTGGCGACCGTCGTCATCGGCGGCATCGTCTCGGCGACCCTGCTGACCCTGCTCGTGCTGCCCGGCCTGTATCGCATGGCCTGGCGCCCCGCCAACCAGACCGCCGCCGCAACCGAGGAGTCTCCCGCATGAAACTGATCAAGGCTTTCATTCACCACGTGCGTACGCCGGACGTGATCCAGGCGCTGGCCGATGCCGGCTTCCGCAACCTCACGCTGCAGGACGTGCGCGGCACGCTCAAGCCGCTGCCGCTGGAGGAGCGGGACTACTCGATCGACATGCCGGGTCTGGTGATCTCCGAAGTGCGGCTGTCGCTGGTGGTCGAGGATGCGGAGGTGGATGCCGTCACGGCAATCATCCGCACGACCGCTCAGATCGGAAACGGCGTCTCGGGTTACGTCTACGTCAGTCCGGTCGAGCAGGTGCTGCCGATCGGCGGGCCTGCGGAGCCCGCGACATGAACGTCACCGTCGCCGGCGTCTCGCCCCGGCGCCGCATCCGCGTGACGCGGCTGCTGTGCGTCAGTCTCGTCACGCTGGTCCTCGTCTCGCGCCCCGCATGGCACGATCTGGGCGCGCTTGCTGTGCACCTGGTGACGCCGCTGGGCATCCTGTTGGCGTCCATCGGTGCGCTGGGGCGGCTGTGGTGCAGCAGCTACGCCGCCGGCAACAAAAACGCCGTGCTGATGACGGCGGGACCGTATTCGCTGGCGCGCCATCCGCTGTACGTATTCAGCCTGATCGGCGGCCTGGGCATCGCGATCACGACCGAGACGGTGAGCATCCCGCTGATCTTCATCGCGTGGTTCGCGTACTACTACCGCGGCGTGATCGCAGGCGAGGAGCGGCAGTTGCGCGCTGCCTACGGAGCGCTCTTCGAGGACTATGCGGCGCGTGTGCCGCGCTTCTGGCCCGGCACATCGGGCTGGACCGAGCCGGCACGCTGGGAGATCGCCCCGGCGAACTTCCGTCGCTCGCTCGCAGAAGTCGTCTGGTTCGTCGTTGCGGCGCTGCTCTTGCACGAACTGCATGACGCGCGTGACGCAGTGGCGCTGCCGTCGCTGTTCGCCTTGTACTGATGGGAACCCGCGATGAATCGATCGACCACTGCCCCGGGCCTGGATGACCGCGACGCCGCGATCACGGCGAATGTGCACATCAAAACGATGGACTGCGCCGCAGAGGAAGCCGAGATCCGCCGCGCCCTCGAACCGATCGCGGGCATTCGCGCGCTGAGCTTCAGGCTCGGCGCGCGTACGCTCGCCATCACGGCGCCGCCACCCATCGTAGACGAGGCGCTCGCGACGATCCGCCGCGCCGGCTTCGATCCGCAGCCACACCCACAGGAGCCGGCTGCCGGTAGTCACGCGCACGATATGCGGAGCATGGGCGGCGGGCTCGTGCGGCTGGGTCTGGCGCTGCTGCTGGCAATTGCTGCCGAAGGGTTCGCCTATTTCGGCGGCGAGACTGCCGTGGTCACCGCGATCGAAATGGCGCTGGCCGCAGCGGCGATCGGACTGGCGGGCCTGGACACCTACAGGAAGGGTATCGCGTCCCTGCGCCACGGACGCCTCAACATCACCGCCTTGATGAGCGTCGCCGTGACCGGTGCGTTCCTCATCGGTGAGTGGCCGGAAGCGGCGATGGTGATGGCGCTCTACGCCATCGCCGAACTGATCGAGGCACGCTCGCTGGACCGGGCGCGCAACGCGATCCAGAGCCTGTTGGCATTGGCGCCGGAGCAGACTCAAGTGCGCCAGCCGGACGGCACCTGGAAAACCATCCCGGCAAGCGACGTGCGGCTCGATGCCGTCGTGCGCGTCCGCCCCGGCGAGCGCGTGTCGCTGGATGGGGTGGTGACCGCGGGTGCGAGTGCTATTGACCAGGCGCCGGTCACGGGCGAAAGCATTCCGGTGGACAAGGGACCGGGCGACACAGTGTTCGCGGGCACGATCAACCAGACCGCCGAGCTGGAGTTCCGCGTCACCGCCGCGGCCGGCAACACCACGCTGGCGCGCATCATCCACGCCGTCGAAGCGGCACAGGGATCGCGCGCACCAACGCAACGCTTCGTGGACCGCTTCGCGGCGGTCTACACGCCGGGGGTCTTCGCGCTCGCCGTGGCCGTGGCCCTGATCACGCCCTGGCTGATGGGCTGGAGCTGGACACAGGCGCTGTACAAAGCGCTGGTGCTGCTGGTAATCGCCTGTCCCTGCGCGCTGGTGATCTCCACGCCGGTGACGGTGGTCAGCGCGCTGGCCCGCGCCGCGCGCCGCGGCATCCTGATCAAGGGCGGCACCTACCTGGAGGAGGCGCGCAAGCTCAAGGCGGTCGCGCTCGACAAGACCGGCACGATCACCGAGGGCAAGCCGAAGCTGGTGGAGTTCGCCGCGATCGACCAGGCCGAGAGCGAATCGCGCCTGACACTCGCGGCCAGTCTGGCCGCCCGTTCCGATCATCCGGTCTCTCAAGCCATCGCCCAGGGCCTGAACCTTCAAGCCAGGGACGTGACGGCCTTCAGAGCCCTGGCCGGCCGCGGCGTCGAGGGCGCGGTGGAAAGCCGCAGTTTCGTACTCGGCAACCACCGCCTGATCCACGAACGCGGCCAGTGCGACGCGGCCCTCGAGGCCAAGCTCGCAGCGCACGAGAACCAGGGCCGCACGGTCACGCTGCTGGCCTCGGAATCGCGCGTGCTCGCGCTGTTCGCGGTCGCCGACACCATCAAGGATAGCTCGCGCGACGCGATCACCGAACTCAAGGCCCTGGGCGTCACGCCGGTCATGCTCACCGGGGACAACCCGGCCACGGCGAAGACCATCGCCGTGCAGGCCGGCATCGACGATGCGCGCGGCGACCTGCTGCCGGAAGACAAGCTCGCCGCAATCGACGAGTTGCGGCGGCGCTACGGCGAA
Source organism: Sinimarinibacterium sp. (assembly GCA_041659605.1). GTDB lineage: Bacteria > Pseudomonadota > Gammaproteobacteria > Nevskiales > Nevskiaceae > Solimonas. The sequence goes on along the minus strand of JBAZXW010000001.1, from coordinate 45,271 downwards.
ACGGCAATGGCCGGCGACGGCATCAACGATGCGCCGGCGCTGGCGAAGGCCGACATCGGCATCGCCATGGGCGCGGCCGGCACCGACACCGCGATGGAAGCCGCCGACATCGTCATCATGAACGACGATTTACGGCGCATTCCGGAAGCGATCCGCCTGTCCCGCCGAGTCCATGCGGTGCTGTGGCAGAACATCGCGCTGGCGCTCGGCATCAAGGCTGTGTTCCTGGTTCTGGCCGTGTTCGGCAGCGCGACCATGTGGATGGCCGTGTTCGCCGACATGGGCGCGAGCCTGCTGGTGGTCGGCAACGGCCTGCGTCTGCTACGAATGCCGGCGACGCAGGCGCAGTCTTGACGTGGGCGTGCCGCGGCAGCCGGCACGACAGACGGTGCGGCGCCGGCGGGAGGCGCAGACGCGCCGCGAGCTGATGACCCAGCTGTGGCGGGTGGCGGCGATCGCCGTCCTCGCCGCTGCCGTCGCGGCGCTGGTCGCGACCTGGGACCGCCTGTTTCCGGTCCCGCCGGAAAAGCTGCTCACGGTGTACTGGACCCATGAGTGTCGCTGCGCGCACTCGTGGATCCGATCGCTGGAATCTGACGGCTTCGTCGTGCGGGATTTCGAGATCGGGAATCTGCGCAGCGTGCGTGAGCGCCTGCAAACGCCGGAGATGCTGAGGGGCTGCCATGTCGGCACGCTGCTGGACTACTTCGTCGAGGGCCACGTCCCGCCGGAAGCGCTGCGCAGACTGGCAGACGAACGGCCGCCGGGCCGCGGGGTCGCACGCGCATCTGACCTTTCGCTCTCACCACCGGGCGTAGGCGCCGAAGCCGTCGTGCTGTTCGACGACATTGGAGTCTCGCGGCCGTGGCCGGCAGCGCCGGACGCCTCCAAAATCCGGGATGCGTCGCCGAACGCTGAGACACAATGTCAGCCTGACACGCCATGTCCGCTGCAAAACGCCCAACATCCGACCGATGTGCATTTCGTCGCGCCTGCTCGTCCTTCTGCTCTGTTGCATCGGCACCAGCGCTGCGCTGGCCAACGACGACGCCACCGACTGGCGCCTGATCGCTGCGTATCCGGCGCCGCCTGCGCGTGCCGCGGTCCCCGATCTCGCGCGCGGTGCGAAACTCTAGAGGGAGCAGTGCGCCAGCGTCAGGACCGGGAGAGGCGCGAAGGACACGAGCAGCAGCGCGATCAGCAACTGGCGAAGCAGGGCTGCGCCGCGGTGCAGCGATATCGCCGTCCCGCCGCGCTGCAACCACCTCTGTCGTGTCGACGACTGTCTCATTGTGCAGCGACTATCGGGCAAGACCGACCCGGCGGCATTGATCTGAATCACGGGGCGGATTGATGGGAAACAGGGCGGGCGGCGCATGAACCGCCCCCGCCCTGCGGCGTCTGACCGCGTGGGTCAGCGAAGCGGCACGGTGCCTCGCGGGCCGACCCAGCGCTCGACGCGAGCCACGCGAGTACTGTCGCTCCGGCAGATCGCGACGGTCTCGCGCTGCTTGGTGCTGCCGTTCCAGCGGTGGCCGACCACCGTGTGATCGCAGGGCTGCCGTGTTTCGGCGAGCCGCTCGAAGCGCACCGTGTTGCGCGGTCCAAAGGATTGCGGCGCGGCCTGCGCCGCCTGCGCCAGACTCAGCCCGGCGATGAGAACGAGCGCCAGCGTACGGATGGTTTTCGATGAGGTATTCACGACGTGCCTCCTGAACTTCACAAACGTCTTGGATGGCATGCGGGCATGCCGGTGGGGCGTTGGGTGAAGCCGGTCCTCGACCGCGATGGCCGCGGACCTCGGGCGCGCTATAGCCGCAATCTCGCGGTGTGCAGCCAGATCTCGCTGCCTGCCTGCCAACAGCGGTCCGGCACAACCCCTGCAAGGCTGCGGCTGGGCGGGAATGCTTGCGGATCGAATTTCGGCGGAGACGGAGGCGGTCCAAGAAGCTTGCCGCCATCGGACGAAGGCAGTGCGTCCGACTGGCCATCCGCCATCTGCGAGGGCGTGGCGGCTACGGCCTTGCAGCACTCGCCGACCCCGGTCTTAATCTGTGGGCAGGCCATGCGCTGCTCGAGACAGCAACAGCGCTGCTGCACGACGCCGGCTTGGTGGGCGCAGGCCAGCGCCACGCGCCACGACATCAGGCTCGCCATCACCAGCAGCACGACCCACAGGCGTCGGTTCATGCTACATCTCCGCTGCCTACGAGAGTTGGACAGCACCGGCCCAAGGCTGTTCCCGCAGCGCCGCGTCAAGACACCGGCTCCTGGGAGAGTCGCCGGCCGCGCAGCAGCAGGTAGGCCGCCGGCAGCACGATCATCGACAGCAGCGGCGCGGTGATCATGCCCCCCACCATCGGCGCGGCGATGCGCTGCATGACTTCGCTGCCAGTGCCTTCACCCATGAACAGCGGCAGCAGGCCGGCGACGATCACGGCCACAGTCATCGCCTTGGGGCGCACGCGCAGCACCGCACCCTCGATCAGCGCCTCGCGCAGATCCGCCGGCGTGTTCAGAGCACCCCTGCCCTCGCGCTCGCGAATGGCGTTGTCGAGGAAGATCAGCATCACGACGCCGAACTCAGCGGCGACGCCGCCCAGCGCGATGAAGCCGACGCCGGAGGCGACCGACAGGTGATGGCCCAGCAGGTAGATCAGCCAGAAGCCACCGGCCAGCGCGAACGGCAGCGTCGCCATGATCAGCGTCGCCGACGCGGCGCTGCGAAAGGTCAGGTACAGCAGCAGGAAGATGATCGCCAGGGTGAACGGCACGACGATGCGCAGCCGCTGCGCGGCGCGTTCCAGATACTCGAACTGCCCCGACCAGGCGATCGAATATCCCGCCGGCAGTTGCACCTGCTCGGCGACCGCCTTCTTCGCATCGGCGACATAGCCGCCGAGATCGCGGCCGCGGATGTCCACGTAGATCCAGCCGTTGGGCCGCGCATTCTCGGACTTGATCATCGGCGGACCGTCGGTGATCGACACGCTGGCGAGACCGCCCAGCGTCACCGTCTCGCCGCGCATCGTCACCACTGGCAGATCACGCAGGTCCTGCACCGAGTCGCGCAGCTCGCGCGGGTAGCGCAGATTGATCGGAAAGCGCGACAGTCCCTCGACGGTTTCGCCGACGTTCTCGCCACCGATGGCGACGGCGACGATGCGCTGCACGTCGGCGATGCTCATGCCGTAACGGGCGGCTGCGACGCGATCCGGCGTGACTTCGATATAACGGCCGCCGGAGACGCGCTCGGAAAACGCCGATGCCGTGCCCGGCACGGCCTTGACCACCGCTTCGATCTTGTCGCCGATGCGCTGGATCACGCTCAGGTCCGGCCCTGCGATCTTGATGCCGACCGGCGACTTGATGCCGGTGGCCAGCATGTCGATGCGGTTGCGGATCGGCTGTACCCAGACGTTGCCCATGCCGGGGATCTTCAGCGCGGCATCCATTTCATCGATCAGTTTCTCCGTCGTGATGCCGGCGCGCCATTCCGATATCGGCTTGAGCATCACCGTCGTTTCGATCATCTCCAGCGGCGCCGGATCAGTCGCCGACTCGGCACGGCCGATCTTGCCGAACACGCGCTGCACTTCCGGAAAGGCCTTCAGGACGCGGTCGGTCTGCTGCAGGATCTGCGCGGCCTTGCCCACCGACAAACCCGGCAGCGCGGTCGGCATGTAGAGGATGTCGCCTTCGTCCAGCGGCGGCATGAACTCGCTGCCCAGTCGCGTCGCCGGCCAGATCGTCGCCAACGCCACGAGCAACGCGACCGTCAGCGTCGCACGCGGGTGCGCGAGCACCTTGTGGATCACGGGGCGATACAGCGCGATCAGCACGCGGTTCAGCGGATTGGCGGTCTCGTCGGCGATGCGGCCGCGGATGAAGGCCACCATCAGCACCGGGATCAGGGTCACCGACAGCCCGGCCGCGGCGGCCATCGCGTAGGTCTTGGTGTAGGCCAGCGGCGCGAACAGCCGGCCCTCCTGCGCCTGCAGGCTGAACACCGGCGCGAAGGACAGCGTGATGATCAGCAGGCTGAAGAACAGCGCCGGCCCGACTTCAGCGGCCGCTTCGGCCATCAGCGACAGACGCTCGGTGCCCTGCGGCTCACGCCCCTCGTGCGCGTGGCGCCAGGCTTCGAGCTTCTTGTGCGCGTTCTCGATCATCACCACCGCTGCGTCGACCATTGCGCCGATGGCGATGGCGATGCCGCCCAGCGACATGATGTTGGCGTTGATGCCCTGCACGTGCATGACGATGAATGCGGCGAGGATGCCGACCGGCAGGGTGATGATCGCCACCAGCGCCGAGCGCAGGTGCCACAGGAACAGGACACACACCAGCGCGACGACGAGAAATTCCTCCAGCAGCTTGTGCGAGAGGTTCTCCACGGCGCGCCCGATCAGCGCGGAGCGGTCGTAGGTCTCGACCACCTCGACACCTTGGGGCAGGCCGGCCTTGAGCGTGTCGAGCTTGTGCTTGACCGCCTCGATCGTCGCGCGCGCGTTCTCGCCCGAACGCAGCACGATGACGCCGCCGACGACCTCGCCCTCGCCGTCCAGTTCGGCGATGCCGCGGCGTGTTTCCGGCCCGAGCTGCACCGTCGCCACGTCGCGCAGGAGGATCGGCGTGCCGTTGTCGCCCAGGCCGACCGGAATCTCGCGGAAGTCGTCGAGCGATTTCAGGTAGCCGCGCGCGCGCACCATGTATTCGGCCTCGGCCAGCTCCAGCACCGAGCCGCCGGCTTCGCTGTTGGCGTCGCGCACTGCGGCGATCACGGTCTCCAGCGGCAGGCGGAACGCGCGCAGCCGGTCCGGATCGAGCACGATCTGGTACTGGCGGTTGAAGCCGCCGATCGTCGCGACCTCGGCGACGTTGGGCACGGTCTTCAGCTCGTACTTCAGGAACCAGTCCTGCAGTGCGCGCAGCTGCGCGACGTCGTGCTGGCCGCTGCGATCCACCAGCGCGTACTCGTAAACCCAGCCGACGCCGGTCGCGTCCGGGCCCAGCGCCGTGCGTGCGCTCGCCGGCAGGCGGCCCTGCACCTGCGACAGGTACTCCAGCACCCGCGAGCGCGCCCAGTACAGATCGGTGCCGTCCTCGAACAGCACGTAGACGAAGCTCTCCCCGAACAGCGAGTAACCGCGCACGGTCTTCGCGTAAGGCACGGACAGCAGCGTCGTTGTCAGCGGATAGGTGACCTGGTCTTCGACCACCTGCGGCGCCTGGCCCGGATACACGGTGCGCACGATGACCTGCGTGTCGGACAGGTCCGGGATCGCATCGAGCGGCGTGCTGAGCGTCGAGTACAGCCCCCAGGCCGTCACGAGCACCGTGGCCAGCAGCACCAGGAAGCGGTTGTGCACCGACCAGTGAATGAGGCGGGCGATCATCGGTCGCCCCCATCTGCTCCGCTCTCCCCTTGCGGGAGGGCGGTCGGGGAGAGGGAGAAAGGCGCCGATACGCGCCGAGCAGACTCGCCTCCGAGTCGATCAGGAACTGGCCCGACACCACGACCTGCTGGCCTGCCTCCAAGCCGGACAGCACGACGATCTCATCGCCGCGCTCCGGCCCCAGCTCCACTTCGACCGGCCGGTAACGACCTGCGCTCTCGGCGACGAGGACGACGTTGCGGCTGCCGGTGCGGATCACCGCCTCGGTCGGCGCCAGCAGTACGTCGCGCTGCGCGCCGCCGAACACGGTGATGTCGGCGTACATGCCCGGCTTGAGCAGGCCCCCGGGATTGTCGAAAACAAGCCGCAGGCGCAGCGTTCGGGTGGCGTCATCGAGCACGGGATAGACGTAGTCCACCGTCCCCTCGAAGACTTGCCCCGGCAGCGACTTGAGCCGCGCCTCGGCGGGCCGGTCCTCGCGCACCCAGCCCGCCTGCGCTTCAGGAACCTCGACGATCACCCAGACTCGCGACAGGTCCACGAGCTTCATCAGCGGCGTGCCGGGCGTGACCTGCGCACCCTCACGCACAGCCAGATCCATGACGAAGCCCGACTGCGGCGCGTAGACCGGCGAGGCGCTGCCGTCGCCGGGAACGCCGCCGAGGAGTTTCAGGCGCTGCGCCGCGGCCTCGACCAGCAGCGCGTCGCCGCCGTCCTGCGCCAGCTTGAGTTCCTGCATCGCCGCATACAGGTCCGGCGAGTACAGCGCGGCGATGCGCTGGCCTTTCTTCACCGGATCGCCTTCGGCGCGCACGTCAAGCTTTTCGATCCAGCCGGCGGCGCGCGACTCCACAGCGACGATCCGGCGCTCGTCGACGCTTACCGCGCCGACGGTGTCCACGCGCTGCCAGAACGTGCCGGACTTCACCGCCGCCGTGCGCATGCCCAGGTTCTGCGCCACCTGCGGATCGATCGAGACGACGGTGCCGCCGTCCGCTGCGCCCGCTTCGGCGTACTTGGGCACCAGCTGCATGTCCATGTACGGCGACTTGCCGGGCTTATCGAAGTGGACCTCCGGCTTCATCGGGTCGTACCAGTACAGCACTTCGCGGTCCGTGCTCCGGGCCCCTGCCTTCGCGGGGGCTGGCGCGTCTTGCCGACGCACCAGCTTCATGCCGCAGATCGGGCAGTTGCCCGGCTGGTCCTGCCGCACCTGCGGATGCATCGGGCAGGTGTAATAGGTCTTGCCCTGCTCGTCAGTCATTTTCACAAGTTGATGCCGGTGCGGCGGATTGGACTTGGCCCACCACCAGCCGCCGGCGCCGAAGGCCGCGATCAGCACGATGCCGGCGGCGATCCAGATTCTGTTGTTCATCGGAAGCATTTCCTTCAGGAATTCAGATAACGCAGCTCGGCCAGACGTCGCAGGATCTCGACCTGCAGCTCGAGCCGCATCAGGTTCACATCCAGCGCGGACTTGCGCGCATCGAGCACCGCCGCCAGCTCCGTACTGCCGGCGCGATACGCGGCCAGCGCTGCCTCAGCACGCGCCGAGGCGGCGGGCAGGATCGCGGCGTCGTAGCGCGCCAGCCGCTGCCGCGCGTCCGACCACGACCGCCATGCGGCCGCCGCATCCGCACGCAGCTGGCGCACATGGTCGTCGTGCATCGCCGTCGCCGCGGCCAGCTCCTCGCCGGCCGCCGCAACATCCCGGTCCTGGCGTTGGCCGGTGAACACGGGCAGGTCGATGCCGAACTGCAGCGTGGCCATCTCCGAGAAGTCCGGCCGCCAGGCGTAGCCCAGCTCCACGCGCCAGTCCGGCCTGTACTCGGCGCGTGCGAGCGCGACGCGGTTTTCGCCCGCGGCGATGTCCAGCTGCGCAGCCTCGATCTCGGGATGTCGTTCGAGCGCGCTCAACAATTCCGCCAACTCCGGCGGTTCGGGCAGGCCCGGAACAGACACGTCCAGCGCACCATTCACTGGTTCGCCCGTCCAGCGCGCGAGCCGCTCGCGCGCCTGTGCCGCATCCTGTGCGAGCCGCCGGCGACGATCCTCCAGGAGTTCGAGCTCCACCTCGGCAGCGAGCAGATCGGATTGCGGCGCGCGTCCGGCACGAAAAGCGATCTCCGCGGCGCCGCGCTCCTGCCGCGCCTCGGCAATCATGCGCTCCACCAGCACGGCGGACTGCTCGGGCAGCCACAGATCCAGATAGGCCAGCGCGGTGTCACGGCGAATCGCCCTTTCGAGCGCGACGAGCCGGGCCTGCATCTCGTCAGCCGCCAGCGACTCGGTCGCACTGCGCAATCGCCGCTTCTGCGCGCGCGGAAATTCCTGCGCCAGGCCGACGCCCGTCATCGTCATGAAGTCGCGCGAAAGGCTGAACCGGTCGTCGCCGTTGGCCGGCAGATTGGTAACGCCGCCGGTCAGTTGCGGATCGGGCAGCTGCCCGGCACTGACCGCGCGCTCGCGTGCAGCGCGCACCCGAGCCTCCTGCGACTCGATCTGCGGCTGCCGCTCAAAGGCCATGCGCTCGGCGCCGGACAAGTCCAGCGGCGCAGCCGCCACACTCCAAGGGAACAAAACCGCGAACGCCAGCAACGGCGCCACAGCCCGTCGCCGCGCAGTCGCGCGGCAGTCAATCGGGAACATGCATCCATCTCCACGGCAGGGCCGGACAGGCCCGAGACGGCTCTGGCGAGCCTCGGATCAATCAGCCGTGGAGCGCGATCGGTGGTCGCAGTGGAGAAGTGGGTATCCGGACGACGGTGCGAGCGCCTGCGGAACTGACGACAAGGCGCTCCGCGGACGGCACAGCGAGCTGCACCTCCGTAGTCACAGCAAGATGCCCAAGGGCGCAACTGGTCATGTCCGGGCAGCTCGTATTGCAGCACCCCTTGCCTTCGTCGCCTGCCGCGTAGGCCGCTGCCGCTCCGTGGCAAGGTGCGGCGTCGTGAGCGGACAACTGTGCCGGCTCTTCCATCGGTATTCCGCGCTGCGCCGCCGACACCGCAAAACCCTGCACTAGGAGCACAAGCCCCATCAGGATGCCGATCACTGTCCGACCGCGGTTCATGAGGGCTGTGACTCTAGACGCCGCAGGCGAGTTCCGCAATGGATTGGCGACGATGCCTCCCGCGAAGCGGAACCGTCAGTGCCGCGATCACGCGAGAGCGCACGGAACAGCGCGAAAAGTTCTCCGGCATGCGCCGTGTCGAAGTTGCCGGTCGGTTCGTCGGCCAGCAGGATTTCGGGCTGGTTCACCAGGGCGCGGGCTAGGGATAGCACTGGCGATTGGTTTCGACGAAGCGCAGGTCCGCGAATCCGGACCGCACCCGCTCACCTGTATTGTCGGTGTCCGCAGCGATCGCCACGAGATCCAAGGTCGCCTGGTCGGTGCCGAACGCCCGGATGACGTCATCCCGGACGTTACGCCGCTCGACGACCCAGCCGCCCGCCTCGCCGTTGCCTGAGCGCAGCACGATCATCTGGGTGCGGTCGGTATAGGCGTTCCGGCGGTGCGTGCCGACCGGATGGCGGTTGTCCCAAACGTAGTTGATCGCGCCGTCCGGAACATGCTCTCCATACAGCATGCGCGCCAGCGCAAGCTGCGCGCGCACTGCCAGACTCATGGAGCGCTTGGGCAACTGAAACGCTACATATACGCGCGCCGCGTAGTCATCGCCTCGTTTGGTTTCCATGTCGGCGGTATCGACAACCCGTTCGACGCGCCAGAGCCAGCAGAGCATGGGAGTTGCGTGGAGATCGATCTTCACCGGCCGGGCGAGGAGCGCCATGCTTGCGTTGGCGATCGCTTCGACGGCGTCCATACCCTCCCAGCGCATCGTCCGGTACATGGTGGGTGGCACGCGATCATCCAACCTGATCACCCGCCACGGTGGTTCCGGCGTAGGCTGCGTGGGGGCGAAATGCCCGACGTCAACGACGTTCCTTGACTGTGAATCGGCCGCCGTGACGACGGCGCCAAGTGTGAGCGGAAGCGCGGCTAACCAGGCCCACTCAGTGCGGTAAATCACGTGGCAACAAGCCGCCCGTCCTTCAGCCGAACCACCCGGTCGGTCAGGGCCGCCAGTTCGTCATTGTGCGTGACGACCACGATGGTGAGGCCGCGATCACGCGAGAGCGCACGGAACAGCGCGAAGATTTCCCCGGCGTGCGCCGTGTCGAGGTTGCCGGTGGGTTCGTCGGCCAGGAGGATTTCGGGCTGATTCACCAGGGTGCGGGCGATGGCCACGCGCTGCATTTCGCCACCGGAGAGCTCGCTGGGCCGGTGCTGATCGCGCCCCTCCAGTCCCACCTGCGCCAGCAGCACGCGTCCGTCGGCCTGCTTGCCGGAGAACACCGTCGGCAGCTGCACGTTTTCCAGCGCTGTTAAACACGGCGACATAAATAGAGCCGCATCTCCGTCCAACTCCTCTGCGATGTTGCAGGGCACATGCTGCAGAACTTACGACGCTGTGTTTAGCGTCGGCAGCAGGAAGAACTGCTGGAACACGAAGCCGATCCTGTCGCGGCGCAGTTGCGCGTGCTGCGCGTCGTCCAGCCCGGACACCGCGAGATCGCCGATGCGGATTTCCCTGCGCTCGGCTGATCCAGGCAGCCCATCAGGTACAGAGCGATGCTCTTGCCGCTGCCTGACGGGCCGACCAGCTCTCCATTCCACTCACGGGCGCCCCCAGATGAAGCTGCTAACCGGACAACCGTACCACTACTGGCCACATGTTGCTCAATCGCGCAGCGGTCGCCCGTAGACACCGCGCTGGGAGCGTGGGCGCGATCAGCAGCGCCAGACATTCGTCCTACGGATCAGTGTCTTAGGCGCCAGGCGCCGTCGAAAGTGCAGTTTTTACACCGTCGGTACGTCTACCCCTGGCGGCGCAGTGCCGGGTTGTTGAGCAGCGCGAGCTGTACCGCCGTCTCCGGCGTCAGTGGCCGGCTCAGCGCCTCGCGCGTGAAAACCGCCGCGTCATCGGTCTGCGGAAAGCTGCGTCCGTGGGACGCGGCGAACTGGGCGGCTTCGCTGCGCCCCCAGTCGGCGGGAATACTTGCGCAGCCGCTCAGTCCCGCGAGCAGCAGCGCGCTGGGCAGCAACAGCAATCGTTTGGAAACCACTTCCGAACCTCCGGGATCATCCTGAATGTGCAGGTACCGCGCTGACGAAACAGCGGGCCTGCGGGAAGGCGGACCGCGGGCGAGGACAGGCCTCGCCGCGGCCGCGGCTTCAAGTCAGGTGATACTGGGAGGACGGATCAGATCGCGCGCGTAGGCACTGGCGGGACTCGCCTGCCCGCGCGCGGGCCGCAGCGAATCGGCAAAGAATCGGGCGACGCCCGCTACCGGGCTGGCGGCCAGACCCGAGGCGGAACTGGTGCAATGCTGGGTGACGCAGTGACAACCGCAGTCGCAGCCGTCGGAGGCCAACACTGTTTCCTGCTTCTGGGTGCTGCCCCCATCTGCAGGCTTGAGATGGTCCCCGTGCATGGCGCCGTGCATCGCATGGGCGTCTGTCGCCGTGGGCGTGGCGGCATGTTCAGCTGACAGCGCGGCGGCGGCGAGCCGCTTCCCGCCCATGCGGCAGTTGATCCCGGACGCGCCCGCGATGGCCTGGACGGAGAACGTCCACGCCAACAGCAGAACCAGCAGGGTCTTCAGGATTTTCATGCGCCCAGGAGATGCAGCTTCAGCGGCAGGTTGTACCGTTTTTGGTGGACCGTTGGCAAGCTGCCGAAGTTCCGTCGGGCAGGACCACGCGGCAACCGTCCGCAAGATGCCGCGCCAGTGGCAGCAGGTTGCGATGATCCGGCCCACCGCGAGGAGCAGGATCACGCCGCGCAGGGACTGTGCACCGCGCACGAGGAGGTGCTGTCGAGTAACGAGGAGCTGGAGACGGCGAAGGAGGAGCTGACCACCGTCAACGAGGAACTGTAGCGGCGCAACGAGGAACTGGACCAGCTCGCCGGCGAGCTCGGCAACCTGATCGCCGGCGTCAACATTCCGAGAGGCCAGGCGCATCGCCCGGGACCTGCACGACCTCGTCAGCGGCGATCTGGCCGCGGTCGGCATCGAACTCGGACGGCTGGTGCAAAAGCCGCCGTCGGGCAAGGCTGACGCGAGCCGTACCCTGCGCGCGATGCAGACCCGGGTCCAGGGCATCGCGCAGACGACGCAGGCGCTGGCGCGCGATATCCATCCGCAGGTGCTCAACGACCTCGGCCTGGTGCGGGCGCTGCGGGCCGAATGCGGCGCGTTCGAACAACACCACGCGGTCCCGGTCCGGTTCCGCGGCGCGGGATCGGCCGACGCGATACCGCCGCCGACGGCGCTCTGCCTGTACCGGGTCGCGCAGGAAGCGTTGCGCAACATCGCGCGACATGCCAATGCCGCGCACGTGCGCGTCACACTGGATGCGGACGCGCAGCCGATCCGGCTGCAGGTGCAGGATGACGGCGTCGGCTTCTCCCCCGGCACCGCGGCCTGCGGAAAAGGCATGGGCCTGCAAGGCATGGCGGAGCGCTGTGTGGCCGTCGGCGGCACGCTCGAGGTCGAATCGAAACCCGGCGCCGGTACGACGATCCGCGCGACGGTTCCGCGCACGGCCGCGGTGCCCGCCGAAGGTCAGCCAAGCAGTCGTAGGGCGGCCGTGGCCGCCGTGCGGCGCACCGCCGATCCGGGCCCCGCCGCGGCGGTCCCTCGACAGGCTCGGGAGGCCCGCCCTACAGACCTCAGTACGCGCAGACGCGGTTGCGGCCCGACTCCTTGCGGACTCGAACAGACGCCGATAGCGCGTCTCGGACCGGAGCAGGTGGTCCAGCTTCGAGATTCCTTCCCTGAGATTCATGGTCCGATGTTCCTGGCGCGACTCGGATGCGCAGGAACAGAATTACATCGGACGGGAATCTGATCAGCTGGAAGTTTTCGCAGCGAACCGCTTCTTTCGCCCCGCTGGCGCCGTCACACCCCACCGCCGATCGGCAGGGCGATCGCGCGCCGCATTTCAGTCGACGGCGCTGCCGCCGGCGAGTTGCAGATACTGGTGCGACAGGTTGATACCCGCGGGCCGGGTCAGCACCGGCGGCTCCGCAACCGGCAGGCCACCGCGACTGACCACCTTGGACAAGGTGCGTCGAGTGCCCAAATCGGTCCAGCCGCAGGCAGGTACGCGCATCACGCGCAGGCTGGCCTCCGCGCCGCGCAAGACGTCGCGGGAGAAATCGACGACCGGAAGTGCGGAGAAGGACGCTTCCGCTTCGACCCCGTCGTCGACGCCCCCGGTCCGATCGATCCTCATGAACCGACGCAAAGCCTTGACCGTTCCGCCGTGACGACGCTCGTACAGGCGCAACAGCGCACGCCCGGAGGCCGCGACGATAAATGCATTCCACAATGCGCCGCGCTGCACCAGTTCGCAGGCGTGCACCGGCGAAGGTTTTTCGACGAATTCGGCGACATCGAGCGCCGCGCCGTCGGTGCGGGCAACCGGCACGATATAGCCGAGTTCGGTGTCGACGTCTTCGGGTTCGAGTCCGAGCAGCACGACGGCATCGTCGTGCTCTACCGTGTATGCGAGCGCATCCCGGATCGCCGCCGCCATGACCGGCTCCTGCGCGACATGGTGGTCCGACGGCAGCAGCAGGATGCGCGCGTGCCGGTCCTGGCCGAGGATGTGCAGCACGGCCTGCAATACCCCGGTGCCGGTGCCGCGGTTCAGCGGATGGACGATCGTGTTGCTCGCGCGCATCGGCCAGAGCAGCGGCTCCCACCACTGCCGATGCTGCGCCGCGACGACGGTGCAGACTCGCTCTCGGGCAACGACGCTCTGCGCGCGCGCCCACGTCGTCTCCAGCAAGGTCCGGTCACCCCACAGCGAGCAATACTGCTTCGGCACCGCGATGCCGTCGTGTGCGGTGGTCAGCGCACGCAGGCGCAGCCCGTCGCCGGCCGCCAGCGCGACCGCCCAGGTCTGTTGCCACTGGCTCCGCAGGTCGGGATCAGCCATATCGCGCAGTTCCTTGATGCCGGGGATTCATCATCCGCCCCGCGCAAGCGGCGTCTACTAGGAGTTCTCCCGGTGCGCGCGGCTTCCGTCGCGCGGCACGAACCGGTCGTCGGTGCGGGCCCCGGACATGCGCACGCGGACTCGAGTTGCCGGCAGGATCAGGCCGCAGCGGCCGGACAGACTGGGGCGCGCCCGGATTCCTTGGCCATGTAAAGGCGTTCATCCGCGATGATCATCAAGTCCTGCAGAAACGACTGGCTTTCATCAGTCGTGGCCACGCCGATCGAAGCGGTGACGCCTGGGCCGTCGTCGCGCGCCTGCAGGATCCTGATGTCGTGGATCGCCACCGGCACGCGTTGGGCGGCCTCGATCGCAGCTTGCAGCGGCGTCTCGGGCATCAGGATTGCGAATTTCTCGCCGCCGATGCGGCCGGTCAGATCTGCAGCGCTCGCAGTGCCTTCTTGTAGTCACTCACCCCGCGTCTCCGGCCGCGTGTGCCGTCATGCCGGGCGCTCCGGCTGAGCAGCGTGCAGGTACTTCGCCGGGTCGGCGACGAAACGCTCCCGGCAGCGCGCCGAACAGAACGCATACTCGTGTCCATCGTGGCTGGCCAGCTGCGTCACCGTCCAGCGATCGACGCGCATGCCACACACTGGATCGACGGCCCAGTTGTGGCGGTCCTGCTTGCGGTCGCGCAGGCGGCCGTCTTCGAGCCACAACAGGCGGTCGGCGATCTCCTCGATGCGCGGATCGTGCGTGACGATGACGACCGCGCGCGCGTCCTCGCGTGCGATGTCGTGCAGCAACATCGCCACTTCCAGCCCGCGCTGCGAGTCGAGGTTGCCGGTCGGCTCGTCGGCCAGCAGCAGCGGCGGATCATTTATCAGCGCGCGGGCGATCGCCACACGCTGGCGCTCACCGCCGGACAGCTGTGCCGGCAGCGCGTCGCGGCGCCGACACAGGTCCAGCCTTCGGATCAACGTGTCAGCACGTTTACGCGCTGCGGCTATGGGCCCGGCCAGCAATCGCGCCGGAAACAGCACGTTGTCAAACACGCTCAGCGCATCCAGCAGGTTGTAGGCCTGAAACACGAAGCCAACGTGCTCGGCGCGTGCCCGCGCGCGCTCGGTCTGCGACATGTGGGCAAGGCTGCGGCCGTTCAGCGCGACATCGCCCTGGTCGGGCTCCAGCAGGCCGCCGAGCATCGACAGCAGCGTGGTCTTGCCGGATCCGGACGGACCCTTGATCAGCACCACCTCGCCGCGCGCGACCTGCACCGACACGCGATCCACCGCGCGCACCGCGGCGTCGCCGGCGCCGAACACTTTCACCAGTCCATTCGCGCTCAGGATCGGCGCGGTACCGCGCACGTCGGTCGGCGCCTCAGCCATTGAACACCTCCGCCGGGTCGACGTTCAGCAGCTGCCATGCGGGGATCAGCGCGGCAACCTCGGCCACGACCAGCGTCAGCCCCGCCAGCACGACCGTGATCCCGAGGCCCGGCTGCACCGCAACCTCCGGCACGAATCGTTCCAGGACCACGTCGAGGACGACGATGCCCGCGGCCGCGAGCACACCGCCGATGACGCCGATCACACCGGTCTGCAGCGCCGCGCTGGTCAGCAGCTTGCCGCGCGTCGCGCCGAGCGCCTTGATCACCGCCAGCTCGCGCGTGCGCCGCGCCACGAACGCATACGCGGAGAACGCGACGATCAGCCCGGCGACGAGCATGCCGATCATCGACATCAGGCCAACCAGCGCGCCGCCCATGTCGAGCGCGAGCTGCGTGTCGCTGGCCACGAGCTCGGCGCGCGTCAACGCCGCGACATCGTCGCTGGCCTTGCCGATGCGCCGGGCCAGCGCCACGGGGCTCGTGCCTGGGGCGGCCCAGACCAGCACCGCGTCGGCGCCGTCGCTCTCGGCGAACAGGCTGCGCGCGTCGGCTTCGGTGACGTAGATCAGCGGATTGGCCATCGAGAACGTGCCGCGCGTCAGCCCGCCGATCGCAAACTCGCGGTCCTTGATGCGCACGCGGTCGCCGAGCTTCGAACCTTGCTGGCGCGCCATCGCTTCGGGCAGCAACGCCTGCCCCGCCAACGGACGCCGCTGTCCCTGCGCGACATCCCAGGCGCTGTCGCCGTCGGCGCCCGCACCGACCACGTAGGCCAGCCGTTCGCTGCCGCGCAGGCCAACCAGTGCCGGCCGGTAGACGAGTCGCCGCAGCCGTGCGACACCGTCGACGCCGCGCACTGCGGCAATCGCATTCTCGGTGACGCGCGTGCTGCTCATGTGCAAATTCGCCACGCCCTTCTGCAGCACGAAGACGTCGGCGTCGCTGTGCTCGAGGAACGCGGCGATCTGCGCCGCCTCGCCGCGAAACACGGCATCGAGATACAGCGCAAGCAGCAGCGCGAGTGCGATGCCCGCCGCCGCGCCGAGCACGTTGTAGCGCTCGGCGAGCAGCGACTTGAAGGTCCAGTGCAGCATGGTCAGCGCGAGAACACGAGCGAGGGATCGAGTCGCACCAGCCGGCGCAGCGGCAGCAGCCCGCCGCCGAGCGCGGACGCGAGCCCCAACGCCAGGCCGCGTGCGAGCACGCCGGAGTCCCAGACCAGCGCGCTGTACAGCGGGTTCCAGTGCGCGACGACCGCGGCGAACCCGCGCGCGAGCAGCAGGCTCGGCGGCATCGCGACCACGGCCACGATCAGGCTGCCGGCGGTCAGCGCGGCGGCGAGCTGGCGCGGTGTCGCGCCCAGCGCCTTGTGGATGCCGAACTGGCGCAAACCCGCCTGCACGTCGGCGAAGCGCAGCAAACCCATCGTCAAGCCCGCGATCGCCCAGGCCACTGCCGAGAGCAGCCACAGCACCGGTCCGAGCAGACGCGCGCCGAACGCGCGGTCCTGTGCGCCCAGCTCGGCGGGCGTGTAGAAATCGGCATCGGGCAGCGCCGCAGCCAGACGCGCGCGCGCGCCCTCCAGGTCGACGCCGGGCTTCGTTCTGATCAGCAGAAACGACAGCAGCGAGTAGTCGTCGAGGCCGATCGGCAGGTTCGACTCCAGCAGCAGGCTCAGCAGCGTGTCGTAGCTGACGAAGGCATACGGCGTGAACGGCGACGCCGAGCCGGCCGACAGGCCGACGATGCGCATGCGGTAGTCGAAGATCGAGATGTCGTCGCCGATCTCCAGGCCGTGCCGCCGCGCCAGGCGCTCGTCGAGCACGACACTGCCTTCGGCCAGCGGTTCGGTCCCGGCGGTCAGACGCGGCGGACCACCCTGCCCCTCGTAGGCCTGCAACTGGATCGGCGATCGCAGACCCGGCGTACGCAGCCCCGGTGTTTGAAGAATGGCCGGCAGCATCGTCAGCGGATCGACGGCCGCCACGCCGTCAACGGCTTCGAGCCGCTCCCTACCAAGCTGCGGCAGCTGCGACGGCATGACCGCGAAGTAACCATTGCCGCGTTCGACCGCGACGAAGTCGGCCGGCAACGACGACGGATACGCCGCGACGTCAGTGAGGATGCCGCTGCGCAGGCCCTCGAACAGCAGGCACAGCGCCAGCGCCGCGGCGAACACCGCAGCCGCGAGCGCGGCGCGCAGCGGCTCTTGCAGCCACTGGCGCCATGCCCAGAGCATCATGGTTCCGCCTCGTCGGTGCGCGCCGGGACCCGCTCAGGGCTTGTCCGGATAGTGCACGTGGACGGCCCGCTTGTCCTCTTCGTCGCTGTCCGCCGCGCCGTGCTGATGACCGCCCTCGCCGCCCATCATTTCCATCATGCGCATCATCATGCCCATATGATCATCCATCATCTGCATGTGCTCCTGCATCATGCGCTGACGTTCGTCGGCGGACTTGGCGGACTTCATCTTCTGCATGTGCTCACGCATCTGCGCCATGTGCTCTTTCATCATCGGCATGTCCATCATGCCCATGCCTTCACCCGAGCCGTGCTGCTGCATCGGCGGCATCGGTCCGGCCGGCTTGTCCTTGTCGGCCGCGACCGCCGCCTGTCCAGCAGCGAGCATCAGGGCTGCGGCAGCGATCCATGCGTGTCTTGCGTAGCGCATCGTCTTTCTCCTGAAACGAGGGGTAGTGAACAGCGTCAGGCTGCGGCCTGAACCTTGAGTGCTGCGGCGACCGGGGCGCCCATGAAGCCCAGCAGATCCTTCTCAAGTAGCGTCTCGCGCTCCAGCAGCACCTTCGACGCCTCGTCGAGCGTGCTACGGCGCGAGCGCACGATGTCGCTCGCGGTCTTGTAGGCGGCGTCGAGCAGTTCGCGCACGGCGCGATCGATCTCGCGCGCCGTTTCCTCGCTGTAGCTGCGCTCGCCCGGCATCGGCACCGGCGTATCGAGAAAGCGCGGCGCCTGCGTCTCGAACACCACTTGGCCGAACGCCGGCACCATGCCGAAGCGCGTGACCATGCTGCGCGCGATGTCGGTCGCCTTGGCCAGATCGTCGGAGGCGCCGGTCGAGACTTCGCCGAACACCGTCTGCTCTGCAGCGCGCCCGCCGAGCAGCACCGCCATCCGGTTGTGCAGCTCCTCGCGGGTCATGACGAAACGGTCTTCCGTCGGCCGCTGCAGCGTGTAGCCGAGCGCGCCGATGCCGCGCGGGATGATCGACACCTTCTGCACCGCGTCCGAGCCTTTCAGCGACAGCGCGACGAAAGCGTGACCCAGCTCGTGATACGCAACGATGCGGCGCTCCTGCGGGTTGAGCAGACGGCCATGCTTTTCGAGGCCGGCGACAATGCGCTCGATCGCCTGCGTGAAATCGTCCTGGTCGACCGTCTCGGCACCGCGGCGCGTCGCCAGCAGCGCCGCCTCGTTGACCAGGTTGGCGAGATCGGCGCCGGAAAACCCCGGCGTCAATGCCGCGATCTGCTGCGCGTCGACACCCGGCGCGACCCGCACCGTGGTCAGGTGCACGCCGAGAATCTGCGCGCGGCCGATGCGGTCGGGCCGATCGACCAGCACCTGTCGGTCGAAACGCCCGGCGCGCAGCAGCGCCGGATCGAGAATCTCCGGCCGGTTGGTCGCGGCGAGCAGCACCAGGCCCTGGCGCGGATCGAAGCCGTCCATCTCGGACAGCAGTTGGTTGAGCGTCTGCTCCTTCTCGTCGTGACCGCCCGACATCGGGAACGCCCCGCGCGCGCGGCCCAGCGCGTCGATCTCATCGATGAAGATGATCGCCGGCGCCTTGGCGCGCGCCTGCTCGAACAGATCGCGCACGCGCGCGGCGCCGACGCCAACGAACATCTCGACGAACTCGGCGCCGCTGATCGAAAAGAACGGCACGCCCGCCTCGCCGGCGACGGCGCGCGCAAGCAGCGTCTTGCCGGTGCCGGGCGGACCGACCAGCAGAATGCCCTTGGGCAGCCGCGCACCGAGACGCCCGTACTGCTCGGGACTCTTCAGGAAGGTGACGATCTCCTGCAGCTCGGCCTTGGCCTCGTCGACGCCAGCGACGTCGGTGAACGTCACCTTGGTGTCCTTCTCGACGTAGACCTTGGCCTTGCTCTTGCCGATCGCCATCATGCCGTCGCCCATACCGTGCTTCTCGGCCATGCGCCGGAACACGAACATCCACAGGCCGAAGAACAGCAGCATCGGCACAACCCAGGACAGGATGTCGCGCAGCCATGTGTTTTCCTTCACCGCGAAGAAGCGCACGCCGTAGCGTTCCAGGCGCTCGGCCTGGGCCGGGTCGACGTTGCCGGCGACGACGTGCTGCGGCTTGTCCGCAGTCGAGCCCGCCAGCGTGCCGCGCAGGCTGCCGTTGGTGATCGCCACTTCCTCGATCTTGCCGTCCTTGAGCATCTGCTCGAATTCGCTGTAGGGCACGGTACGCACGTGGCCGACGCCGGCGAGCATGCTCTGCATCAGCAGAATGCCGAATACCGCTGCCATCAGGTAGAGCAGATTGATTCGGTTTTTCGGGTCCATCGATTGCGGCCTTTGCCTGACGACTTCAACCAAAGATGCCCCCCAACCGACAGTCCAGTCATTGACTTCGGTCAACCGGGTACTCCCGTCGCCCGCGCACAAGGAACGCGCGGCTGACACGGATCAATGCGCGGCACTGATCCGAGCCTAAGGTAGGTCCGGAACATGGCTTCAAGCGCCGATGGATGGCGGTGGTGGCAGGGCTTGCCGCCGTCCGCTGACGGCAGCGCATCGGCCTAGGCAGTTGAGCGTTTCCGTTGCGACGATCGATGCCCAGAGCGGCCGGCCGCTGTCGTCGGTTCCGGAAGCAACTGTGCGGCCCGTCGCGCTGGTGGATTACTCCGGACCGGGCGCGCTCCAGACCGTCGAGTGGGTCACCGCGCCCGAACTCGAGTTCCGGGGGCGCGATCTGCACGACGCTTTACATCGCGCCCGCCACCGGCCAGATCGTCGCCCGTCGAAACGATCTCTGGCGCATCTTCGACTTCGTCTGGATGCTGCTCATCATGGACTACGACGAGTGCGAGAACTTCAACCATCCGCCGCTGATCGCGACCGCAACCACCGCTCTCCTGTTCGTGCTGACCGGCCTGTGCATGCTCGGCTATGCCTTCCTACCACGCTAGGCGGCGACGCGCTCAAGCGGCCTATTCGCCTTCCGACGCTCGGCGGAACGGCCACATGAACTGCTCCGGGTAGTGCTGCGGGAAGCTGCGGTCCCTCAAGCCCACCTCACCGGCGCGCGGCGGCGTACGCGCGAGATGGAACGAGCGAAAGAGGTGATCCCAGATCATCCAGAACTCACCGAAGTTCACCTGCGCGTCCTCATACTCGCGCTTGTGGTGCCAGCGATGCACTTCCGCAACGCCCAGCAGCCACTTCAGCGGTCCGACGCGGTAGTCGAGGTTGGAGTGCTGGAACGCGAGGTGGATTGTAAGGATCGCAAACCACGCGCTCACCGCCTCGGCAGGGGCGCCCAGGGCGAGCAGCGCGATGAAGCCCGGCCCGGCGAGCAGCAGCGCGGACACGGGATGGCGGCGCTCGGAGTTGAGCCAGTACAGTCGCTCCGCGCTGTGATGGATCGCGTGCAGCCGCCACAGGAATCCGTTGACGTGGCTCCAGCGGTGCATGGCATAGAGGCTCAGGTCGAGGGTCGCGCCGGCCGCCAGCACCTGCGCCCATATCGGCCAGTGACTCGGCCAAAGCGTCGGTTCCGGCGCCCAGACCGCGCGCAGCAGGAACGTGCTCGCCACGGTCAGCTGGATGAGGGCGTGGTTCGCGCCGTTGTGAAAGACGTCGGCCAGCAGGTCGCCGTGACTGCGGTTCCACGCCGGCTCATACGGCACGATGCGTTCCAGCAGCGCAACGCTGGTGAGCGCAGCCGCCACGATCAACGGAAAGCTCGGCCAATAGGCCGCGCCCGTCGTCGCAAGCAGGATGATGGCCACGGCAGCACCGCCCATAACCGCCGGATAGGCGCCAAACTGGATTGCTCTCTTCACGCTTCCACCTCCCATTCTTCTGCGAATGGAGGAAGGCTACGAGGCTGCCCGTGCGGATGCTTGAACGAATCTGCTGCGCCTGAGCGTCAGGCGGCCGTAAGCGACAGGGCGGGATTCATCAGCACGCTGGGCGTCACGCCGAACGTCGCGCGAAACGTCCGCGACAGATGCGCCGAGTCGGCGAACCCCGCCGCGTGGGCCGCGTCGGTGGCGGTGGCGCCCGCCGCGATTTCGCCGAGCGCGTGCTGCAGCCGCAGCCAGCGCAGGTAGGGGCGCAGCGGCATCCCGGTGTGCGCCCGGAACAGGTGGGCATAGCGGCTCGGCGAGAGCCCGGCCGCGGCGGCCAGTTGCGCAAGCGGGAGACGCTCGGGCAGCGGCCGGCCGAGGCCGGCAATGGAGCTTGCGATGCGCGCATCGTGGAACGCAATCCCGGTGGTCACTGCGGCCCGGTCCAGAATTACCTCGACGACTGCGGCGATCCGCGCGGCGTCGATGACGGATGGCTCGCACAGCAGGTCATGCAGGGCCTGCACCTGCGCTCGCGACAATACCCGGGTCTGGCCCGCGCACCACGCGTCCAGTCGGCGTCCGGCTGCCGATTCCCGCTCAAGGTAAACCAGCAGCAGCGGTGCCAGGCCACTGGCCAACTGGTGCGGGCAATCCGCCGCGATCACCGCGCCCGCGGCGGCGATCTCTCCGCGCGCCGCAGCCCACACGCTGACCGGCCCCTGCATACCGAGCACGACCTGAACGGCGTGATGCCGATGGGGCGCGTGATCGCCGGCGGTGCCGATGAACACCGCCCAACCGGGCTCCAGCCTCGCATTTCCGGTCCACATGCGTGGAACCTAAAGGATGCGCGCGCGGCGCCGCAACGCGCGCGCCCAAGCGCGTCCACATGCTACGCATTGGCGGGCAACTGGAAACCCAAGCTACGCATTCCGGACATCTACGAAAGCCCGGACAACCAGCGCGCCTTCGGCCGCTCCCTGCACGCCTGCGCCTGCCGTTCAAGCCGTGACGCGGGCGCTGCGGGAGGGACATCATAGCTGCGCCTGTTTGGGCGGCGCCGTGGGGTACCGCCCTTCGTATGCGCATTGACGCCACCTTCAACCGGTGGCAGTGTCGAACTGGCTTTAACTGAAGCAAGTCCCTGATGCGCACGCTGCGGGGGCGACCAATCGACAAAGTTATCGGAGAACACGAGTGTCCCGCCTCCATCGAGTTTCCGTCTTCGGCCTGATCGCATCTGCACTGATGCTGACGGCGTGTGCCAGTAGCGAAGAGAAGGCCCCGATGCCGCAGACGCGCGGCATGCAAGGCATGGACCCGAAAGCCCACGAGCAGTGGGCGAAGAACCCGGACGATCCGTATGCGGATTGTGTGCGCGACGAAGCGGCGGCGGCTCAGCAGAAAGAGCACCCGATGCCGCAGACGAAGGGGATGCAGGGCATGGACCCCAAAGCGCACGAGATGGAATGTCCCGAGGGCTATGTCCGGAGGCCGGCGCCGGGCACGCACATCCACAAAGCACCCGGAAGCGGCTCTTAGGCTGGAGCGACTCGTGCACTGTCAGAGGTGCTGCCTCGGTCGTTAAGGCCAGCCGGTATCGACGCGTGATGGAGTTCAACCCGGCCGACCGGCCGGTCGTCGACGTGGCGCAATCCGGACACGCAGACGGCCTACGCGGGGCCACGCCGATAGCAGCTGGAAGATCGTGCGTTGAGGCCCGCGCAGGCCCGCGTCCGACGCGCAACACGATTGACTTGTATCAATGCGCATACCGCAGCCGCTGCGTAGCGTGTGCCGCATGGGAAGTCGTCTGCCAGTCACCGCACGCAAGCTGTTGCGCAACGCGCTGATCGCGTGGTTGTGCCTGTCGGTGCCGTCGGCCGCCCTTGCCGGCATCCTCGCCATGGGCTTCGTGGCTCCCGCCGCACAGGGAGCATCGGAAGCGACCGCACATGAGCATCAGCATGGCGCCGCAGCGGAGCCCGCGCACGAGCACGCGTTGGCCGCAGGCGAGGCGTCCGCACAAGCCCACGACGACGCCATGGCCAAAGCCAGTTGTCATTGTGTTGGCCAAGGCTGCGGAGCGGGCGGTGCTGGATTTCCGCCGCCGTCTGCATGCACGATCCCCCGCTTGATGACGGATTCGGCGCTACGCCCCAACTTTGTCGCACCCGCCTTCGTCCGGGCGCACGACTCGGACCTGTTGCGTCCCCCCATCCTCGGCTGACCCCAGCGTCTCCGACGCCCAGCAGGTGGCCGTGCCCTCGGGTGCCGATTCCGATCGGTATCTGAGGTATCGCTACCGCTCCCCGCCTGACTCCAGAAACCCTCATTGCGGAGGCATGTCATGCCGTCTGTCCGCTGTCTCGTGCTTGGCTGCGCCGCGTCTTTCGCGGCGGCAGCAACGCCCGCTACCGTACTCGCCCAGTCCGTCCCTGCCGCCGGCTCACCCGTCTATGCGCGGGTCGCCGGAAACTCCCTGCAGCATCTCGGTGGCTACGCCTTCGTCGGCTATGCCTCGTCGGACGACGCAGAGTCCTTCGATGCGCTCGGCTTCAATCCTATCGTGCACTTCACCTACCAGGACCGGCTGCTGTTCGAAGGCGAGCTGGAGGTCACCGCAGGCGCCGACGGCGAAACTGAGGTGGAGCTGGAATACGGCGTGGTGGAGTGGCTGTTCAGCGAGAACGCCTTCCTCGTCGCCGGCAAGTTCCTGAGCCCGGTCGGCAACTTCTTCCAGCAGCTGCATCCGGCCTGGATCAACAAACTTCCGACCGCGCCGCTGGGCTTCGGCCACGACGGCGCGGCGCCCCTGACCGAGGTCGGACTGCAGTTGCGCGGCGGCGCCGCGGTCGGCGAACAGGCGCGGCTGAGCTACGCCGTCTACGTCGGCAACGGCCCGGAGCTTGAAGGGGCCGAGGAAAGCGAGATCGAAGCGATCGCGTCGGAGGGCTTCACGCGCGACGCTGACAAGAAAAAGACCTTCGGCGGTCGCGCGGCCTGGCTGCCGCTGCCGACGCTGGAAGTCGGCGTTTCGGGCGCTTGGGGCGGGGCTGCGGTGACGACGATGGACGGTCAAAACGTCGAAGACGATCCGGACCGCGGCTACGCCGCCTACGGCACGGATCTGTGGTGGCGGCCGCTCAAGGCGCTGGAGTTCCGTGGCGAATACATCGCCCAGCAAATCGACGACGAGGCCGCTAGCGTCGCGCCCGAGGGCGGCACCTGGAAGGCCTGGTTTACGCAGGCGGCCTGGCGCATCGGCGACGCGCCGTGGGAGCTGGCGCTGCGCTACGGCGAATTCACCAGCCCAGGCAACCCCGACGGCTGGCGCCAGCTCACGCCGGGCGTCATCTACTACATCGCGCCGCAGGCGCTGGCCAAGCTCGCTTACGAGAGCAATAGCGGCGAAGTTCCGGAAGGAATGGGCTCGCTCGATGAGCGCGTGCTGCTGCAGCTCGCCTTCGGATTCTGAGGAGACATGCCATGACTCTTCGATTTGCAACGGCGGCATTCGCCGCAACCCTGCTGCTCGGTGCCTTCAGCGTCTCCGCGGAAGAAGCAGATCCCGAAGCACCCGCGCCGGCCACTTCAACTGCCGACGCCACGTCGGCGCTCGACCCGATGGCCTTCGTGCGCGGCGCGCAGAAGTGGGGCAACACCTGCGCCCGCTGCCACGCGATGCGCGACGCGAAGGACCTCGATGACGCCGAATGGCAGGTCGTGGTCACCCACATGCGTGCTCGCGCCGGACTCACTGCCACGGATTCGGCGGAGATCCTGCGCTTCCTCCAGCAGAGCAACTGACATGAAGACGAACCCATTGCTGCCGCTTGCGTTCATGGTAGTGGCCCTTGCGTCAGGCGCGGCGACAGCCGGCGCCCCCGATGGCGCAGCGCTGTTCAACCAGACCTGCGTCGCCTGCCACGGCAAAAGCGGTCAAGGCGCCATCCCCGGCGTGCCGGATATGACCGGCAAGGGCGGTCCACTGACCAAGTCCGACGCCGAACTCACCGCGAGCATCCTGAACGGCTTCCAGACCAAGGGTTCGCCGATGGCCATGCCGACCAAGGGCGGCAACCCGAAGCTGACGGCGGAGGATGCCGCGGCGCTCGTGGCGTACCTGCGCACGCTGGCCAAGAAGTGAGGCTGCCTTGTCTGCGTTGGCGCCATCACTTCGAAACGCGCGGCTCCTGGCCGGCGCGGCGCTTCTGGCTGGCAGCGCAAGCGCTGCGGCCGAGCCTTTCGACGAGCCGGTCCCCGGCCGAACCGTGGAGAGCATCCGGCAATGGGTGCTGGCCCATAACCCGGAGTTGCAAGCCATGAGCTTCGAGGCCGAAGCCGCTGCGACGCGGCCCGGCCCGGCCGGTGCACTGCCCGATCCCATGTTCGCCATCGAGCTGGAGGACATCGACCGCGACCGACCGCGGCTGGCGCCCGACGAGGTGGGCCAGACGGCCTACCAGTTGCGCCAGCGCTTTCCGCTCTGGGGCAAGCTTGGCCTGGCTCGCGAAGCTGCTGAAGCCGATGCGCACAGTGTTGCAGGCAGTCGCGATGCGTTCGCGCTCGCGGCCTTGGCGACGGCGGAACGCGCGTACGCGGAGTACTGGTACACGGCGCGGGCGACCGAGGTCGTCGACCGCCTACTGGCCGTCGTCACCGATCTTGAGGCCCTGGCCCGCGCGCGCTACAGCACAGGCCTTGCGCCGATGCAGGACTCGCTCAAGGCGCAGGTCGAGCGCACCGCCATGCAGCGCGATCTCATCGAGCTCGGTGCGATGCGCGCGGAATCTGCGGCGATGCTTAACGCAGTCCTGGGCCGGGCGCCGTCCGATCCGCTCATCGATCCAGCCGGAACCCCGGAGCTTCCCGTTGCTTTTGACTACGACGCACTGCTGGCACGCGCGGGCGTCACGCATCCGCAGGCGCGTGCGGCGAGCGATGCGGCGCGAGCCGCTGCGATCCGCCGCGACCTGACCTACCGCAATCGCTATCCCGACATCACGCTCGGCGTCGCGCCCGTGCAGAGGGGAGACCGATTCGAGTCGTGGGACTTGATGCTGGAACTGGAGATTCCGCTGCAGCAGGGAACGCGGCGGGCCCAGGAACACGAGGCGCGCGCGATGGAGGCAGCCGCCGCGGCGCGCGCCGAGGCCGTGCGTACCGAATTGCGCGGCGAAGTCGGCGCCCGATGGGCGCGGTGGCAGGCCGCGCAGCGCCAGCTGGAACTGGTGGAGACCACGCTCCTGCCGCAGTCCGAGGCGAACTACCGGGCCGCAGTCGCCAGCTACCGGGTCGGCGCCGTGGATTTCACGACGCTACTCGAGGCCCTGCGCCAGTGGCGTGCTGCCGAACTGGACCGGCATGCGGCCACGCGCGACGTGCTGACGTGGGCCGCATCGCTGCGCGCGCTGGCCGGGAGCGTCGAATGAAGAAGCTCATCATTGGCATCGTGGTCCTGCTGGCCGTTGCGGCAGGCTTCGGCCTTGGACGTTCGACGCGGCCTGCGATGACACCGACAGCCCCGTCGGCGGGGCGTGAAGCGCGGACGACGGCAGGCCCGCCGGAGGGCGCGGCCGCCCAGGCGCCGTCGGCTGGCACGGTCGTAGTATTGGGGCCGGAGAAAGTGCAGAAACTCGGCGTGCGCACGGCGCGTGTCGAGCGCAGGAAGCTGGTGCGAACCGTGCGCGCCAGCGGCGCGATCGCCGTGAACGAGACGCACCATCACACTGTCGCGCCCAAGTTCGAGGGCTGGATCGAAGAGCTGCACGTGAACCAGACGGGCGCCGCAATCCGCCGGGGCCAGGCGCTGGCCGAGATCTACAGTCCGGAACTGGTATCCGCGCAGCAGGAGTTCACGATCGCGACTCACGCCCTGGCCTCGCTTGCCAACTCCGGCGGCGCCGAGCGCGAAACCATGCAGGCGCTCGCCGATGCGGCGTTGCGGCGGCTGCGCAACTGGGACATTCCCGACCGCGAGCTGGAGACCCTGCGCCACGGCGGCGCCGTCCGCCGCACCCTGGCCATCGTCTCGCCGGTGGACGGGGTCGTGCTGGAGAAGCGGGCCGTCGAGGGCATGCGATTCATGCCCGGCGAAATGTTGTTTGACCTTGCGGACCTGTCCGAAGTCTGGCTGCTCGCCGACATCAGCGCCCAGGATCTGGCGGATGTGCGCCTGGGGCAGGCGGTCCGCTTCACCACGCCGGCGCAACCCGGCCGCGAGTTTCTCGGCAGCGTGGCGTTCATCTATCCGACGATGACCGAAGCCACGCGCACGGTGAAGATCCGAGTCGTGCTGCCCAACGCCGACGGCGCGCTGCGTCCGGCCTTGTTCGGCCAGGTCGAGATCGCCACCGGCAGCGAGGAGGCCCGGGTGGTCGTGCCCCACTCGGCGGTGCTCGACAGCGGCGCGCGCCAGACGGTGCTGGTCGCGCATGCGGGCGGGCGCTTCGAGCCGCGCGCTGTGCAACTGGGCGGCCGCGGCGACGACGTGGTCGAAATTCTCGACGGCGTGCAGGAAGGCGAAGAGGTCGTCATTGCCGCCAATTTCCTGATCGACGCCGAGAGCAATCTCAAGTCGGCGCTCGGCGGACTCGGGGGCCACAGCGGACACGGCGCGGCCGCACCTCAGCCGGAGTCGCCGCCGGACGAGCCATCCGCGGCGCACGCGGGACACGGGAAGTAGCGCCGTGCTCCAACGCGTCATTGAGTGGTCGGCCCGCAACGTCTTCATCGTGCTGCTCGCCAGCGGCCTGATCGTGGCCGCCGGTGTCTATGCGCTGGTAAAGACGCCGCTGGATGCGCTGCCCGACCTGTCGGACGTCCAGGTCATCGTCTTCACCGACTATCCCGGCCAGGCGCCGCAAGTCGTGGAAGACCAGGTGACCTATCCGCTGGCCACGGCGATGCTCGCCGTGCCGCGCTCGAAGGTCGTGCGCGGCTTTTCGTTCTTCGGCGCCTCGTTCGTCTATGTCATCTTCGAAGACGGCACTGACCTCTACTGGGCACGCTCGCGCGTCCTCGAATACCTGAACTTCGCGTCTGGGCGGCTGCCGCCCACGGTGACGCCGTCGCTCGGGCCCGACGCGACCGGCGTTGGCTGGGTTTACCAGTACGCGCTGGAAGGCAAGAACCGCTCGCTCGACGAGCTGCGCGCGCTGCAAGACTGGTTCGTGCGCTACCAGCTCACGAAGGCCCCCGGCGTTGCCGAGGTGGCCAGCATCGGCGGGTTCGTCCGCCAGTACGCGGTCACCGTGGACCCCGCGCGCCTGCGGCTCTACGGCATCCCGTTGTCGCGCGTGTCGGACGTGATCCGCGACAGCAATACCGATGTCGGCGGCCGCACGATCGAGCTGACCGAGACCGAGTACATGGTGCGCGGGCGCGGCTACCTGCGCGGCACGAAGGACCTGGAACGCCTCGTGCTCAAGGCGGAGGGCGGCACCCCGGTGCTGATCCGAGACGTCGGCCGCGTCGAACTGGTGCCCGATGAGCGCCGCGGCCTCGCCGAACTCAATGGAGAGGGCGAAGTCGTCGCGGGCATCGCCATGGCGCGCTACGGCCAGAACGCGCTGACCGTCATCGGCAACCTCAAGACGCGCATCGAGGAAATTAAAGCCGCGCTGCCGGATGGCGTGGCCATTCGCGCGGTATACGACCGCTCGGAGCTGATCCAGCGCGCGATTGCGACGCTCAAGCGCACCCTCGCCGAGGAGAGCG
Organism: Sinimarinibacterium sp.; assembly: GCA_041659605.1. Classification (GTDB taxonomy): domain Bacteria; phylum Pseudomonadota; class Gammaproteobacteria; order Nevskiales; family Nevskiaceae; genus Solimonas. The sequence continues at coordinate 16,681 of JBAZXW010000001.1, read as the reverse complement.
CGATCGTGGCGCTGGTCTGCGTCGTGTTCCTGTTCCACATGCGCAGCGCCCTGGTCGCCATCGTGTCGCTGCCGATCGGCGTGCTCATCGCCTTCATCGCCATGCGCGGCCTGGGCCTCAACTCCAACATCATGAGCCTGGGCGGCATCGCAATCGCCATCGGCGCCATGGTCGACGCCGCGATCGTGATGATCGAGAACGCCCACAAGCACATCGAGCGCGCTGCGCCGGATGCGCCGCGCGCACCGCTGATCATCGCGGCGTGCCGCGAGGTCGGACCCGCGCTGTTCTTCAGCCTGCTGATCATCACGGTGTCGTTCCTGCCGGTCTTCACGCTGGAAGCGCAGGAAGGCCGGCTGTTCCAGCCGCTGGCTTACACCAAGACCTTCGCGATGGCCGGCGCGGCCCTGCTGTCGGTCACGCTGGTGCCCGTGCTGATGATCCTGTTCATCCGCGGCTCGCTGACGCCGGAGCACCGCAATCCGGTCAACCGTGGACTGATCCGCGGCTACCGTCCGATCATCGGCTGGGTGCTGGCACACCCGCGCACGACCATTGCCGCCGCGCTGGCGTCCCTGGTCGTGACGGCATGGCCCGCCAGTCGCCTCGGCAGCGAGTTCATGCCGACGCTCAACGAGGGCACACTGCTCTACATGCCGGCCTCGCTGCCCGGCATGTCGGTGACGCAGGCCGCGCGCCTGTTGCAAGAGCAGGATCGCATCATCAAGACGTTTCCCGAAGTCGACTCGGTCTTCGGCAAGGCCGGCCGCGCCCTGACCGCCACCGACCCAGCCCCGCTGGAGATGTTCGAGACGGTCATCAACCTCAAGCCCGAGTCCGAGTGGCGGCCCGGCATGACCGTGGATAGCCTGATCGCGGAGCTGGACCAGGCGCTGCAATTCCCTGGCGTTGCAAACGCCTGGACCATGCCGATCAAGGCGCGCATCGACATGCTCTCCACCGGCATCCGCACGCCGATCGGTATCAAGGTGTTCGGGCGCGACCTTGCGGAGATCGAGGTCCTCGCGCGCCGCATCGAGGAGGTTATCCGCACGGTACCGGGCACGACCAGTGCCTTCGCCGAGCGGCTGACCGGCGGCTATTACCTCAACATCGAGCCCGACCTCGATCAACTCGCACGCTACGGCCTGGCGGTGGGCGACGTGCAGGATGTCATCATGACCGCGCTCGGCGGCGAGCTGGTCACGACCACCGTGGAGGGCCGCGAGCGCTTCGGCGTCATCGTCCGTTACCCGCGCGAGCTGCGCGACTCGCCGCAGGCCATCGCTACGCAGGTGCTGGTGCCGACCATGGACGGCGCCCAGGTGCCGCTTGGCGAGCTGGCGCGCGTGTCGCTCGCCAAGGGCGCGCCGTCGATCCGCACCGAGAACGCGCTGCTGTCGGCCTACATTTACGTCGACCTGCGTGGCCGCGACATTGGCTCCTACGTGCGAGACGCGCAGGCCGCCGTCCGCGATCAGGTGCAGTTTCCGCCGGGGTACTACATCACCTGGAGCGGCCAGTTCGAGTACATGGAGCGCGCGCTGGCGAAGATGAAGCTCGTCGTGCCGCTGACGTTGTTCCTGATCTTCCTGCTGCTGTATCTGAACTTCCGCCGCGTCACCGAGACGCTGCTGGTGATGCTCTCGGTGCCCTTCGCCCTCGTCGGCGGGGTGTGGCTGATGTGGCTGCTCGGTTACAACATGAGCGTGGCCGTCGCTGTCGGCTACATCGCGCTCGCCGGCGTCGCCGCCGAAACCGGCGTCGTCATGCTGATCTATCTCGATCACGCGCTCGACGAAATCCGGCGGCAGCGTGCAGCGCGCGGCGAGCCGCTGACCGCGGCGGACCTGCGTCAGGCCATCGTCACCGGGGCGGTCGAGCGCGTGCGGCCCAAGATGATGACAGTCGTGGCCATCATGGCGGGCCTGCTGCCGATCATGTGGGGCAGCGGCACCGGCTCGGAAGTGATGCGCCGCATCGCCGCACCGATGGTCGGCGGCATGGTCTCTTCGACGGTGCTGACGCTGGCGGTCATTCCCGCGCTGTACCTGCTGCTCAAGGGGCGCAGTCTGACCGCCGGCGCAGCACCGTCACCCTCGATCCATCGGCTCCCGACTTCGGAGGGCCAACCGTGACCCCGCACCCAGCGCTTCTTGCAGTTCTGCTGGCGGCCGTTTCGAGCTGCGCGTCGGCGCAGGCACCGGCAGGCGCGTCCGACACCTCGTCCAACGATCCGGCGCTGGCGCAGCAGATCGAGCAACTGCGCAGGCAACTGAAGGATCTGGAAATCCTGATGGACGTGAAGTCTCCGCCGAACGAAGGCATGCGGCTGGGAGGCACCCGCACGCCGCAGCCAATGGCAGGGATGCCGCCGGCGGGCATATCGCTGACGCTGGCTGGCCTGCCATTCGTGGCTCCGACCGCGTCGGGTGCGATGCCGCAGCCATCGCCATCCTGGGACTGCTCCGACTGCTTGGGCGAAATGGGCGCAGTCGTGTCGATGTCAGGTGCATCGGGCATGCCAAACGGCTCGGCGTTGCCGGGCTTCCCAGGCACATCCCACATCTACCACGTGGGCGCCGATGACTTCTTTCTCAGCCATGCGCATCACATCGGTTTGACCGTCGGGCAGCAGGCGAAGCTCTCCCGGACCCGCGAGCAGGCACTGCTGGCCCGCGCCGGCGCGGCGCGCGCGCTCGAAGAAGCGGACCAGAAGCTGTTCGTGCTCACCGGCGCCGACCAGCCGGACGCGGATCAGATCGAGGCGCAGATCCGCCGCATCGAGGCCCTGCGCACGGCACGGCGGCTCGCCCACATCCGTGCCGTCGGCGAAGCGGCACAAGTCCTTTCGGACGAGCAGCGGCGTGGCGTCCTCGGAGCCGTTCCATGACCCCGGCAACGGGGGCTTGTCCCGGACATCGCGCGGCGTCCGGGACGCCGAAGTTGTGTTCACGCGCAAACCTTTCAAGGAGCAAGTCATGAGCAACGCAAAAGGTATGGCGGCAATGGCCCTGATGTTGATGTCAGGCGCCGCGGCGGCGCAGATGTCGGGCGACCACGGCGGCATGCAGCAGCAACCCGGCATGGGCAATCAGCAGGGCTCGCAGATGATGGGCGATCAGATGAACAACCAGCAGATGATGCGGGACATGTCGGGGATGATGCGCGACATGAACGAGATGATGACGGACATGTCGCGCAAGATGGAGTCGCACGACGGTATGGATGCCGGCCACCGGCGCGAGATGTCGAGGCTCATGCAGGAGATGAGCGACGGCATGCAGGACATGTCGCAGCAGATGGGTCGCGGCGCCATGGACCCGAAGACGACGCAGCAGATGAAGGACCGCATGGGCCGCATGGAAAAGATGCTCGAAGGCATGGACCACACGGGGCACTGACATGGAACCCGGCCATCGCGACAGCCGCTTCGCTCGCCTGCTTTTTTCATCCGTCGGCAGGCGCATAACCGCAGATCGCAAGGAATGCGGGCGCTGGCGGGCGCGGTCGGCGGCGTGGCTGCTCGCGCTGGCCGTGGCTCCTTTCGGGCAAGTGCGGGCGAACGGCAACGCCTTTGTCGAACTCAGCGGGGGTTTCAAGTCCGGTGACTTCGGCACCGCCGTGCGTAGCGACCTGCGGTACGTGGCGCCGGCCGTCGGTTACCTGGCACCAGGCTATGACTTCAGCGCAACCGTTCCCTACCTGCGCCTCAACACAGACAGCGGGGGAACCAGCGCCACGGAGTCCGGCATCGGCGACATCGTCGCGCGCGCCGGAAAGGTTCTGGCGCCGGATGCGTTCGACGAACTGTCGCTCTACGGGTCCGTTGCGGTGAAGCTGCCGACGGCCGACGAGGACAAGGGTCTGGGCACCGGTGAAACGGATCTCGGCGCGTTCCTCGCGGCGCGATGGCCGCTCGGCAACCTGCGCCTCAATCTGCAGGGCGGATACATCAAGAGCGGGCTCGGGCACAGCGAAGGCCTGCGCGACGTATTTCTTTACAGCGCGGGCTTGTCCGGCGCCACGACGCGCGCCCATTGGTACGTCTCGCTCGATGGTCGCACGGCGCTCGTGCAGGGCGCGCGTGCGCCACTGGAAATCAGCGGCGGGTCCTTGTATGCCCTCGGCGGACGCTATTTTCTCAAGGGCTCCGCGTTTGCGGGATTGAACGAGGGCGGCCCAGCTTTCGGTGTCGCAGGTGGCATTGTCCGGATGTTCTGAACAGGAGGTGATGTATGAATAAGGAAACGCTCGGAGCACGCGGGCCGGTCGCCGCCGCAACTGCGTTCGCGCTTGCCGTGGCCCTCGTCCAGGTTGCGCAGGCGATGGACGACATGATGCCGATGGGCGGAATGCCCGCCGGCCAGCCAGCACCACCGATGCCGCAAGTGCCTCAGACCCCGCCTGCGGGCGCAATGCCGATGCCCGGCGGCTCGGGCGCCGGCGGCATGGGCATGGGCTGCATGGAGTGCATGGGCGAGATGGGCAGCATGGGCGGTGCGAGCAGTCCTGCGGGCGCCTCAGGCATGAGCGGGATGCCGCCCAACGCCCTGCCCGGCTTCCCGGGCGCGTCGCACCTGTATCACGTCGGCGCGGACGGCTTCTTCCTGAACCACTCGCAACACATCCAGCTCAGCACCGATCAGCAGATGCGTCTGGGCCGCATCCGCGAGAAGGCTCTGCTTGACCGCGCCACGGCGCAGCGCAAGATCGAGGAAGCCGAGCAGCAGTTGTACGTGCTGACCGGCTCGGATCAGCCGGACAGCCGCAAGATCGAGGCGCAGGCCCGCGCCATCGAGGAACTGCGCGTACAGCGGCGCCTGGATTACATCCGCGCAGTCGGCGAAGCCGCCCAAGCTCTCACCGACGAGCAGCGCCGCGCCGTGCTCGGCACGGCGCCGTAGCGAAAGCGCAGCGGAATGCCGGAGGGCACATGAGCGTCTCCAACAACAAGCAAACCGCGGAGCGCAGGGCGGCACTGGCAACGGCCGCCCTGCTCGCAGCGTTACTCGGAGCCGCCGCCGCGCAGGCACCTGCCGACGAGCACAGCCAGCACCATCCGGCACCTCCGGTGTCCGCCGGCGCGCCGCCCATGGCTGCCGCGCCGATGGGACCTCCGCCCAGCATCCAGAACGCGCCGGCGGCCGGCATGGCACAGGGCATGGAACAAATGATGGAGCGCATGGGCGCACCCGCGCCCAAGGAGCTCTATCCAGCGCTGATGGAGTTGCCCGACCTGCCGCCGGAGAAGCGCGAGCAAGTGAAGTGGCAAGCGCACGAGCGCATGAAGGAGGGCACGCGCCTGATGTCGTTGGCGCTGGGAGATCTGTCCCAAGCGGCGCCGCGCGACGACTACTCGGCCATGCAGGCGGCCACGGCGTCCATGCGGCAAGGGCTGGCGCAGTTCGAGAGTGGGCTGGCGGCACACCGCGCGCTGGCCGAGGGCAAGGCGCCGCGTAACGTCGCCATGCAGTGGTTCAAGCGCGAGATGAACCTGCTGTCGCCGATGGCCGCGCAGACACCGCACGGCTTCTTCGGCTTGTCGCTATTCCACTACGTGACGATGGCCTTCGTCGCGGCGTTTGCCGTGCTGCTGCTCCTGATCTACCTCGCACGACAGCGGCGTGCCAGCGCGCTCGCGGCGCAACTCGCCGGCGGGCCGGGGACGATCGGGGGTGGTGAGCTTGCGGCAGCCGCGCCGTCGCCGTCGTCCGTACCGGCCATGCCATCGGTCGCCGGCGGACACATGCCGCAGGGCGCGCACACCGTCCTGCCCGTGTCCACCACCGGCAGCTGGTCGGGGCAATTGCGGGTCGCGCGCATTTTCCAGGAGACCGCCGACGTCAAGACCTTCCGCCTCGCGCCCCTTGCGGGCGAGGAACTGCCGTTCGCCTTCGAGCCCGGTCAGTTCCTGACCGTCGCGGCAACCGTCGATGGCAAGCTCGCGAAGCGCTCGTATTCCATCGCGTCCTCGCCCTGCTGCCATGGCTGGTGCGAGATCACGGTGAAGCATGCCCGCGGCGGAGTCGTTTCAGGCTACTTGCACGGGCACGTCAAGGTCGGGGATGTGCTGGAGGCAGCAGGCCCTTACGGCCGTTTCACCTTCCGCGGCCACGAGGCGCCCCACGTCGTCATGATCGCCGGCGGCGTCGGCATCACGCCGCTGATGAGCTCCATCCGCTTTCTCACCGATCAGAGCTGGATGGGCGAGATCTGGTTGATCTGCGCCTTCCCAAGGCTCGACAGCGCCATCTTCCGGGAGGAGCTGGACTACCTGGCCAAGCGGCACCCGAATCTTCATGTGACCTTGGTGCTCAGCGACGAACCGTCCACCTCATGGGGCGGCGCGCGCGGCTTCGTCACGCCCGAGCTGCTGGCGCAATCCGTACCGGATCTGGGTTCGCGCCGCGTTCACGTCTGCGGGCCACCACCGATGATGGAGGCGGTGAAGAAGGCGCTGGCACAGCTCGGCGTCGCGTCGGACCATGTCCACACCGAGCTGTTCCTGACACCGGAGGTCAAGCGCGCGCCGCCAGCCGAGGCGGCGCCAACCGCCGCGGCCCCCACCTGCAGCTTCGCGCGCTCGGGCAAGAAAGCGCCATTGCCGCCGGACAAGACAGTGCTGGAAGCCGCGGACGACGTCGGCGTGGCGATCGATTACTCCTGCCGTCAGGGCTTCTGCGGCGCCTGCAAGGTCAAGCTCCTGGCCGGCCAGGTGACGATGGAGGTCGAGGATGGGCTGACGCCCGCGGATCGGACTGCCGGCCTCGTCCTCGCCTGCCAGGCCAAGGCGAAGCAAGACGTGACAGTGGAGGCCTGAAGGTCATGCGCCAGCACGATCGCGTCGTCGTCACCGGCATCGTCGGTCTCCTGGCCCTGCTGTGGCTCGGATTCCTCGTGCACCGCTCGCCCGATTTCGCCGGCAGCGCCTGGGGCGGCGTGTTCGCCGTCTCGGGCGCCGCGCTGATGCTCGTCCCGCTGATCTACTCCATCGTCAAGCGCATCGCCCCGCTGCGCCGGGCGGTGGGGCCGGGCATGCGCACCTTCCTCGTCTGGCACATCTATGCCGGCCTCGCCGGCGCGGCGCTGGTTCTGGTCCACAGCGGACACAAGTTCCAGAGCCCGCTCGGCATCGCGCTGACGGCCATGACATTGCTCGTCGTGCTCAGCGGCTTCGTCGGACGCTACCTGCTCGGCTTCATCGCCGAGGACGTGCGCGCCAAGCAGGATCATCTCGCCGCGCTGCGCGGCACCTTCGACCGGGTGGCGGCCATGGCGGCCAATGGCGGAGCTGCCGTGCCCGCGGGCATGCCGGCGCTGCCGCTGGTCGAGTCCATGGCGGACCTTGAATACGGCATTCGCTCCGACGAACGCCTGCTCACCTTCTTCTCGTGGTGGCTCAAGTTCCACCTGCTGATTTCCGCCATCCTTTACGGGCTCCTTGGCCTGCACATCTGGGCCGCGCTCGAGTTCGGCTTGCGCTGGTTCCGCTAGAGGCGACCGCATGAAGAAAATCGCCCTGCTCGTCGTTTTCATCCTCGGAGCGCTGGCCGCCTGGGCCTGGCCGCGCATGCCTTGGCTGCAGGACGCCGCGTTCTGGCAGCAGCAGGCGAGCCCCGGTCCCCTGTCCCCTGGACACGCATTCCTGGAAGACAACTGCGCCGCCTGCCACACGCGGATCAAGGGCGTGGAGGCCGGCAGTTGCATCGTCTGCCACGCCAACGACACGGCGCTGCTGCAGCGCCAAGCGACGGCCTTTCACGCGAGCATCGGCGACTGCGCGCAGTGCCATCGCGAGCACGATCCGGCGCCGGGCCTGTCGCCGGGAATGAACCACGAGAGGCTCGCGCAAATCGGCCTGCGGCAACTCGAACGAGAGGCGCCGGACAGCGACGCCGCGCTGCTGCATCACCAGCTCGCAGCGTGGGTCGCACGCGATACAGCCGCCGGGCCGGCGCCCGACAACCCGCACCTGGCGTCCGCCGAGCGCGTGCTGGAGTGCACGACCTGCCACGCCAGCAAGGACCGGCATGGCGCCCTGTTCGGACGCGACTGTGCGCAGTGCCACGCGACGACGCAGTGGACGCTGGCGGAATACCAGCATCCACCCCCAAGCTCAACGGACTGCGCGCAATGCCACAAGGCGCCGCCGAGTCATTACATGGAGCACTTCAAGATGGTCTCCATGACGGTTGCCGGCCAACCCTTCGCGCAGGTCCGGCAGTGCTATCTGTGCCATCAGACGACGGCGTGGAACGACATCCGCAATGTCGGCGTGTACAAGCACCACTGAGAAAGGCCCGTCATGAACACGTTCCGCGGCGTCATGGAATGGGTGGGTCTCGCCTTCGATGCCATCGGCGTGGTCGTCATCGCCGCCGGTGCGATGGCGGCGACATGGCGTCTGCTCGTGCGCACGCCGGCGGCCGGCGCGATGGGCGTCCGCCGGTTCCGTCAGGAGTTCGGCGGCGCCATCGTCCTGAGCCTGGAGTTTCTGGTCGCGGGCGACATCATCCGCACCGTCGTCGTGGCGCCCACCCTCGAGAACGTCGCGGTGCTCGCCATCATCGTGCTGGTGCGCACGGTGCTCAGCATGGCGCTGCAGGTCGAGATCGAAGGCCGCTGGCCGTGGCAGCGCCATGGGGCCGCTGCCGACGGCCAATCACCGCCGCCGCTTTCGGCAGCTGTCGGGTCTGCGGCGGCTCATCCCACAGCAAAGGAGGATCGGACATGAAGAGTTATCGCTTGGCGGTTCAATCACTCGGCTTCTGCCGCGTGTTGGTGCTGGCGCTGGGCATGCTGGCCACCGGCTGCGCTTCCGTGCCTTCAGACGGCGATGGTGCGCCGCCGCTGTCGCAGCAGGTCGAGGCCGCCCGGACGCCGGCACAGCACGACGCGCTCGCCCGGCAATACGACCGGCAGGCGGCACAGGCGCGCACGCGCGCGGACGAACACCGTGCCATTTACGCCGCCTATCAGCGCGGTCCGCAATACCGCTGGATTGACCGTGTCGGCGTGGACACGGGGATGCCGGCCATGCCACGACATTGCGAGCAGCTGATCCGCAACGAGGAGGAGGCGGTCCGCATCTACTCGGTGATGGCGCAGCAGCATCGCCACTGGGCGCAGCAGCCTCCTGCCGGCGGACACGAGTGAAAGCCACTGTATCCCGTCGTAAACAAGCAGCGCGCGGCAGGAGAACCCGATGAACGCCACGAGATTCGCCCACACGCTTCGCCAATTGCCCTTGCCGATGCGGCTGCTGTTCAGTTCCTTCCTCGCCACGGTCGGCATCGGCTACCTGGCGGCGATATTCCTGATGTTCCTGCTCAACGTCGACCCGCACAGGGCGATGAACATGGGCCTGGTGCAGGGCGTCGTCATGAAGTACCACGGCCAGCGCGAGAACACGCGCCTGCAGGCCGCGATTGAAGGGGCGATGGCGGACAAGCTCGAGACGCCGGACAGTGAGCGCATCAAGTCCTGGATCCGCGACGGCGTGCCCGAGGCCCGCTACGTCGCAGAGATCCAGCCGATCCTGCAGAAGAGCTGTACGGCGTGCCACAACGCGCAGTCCGGCTTGCCCGTGCCGGCGCTGACGAGCTACGAGGAGACTCTCGATCTCGCAAAACCGGATCTCGGCGAGTCGGTCGGCGCGCTGGCGCGCGTGTCGCACATCCATCTGTTTGGCATCAGCCTGCTGTTCCTGCTGACCGGCGGCATCTTCGCACTCAGCGAAGTCCCGGCCTGGCTGCGCAACTTGCTGATCGTGACGCCCTTCGCCGCGATCTGGCTCGACATCGGCTCGTGGTGGTTCACCAAGTTCGCCGCGCCGCTGTTCGGCTATGTCGTCGTCGCCGGCGGGGCCTTGATGGGCATCGCGCTGGCAGCGCAGATCGCCATCGCCCTGTGGGACATGTGGCTTGCGCCGCGACCCAACACCCAGGAGTGACTCCCATGTTGCAGCCCTTCCTCGACCGGTCGCGCATCGCCTACTTCACGATGGAGGCGGCGGTTCATCCCCAGATCCCCACCTTCAGCGGCGGGCTTGGCATCCTCGCGGGCGATGCGATGCGTACGGCGGCGGATCTGGAGTTGCCGATGGTTGCGGTGACGCTGGTGAGCCGCGCCGGCTACTTCCGGCAGAGCCTTTCGCCGGACGGCCGCCAGACCGAAGAACCGGACGGATGGGATCCGGGCCGCTGGGGGCGTCGCGTCGGCGTCAAGACCGTCGTGCCGATCGAGGGCCGTGAGATCTGGGTCACCGCATGGCTCTACGTGCTCGAAGGCCACCGCGGTGGGCGCGAGCCGGTGCTGTTTCTCGACACCGACCTGCCGGAGAACGATCCGTCCGACCGCGCGATCACAGCGCAGCTCTACGGCGGCGACGGCACCTATCGCCTGAAACAGGAAATCGTGCTCGGCATCGGCGGGGTGCGGCTGCTGCGCGGGCTCGGCTTTCGTATTCACAAGTACCACATGAACGAAGGTCACGCGGCACTGCTGGGGCTGGAGCTGTTGCGCGAAACCGCGCCGCCCAGCACGGAACGCAGGGCGGGCGACCCGCTGTACGATGTCATGCAGGTGCGCCGCCAGTGCAGCTTCACCACGCACACCCCGGTCGGCGCGGGCCACGACGAGTTCTCCTACGGGCTGGTCGACCGCGTGCTCGGGCCGTTCGTGGATGGCGGACTGCGCGGACTCGCGGGCGACACAGCGCTGGACATGACGCGTCTCGCGCTGAACCTGAGCGGCTACGTCAACGGCGTCGCCAAGCTCCACGCCGAGACCTCGCGACACATGTTTCCGGGCTACGCCGTGCGGGCCGTGACCAACGGCGTGCACGCCTACACCTGGACCGCGCCGAGTTTCGCCGCGCTCTACGACCACCATCTGCCGGGCTGGTGCCACGAGCCCGAGATCCTGGTGCGAGCGCGCTGCTGTCTGTCGGACGTGGAAACCTGGCAGGCGCACATGGCCGCCAAGCAACGACTCGTCGAGCACGTGCAAGGCGCGTTCGGCGTCGCGCTGGATCCCGAACTGCCGATTCTCGGCTTCGCCCGGCGCATGACCGCGTACAAGAGGCCCGAACTGCTGTTCTCGGACCTGGAGCGGCTGCGGGCGATCGCGCGGCGCTGGCCGTTCCAGATCGTATGGGGCGGCAAGGCGCATCCGCGCGACCACGACGGCAAGCAACGCATCGAGCAGGTGCACGCCGCGCTGCACGCGCTGGCGCCCGACGTCCGCGGTATCTATGTGCCCAACTACGACATGACGCTTGCTCAGGTTCTGATCCCGGGGGTGGACCTGTGGCTCAACACGCCGCAGCGGCCGCTGGAGGCGTCCGGCACGAGCGGCATGAAGGCTGCTCTCAACGGCGTGCCGAGCCTGAGCGTGCTGGACGGCTGGTGGGTCGAGGGCTGCGTCGAAGGCGTCACCGGCTGGGCGATCGGGGACGCTGGCGACGGCTCCGCCGGCAACGAGGCGGACGCGCTTTACGGCAAGCTCGAGCGGCATGTGCTGCCGCTGTTCCACCAGGATCGTGCCGGCTGGATCGCGGTGATGAAGGGTGCGATTTCCCTGAACGGCTCGCTGTTCAACAGCCATCGCATGATGCGACGGTACGCGGCCGAAGCCTACATTTGAGGCTCCTATCGGCGCGCTGGCCGCGCCGTGTGCGGCTCGGGCGGGCTGCCTGGCATCGCGCAGAACCCTTGGCCGGGAACATCGAGCGCGCTGTTGAACTTACTTGAGAGGTTCTGAAACGCAATCAGTCCCGTAAGCTCGATGATGGCATCGTCATCGAAGTGCGAGTGCAGCGATGCAAACAAGGCAGCATCGACGCGGCGCGCGGAGTCGGTGACCGCCTCCGCGTACTCCAGCGCCATCCGCTCGGCGCCGGTGAACCCTTCGCTGGTCCGCCAGTGCGCGAGTGCCTCGAGCTTCGCCATCGACCCGGCTCGTCTTGCGAGCACGGCGGCGTTGAGATCCACGCAGAACCGGCAGTGATTGATCTGGGACACTCGGACCGTCACCAGCGAGCGCAGCACCGGGCTCAAGGGGCTGCGCCGCCGATCCAGCACTGCGTACATCGATGCGACCGCGATAAGCAGGGCGGGCACCCGCGCCCACAGCAGCGCAGGCCCGAGGACCTGGCCGTACTTGCGCTTCTGGTTCCAGAAGAAGGGCCGCAGGTACCAGGGATACGCGACCAGCCGCCGTGGGCAAACGCGCGCACTCTCCGTATTCATGCTCCATGATCGCTGTGCGCGCTCGCCGCAGGACTGATCCAGGTCAGTGCGTACCCGAGGTGATCCTGGCGACACTTCAACATTCCGGACGGTCTAGGAATCGTGCATGAATCGGTGTCTTGGGGCATTCATCGTGGTGGCGGTCGCCGCAACACTGGCCGGCGGCTGCGCCAGCTTCGAGCATCGCGGCATCACGGACGCAAACCTCGATCAGAAGATTCAGCAGGCCAGCAGCCCCGCCGATCACATCGCGCTCGCCGACTACTACGACGAGCAGGCCCGCTACGCGCAGCGCGAGGGCCGCGCGCGGCGTAGTGCGCGGCGCCATTACGAACACTGGCCGCCCGGTGTCTATTACCCCATTGGCACGACTGCGGGCATCGTCGACCACTATGACCGGCTCATCGAAGGCTACGAGCAGACCGCCAGCGAGAGCCGCGCCTTGGCCGACTGGCATCGGCGCATGGCGGAAGGCCAAGGTGGACGCCCCGAATAGCGGGCCCGACGCTCCGGCTCGCGGAGCTTGACGGTGCTGGCGCCCCCGCCTGAGAACCCGAAGGAGCTGCGCCGGCGACTGCTGTGGACGCTGGCTTCAGCTGGCGGTGTGCTCGCCATCCTCGCAGCGCTGGTCGCCTATGTCCTGGCGGCGCGGCACGTCGAGCGTGCCGCTGTCGGGCGCGTCCAGGCCGGGATCAGCCATTTTGAGGCCGCCGCGATGCAACCCCTACTTGGGGGCGCGATCGCCGGCACGCACGAGGACCTGATCCCGTTACTCGATCGCGAGCACTTCATCGGCATCCGGCTGCGCGACGCCGACGGCAGGATCATCGCGGAGGTGTGGGCGGATGGCCTGGAGCCGGAGCTGCGGGCGGCGGCCTTGAGCGCTCGTCCTCGCGTCGCCGGCGACCTGCTGCGATCAGGCAGCGAGGCCTTCGTCCGCGTAGTGCGCCCCTTGAAGAAAGATGGCCGCGCGTCGGGCCGGACCGCCGAGGCTTTCTACCGGCTCGATGCGGAAACCGTGCATTCCATCGACCCGCAGACGCGCGGCGCCGCCATGATCGGCGCGGCAACGGTCCTGATCACGACCTTGCTGCTGTACCCCATCCTGCTCGGGCTGACCCGCCGGACGCTACGCCTGTCGCAGGATCTGCTGGAATCCAATCTCGACCTGATGCGGATGCTGGGCAGCGCGATCGCGCTGCGCGACTCGGAGACCGATGCCCACAACTACCGGGTCACGCTGTATGCGATCCGTCTGGCGGAAGCGAGCGGCATGCCACCGGGCGAGATCGCCGACGTGATCGCCGGCGCATTCCTTCACGACGTGGGCAAGATCGGCATTCCGGACGCCGTGCTGCTCAAGCCCGGGCCGCTGACGCCCGAGGAGTTCCAGGTGATGCAGAAGCACCCGCTGCTGGGTGAGCGCATCGTCAGCCAGAGCGCGTGGTTGTTGCGCGCACGGACCATCGTGCTGCATCACCACGAGCGCTACGACGGCACTGGCTACCCCGGCCGCCTGGCCGGTACGGGCATTCCGCAACCGGCGAGATTGTTTGCAATCGCCGACGTGTTCGACGCCTTGACCACGAAGCGACCCTACAAGCCCGCCTTCACGCTCGAGCAGGCTCTGCACACGATGCAGTCCGATATGGCGGGCAATTTCGACCCGACGCTGCTGGCGGCCTTCACGGCGCGCGCCCAGCCCCTCTACCAGAACATCGGCCAGGCAACGGAAGCCGAGCTGCACACAGCGCTCGCAGATGCGATCCGGCGCTATTTCCCTGTCACGGGACCATCCGCGACGCCGAACGATCGCCCGCCGGGCCGACGGCCGATGGCGTGGCTGCGAGGGCGGCCGTCTCGTGCAGAACCGAAGCCGCCGAAGCCGGAACGCGTGAGTCAAAAATGATGTCGCGGCAGGCCCGCGGCTCGCGCAGCCAAGGGTGATGGTCGATGCCGGGCAACACCAGCGTGAACCAGTTGGCGCGCCCCGCGGCGAGTCGGCACGCGCTGCGCGCGGGCACGGTCATGTCATCTGCCCCATGGATGCACATGACCGGGATGCGCCCGCCCAGTGCATCGGCGTCCTGACAGAAGTCGTGCCGGTACACCACGTCCCAAAGCGACGTTGTTGACGCCATCCAAGAGTGTTTCACAACATCCTCGGCCACCTCGCGCGGCAGGTCGGGCCGCAGGTGCGGCAGGAGGCCCGAGAGCACGCGGCGCGTGACGACGCAGGCCAGCGTCATCAGGGCCACGTTCGTGAAAATCCAGCCCTCGGGCGTCTGCCGCAGCCAGCGATAGGCTTCCGACTCACCGCCGAAGTACGGAAGGCTCAGCAGGACCAGCCGCCGCACCTGTCCGGGATGGCGCGCCGCGTAGGCCAGCGCCAGAGCCGCGCCCAGTGAATGGCCGACCAGCGTCATGTTCTGTTCGTCGGCAAGACAGCTGTGCAGGTGCTCAACGTGGCGATCCACGGTGTGCCGGAACCAGGGCTGCGGCGAGTCGCCGAAACCCAGGAGATCGATCAGGGTAATGCGGCCTGGCGCCGGCGCGGCTTCGATCGGTCGCAGCCAATAGCGATGTGTCGCGCCCAGCCCGTGCAGGAATACGGTCGGGGCACCGCCGTGGCCGATGTCCACCCGACGCAGCGGCTGGTGCAGCGCGCGCCGATGCCGCACCAGGAGCAGCGCGGCGACGCCGGCAAGCATTGCTGCCTCGAACGCGGCCATCGGGATGGCGATCCGGTGCATCAGCAGTCACTCCGATGGGTCGGCGCGCGCCCGAGCACCTGCGGATCGCGTGGGCCCCCTTCCTTCCCATCCGGACTCCACGCCGCTTTGTCCACGTACGCGCGAACCTGCGGCGCCATGGACAGGAACCGGTCGATCGGCAGGCTGCCGCGCTGGGGTCCGTGCAGGCGACGTACCACGGCGACCTTGGCCGCGCCCTGGGCGAGGAGGATGTGGTAACGCCCGGCCACAAGGGCCGGCAGACTGAGGCTGACGCGCACGGCGGGCGGCTTGGGCGCGCGGCGTTCGACCACGACCCAGTCGCGTCCGCAGGCGAGTGCCGGGGAACCGGGAAACAGCGAGGCAACGTGGCCGTCTTCGCCCACACCGAGCAGGACCACGTCGAAGACAGGACGATCGCCAAAACATTGGCGCAACCGCCGCTCGTAGTCCGCCGCTGCGGCTTCGGCGCTGGGCGCCGCCACATCGACGGCATGGACTTGCTCGGGCGTGGCCGCGAGCCGGTCGAGCAGCGCTGCGCGCGCGGCCCGCTGGTTGCTTAGCGGGTTGTCCGACGAGACCCAGCGTTCGTCCGTCCACCAGAAGTGAACGCGGCCCCACGCCACCGCCTCGGCCAGCGGCGATTGCGCCAGACAGCAGTATGTCGGGAGCGGTGTCTCGCCGCCCGTCAGCACGCAGTGCGCGGTCCCGCGCGCGGCAATGGCGCGCCGCAACTCGGCGGCGATGTCGGCCGCAGCCGCCTGAGCGAGACGGTCCGGGTCCGGGAGCACGGTGATCAGGGATTGAACCATGCGCGGCCGTCCCGAGCCAGCAATGCATCGGCCTGCGTCGGGCCCCAGCAGCCCGCCGCATAGGGCTCCGGTGCACCGCCCGCGCTCCAGCGCTCCAGCAGTGGCGCCAACCAGGACCAAGACAGTGCAATCCAGTCCGAGCGCACGAACAGCGTCTGATCGCCGGCCATCGCGTCGAGCAGCAGCCGCTCGTAGGCTTCGCGCGATGCGCCGAATGCATCCCCGTAATCGAAATCCATCGCCGCGCCACTCATGCACAGCTTGGGTCCCGGATGTTTGGTCTCGAACGTCAGCGACACGCCCTCCTGCGGCTGGATGCGCAGCACGAGCATGTTGGGTGCCAAGTCCTCGGGCCGCAACGGCGCAAACAGCGAGTGCGGCACGGGCTTGAAGCGGATCGCGATCTCCGTGCGGCGCTGTGCCAAGCGCTTGCCGGAGCGCAGGTAGAACGGCACGCCCTGCCAGCGCCAGTTGTCGATGTGAAGCTTGAGTGCCGCGTAGGTCTCGATGCGCGAGTCAGCTGCCACGCCCGGCTCGGCGCGGTAGGCGCGGCACTCATCGGCATCGATGCGGCCCGCGCCGTACTGGCCGCGCACGGCGGCGTGATCGAGGTTGCCATTGCCCAGCGGCCGCAGCGCATACAGAACTTTCGCGGTCTCGTCGCGCACGCGGTCGGCCGCGAAGCTGGCCGGCGGCTCCATCGCGATCGTGCACAGCAGCTGCAGCAGGTGGTTTTGGAACATGTCGCGCAACACTCCGGCCTGCTCGAAGTATCCGGCACGCCGGCCGACACCCAGGGCCTCCGCGACCGTGATCTGGACGTGGTCGACGTAGCTACGGTTCCATACGGGCTCGAAGAAGATGTTGGCGAGCCGCAGCACCA